>JBARMB010000123.1:0-2061 GCA_049802235.1 Burkholderiales bacterium | reverse complement strand
ATTCTCCCCATCTACTATCTTTGGATAACCCTCTTCGCCCTCGCGGCTTTCCTTTTCGGTAATTCTGTCGGTGGCGTCATTCCCAATGATCTCTCCGCTTTGAAAGCGCTTCCGGTTTACTGCATTTTTCTCCAGAACTATTTCACACTGCCGATTGGGACTCTGGCCTGGTTTTGGCTTGCGGTGGCGTGGGTGCTGGGGATTGTGATGCAATTTTATCTGGTATCGCCGCCGCTGGTGCGCTTCCTGTCGATAGGCAAGCTTAAGTGGACTCTCCTTGTCACGTTGCTCCTTGCTCCCATTTTGCGCGCCGCGCTTTTCCTGTTGTGGCCCGGCGGCAACAACGCCATGTACGTCTGGATGCCATGCCGTGCCGATTCACTGGCCATGGGCATGTTGGTCGCATTGCTCTGGCGCGAAGGGAAAATCCAGGCGTGGTACGCAGCGCACCACACCTCCTTTTACGTGCTTCTTGCAATCCTCACCGCTCCCGTCCCGTTCTGCATCAAATGGCTCTTCACCCCATTCGCTTTCTGGATGGGTTTTCTCGGATATTCCTGGCTCGCGTTTTTGTTTGCCTGCCTTCTCGCGTTAAGTCTTCTTGAGCCGCATGGCATCTGGAGCCGCAATTTGCAGTTGCCGTTCTTGCGGGAAATGGGCCGCCTTTCCTACTGCGTGTATTTGATCCACCTGTTGGTCCTGGGATTGTGTCACGCTCTGCTGCTGCACAGCCGGCCCAGCATCGCCAGCGTTCGGGGCGCCCTGGTCACGCTGCTCGCCTTTGGTGTTACCTACCTCTTGGCGTTCCTCTCCTGGCGCTTTTTTGAGCATCCTCTTCTTCGACGCGGCCACGTCCACAGATACAATTTCACGGAATCTGACGCATAATGCTGGTGGCCAGTCCCGCTCAACCTCGATAGGGAGAAATTAACCTTTCAGATGAAGCCGAAGACAATCTTGGTTACCGGTTCCAGCGGGCTCATCGGCTCCGAAGCCGTCGAGCATTTCGACCGCCAGGGCCTTCAGGTCCATGGCATTGACAATAATATGCGCCGGGTATTTTTCGGCGATCCTGGCGATACGACGTGGAATCTGGACCGGCTGCGTCGCATCTCGAAGAACTTCACCCATCACAATGTGGACATCCGCGACCGCATCGCTCTCGAAACGCTCTTTCGTTCGCAGCGCTTCGATCTGATCGTTCATTGCGCCGCGCAACCTTCCCACGACAAGGCCCGCGACATCCCCATCCTCGATTTTGAAGTCAACGCTCTCGGCACCGTCAATCTCCTCGAGGCCACACGCCTCCATTGCCCAGAGGCGGTTTTCATTTTTCTCAGCACCAACAAGGTCTACGGCGATGCCCCCAACGAAGTTCCTCTCAAGGAGCTCGACACCCGCTGGGAATATGCGCGCCCCGAGGACTTCAACGGCATCGATGAAAATTGCCGCATCGACCGCACCCTCCATTCGCTCTTTGGTGCCTCCAAGGCCTCGGCTGACCTGATGGCTCAGGAATACGGCCGCTACTTCGGCATGAAAGTCTGCATTTTCCGCGGGGGCTGCCTCACCGGGCCATCGCACTCCGGCGTCGAACTTCACGGCTTTCTTTCTTACCTCGTGAAGGTGGCCATTTCCCGCGGAACCTATTCCGTCTTCGGCTACAAGGGCAAGCAGGTCCGCGACAATATTCACAGTCACGACGTGGTGCGCGCCATCGAGGAGTTCGCCGCCAATCCCCGCTGCGGCGAGGTCTACAACCTCGGCGGCGGCCGCCAGAACAGCATCTCCATGCTCGAAGCCATCGCAAAAATCGAGCAGATGAGCGGAAAAAAATTGAATTGGAAGTATGTCGAGGAAAACCGCAAGGGCGACCACATCTGCTACATCTCGGATTTGGCGAAATTCAAGTCGCACTATCCCAACTGGAACATCACCATCGGCCTCGACGAAATCTTCCGCCAAATCATCGCCGACCACACCCAGCGGCTGCAAAGCGCCGGCGCTTGCTGAAGATGGCCGCAGAACAGCAAGTTGCTCCCCCGGCTGGCGCTCTCCATC
>JBARMB010000122.1:0-30699 GCA_049802235.1 Burkholderiales bacterium | reverse complement strand
ACTGGCGTCCCCAAGGGGATTCGAACCCCTGTTACCGCCGTGAAAGGGCGATGTCCTAGGCCTCTAGACGATGGGGACTAAAGGACTTTTTTTCAGACGGCCGGAAGCCGGTTGGTGGAGGTAAGCGGGATCGAACCGCTGACCTCTTGCATGCCATGCAAGCGCTCTCCCAGCTGAGCTATACCCCCACGGACGAAGGCGCGAATTATACTGGGCCGCCTGCGCCTTGTAAAGAAAACGCGCCGCTAAGGCGTTGTTTAATCTGAGTTCGTGCATGCTTGCCTGAACCGGTTCCATTCCCTTGCGGAATCAGCCGTTCAGGTACGCCTGCAGCCGCTCCGCCACCCGCCTTTTTCCCGCCAGCGCCAGCACCGCGGACAGGTTCGGCGTCTGCGTGCGCCCGAAGACGATCACGCGCAGCGGAACCGCGAGTTTCGGCATCTTGAGGTTGTGCCTGCCCATCACGGCCTGCAATGCGCCGGTGACGGTTTCGGTGCGCCAATCGTCGATCGCCGCGAACCGCGACGCCAGCTCGGCGAGCGCCGGGCGAACTTCGTCCGCGACATTGCCGCGCAGTTGCTCGGGCGTCGGGCGGGCCTCGCCGTAGAACATCATCGACTCTTCGGCGAGTTGATCGAGCGTCTCCGAACGCTGCTTGAGCAGCGCGACGACGTCCGCGAGCGGCGGGCCGTCGGCGAACCTGCCGCCATCGCGCTCGATGCGCGGCGCGACCATGCGCTCCAGATCGGCATCGGGCCGTTGTTTGAGGTATTGGTGATTCAACCAGCGCAGCTTCTCCGGATTGAACTGGGCCGGCGAGCGGCTGATGTGTCCGAGGTCGAACCATTCGATGAATTGCGTCACGGAAAACATTTCCTCGTCGCCGTGCGACCAGCCGAGCCGCGCCAGATAATTGACCAGCGCCTCGGGCAGATAGCCGTCCTCGGGATACTGCATCACGCTGACGGCGCCGTGGCGCTTGGACAGGCGCTCGCCGTCGGCGCCGAGGATCATCGGCACGTGGGCGAATTTCGGCAGCTCCGCATTCAGCGCGCGGAAGATGTTCACCTGCCGCGGCGTATTGTTGACGTGATCGTCGCCGCGGATCACGTGCGTGATGTTCATGTCGAGGTCGTCCACGACCACGCCGAAATTGTAGGTGGGCACGCCGTCGGCGCGCAGGATGACGAGGTCGTCGAGCTCGGCGTTGCCGACCGTGATCGGCCCTTTCACCAGATCGTGAAAGGTCACCTCGCCGTCGAGCGGATTCCTGAAGCGGATCACCGGCGTCACCCCGGCGGGCGGCGCCGCTTTCGAGTCGCGCCAGCGCCCGTCGTAGCGCGGCTTTTCTCCCTTCGCCCGCTGCGCCTCGCGCATCTTCTCCAGCTCTTCCTTGCTGCAGTAGCAGCGATAGGCCTTGCCTGCGCGCAGCAGCTGCTCGGCGACTTCGCGGTAGCGCGGCAGGCGCTGCATCTGATGGAACGGCCCCTCGTCCCAGTCCAGGCCGAGCCAGCGCATGCCGTCCAGGATCGCGGTGACCGATTCCCCGGTGGAGCGCTCCAGGTCGGTATCCTCGATGCGCAGGATGAATTTGCCGCCCGCTTTGCGCGCGTACGCCCAGGAGAACAGCGCCGTGCGCGCGCCGCCGATGTGGAGGTAGCCCGTGGGACTGGGGGCAAATCGGGTTCTGATCATCATCGCGGCTCAAAGACGCAGCATTTTACGCGATGACACCGGCGCGGTCGTAATCCGCGTCAGGCAGCCAGGCGGGGGTTTTGATAAAATCCGGCGCAGCGGGTGGTTAGCTCAGCGGTAGAGCACTGCCTTCACACGGCAGGGGTCACTGGTTCGATCCCAGTACCACCCACCATTGATTCCCCGGTTCCCGCTGTTTTCCCGTATTTCCCGAGCTGTTGCCACCGTCGCCGACAAACCGGGCCCGCCTCGCTCAGGGTGTCAATTTTTTTTTGGGGGGGTGCGCGATTTCCATGCCCCGCTTTTGCAGCAGTTCCAGCGTCTGCTCGGCGGCTAACGGCCGGCCGAACAGAAATCCCTGGGCCTCGTCGCAGCGAAGCAGGCCCAGCAGCTTTTGCTGCTCGGCCGTTTCGACGCCTTCCGCAATAACGTTCAGTTTCAGGGAATGAGCAAGGGAAATGATCGTCTGCACGATGCTCATGCTGTCGGGGCTGTCTGTCATGCTTTCGACAAATGACTGGTCGATCTTCAGGGCGCTGATGGGCAGTCTCGCGATGTAACTGAGCGACGAATACCCGGTGCCGAAATCGTCGACGGCCACGGTTGCGCCAAGCTCCCGAATGGCCGCCAGCTTCGGAACGTTTTGCTCGATGTCTTCCATGATCAAGCTTTCGGTGATCTCCATTTCCAGGCTCGCTGCGAGATCCTTGCGTGCTGCGACAACCTTCTGCACGTCGTCGACGAAACTCTTCTGCCTGAGCTGGATCGCCGACACGTTGACGGCGATCCGTACCGGCTCCGCCCCCGCCGCGCACCAACGGTCCAGATCGACGAGCGCCTGCTTCATGACCCACTTCCCGACCTCGAGAATCAATCCGGTCTCTTCCAGCACGGGGATGAACAGCCCTGGCGCCACCAGGCCCACCTCCGGATCGGCCCACCGGATCAGGGCCTCGACGCCGGTGATGCGCTTCGTGACGAGTGAAATCTTCGGCTGATAGTGAAGCACGAACTCCTCGCGTTCAACCGCCTTGCGCAGCTTGTTTTCGATAGAGAGCTTTTCGGCCACCCTCGCGTTCATCTGCGGCGCGTAGAAAAGATACCGCTGGCCGGACGCTTTGGCGTCGCGCAACGCCGCCTCGGCGTTGCGGTACAGGGTCTCGACGTCCTCGCCGTCGCCGGGAAACACCGCCACGCCGGCCTTTGCCGCAAGTCGCAGCTCCTTGCCGCCCACCGCAAACGGACGCGCCTGAATACGGAAAAGAATCTGGTCGAGGATTGCGCTGATGTCGGAACCGGCGATGGTTCGCCGGGTGGCAATGCCGAAGCAGTCGCCGCTGAGACGGGCCAGAACGTCGGTCTCATCCAGTCCTTCCTGCAGGCGCTGCGCGAGCAGACGCAACAATTCGTCTCCGGCCTGCCGGCCCAGTGTTTCGTTGACCGAGCGGAAACGCTCCATATCGAGTATGACCAGCGAACAACCCTGCCGGTCGTGACGCGCGGCGCTCAGCCGCTGATCGAAGCGGTCCGAAAACAGTGCGCGATTCGGCAGCCCCGTAATTTCGTCGAAATAGGCCAGATAATTCAGCCGCTCCTCGTTCCCGATGTGCTTCAGGGCAAACGAAATATCACCCGCCATTTCGACCAACAGCTTCATCTCCTCCTCGTCGAAGAAGTCCGGTTCCGGGGCATAGAGCACGAATACACCTGTCGGCCCGCCATCCAGCATCAGCGGGAACAGCGCCACGGACCGGTAGCCGCGCTTCAGGGCTTCGGCGTGCCACACCTTCATGCGATCGTCCGAGGCGATATCGTTGCAGACCACAGGCTTGGCCTGGGTGAGGGCGATTGCGGTCAACTCACAGCTTCCGGGGGCATCCTTGACGGTCGTCAGGTTGATCTGCGCCAGATAGCCGTCGTCATGGCCGGCCGTGGCTACGGGGATCACCTTTTGCGTCTCCGCCTCGAGCATGCCGATCCACGCAAACCTGAACTGGCCGTGTTCCACCGCGATGCGGCAGGCTTCGGCAAAAAGTTCCTGCCGCTCCCGCACGCGCACTATGGTCGTGTTGATGCCGCTGAGCACGCTGTAGACGCGGTTGAGGCGCATCACCCGCTTCTCCGCCTCTTTTCTCGAGGTGATGTCGCGCGCGACGGTAGACAAGTACTCCATCGATCCGTCGGCTCCCTTGTGCGCAATGATCACCTGAGAAATGGGAATCTCCCGACCGTCGGTCCGGAGGAATGCTGTTTCCCCGCTCCAGGTCCCGTGACTGATTGCGTGCGGAATACCCTCTTCCCGCACCAGTTTTGCCGCCCACTCAGGATGGGCGTCGTAGAGACTGAGAGCAGACACATCCAGGCCCGGTTCATACCCCAGCATCCTCAGGCCGGCCTGATTACAGTAGAGCAGGCGGCCATCCTTGGTGGCGGTGCCCACCAGATCGGTGGTCGACTCGACGATGGCCACCAGCCGCGCCTGTTCCCCCTGGATACGCTTGCGTTGTTCGACTTCCGCCACGAGCTTGGCGGTCCGTTCCTCGACCAGCTCCTCGAGGTGTTCGTGCAGCCTGGCCCGCTCCAGCGCAATCGCCACCTGGTGGCCAACGCTGTAGAGCATCTCCAGCTCATTCTCAGCGAACAGCCCACCCTCCGGTCCAGCCAGGTTCATCACCCCGAGGATGCGGCCCTCGAGCCATAGCGGCACGCTGGCGTGGAAGCGCAATCCCTGCGTATCCCCTTTCGCTCTCCCGAGACGCTCGCACTCCAGAATGTTGGTGACGTGGTCGAGTTCGCCGCTGAGCAGCTTGCGCTGGCACATGCAGTCGTCCTCGAATGCGTCCGGCACGCTCATCGCGGGCGGCAAGCCGCGCGATGCGATCGTGCGGAATTTGGCATCGCCTTCGAGCATCCGGATCCACCCCGCGCGCACGCCGGGCAGCTCCATCGCCCGGTCAAGAGCGGCTTCACCCACCTCATGTTCGCTGACCGCCCGATTGAGCCCCTCCGCGATGCGGAACAGCCCTTGGAGCACCTGGTTCGAATGCGCCAATTCCTTTTCCCGCAGCCTGAGCTCGGCGTTGAGGCCGACCGCCTGCTCGTAGGTGGAGATCAACAGGTCCAGGATCTGCTGCCGCTCCGAGGTGATGAAGTGCTTGTGCCCGCCCAGCTCGATCTCCACCCCGAGCTGCATCTTCTGGCTCTTGCGCAGCTCCCGGTTCATCAGCAGGTGCTCGATTCGCGACAGCAGATAGTGCTCGTCATACGGTTTGCGGACGAAATTGTCCGCGCCGCACTCCAGGCCCCGGATCACGTCCTGCGAGTCCGACAGCGAAGTCACCAGGACCACCAGAACGTCCTTGAGCTTGTCGTCGGACTTGATCGCCTTGCACAGGCCGTAGCCGTCCAGCTCCGGCATCAGCACGTCGCTGATGACCAGGGTCGGCTTGCTCCGCCTGGCCGCCGCGAGCGCCTGCTTGCCGTCGGGCGCGGTCACCGCCGTGTAGCCGTGCTCCTCGAGCAGGTGCTGCAGCTTCTCCGCCTGCGTCCGACTGTCTTCGGCGATGAGGATTTCGATGCCGTTGGGTTTGTTCTTCCCGGGTTTCATGGAGTGTGCCTCGCTTTGCTGTTCGCCAGATTCGTCAGCACCGCGGCGATTTTCTCCGGCGGCAAAACCAGCATCGCCGCATCCAGCCTGATCGCCTCGCCAGGCATGCCGTGGACGACGGAACTTTCCTTATCCTGGGCAAAGGTGACCGCGCCTTTTTCTTTCAGCAGCCGCAGCTCCTCGGCGCCGTCGCGTCCCATTCCGGTGAGCAGCCCGGCGACCGCGTCGCATCCGTAGACTTCCGCGAGCGAGCGAAACAGACACGATACCGACGGACGCAGCCCGTTCTCGGGCTCGTCCTTCGTCAGGACGATCTTTTCGCCGTTCCCCACCTTCATCTGAAATCCATCGGGCGCGACGTAAATGTGGCCGGGAAGCATGAACTCGCCCTGCGTCGCGAGATGAATGGGCAGGCTCGATGAATGCGCCAGCCAGTCGACGAATCCCTGGATGAAGCCGGCCGCCATGTGCTGAACGATCAGCAGCGGCGCCGGAAAATCCTTCGGCAGCGCCGCGAGAATGGTCTGGAGCGCCGGCGGGCCGCCGGTCGAGGCGCCGATAGCGACGATCCTGACTTTCGCCGGCTCGCTTGCAAGGCCCATCTCCGTTGGTCGCGGGGCGGGCGCATCGCGCCGCGCTCGCGACCAGCGTCTGACCACCTTCACCTCCGACATCAGCTTCACCGTCTGCACCAGCTCCTTCGCGGTGGCATCATGGGCCGGATGACCGATGCCCCGCGGGCGGGGAAGGACGGCGAGAGCGCCTGCGTCCATGGCGGAAAATGCCGTCGCCACTTCGCCGGACTTCTCGCTACCGCTCACGATGACGATGGGCGTCGGATGGGTTTCCATGATCCGGCGCGTCGCCTCCAGCCCGTCCAGTCTGGGCATATGGATGTCCATGGTGATCACGTCGGGCCGGTCGAGCCGCACGGCCTCCACGGCTTCCTCTCCGTTGCTTGCCGTGCCGACGACCCGGATGCCGGGATCCGAGCTGAGGATGTGGACGAGAAATTCCCGCACCACGGGGGAATCTTCCACCACCAGGACTCGTATCAAGAGCGTCGCCTCATATCCGTGTTCATGACCGCCGGACCGTCGGGCGCCAATGCGCAACCAGTGTACGGTTCCCGCAATCTGTTGAATAAAGTCATTCCCGCGAAAGCGGGAATCCAGGGACTTTTCATGGCGAACGACACTGGATTCCGGCTCGCGCCTTGCGCGGCCGGAATGACGATCCCAACAATATTCGAAGTGTTTCCGGGACGGGACACTAGATCAGTCTCCGCACGATCTCCAGCAGGTTGCTCTGGTCGAAGCTGCTTTTCACGATGTAGGCGTTGGCGCCGACATCGATGCCGCGCTCGCGATGCTCGGGCGATCCGAGCGCCGTCACCAGCACGACCGGCAGCTCCGCGAGTTGCTTGTCCGCGCGCACCTTGGCCGTGAGATCGAAACCATCCATCCGCGGCATCTCCACGTCGGAGACGACCAGATCGAAGGTCGCGGTCTTGAGCGCGGTGTAGGCGTCGATCCCGTCCACCGCGGTGGTGACGCGGTAGCCCACCGACTCCAGTATGTTCTTGAGCAGCGCCCTGGAGGTGATCGAGTCCTCCACGACCAGGATGGAGCGTTGTTCCGCTGCGGCGGGCTCTTCGGCGGCCGCGACGGGCGCCATCGGCATCGTCGCCCGCTTCACCGCCGACTGCATCAGATCGGGGACGTTCAGCACCGGCACCACCTGGCCCGTCCCCAGAACGCTCGCCCCGGCGACGTTGCGCACGCGCGCGAGCTGCGGGCCGAGCGGCTTGACCAGCACCTCCTGCTCCCCGAGGACCTGCTCCACACGGAACGCGATGCGCGCCGCTCCCGAACCGAGAACGATGGCCTGCGCGCTGTCCGCAGCCTCGCCCGCCGCGGCCTTGCGCGGCATCTCCAGCACGTCGCTCAAGCCGACCAGCGAAACCGCCTGTCCGCCGAGGGAGATCGTCTCCCGGTTCTCCAGCGTGCGGATGTCCTCTTTCATTACCCGCGCCACCCGCTCGATGCTGGCCGCGGGTATGACGAAAAGCTGATCGCCGGCGCGGACGATGACGCCGCGGAAAGTGGCCAGCGTCAGCGGCAAGGCAATGCGCAAGCGGGTTCCGGCGTCGGGGCGCGACTCGATCGCGACGCTGCCGCCCAGGCGCTCGACCTTTTCACGCACAATCGCGAGCCCGAGCCCGCGCCCGGAGACGTCCGTGATGATGGGACTGGTGGAGACGCCGGACTGGAACGCAAGCGCCAACGCCTCCGGATCACCGAGTCTTTCCACCTCTTCGGCGGAAACGACGCCGAGCTTGCCGGCTGCCGCCTTCACCTTCGCGGCGTCGACGCCTGCGCCGTCGTCGGCGACGAGGATCTCGACCTTGCCGCTGTCCTTCTGCGAGATCGCCAGGGTGATCGTTCCCTGCGGCGGCTTGCGCTTGTCCTTGCGCACCGCCGGCCGCTCGATGCCGTGATCGATGCAGTTGCGCAGCAGGTGAATCAACGGGTCCTTGATCTGTTCCAGAATCCGCCGGTCGATCTCGATCTCGCCGCCCCGGATCGCCAGCTCCACCTCCTTGCCCTGGTCGCGGGCGAGTTCGCGGGTGAATCGCGGGAACATCTCGAGCAGCGACGAAAACGGCAGCAGGTGCATCTCCTTCACGTCGTGAAGGAGCGTGTCGGTCATTCCGGCCAGCATGCGCCGATCGTGCGCGGCGGACCGGCTCAACCGTGCCAGCTGGCCTTCGAGCGTTTTCATGAACCGTTGCTCGGCGTCCAGATACTCGCGCAACTGCGGCAGTTCCTGCTCCCCGGCGCCGTCGACCTTGCCGCCCGTTTCGAGCCTGCGTTCGATCAGCCGCAGCGCGGGCCCGATGCGGGTGCGCTGCTTTTTCCACGTCGCAAGCGTGGCGGCGGTCTCGCGCAACTCTTCTGCGCGTTGCGCCGACGCCAGCCGCGGCGACAGCAGTTCCTCGGCCTGACGCATCACCGCGTCGAGCTTCGCCGTGGAAACCCTGACCGTCTCGGCTGCCAGGCTCGGGGCCGGGGACGGCGCGTAGGCGCCGGCGATCGCGGCGGACTCGGCCGGCGCGGCCGAAGAGGAAGCGGACGGAATCGCCCGTGCCGGCGACGCCGCAGCGGGCGCTTCGGGCAGCGGCCCTTGCAACGCCTCGTCGAGGCGCCGGATCAGCGTCGCGATCGCCGGGGGGAGCACATCGGATGCGCCGGCATGCGGAGCGAGAAATCCGCCGAGGGCATCGAGCGACTGGTAAAGGAGATCGACCAGCGGCGGCGAAATTGCGAGCCGGTTGCCCTTCAGCCCCGCAAACACGCCTTCCAGCGAGTGGCAGACCGATTCGATCTGCGTGAGGTTCACGGCCCGGGCGGCGCCCTTCAGGCTGTGCGCCTCGCGAAAGATGTTCTCGATGATTTGCGCCCGTTGCTCGCCCGGCGGCATTTTCTCCAGCGCGAGCAGTCCCGACGACATCGCCTTGAGATGTTCATCCGCCTCGACCTGGAACGTCGCCAGGAGTTTTTTCAGCAACTCATCGTTCTTTTTGGCCATGGCTTTGTCCGGTTCCCGGAGCGCGCGGCGGCGGGACGCGTTTGCGTACCGAAGTCTGCGCGGGTCTGCTTTGACGCCGCATGTCCGCTCAGGCGGTCTTGATCCCGATCAGCGAGCCCAGCCTGTGCCCCAGCTCGTGCAGGTTCTGCGCCGCGACCTCCGCCTGCCGGGTGCCGGAGACGTTCTGCACGCTCGCCTGCTTGATGTTTTCCATCGCCAGCGCCACCTGGTCCATGCCCACCATCTGCTGCTGGCTCGAGGCCGCAATCTGCGTCGCCGCCTGCGCCGCCTCGGCGATGCTCTCGGCGAGCACGCCGATGGACTCCCCGGCTTGCGTGGATTGCTTCACCCCGGCCTCCACCGCCTTGCTGCCCTGCTCGGTGGCGAGCACCGCGGCGCTCGTGGCCTTCTGGATGTCGCCCAGGATGGTGCGCACTTGGGCGGTGGCCTGCCTGGACTGCTCCGCCAGGCTCTTGACTTCCTGGGCCACCACGGCGAAGCCCTTGCCCTGCTCCCCGGCCCGCGCCGCCTCGATGGCGGCGTTGACCGCGAGCAGGTTCGATTGCTCGGCCAGATCGTTGACGCTGGCGATGATCTCCCCGATCGCCTGGCTCTGCTCGGAGAGCCGCACGACGCTCTCGGCAATCGACCCCATCTGCTCCTGGACGCGGTGCATCCCCTGCATGGCCTCCTCCACCGACTTGCGCCCGGCCTGCGAGACTTGCGCCACCTTCTGCGCGCTGTCGGAAACATACTTCGCCTTCTGCCCCGCGACCTGCGCCGTCTGCTTCACCTCCTCCACCGTGGCGGTGGTCTGGCTCACCGCCGTCGCCGTCTCGGCCGCGCCTGAAGCTATCTGCGTCGTGGTGGCGAGGATTTCGGCCGCCGACGAAGACAGCAGGGAAATACTTTCCCGGAGCTGGCCGGTGATGGTCCGGGTGATCAGAAAACCGACCACAGCCAGTAATGCAAAAGCAAGCACGGTGCCGTAAACAAGAATGGAAATCGTGGTCCGGCTGCTGGCCTGCACTTCGGCGTCGATCCGTTCCCGCAACAGCTTCTCCTCGTTCTCCATCCCGGCGAGCGCCTTGCGGATGTCATCCATGACCTTCTTTCCCTTATCCGTCCGGATCACCTGCAACGCGGCGTCGAAACCCTTGCTTCTGCGCAAATCGATCGTGTCCTTGAGTTCGCCGATCTTGCCGCCGGCGAGGGACTCGACGGCGTCGAGCCGCTGCTGCTGGTTGGGGTTACCCGCCGTCAAACTGCGGAGATTCCGGATGGTTTCGTTCAGCACCGCCGCGCCGGTCTGATACGGTTCCAGATAGCGCTCCTCCCCGGTAATGACGTAGCCGCGTTGCCCGGTCTCGGCATCCTGCAAGGCGGAGAGGACCCCGTCGAGACCCCGAAGCACTTCACTTGCGTGCGCTCTCATCTGGATGGCATCGATGAGTTCGGCGGTGTTCCGGTACGAGACTGCGCCGAAGATGACCAGAATCACCAGCGCCAGAGCGTATCCGGCTCCGATCTTTGTTCCCACGGTCCATTTCATATCGTTGTCCTCCCTCTCCTGGAAAACTTGGGATTCGCCCAAACCCCGATCCGCTTCCTACCCTGCTACTCGCTCCTGCACCACGACGCTCTCGTCCGCCAAGAGCTTCTCCGCATCGAGGATCACTGTGCGCCCGGAAGTCACGCCCTTCAGATACGCCTCGCGGACGCCGGTGAGCGTGGGCAGGGACGGCTGGATGTCGGCAATCGGGACGCGGTGCACGCCGGCAACGGCGTCCGCCAGGATGCCGAAGAGCATGTTTCCGGACTCTAGAACGATGACCTTGTTGAGATCGGTCAGCCCCTTCTCCGGAAGCTCGAAGAACTTCCTCAGGTCGATGACCGAGAGGATTTCACCGCGAATGTTGACGATGCCGAGCACGAATGCCGGCGTGCACGGCAGCGGCGTCAGGTTATCCAGCGGTTCGACCTCGCGCACGTAACGGGTTTCGATAGCGTAGTTCTCGAAGGCCAGGACAAACTCGATGACTTCGATGTGCTCGTCGCCGGCTTCCGCTTTCCCGGGCTCCCGGGCGAGACTCTGCGCCCTTTCCCTCAGAATCCGTTTCGTCTCCTCGGGATCCGGCGCCCAGACACGCGCCATCCTGGCGCGCGCGGCTTCCAGCCGTCGCTCGACCTCGCGCCAATCGACGCCCGCCTGCTTCTTCTTGCCCGAAGCTTTTTCGCCGACGCTCATTCCAGCAACTCCTCATGAGCTCGCGGCAGGCTTTCCTGCGCGGAAAGGATGATCTCGCCGAGTCGGCCGGCGGTCAGCCCTCCCGACTCCAAGAGCAACTCGTCCTGGGGACGCGCTTGCAGCAGCGCCCTCGCGTTCCCGAAATGCCGCCTTGCTTCCCGGCGCCGGCCCTGCGACAGGCGCAGGTTACCCAAGGCGAAGTGCGCCAGCGCGAAATCCGGATCGAGATAAAGCGTGCGCTTGAACGACCGCTCGGCGGCGTCAAATTGCCCCTGCTCCTGCTGGATGGCGGCGAGGAGATAATGGTGCGCGGGATTGAGCTTGTCGGCGGCGATTGCTTGCGAGCACCAGTCGATCGCCTCGGCGAGCTTTCCCTGGTCGGCGCAGATCCGCGCCGCGCGGGACGGCGCTTCACGCTCATCCTGCTCCGGCGACTGGGCCTCGACGGACCCGATTTGCTCCGGCCCGTCCGGCGCGTCTTTCGGCGACGCTGGTCGCGCCTCATCCACCACAGCAGGCTGCGGCGGCACACCCGGGTGCTGCGGATGAGAGGCCCAAGCTTGCTCGTCAAACACCGGGACTTGGGGCTTGATGACAGCGGCTTGCGGCCCACCGCCCGCCATCTTGCGGTAGAGGACCACGCCGGGGAACTCGACGGCCGTGAATGCGGAAAACGTGATGTTCGAGGCTTCCGTCGGGCTGGTGATCAACCACCCGCCATCGACGAGGCAGCGGTGCAGCCTCCCCGCGACTTTCCTTGTCTGTTCCGCGGCGAAATACATCAGCACATTGCGGCAGAAAATCACGTCCATCGCGTTGGTGTTGCTCCACAGCGACGGATAGCCGTCCTCGGCGAGGTTGAGGTGGCAGAACGTTACCCGCTTGCGGATATGCGGTTTGATCTCGAAGCGGCCGTCCTTTCTGCGGTTGAAATATCGCTCCCGGATCCAGGCCGGCGTGTCGCGGAACGACCACTCGCCATATATGCCCTCGGCCGCCTTGCGGAGGAACCGCGGGCTGATGTCCGTAGCCAGAATGGTAATGCTCCACTTCTCCAGGTCCGGGATCAGCCGGTCGAGGAGCATGGCGATCGAGTAGGGTTCCTCGCCGGTGCAGCAGCCGGCGCTCCAGATACGAAGGCGCAGACCGGCGTCGCCGCGGGCGCGCAGCAGCTGCGGCACGATATGCTCCTCGAGCGCCTCGAAACTCCTCTTTTCACGGAAAAAATAAGTCTCCCCCACGCTCAGGTGACCAGCCAAGATCTCGATCTGATTTCGCGTCAGGGGCGCAGACAGGAGCCAGCGGACGCACGCTTCGGTTTCGGAAAATCCAAACTCGCGCGCGGCGGCGGCGATCCCCCGCTCGAGATCGCGCCGGCGCTCTCTTGGGTAGTTCAGGCCCATCTGCGCGATCAGAAAATCGCTCAGGCGGGAAAAAAGCGAATCCGGCATGGGGATCCGCATGGCCGCTTCAGGCATTCGATATCGCCCGTTCCAGCAGCTTCTCTTCATTCAGCGACAGGAACTTGTCCAGGTCATGGATGAGAATCAGCCCGTCTTCGAGCTTCGCCACGCCTTCGACATAGTCGGTGCCGGGGAGGACGCGCTGCGCTTCGACAACGTCCCGCGCGGGGCAATCGAGGACGTCGCCCACTGCATCGGTCACCAGCGCGACCCATCGCCGCGTCGTGTGCGCGATGATGAGCTGGTCTGACAACCTGATTTCCCGCCCGGCAAGGCGAAAGCGCCTGCGCATGTCGAAGACCGGAACAATCCGGCCCTGAAGATTGAAGATGCCGAGCACGGCATCCGGCGCCGCCGGCAGCGGGGTGACAGTCACCATCGGGACGACTCGGTCGACCGCGGACAGATGCAGCGCATAGCGCTGTTCGTCCAAGGCGAAAACAAGAAGTTGATTCGCTACCGCCATGACTTGGCGGCGAAAGTACAGCAGATCGACCGCCGGAGCGCGCCGCTCGTTCCGGACTTGATGACCGGCTCATAAAATCGAACACGCATGCGTTTCTCGATACCCACTGCGATTGCGGGGACAAAACCAAATGTAAACAAATGTATGGGCAAACTCATTCCAGATTCTGAATTAAATCTCATATAAAAATGAAGGTAACAGGTTGTTTTCGGTGGGGTTATCCGTATTTATACTGATTTTTATGCGCCGTGCGATGCGCTGCGGGAAGGCCGAGCCGCCTGGCGCGGTCGCCACCGCCTGCCTTACCCGAGAAAAAGCAAGGCCCTAGGCCTGCAAGGCGCTCCGGCACGAGGCGCCGGGACGGCTATTCCGCCGAGATGATGCCGCGTTGAATGGCGTATCGCACCAGCCCGGTCTGGCTATGGAGATCAAGCTTGCGCAGCATATTGGCGCGATGTGTTTCGGCGGTTCTGACGCCGATGTGAAGTTTGTCAGCGATTTGGCCGACCGTATGTCCTTCGGCCGACAATTGCAGTACCTCTTTTTCCCGGTTCGTGAGCATGTCGTAGGGATCCAGCACGCCCTCCCGCGCTTCGAGCCTGTAATTCTCCATATCGCTCTCCGACAGGGGCGGACTGAGGTAGCGCTGGCCTTTGACGGCTTCGCGCACTGCGCGTATGAGTTCTTCGGCGTCCGCACCTTTCAATACATACCCGATCGCGCCGTGGCGCAGCGCCTCCGATACATACGCAGGATTCGCATGCATCGACAGCACAACTACGCGCGTGTCCGGGCACTGCCGGGTAACCTGCAAGATGATCTCCATGCCATTCAAGCCGGGCATCATGAGATCCAGTACCAATACATCGGGCCGGAGCCGCTTGACCGACTCGAAGATCCGCAAGGCGTCGGTTTCCTGTCCCACGACGGAAAAACCCTCTTGGGCCTCGAACAGGTCGTGCAGGCCCCGCAATACCAGGGGATGATCGTCCGCCAGCAGGATCGAGATCATGTTCGGGCGCCTGTCATGACGACGCCTGGCTGCCGAACGGCAACTCTGCGAGGACCGTTGTTCCTGCGCCGGGAGCGGCCTCGACCGTTACCCGCCCCCCCAGGGCCCGCGCACGTTCGCGCATCCCCATCAGGCCGCTGCTGGTGCCGGTCTTCAATACGGCAGGCAGGTCAAACCCCCTCCCTCGGTCCGCGATTTTGAGCATGATCGCATGTTCCGTACCGGACACGGCCAGACTTGCCCGCTGAACGCCGGCGTGGCGGGCCACGTTGGTCAGCGCCTCCTGTGCAATGCGGTAGGCGGCCGTTTCGATCTCCTGCGGCAGCCGCTCGTCAACGCCGCTGTGTTTGAAGGACACTGTAAGGCCCGTCAAGGCATAACAGCGGTCGATCAACCATACCAGCGCCGGCAGGAGTCCCAGGTCATCCAGCACCGGCGGCCGCAGGTCCAGTGATATCTGCCTGACCCGATCCATGACCTCGTTGACGCCGGCGAGAGCGCCGCGCAGCGTTCTGTCTTGTCCCGCGCCGGACGCGTTGATGTAATTCCCGATGATCAGTTTGACGGCCGTCAGTTCCTGCCCGATTTCATCGTGCAATACCCGCGCGATACGACGCCGTTCGTTTTCCTGAATATCCACCAGCATCGTGGACAGGTTGCGAAGCTGATCCAGGGTGTGACGCAACCTCTCTTCCGCGCGTCGCTGATCCGTGACTTCGTCAAGGCAGAAGATCAATGTTTCCACATCGCCGGAATCATTCAAAACCGGCGCCAGATTCCAGTCCCAGTAAGTTACGCCCCGCTCCGGATGGTCCGGAAACTGGAAAGGGCGGGATCGCGCGGTATAGGGCTGCCCGGTTCTGACAACCTCCTCGAAAATCGCCTTCGCGTCCGACGGATAGAGATCAAAGTGGTTGCGACCCGGAAACTCCGAGGGGTCGCGTCGGCACGCATTCGCGTACGCCCGATTGACTCGAATGAAATTGAACTGTCTGTCGAGGAGGACGGCACAGCTCAATGTTGATTCGAAGAACAGCTCTAGCAAACGTGTCTGCACGCGACTGGCTTCCTTTATCCGGCTCTTGGAAGTGGCCCCACTTGTTACGACCGTGTTTAGGGATCCGGCAGGCGCAATTTCTGCGGGTTGAGGGATATCCACGGCGGCGCGCAGCGCATGTTACGCCGGGGCGCGCCGCCGCGGGTGGATATCCCGAACATCGTCACGCCGCTGCCTTGAGTTCCGACGCGCTGAAGTATGCCGCATCCGGCGTTCGCGTGTTCAGCGCCCGATCTGGCCGACGCGCGCTACAGAAGATATTTTTTAAACGGTGGATTGGCTGGACGCAGACGCATGAGCTCACGCAGCCTGGAAGGCCTCGCTCTTTACTCAGGTCAGGCAGAGCAGCCCGGCGCGGAGGGTACTGCTGAGCCCGGGAATCCGGGCCAATCCTGCGATACCGAGCGCAATGACGACGCATCCCGCGAGGGTGCGTATCCATGGCGTCCGCCGCCACGTGCCGATCCGTTGTGCGGCGAGGCCCGCCGCGAGAAGATTCGGCAGTGTGCCCAGCCCGAATGCGAGCATGACCAGCGCGCCGCCCGCCGCGCTGCCGCTCGCAAGTGCAAGCGCGAGAACGCTGTAGACCATGCCGCAGGGCACCCAGCCCCAGAGCATGCCCATTGCCACGGTCCGGGCCGACCCCTTCGCGGGCATCAGCTTGAGGCCGACCGGCTGCAGTGCCCGCCACATGACCGCCCCGGCCGCTTCGACGCGCAGCACCGCGCCGGTCCACCCGGCGAGATGGGCGCCGAACAGCACCAGCATCAAGTTGGCGACGAGATAAAGCGCTGTCTGCGCCGGCAGGACGCGATTGACCAGCAGGCCGACGCCGCCCAACATGCCCGCCGCAGCGCCGGCAACCATGTAACTGAAGATACGGCCGGAATTGAATCCCAGTTGCTGCGGCAGCGCCGCAACCCGGCTGTTGAGCGAGAACGCGCTGACGATGCCGCCGCACATGCCGGCGCAGTGAACGCCGCCGAACAAACCGACGAGAAACGCGGCAGCGAACTCGCCCGCCATTGCGCCTCAGATCGCCTTGGAGTATTGCGCGCGCTGGCCGGCCAGCCGCAGGTATTTGTCGAACACCATGCAGATGACCCGCACGAGCAGTCTGCCTTTCGGCGTGACGCTGATCCACTCGTCGTCGATCCTGACCAGCCCTTCCCTTTCCTGCTCCCGGAGCTGCTGCAGTTCCTCTGAAAAATAGCTGTCAAAATCGATCAGGTGGGCGATCGAGATGGACTCCTTCGAAACAACGAAGTGACAGGCCAGTGCCTGGATGACCGCGCGCCGCACCAGATCGTCGGGGCTGAGCTCGATGCCGCGCATGACCGGCAGCTCGCCGCTATCGAGCCGGTCGTAATATTCGTCCAGAGTCTTGACGTTCTGCGCATAGATCGGCCCGATCTGGCTGATCGCCGATATGCCCAGCCCGATGATGTCGGCGTCCCCGGCGCTCGAGTAGCCCTGAAAGTTGCGCGTAAGCCGTCCCTGCCACTGCGCGACCGCGAGGTCGTCACTCGGCTTGGCAAAATGATCCATGCCGATATAGATATACCCCGCCGCCTCCAGCCGCGCGATGGCGACGGTGAGGATCTTGAGCTTTTCCTCCGGTTGCGGCAGATCGGCCTCGGCGATGCGCCGCTGCGGTTTGAAGATCGTCGGCAGATGCGCGTAGGAATAAAGCGCGATGCGGTCCGGATCGCACCGGATCACCAGCTCGAGCGTGCGCGAAAACTCCTCGACGTGCTGCTTCGGCAGGCCGTAGATGAGATCGATGTTCACCGACTTGAAGCCATGCTGCCTTGCGGCCCGGATCACGCGCTCGGTCTCCTCGAGACTTTGAATCCGGTTGACCGCCCGCTGCACCGTGGCATCGAAGTCCTGGACGCCGAGGCTGATGCGGTTCAGCCCGAGCGCCGCCAGCAGCGCAACCCGCTCCGGGCTCACCTTGCGCGGGTCCACTTCGATCGCGTATTCCCCGGCCGGATCGAAATCGAACTCGGAGCGCAGGATGCGCATCAGCTCGGCCAGCTCGTCCTCGCCCAGAAACGTGGGCGTGCCGCCGCCCCAGTGCATCTGGCCGATGGCGCGGTCGTCTTTCATGTGCTCGGCGGCCAGCCGGATTTCGCGGCCGAGATACTTGAGGTATTTCCCCGACCGCCCGTGGTCCTTGGTGATGATCTTGTTGCAGCCGCAGTAATAGCAGATCGTGTCGCAGAACGGCAGGTGAACGTATAATCCTGCTGCGCGCCTGAATCCCCCGACGTTCCGGTTTTCCAGCCAATGGCGGTACGCCGCGGCATCGAAGACTTCGATGAAACGGTCGGCGGTCGGGTAGGAGGTGTAGCGCGGACCGGCGCCCCCGTACTTGCGAATCAGCGCCGGATCAATGACCAGATTGGCGGACATGGATCAAACCGGTCAATGAGGGGGCCACAAGATATCCATGGCACACTATGCAGGAATTAGCGACCGGGCAGCTTGACGTGGGTCAAATCCGCAACCTTTTTCCCGGCGAAAAGAGCGCAACGTGAACCGCCACGAGGAACATTCCCGCGTCCCGGCAGGCCCGTTTCTGGGTGGGCTTTTCATTGTCTTCGGCCCGGTGCTGACGCTCGGGGCCTTTACCGCGTTTCTCGCCATCCTCGCCGGGCTGTTCGGCTGGCATTCCAACGAGATGCTCGTCACCGCTGCGGGCATCGGCGCTGCCGTCATCGTGCTGGCCATTGTGCTCTTGTACCGTCAGATCGTCGAGCGCGATGCCGCAGACCAGGCGCTTCAGAATACCGAAGCCCGGGTAGGCGGCATTCTCAATTCGGCGATGGACGCAATCATTACCGTCGACGACAGCCAGCGCATCGTGCTGTTCAACGCCGCCGCCGAGAAGGTGTTTCGCCGGCCGCGAGCGGCGGTTCTGGGCCAGCCGCTGGACATGCTCATTCCGGAACGCTTCCGCCACGACCACCGGAACCACATCGAGCGCTTCGGGGGAACGGGGGTGACGTCGCGTCGCATGGGCGAGCACGCGGTGGTGACCGGTGTGCGCGCCGATGGCGGGGAATTTCCCCTTGAGGCTTCGATTTCCCAGATCAGCGAAAATGGCGCCAGATTCTACACCGTGATCCTGCGCGACGTCACCGAGCGGGTCCGTGCCGACGAGGCGCTGCGCCGCTCCAGAGAGGAGTTGCGCGAGCTCGCCGCCGTTGCGAATTCGGTGCGCGAGCAGGAGAAGAGCCGCATCGCGCGCGAGTTGCATGACGAGCTCGCCCAGGCCCTTACGGCGCTGAAAATGGACCTGACGTGGGTGATGGGCCGGCTTCCGGCCGAACAAGAAGCCCTGGCGGAAAAGTTGGTGAAAATGCAGACCACGCTGGATGGTACCGTCGCCGCGACGCGACGCATTGCGGCCGATCTGAGACCGCTCATGCTCGATGACCTGGGACTCGTTCCCGCCGCCGAATGGCTGGTGCAGAATTTCATGGAACGCACCGGCATCGCCTGTAACCTCGGAGTCGCCCCGGTCGAGCTTGAGCTGCAGGAACCGCACGCTACGGCCGTGTTCCGCATGCTCCAGGAATCGCTCACCAACGTCGCCCGCCACGCTCAGGCCACGCGGGTGGAAATCGCTCTCGCCCGGACCGACGCGGAGGTGAGGCTGTCGGTGCGCGACAATGGCCGCGGGTTCTCACCCGCCGATCCGCGCAAGCCCAACTCGTACGGCCTGATGGGCCTGCGCGAGCGCGCCTACCTGCTCGGCGGCGATATCACCATCGACAGCGCTGCCGGCCGGGGCACGACCATCCAGGTACGGCTACCGGTCGGCGAGCCGGCGTTGCAGCCATGATCCGGATCGTCGTCGCCGACGACCACACGATCGTCCGCGAGGGGTTGAAGCAGATCCTCTCGGCGGCGGCCGACCTTGCCGTCGCCGGCGAAGCGCAGAACGGTCAGGAGGTGCTGCAGCGGGTGCGTGAAATGGAATTCGACTTGCTGCTGCTCGACATGTCGATGCCCGGCAAGAGCGGCATCGAGCTGATCAAGCAGGTGCGGATCGAGAAACCGAAGCTGCACATCCTGGTTCTCAGCATGCACGAGGAGCAGCAGTACGCCGTGCGCGCCATCAAGGCCGGCGCCGCCGGCTACATCACCAAGGAGAGCGCCTCGGCGCAGTTGGTGTCGGCCATCCGCAAGGTGGCGGGAGGCGGCGCTTTCATCAGCGCCGCGGTGGCCGAACAGTTGGCGCTGGGAGCCATGCCGCAGACCGACGGGCCGCCCCACACTGCCCTGTCGGATCGCGAATTCCAGGTGTTCCGGCTGCTGGTGTCGGGCAAGGCGGTTTCGGACATTGCCGGGCAGTTGAATCTGTCAGTCAAGACGGTGAGCACGCACAAGGCGCGCATCATGCATAAGATGAACATGAGCAATCAGACCGAGCTCATCCGCTACGCCATCAGCCACCGGTTGGTGGACGATTCCGACTCAGTCGCCTGATTTTCCGCCGTGGGACGATTCATGACCGGCGTGCGCCGTACACCGGCGGGCATCTCTTGTAGGACGATTCCTAGCGGCCCGGCGCCAGGTCCTACAGGCCGTATCAGAGTTCCCTTACGGTCAAATGAAGCCGTAGCCTATAGTCGCCGGTGACGCAGCCCCCCATACTTGGGGCATGCAAACGGCATCATCGGACCGCAACAACGTATTCATCGTCGAGGATTCGATCTCGATCCGCGAGCGCCTTGCCGGCCTGCTCGGCGAAATCGAGGGGGTTTGCGTAGTCGGCGAGGCGGACAGCCCGTCGGCTGCGGTCGACGGCATCTTGCGCATGCGCCCCGATTCGGTCGTGCTCGACATTCATCTCCTCAATGGCAGCGGCATCGAGGTGCTGCGGGAGGTGCATCCGCGGGCCCCCGGGATCGTTTTCATCATCCTCACCAATCATCCCAATCCGCAGTACCGCAGGATCTGCATGCAGGCAGGAGCCAGTTATTTTCTGGACAAGAACAGCGAGTTTGCGAAAGTCGGAGAAGTCATCGCAGGTTCTGCGAGACGCGCGACAAGCGCCCGACAAACCTCAAATGAGTGAACTGGAGAACGACATGGGGACCGAAGCCGTAGTACACGCCTTCACGCCGACGTCGAGAACCGCGATCCCGGTGCGTGAGGTTACCTCGCCAAGCGTTGCAAGATTACCCACCCACTGCTCGAGCTGCAACCTGCGTGAATTGTGCCTGCCGTGCGGTCTGAACGGACAGGACGTCAGCCGCATCGAGGCGCTGATCTACACCCGCAAACGCATCAAGCGCAGCGAAAGCCTGTACCGCGCCGGTGATGCGTTCAACTCGCTCTATGCCGTTCACATCGGCTTCTTCAAGTCGAGCCTCATGCTCGAGGACGGGCGCGACCAGGTCACCGGCTTTCACATGGCCGGAGAGATCATGGGCATGGACGGTATCGGCTCTGAAAATCACGCCTGCAATGCGGTCGCGCTCGAGGACAGCGAAGTATGCGTGATCCCCTATTCCCGCCTCGAAAAACTGAGCCGCGATATGGACGGACTGCAGCACCACTTTCACAAGGTCATGAGCCGTGAGATCGTGCGCGAGCATGGCGTGATGCTGCTGCTCGGCAGCATGCGGGCGGAGGAGCGCCTCGCGGCCTTCCTGCTCAACCTGTCGCAGAGGTTTACGGCGCGGAGCTACTCGCCTTCGGAATTCAACCTGCGCATGACGCGGGAGGAAATCGGCAGTTATCTGGGCCTGAAGCTGGAAACCGTCAGCCGCATCTTCTCGAAGTTCCAGGAAGACGGGCTGATCGGCGTGCGGCAGAAAAACGTCCGCATACTCGATGTCCGGGGTCTGAAGCAGGTCATGGGTCAGAAATCGTCCTGAATGCCGGCGGGTCCGGTCAACCGCAACCGCTGATCCGCAGGTCCCGGGTCTTACCGATATACGATGACCGGTAGCTTTGAGTGGGTCAGCACCTTGTTGGTGACGCTACCCATGATGAATCCGGCCAGACCGCGACGCCCGTGGGAAGCCATGAAGATCACGTCGCATTTCCTCTTGCGCGCCGTATCGACGATTCCCTCGTAGGGCGTGGCGGCCGTGCCGCACGCCGAGTCGAACCGCACGCCCGCCGCTTTCGCCTGCCTCGCCATTGCGGCGAGATATTTTTCCCCGACCGCTATCGCGCGCTTCTCGAGTTCCGCGACTGTTGTACTGCCGATCATGTAGCCCTCGCCGTAGATACGCGGCTGGATCGCCTCGACCGCATAGTAACCGGTGACCCGGGCGCCGATCTCCATTGCCAGCTTGATGCCGGCCTTGGCGGCCTTGTCGGCAACCGGCGAGCCGTCGGTGGGAATCAGAATGTGCTTGAACATGCATTTCTCCTCGTCGAGTGCCACATCAGTACCGGTCAGCGACCGGCCTCGTTCCCGGAGCGCTGCAAGAAGCAGGTGAATGCGCTTGAAGCGGCGGCAAAAGCCCAGAAGACGAAAAACCCTATGGAGTATATCGCGACACGGGGAAGCGCGACCGTGCGGCCGAACAGCGCCATCTCCATGGGATCGAACAGGGTAAAGAACACGATTTCGGCCGCCCCCCCGACGATGAACGAGGGCCAAAGAATCCAGATGGCCTTTTGCAGCATGGTCTCCTCCTATGGCATGGCGCCCAGTTCAATGGCGCTGCCGCGGCCGTTCCACGCGCCGGGCAGGCGCCAATTGGAGTACTCATCCTCGAGCACCAGACGCCGGGGTTCGCCCGGATACGGCGTAAAGCGCCCCTCGTACAGCCCTGCGGCCACGTGCCGCAGCGCTACGGTTTCGTCACGGCCCGCCCGTGTCGGATGAAGCAGTCGCAATCGCAGCGCCGCCGGCGGCTCGGCTGTGCCGCGGAGCGTGATTCGCATGCGTGTCCCCGACAGGGACACAGTCGCGGCGAGATGCAATTCCCGCGCGCGCCCTTCGCGCCGCAGCGTCTGGTTGATCGCCAACCCGCGCCGGTAGTAGTCGTCTGCGACCAGGCCATCATCGCTTCGAACGGCCAGCACCGCGGTGAAAATTCCGGCGACGACCACAATCGCCGGGCCGGCCATCAGAAGCCAGGGCCAAGGCTCGCGGTACCAGACGTTGCTCGGGGATTGGATCGGTGTCATGTCTCTGTCTCCTTCAGCCGATACGTCACCGGGAATTCCCGGGAATGAAAAAGCTGGATTTTTCCTTCACCGAAAAAATCTCCGGCAGCACGTGCTTCTCATCGTCGCTGGCTTCGATGATGAAGTAGATGCGCTCGGTCCCGCGTTCGTCATGCTCAGGCTCGGCCCGCACGCGCACGGAGATGAGGCGCGAGGAGACCGGTCCGATTTCAAAAGGTTGCGGATCGCTCAGCACTTCCAGGTGTTCCAGATCATCCGATCCCTTCACCTTGATCACGAAGCGATGAGATTTCTCCTCGGTATTCATGACCTGCAATCGATAGACGTTTTCGATCCTGCCATCCCCCACCTCGCGCGCCAGGATTGCCCGATCGCGGATCACGTCGACCTTGAGCGGCACCCGCAGAAACAACGCCGTACCGGCGCCGATGATAATCGCCCATAGTATCGCGGTGTACACCAGCACCCGGGGCCGAAACGCGCGTTTCACCATTTCGGCGAAGTTCCAGCCGTGGCGCAGGGCGTTCTCGGTGGAATAGCGGATCAGGCCGGGCGCATAGCCCATCTTCTTCATCACCTGATTGCAGCCGTCGATGCAGGCGGCGCAGCCGATGCATTCGTATTGCAGGCCTTCGCGGATATCAATGCCGGTGGGACAGACCTGAACGCAGATGCGGCAGTCGATGCAGTCTCCGAGGCCCGACGTCTTCGGGTCGGCGGCACGCGAGCGGGCACCGCGCGGCTCGCCGCGGGCGCGATCGTAGGTGATGATCATGGTGTCCGAATCGAACATCGCGCTCTGGAAGCGGGCGTAAGGGCACATGTATTTGCATACCTGTTCGCGCATCCAGCCGGCGTTGCCGTAGGTGGCGAAGCCGTAGAACAGGACCCAGAACATCTCCCACGGGCCGAGGTCGAACGCAGCGACTTCGGAGGCAAGCTGCCGGATCGGCGTGAAGTAGCCGACGAAAGTGAAACCGGTCCAAAGCGAAAGCCCGATCCAGATGCCGTGCTTCGCCGCCTTCAGGCGCAGCTTGCGCAGGCTGAGCGCCCCCTGGTCGAGCTTCATCTGATGGACGCTATTGCCCTCGACCTTGCGCTCGATCCACAGGAAGATCTCCGTGTACACCGTCTGCGGACAGGCGTAGCCGCACCACAGGCGACCGGCCACCGCCGTGAACAGAAACAGCGACAGCGCCGAAATGACCAGCAGAACCGTCAGGTAGATGAAATCCTGCGGCCAGAACACCAGCCCGAAGATGTAGAACTTGCGCGCCGCGAGGTCGAACAGCACTGCCTGGCGCTCGTTCCAGGGCAGCCACGGCGTGCCGTAGAACACCATCTGGGTGAGGAGCACCATGGCAACGCGCCAGCGCGCGAACCAGCCGCCGACTGCCCGCGGGTAGATCTTTCTGCGAACCTCGTACAGCGCCTCTTCGACAAAGTCGACGCGATTCAGGAGGTCGGAATTTTTTGTGCCGCCATTCACGCGCACTCCCGGCCATTAAACCAGGAGGAGGATACACCGATGGCGCGCATGATACGTACTTGGGCGGCGCGCCGCCGGATCATTTGTCTGCCGCGTTCGACGGTGCTCCCACAGACAGCGGCTGGGACAGGCTGTACACATAGGCGGCGAGGATGTGAACCTTGGCCCCGCCGAGGAAATCCCTGTGCGCCGGCATGACGCTGTTGCGGCCTTTGGTAATGGTCTCGACAATGATTGCCTCGCTTGAGCCATGAAGCCATATGTTATCGGTCAGGTTCGGCGCGCCGAGCTGCTGGTTGCCTTTGCCGTCGGCGCCATGACAGGCGGCGCAGATGGTCGTAAAAGTCTGCTTGCCGCGTGCCGCGCGCATCGAATCGTGGGTCCTGCCCGACAGCGACAGCACATAGTGCGCGACATCCCTGGTGCCCTCGTCGCCGAGCGCCTGACCGAGCGCGGGCATGATGCCGTTGCGGCCGCTCATGATCGTGGCCTCAATGGTCTGCGGCTCGCCGCCGTAGAGCCAGTCCTTGTCGGTCAGGTTGGGAAAGCCCCTGCTTCCGCCCCCGTCCGATGCATGGCATTGCGCGCAGTAATTGAGAAACAGCTTCTGGCCGATCGCACGTGCATCGGGATCGGCTGCGATTTTCGTGAGGTCCTGCGTTGCGTACCTGGCGTAAAGCGCCCCGTACTCGCTCTCCGCCTGTTTTATTTCGGCTTCGTACTGGCCGCGCGAAGTCCACTTGTACGAGCCCGAATAGCTGCCGAGGCCGGGATACAGGATCAGGTACACCAGGCCGAACACGATGGTGATGTGGAAAAGCCAGATCCACCACCGCGGCAGGGGGTTGTTGTACTCGCCGAGATCTTCATCCCAGACGTGGCCGGTGGTCTCGGTCTGGCTGCCGGCCACCCGGCGCTTGCTCATCGACACCAGCAGCACCGTGCAGGCGACGATGCTGGCGATGGTGATGACCCCGATGTAGATTTCCCAGAAGCCGCTGGTGAAGTCGCTCATCGCCGCATTTCCCTTCCGCGTTGTACGGCACCGTTGTCCTCTTCGAACGGCAGCCGCGCAGCTTCCTCAAATGCACGCCCCGCCTTGCCGCTCCATGCCCACACGACAATGCCGATGAACGTGACGAACGACACCACGGTCATGATCGATCTCAGCACATCGATGTCCATATGGCCTACCTCGCCGTCTTCACGGCCGTGCCCAGCACCTGCAGGTACGCGATCAGCGCGTCCTGCTCGGTCTTGCCGGCCAGTTCGTTGCGGGCGCCGGCGATGTCCGCGTCGGTATACGGGTGCCCGAGAAACCGCAGCACCTTGAGTTTTTTCTCGATGTCCGCCGCATCGGCCGGCGTCCTGGCCAGCCAGGGATAGGCCGGCATGTTCGACTCGGGCACCACGTCGCGCGGGTTGTTGAGGTGAATGCGGTGCCAGTCGTCGCTGTAGCGGCCGCCGACCCGCGCCAGGTCCGGTCCGGTCCGCTTGCTGCCCCACTGGAACGGCCGGTCGTAGACGAATTCGCCGGCGACCGAGTAGTGACCGTAGCGTTCGGTTTCGGCGCGGAACGGCCGGATCATCTGCGAGTGGCAGTTGTAGCATCCCTCCCTGACATAGATGTCGCGCCCCGCGAGCTGCAGAGGCGCGTAGGGTTTGAGCCCCGAGACCGGCTCGGTGGTGGACCTCTGGAAATACAGCGGCACGATCTCCACCAGTCCGCCGACGGCGACCACCAGCACGATCAGCACGATCAGCAGTGCGCTGTTTTTCTCGATGGATTCATGGCTAAAGCTCATCGCGATCTTCCTTCAGGCGTGAACCGCGGCCGGGATGGCGGCGTCCTGCGCCTTGCCGCCGGCTACGGTTTTCCAGACGTTGTAGCTCATGATCAGCATGCCTGAAAAATACAGCAGCCCTCCGACCAGGCGGATGGCGTAGAACGGATAGGTCGCCTTGACGCTTTCAACGAAGGTATAGGTCAATGTTCCATCCGCGCTCACCGCGCGCCACATCAGCCCCTGCATCACGCCGGCGATCCACATCGCGGCGATATAAAGCACGATGCCGACGGTGGCGACCCAGAAGTGCAGTGTCATCAGCCGCTCGCTGAACATCCCGGCGCGTCCGAAGAGCCGCGGGATGAGGTAGTAGATGCTGCCGATGCTGACCAGCCCGACCCAGCCGAGCGCCCCGGAGTGCACGTGGCCGATGGTCCAGTCGGTGTAATGCGACAGCGCGTTCACGGTCTTGATCGACATCATCGGCCCCTCGAACGTGGACATGCCGTAGAACGACAGCGACACGATCAGGAATTTCAGGATCGGGTCGGTGCGCAGCTTGTGCCAGGCTCCCGAGAGGGTCATGATGCCGTTGATCATTCCGCCCCAGGACGGCGCCAGCAGGATCAGCGAGAAGATCATGCCCAGCGACTGGGTCCAGTCGGGCAACGCGGTATAGTGCAGGTGGTGCGGGCCGGCCCACATGTAGGTGAAGATGAGGGCCCAGAAGTGCACCACCGACAGCCGGTAGGAATAGATCGGCCGCCCCGCCTGCTTCGGGATGAAGTAATACATCATCCCGAGGAACCCGGCGGTGAGGAAGAAACCGACCGCGTTGTGGCCGTACCACCATTCCACCATCGCGTCCTGGACTCCCGCATACGCCGAGTAGGACTTCCACAGCGAGACCGGCACAGCGGCCGAGTTCACCACGTGCAGCAACGCCACGGTGAGGATGAAAGCGCCGAAAAACCAGTTGGCGACGTAGATGTGCGACGTTCTGCGCTTCGCAAGCGTGCCGAAAAACACGATCGCGTAGGACACCCATAACAGGGTGATCAGGATATCGATCGGCCACTCGAGCTCCGCGTATTCCTTCCCTGCGGTAATGCCCAGCGGCAGCGTGATCGCCGCGAGCACGATCACCGCCTGCCAGCCCCAGAATGTGAAGGCGGCGAGCCCGCCCGAGAACAGCCGCACTTGGCAGGTGCGCTGCACGACATAGTAGGACGTGGCGAACAGGGCGCAGCCGCCGAAGGCGAAGATCACGGCGTTGGTATGCAGCGGCCGCAGCCTTCCGTAGGTGAACCACGGGGTATCGAAATTGAGCTCGGGCCAGATCAGTTGCGCGGCAATGACGATGCCGACCAGCATTCCCACGACGCCCCAGACGACAGTCATGATGGCGAACTGGCGCACCACCTTGTAGTTGTACGTTTCGGCTGTTTGCATATTTTCCCAAGGCTCCGATTTCTTCAACATGCCGCTCGACGCGCCCATCGTAGCGAGCCATGGGCAGATGCCTTTGACTTGGATCAAACGTCTTGGCGCGGCTTCGCCGGGGTGGAGACGGGGTTCGCGTTCTGAGAACGCGGACTGTCGTCGTCGGTAATGACTTTCAGCGCCGGGCCTTCGAGGTCATCGAACTGGCCGCTCTCCACGGCGAACCAGAATACGGCGCCGATGAGAAAGACAATCACTACGCTCAGGGGGACGAGCAGATAGAGGATGTCCATGACCTATGCCGCCGCCATTGCGCTCACGGCTCCGGCGGCGACTGGATTGGAGCGTTGTTCGCCGACGAGCCGCAGCGCATTGAGCACTACGAGCAGGGAGCTTGCCGACATGCCGATCGCCGCCGCCCAGGGAGTCACTGCGCCGGCGAGCGCAAGCGGCAGGATCACGAGGTTATAGCCGAATGCCCAGGCGATGTTCTGGCGCACGATGCGCAAGGTCTTGCGCGCAATCGAAACCGCCCCGGCGAGATCGGCGAGGTTTTCCGACACGATCACGGCATCGGCTTGGATCTGCGCCAGTCGCGCGCCGCTTCCCATCGCCAGCGACAAGTCGGCCTGCGCCAGCACCGGCGCGTCGTTGACGCCGTCTCCCACCATGGCGACAATCCGTCCCTGGCGCTGAAGCTCACGCACATAGAGGCGTTTGTCATCGGGGGTTGCCGCCGCGCGCACCGTTTGAATGCCGAGCTTTCCTGCCACCTCCGCCACCACGGCGGCGTTATCGCCGCTCAGCAGGTGGATCTGCAGGCCGAGCCCCGTCAGCGCCGCCACGGCAGCGGCCGCTTCGGGTCTCAGCTCGTCTCCGATTCCAAGCGAGGCCAGCACGCCGGATTCGTCGGCGAGCATGACGATGCTTTGCAGGCCCGATCCGGCGATATCGGGAACCGTGGCTGTCGGCGCCAGCGCCGCGGCGAACCGCGGCGCCCCGATCCGGTAGCGGCGCCCTGAAACCACTGCCTCCACGCCTTCGCCCGCTACGTTATGCACTTGCTCGAGCCGCTGGGTCGAGTCGGCATGTCCCGAGGCCGCGATCGCTCTTGCCATCGGGTGCTCGGACGCAGCTTCGATTGCGGCCGCAATCGCGCGGCATTCCCGTCCCCGCAGCGTTCCGTGAAGAACCGTTTCAAGAAGACGCATTTCTCCCCGTGTCAGTGTTCCGGTTTTGTCGAAGACTACGTCGGTAACCCGCGCGAGGGTTTCGATGACATGCCCCTTGCCGAGGACGATGCCTCGCCGCGCCATCTCCCCGCCCGCAGCGGTATGCGCGACGGGAGTCGCAAGAGACAACGCGCAGGGACAAGTCGCGACCAGCACCGAAACGGCGACGAGAAGCGCGTGCTCGGCGCCGGCAGCGGCCCAGTAAATCCCCGCCATCGCCGCCAGCAGCAGCACTGCAAGAACAAACCACGAAGCGGCGCGTTCTGCCATCTCCACCAGCTTCGGCTTTTCCGCCGCCGACCGCTCCACCAACCGCACGATCGACGACAGCACCGTATCGGTCCCGATCCGATCGACCCGGATAACCAGCGGGTCTGACACGTTCACGCCGCCGCCCGTGATCGCGCTTCCCGGACGCTTGCGAACCGGACGGCTTTCGCCCGAAAGCAGGGCGTCGCCGGCCGCTCCTTCTCCCTGGATCACGACCCCGTCTGCGGGAAACGCTTCTCCCGGCTTGACCAGAATCAGATCCCCCGGCCGGAGCTTTGCGACACCGATCCGCTCGCTATCGAGAGAACCCGGGAAATTGCGCAGCCGGCTCGCGAACTCCGGCACCAGCCCCTGTAGATGCTGCAATGCGCGCACGGCCCGTCGCCGGGCTTTCATTTCCAGATAGCGGCCGACAAGCAGCAGGAAGACAAACATGCTGACCGAATCGAAATAGACATCGCCCCCGCCTGCCAGCGTTGCCGCGACGCTGGCGCCAAATGCGATTCCGATTCCGAGCGCAACCGGCACGTCCATGCCCAGCCGGCGCAGTCGCAGGTCGCGCCACGCGCCGGCGAAGAACGGCGCCGCCGAATAACACACCACCGGCGTCGTCAGCACCAGGCTTGCCCAGCGCATCAGTTGCTCGATGTCCAGGCTCATTTCTCCTGCGCCTGCGATGTATGCCGGCAATGCGTACATCATCACCTGCATCATGCCGAACGCAGCTACGAACAACCGCCACAGCGCTGCGCGTTCTTCTTTCCGCCGGAGCGCGTCGGCGCGTGAAGGATCGTAGGGACGCGCACGGTAACCGATCTCACCGACGGCTCCGAGGATCCGGCTCAATCGGATCCGGGCGGGATCCCATCGCACCCGGGCGCGGTGGGTGGCGTAGTTGACTTCGGCGCGCAGCACGCCGGGCAGGCGAGCCATAGTCTGCTCGTTGAGCCACGCGCAGGCGGAACAGCGGATGCCTTCGAGAAGAAGTACCGCCTCGCAGCCGTCCCCGGTCCGGCTGGCGAAGGTCTGTTGCAGTTCGGGATCGTCGTAGAGCGCGAGGACTTCGTCGCTGACCGCTGCGGCGCGCCCGGCCTCGGCGTGCTCCCGCAGCCGGTAGTAATCCTCCAGACCCTGGCCGACGATCGTGGTCGCGGCAGCTTCACAGCCGGGACAACATACGGGCTGCCTGCGGCCTCCGATCCAGGCGCTGAAATGCGTACCTGCCGAAACAGGCCCGCCGCAATGGAAGCAATCCGGCCTGGCCGCACCGGCCGGCGGCATTTGGCTGAAGGTCGTTTCGAAGAGCGATTCGCTTTTCTGCGCCATGTTTTCGAGCAGCCGCCGGCGGCAATGTGCGGGAGATGAAGCGATGCTAATGATCGCGAATGGTCGGCTTTTGACCTGGATCAAAGGTCGGCGGAAGGTTGGACGCCAAGAACGCTGACTTACTCTCGTGCCGAAAGCGGGTCGGCAGGCCAAAAGATGGCACAAAGCAAAAAGCCCGGGCACAGAGCCCGGGCTTTTCACTTTGTAGGAGTCTGGCGCTGACCTACTTTCGCATACGAACGCATACTATCATCGGCGCGGCTCCGTTTCACGGCCCTGTTCGGGATGGGAAGGGGTGGTTCCAGAGCGCTATGGGCACCAGACATAACTTGTCGCTTCGCCGCTCAGCCGTTGTGGCCGGTTCGGCGAAGCCAATTCAGAAGAAGTGGGTTGGGATTATTACAAAGCGTGACCTCGTAGCTTTCGCCCAAGGTTATAGGATCAAGCCGCACGGGCAATTAGTACCGGTTAGCTGAAGGCATTACTGCCCTTGCACATCCGGCCTATCAACGTGGTGGTCTTCCACGACCCTTCAGGGGACTTGCGTCCCGGGAAGTCTCATCTTGAGGCGAGTTTCCCGCTTAGATGCTTTCAGCGGTTATCTCTTCCGCACATAGCTACCCGGCGATGCCACTGGCGTGACAACCGGTACACCAGAGGTGCGTCCACTCCGGTCCTCTCGTACTAGGAGCAGCCCCCCTCAAACTTCCAACGCCCACGGCAGATAGGGACCAAACTGTCTCACGACGTTTTAAACCCAGCTCACGTACCACTTTAAATGGCGAACAGCCATACCCTTGGGACCGGCTACAGCCCCAGGATGTGATGAGCCGACATCGAGGTGCC
>JBARMB010000121.1:0-14673 GCA_049802235.1 Burkholderiales bacterium | reverse complement strand
CCATCGTGCCGTTCGCCTGCATGACGCCCTTCGCCATGCGCGCGGTCATTTCGGTGGCCGCGTTGCCGATGTCGATCTGGCCGCAGGCGATGTCGTACTTGCGGCAGTCGAGCGAGGTCGACTTGGTGAGGCCGGTGATCGCGTGCTTGGTCGCCGTGTAGGGTGCGGAGTTCGGCCGCGGCGCATGGGCCGAGATCGAACCGTTGTTGATGATGCGGCCGCCGCGCGGCTCCTGGCTCTTCATCAGCCGGATCGCTTCCTGCGTGCACAGGAACGCGCCGGTGAGATTGGCGTTGACCACCGCCTGCCACTGCTCGTAGGTCAGGTCTTCCATCGGGATGCCGGGCGCGCCGGTGCCGGCGTTGTTGAACAGCAGGTCGAGCCGGCCGAACGCCTCCCGGGTCTTCGCGAACAGCGCGCGCACGGATTCGGGGTCGGCCACGTCGGTGGGAACGACCAGCACCTGCTTGCCCGACGCTCCCGCGTCCTTCGCCGCCTGCTCCAGCAATTCCCTGCGCCGCCCGGCGAGCGCGACGCGCCAGCCGTCCTTCAGCAGCGCGAGCGCCGCCGCCTTGCCGATGCCGGTGCCGGCGCCGGTGACAACGGCGACTCTGTTGTGCGAACCCATGATCCGGCCTCCTCAATTTTCGATCCGGCGAATTCCCTCTGCGATTCAAGAGCTTTTTCCGTCCGGTGAATGTGTATTGTAACGTTGCGCTTTCCCCTGCGGGTTTGCCTTGAGCGCCGAGCGTTGATCAACGGGGCCAATCGACTATAGACTGCCGGTAGCGCAGGCAATACGAAACTGCCGCCGGCATCCGGGCGCGGTCGATTGGGGGGACGGAATGATGCGGCACCTCGCATTGCGGTACGGTAGTGCCCGGCTGCCTGCCGCCGGCCGATCTCTCCTGTCGGCGAACCGGTATTGCGGGATCGCGACGGCGTCCTGATCGAACACGAAGCCCCGCTTCCAGCTTTCGATGACTCCCCAGAAAAAAGTCCTCCTGCCCCTCGCCGTCGGGGTGGTCCTGCTCATCCTGACCACGGGGTTTTTCGTATCCACGTCGATCGAGATGATCCGGACAGTCAACGAAGCGGAAGGAATTGGCGTGATCATGTACCGGATCAGCGACGTCCTGTCGATGTTGCAGGATGCCGAAAGCGGCCAGCGAGGCTACCTTCTGACCGGCAAGATCAGCTATCTCGAACCTTACCATTCCAGCCTGAACGAGATCGACGAGCGCATCAGCCTGCTGCGCGAAATGTGCGTGGGAGATCCGGACTGTCTCCAAAGGATCCAGCAACTCCAGTCCCTCAAGGACGCCAAGTTCGCCGAAATGGGGCGAACCATCCGGCTGCAGCAAAGCCGCCGCACGGCCGACGCGCTGAGAATCATCGAGTCGGGCGAAAGCAGGCGCGAGATGGACTCCATGCGCGCGATTCTCGCCGAGCTCGGGGACAATTTCCGTCTCAAGCGGACGACCTACAGCAACTGGGTCGCGCAGGAAGTGGTGCGCGCCGAGTACAGCTTCCTGGCGGTGACGGTGCTGATTACATTGATCGTGTTCCTGAGCTATCGGACTGCATCGACGATGTTGCGACGAGACGCCGAGCTCAAGGTCCGGCTGGAGGAGGCCGCGCTGCACGATCAGCTGACGGGACTCCCGAACCGGCGTTTCGTGAGCTCATGGCTGCCTTACGCCCTGTCCCAGGTGAGGAGAGAGCACACCAAACTGGCCGCCCTGTTCGTGGACCTGGACGATTTCAAGGAAATCAACGACCGCTGGGGCCACACGGCCGGCGACAAGGTGCTGGTTCACGCCGCCGAGCGCTTCCGCGATATGCTCAGGCAATCGGACATCCTCGCGCGGGTCGGCGGGGACGAATTCGTGATCTTGATCCCGAACGCCCCCTCGAGGGAGAAACTCATCGAATTGAGTTCCCGGCTGGCCGAGTCGCTGAAGACGCTGGCTGACGGCAAGGAGGCCCATCTGTGGGTGAACGCGAGCGTGGGAATAGCGCTGTTTCCCGACGATGCTTCCACCGAAGACGAGCTGCTGTCCGCGGCGGATTCGGCGATGTATGCAGCGAAGCGGCAGATCAAGAAGGCGGCCCAGAAATTTCCGTCGACCTGATGCGGAATTGAAGCGATGCGGCGAAGGAACCATACGGCGAAGTCACGCTCGCCTGAGCCTGCGGCCGCGACCGGAATTTCCCGTCCTTCCCGACCATGGAAACTTCGAGCCGCACCAGAGCGCGGTGACGCGGGCGCAGCAATGCTCCGATCCGAAGTCCGCCGACTGACGCGGAAGCGGGCCGGCGCCCCCCCGTTGGCGCAAAATCCCGGTGGTGAAAAATCCCGGCGGTGAGTCTTACCGCGGGGCCGCGAGCTGCCGCGTCTTCTCCATCTCATCCGCGGTCTGTTTCGTGGCTTCCAGCGCCCGCTGGTATGTCTCCATGACCAGGTCATCCCCGACCAGCAGCACCGGACCGGCGCGGGCCGCGATCCCTGTCCGCGCTTCGGAAAACGACAGCAGCAGGTGGCCGAACGCTTCGACCGCGAGCTTGTAGTCGAAATAGTCGTTCTCGGCCCGGTCCTTCGCGCGCAGCGCGTCGCGGATCCAGGCGTCGTTGCGCCGGTTGGCGTTGCGCATGTGCGCGCGCAGCGCCCGCGTGCTGTCCGCGAGCCGCGCGCGGTAGCGGTGGCTTGAAGCCTGGGCGCGCAGGATCTGCAAAGAGCTAACCACGTAGTCGATCGCGGCCTCGACCAGCGCGCGATCGGGAGCGGCGTTCATGCGGCGGAGATTGAAGAGGTTCCGGTCCACCTCCTGTGCGCGGTCATCGAGCTTGCGCACCGTCTCCGCGGCGTCGGGAGATTGCGCGCCCGCCTCGATGCTCAGCGACTCGCGCAACCGCAGGCTGGTGTTCTTCACCAGCTCCAGCACCGTATTTTGCAGCTCGCGCTTTCTGTACGCGCTGTAGCCCCAGTACCCGAGAGCCGACGCCGCAAGCAGCGCGACGAGCACCGCGGCGATGGTATTTGTCCTGGATCCCGGGGTCATTTCGGGTGCGTTTCGAATCGGCTATCTGAAGGCGTTCGATTTTATACCCGAACGCGAAGTCCGCAACGGACCCTTGAACCGTTGCCTGCCGCCGGTCGAAAATCCGGGCCGGGGTTGCGGAGGAAATTTACATGCGCAGCAGCCGCCTGGCGTTGCCGTTCAGAATCTTCGCCCGGTCCTCGTCGCAAAGCGGCACGCTGTCCATCCATTGCGTGCCGGGCTTGTTCTCGACGAACGGCCAGTCCACCGAGAACAGAATCCGGTCCACGCCCATCTCCATCATGCTGCACAGCAGCGCCGGCGTGGAAAAATTCCCGCTGGTAGTGACCCAGAAGTGCTCGCGGAAGCAGTCGCGGAACGAGGACGAACGGTTGCCTTCGCGCGCCAGGGCGTGATCGATGCGCCAGAGCGAGAACGGCAGCGATTCGCCCAGGTGCCCGAGGATGATCTTGAGGCGCGGATAAGCTTCGAACACGCCGCTCAGGACGAGCCGGATGCCTTGCGTGGCGGTTTCCACCGTGAAGCCCCACGCCGCGGTGAGCAGCGAGGGGAAGTCCTTCAGGTAATCCTTGTAATAGGCCTCGACGACGGCGGGATGGGGCACCGCCGGATGCACGTAGAGCGGCACGTCGAGCGCCTGCGCGCGCTCGAAGATCGGCCAGAACCGCCGGTCGTCGAAAAAGACTCCGTTCGTGAGGCCGTGCACCATGGCGCCCTTGAAGCCGAGCTGGATGACCGCGCGCTCCAGTTCATCGGCAGCGGCCCCGGGATTCGGGGTCGGCAAGGCGGCAAAGCCGGCGAAGCGGCCCGGATGGGCGCGCACCGCCTCATGCAGCCGGTCGTTCGCGCGGCGCGCCAGAGGCACCGCGGTTTCGGCGTCCAGCCTCTGCGTCGCTGGCGCGCCGTGCGAGAGGACCTGCACGTCGATGCCGGCCTCGTCCATCTCCTTCAGCCGCAGCGCGCCGAGATCGTCCAGGCGCCGGCGCAGGCCGGGCGGCTGATCGCCGCCGCCGCGAAAATGCTTTGCCACCTCGGCATCCCAGTAATGCTCTTCGAGCGCGATGACCAGCGGTTTGCTCTTGGTTGCCATGGATTGATTTTCTCCGGAGATCGATTGACGTCGTCGCCGCGACTCTAGCAGCCGCGGCGCCGGCTGTCAGCGGTGCCTCCATCCCCCGAAGCGGCGGCGTTGCGGCGGGGGGAGCAGTTCAACTATCATGTCCGCCGGATAAAGGAGGAATCGGACCATGACCATTCGCAACCTGCAGCACATCGCGCTCACCGTGCCCGATGCCGCGGCCGGCAAAAACTTCTACACCGATTTCGGACTGGAGGGAGTCGAGCACGGCAACCGCATCGTCATGCGCTGCCACGGCCGCGACCAGGACCAGGTGATCCTCGTCGAGGGGAAGAGGAAGCAGGCGCACCACGTCTGCTTCGGGACGCGCGCCGACGACCTCGAAGGAATGAAGCAGCGGCTCGAGCAATACGGCACCAGGCTCATCGACGCGCCGAAAGAGACGCCGGGCGGCGGCGTCTGGTTCCGCGATCCCGACGGGCTGCTGGTGAACGTGCGCGCCGCGGAACCGGCGCCCTGGCTTCCGGCGCCGGAATGGAAGATCAACAACCCCGGGCACCTCAACCGCGCCGGCGTTCCCGGCCATCCGAAGCGCGACATCCAGGTGCGGCCGCGGCGCCTCGGCCACACGCTGCGCTTCACCCCGCAGATGGAGAAAATGGTCGACTTCTACACGCGCGTGGTCGGGTTGCGGCTTTCGGACCGCGCGCAGGACATCGTCGCCTTCATGCACGGCCACGGCGGCAGCGACCATCACATCTTCGGCTTCATCAAGAACGACAAGCCCGGCTTCCACCACGCCAGCTTCGAGGTCGCGAACGTGGACGAGATCGGCATGGGCGCGTGCAAGCTGCTCGACAAGGGCTACCGCGACGGATGGGGCTTCGGCCGGCACGTCATCGGCTCGAACTTCTTCCATTACGTCCGCGATCCCTGGAACAGCATGGCCGAGTATTTCTGCGACATCGACTACATTCCGGGCAACATGGACTGGAAGGCGACCAATTACCCGCCGGAGGACTCGCTGTACGTCTGGGGCCCCAAGACCCCCGAGGACTTCGGCGTGAACTTCGAAGCCGCCGGCTGAGCCGCAGAATCGGGCTGCGGCGAAATCAGCGGCCGGCGCGACCCGGCGCGCTTGCCGCATCGCCGCCGATGCCGCGACCATGAACGTGCTTCCCGCGCGCAGCGCCGAGCGCACGATTCCGCCGGTGCCGGACCCCACGACGGGAGCGCCGCGATGCCAATCGCGCCTCCGGTTTCCGCTGTGCGCCCGTCGACATCACCGGAACCATCCAGAGCTCGGCGATTGCGTCGTCGAGACTTTTCCGTCGTTGTTGAAAAACACCGAGCCGCGACCGATCCCGGGATAGACGTAGTACCACACCAGATTGCCGTCGATGCGCAACGCCCTTTCCGGCTCGCCAAGCAGCGCCCGAACCCTGTCTTCGCGTGTGCCGGGCTGAACCTGCGACCAGTTTTGCATCAGCAAGACGGGCGAGGAAATGTCGTTGGGGGATGCGGTGGGGGGACTTGCGGCTCCCGGACCCGGCGCCTGTTGTTCCGGCACGGCGCTGCCGCGTGGCGACTCCGTCGGGCGGCTGTCCTGGTTCGGCGATTGATTCTCGAGCGCCTGAATTCTCGCTTCGAGCTTCTCGAGCGACTGCCGAATCTGCGCCGCTTCTTCGCGCAGGCGGGCGAGCTCCCCGGTTTGGTCCGCTCCTGCCGAAGGCGTCGCCAGCGCAATAAGGATAGCGCACGCCACGAGAGATCGGCGGCGCCCCGCGCCGAGTCCGCGCCAATTCGTCTTGCTTGCCGTGGGGAACGATCCGGGCACGTCGAACATGAGCGATATGCCCCGATCGGAGCGCAAATCTTCAGCCCGGCAACAACAGCGGATATTGCCGGGCTTCGAGCCCCTTGTTTTTCCGTACGCCGCTACTTTGACGCCAGGTAAGCGGCAACGGCCTCCATCTGATTGAACGTGATTCCCGTGCTGACGGTGTGCATGATGGGCGCATTCGCATCCGAGCGCAGCTGGCTCTTGAACAACACCAGTTGCTTGACCAGATATTCGGTGTGCTGGCCGGCGAGCCTCGGAAACACGGCGCTGCCCTCGGCATCCTTCCCGTGGCAAGCCACGCATGCCTGGACATTCGCGGCCGGAATGCCCTGCTCGTAAATGGTCCGGCCCGCCTGCGCGAGCTTGGCATCTGCGGCCTGCCCCCGGACCGGCTTCTGCCCGGAATAATAAGCGGCGAGTTTCGCGATCGCGTCGTCATTGAGCTGCGACGTCATTCCCCACATGTAAGCCTGTGCCATCGGATCGCCGCGGGTTCGGTCGCGGAACGCTTTCAACTGGCTTTCCAGGTATTCCACGCGCTGGCCGGCGAGCCGCGGGAACGCGGGCGAGATGCTGTCGCCCCTGGGCCCGTGGCATGTCGCGCAGACCTGGGACGCCATTTTTTCGGTCTCCGCCTGTTGCGCCTGCAGCGACGGTGCGAAGCACGAAATCGTCACCAGCGAGAGCGCGAACGTCAGTTTGCATTTCATATTGATCTCTCCAATTCGGTAGGAAGTTTCCGGAACCTCAGGCTGCCGTGCACGTTACGCAAGGATTGTCCCAACAACTTCCGCTAGAACGCGAACCAGCCAAGCAGGTAGAGCGTGTTGTTGTCCTTTGCATTTCTGCCGGCGCCGTCGTAGTTCGTGCTGGCCCCGTTGAATTTTTGATAATCGACATATTGGAGGAGAATTTTCACGTTCTGCCATGGCACGTAGCTGACCTCGCCCACCCAGCCGTTGCTGTTAGGGCTGTTGGCAAAGCCGGTTACCGCAGTGGCTTGAGGGTACAGAATTGCATCCGAACTGCCGGTCGTCGAGAAATACCCGAGCGCGCCGCCGTAAGTGCGCTGGTAGTAATAGCTGCCGCCCAGCCGGAAAGTCTTCAGGTCATTGGTCGGGTTATCGGAACCGCCGGCACCAAAGGTCGCATCGAGGGTCTGCTTCTCCTTGATGTAAGTCGTCTGCACCGAGAAGATGTGCTCGTCGCCGATGAATTGATACTGCCCGTCGAATGCCATGTCGTCGAATTTGTTGACCGGCGGCCCGACCGGCTGTCCCTCCGGGCTGATCTTCGTCGTCATGCCGTAGGCGCCGACCGAGAATGAATTCCGGTCCCATTGGTGCTCGTACGCGATCCGCCAGTAGGGTGCCCACCCGGTGAGGACTCCGCCGGCAGTGGCGCTGTCGAGCGGGCCCGCACCCGCCGTTCCGCCGACGCCCTGGGGCGAGGAACGATACAGGCCGAATTCGCCGTAGATGGAGTTCTTCCACCAGACGTACCCGGTCACGCCGGCGACGCCGCCCCCGAGCGTTCCGTCTATCTGCGTGGCGGCTCCGGGCGCCGGGGCCGCGCTGGTCCTCTGATCGAACGGCGTCTGCCACGCAGGCGTGCTGTTCCAGACATCCTGCACCGTCGGATTGTTGTTGACCGTTATGCCCCAAGTCAGGTTGTCGGCGAGCCCCGTGACCTGCTTGGCATAGCGTATTTCGGTGTTGTCCAGTCCGAACGTCCCCGAGTCGCTGGCGTAAGTTATCTGGATAAAAGTGCCCAGGTTCGGCGCGATCCTTCCGGCGTAGAAGAGGCTTGCCTGCTGCGGGAACAGCACTTGCCCGTTCTGCGCGTTGGAACCGGCCACCAAGGAATCCGGCAACGCCGTCTTGGTGCTCGTATACGAAGTCTGGATCATCATCGACAGCGGCGGTATCTGATTCAGCAGCAGCTCCATCTCCTTGGTGGAGGTCATTCCCTGCACCTGCGGGAGATTGTCGATCGTATAGGCGTTCAGCTTGAACGATCGGCCGAATGGAGTGAGCTCGGGAAAGACGGTGTGACAGGCCTGGCAGGCCATGCCTGTTTGCCTGGCGAAAGACGGAACCGCGCGGGAATTTTCGGCAAACCCGAGCGAGAAAGCGGCGACCAGCGCTGCGACTGCAAGACTGCCTTTTTGGGGGGTCATGGTTACTTTTCCTTGTCTGTCGGCAACTTCGGTAACTGTCTGATCATGCTTACCGCGCTTTCGGAATTTCTCATCACTGAACCAATTCTATCTGACTGCGAGGCGAGGCGGCAAACGCTCTCTATCGATACTCAGGCTGCAATCTAGCCAACGCCCCGACACCGGATGTTGACCTAGATCAAACTCTGCCGAAGTTGGCGGCGGACCTGCCATCTCGCGGAAAATGACCGAAGGGGTGCATGGGCTGAACAAGCGGAGCCGAGCCGGACGGCGCGGCAGGCGAAGGAATCTCGAGTGCGGACCAAGCGGACCGTCCGAAATGCGGCGCCCGGGTTTGCGCCCACGCGATGGTTCCGGGAGCTCGGGCAGGTCGAGATCCCCGCCGGCATGGGCGCGCGCTCTTTCATCTTGACCGGCGCGTTCGAAACCGGCGCCGGATGAGTTACCCTACGGGGTGACGCTTCGATCCGCCCGGCATTCCGGGTGCAACGCCTCGCCCCCATGCCCCTCGTCCAGCTCACCCGGGTTTCTCTCGCTTACGGCCATGTGCCTCTGCTCGATCACGTCGATCTCGTCGTCGAGCCCGGCGAGCGCATCGGCCTGATCGGGCGCAACGGCGCCGGCAAGTCGAGCCTGCTGAAAATCATCGAAGGCGCGGCCCGCCCCGACGACGGCAAGGTCTGGCGCGCGCCGCAACTGAAGCTGGCGAGCGTTTCCCAGGAGCCGGCGTTCCGGCCCGGGCTGAGCGTGTTCGAGGCGGTGGCCGAGGGGCTGGGGGAGAGGACCAAGCTGCTGCTCGATTATCACGCCGCGACGCATGCGCTGGCCGCGCATGCCGGCGACGGACATGACGACGCCGCGCTGATGCAACGCATGCAGCATCTGCAGGAAGCGCTGGAGGCAAGCGACGGCTGGAGCCTGCAGCACAAGGTCGAAGCGACGCTCAGCCGCCTGCAGCTCGCGGAGGACGATACGGTGGCGGAGCTCTCGGGCGGGCTGAAGAAGCGCGTGGCGCTGGCGCGCGCCCTGGTCATGGAGCCCGACCTGCTCCTGCTCGATGAGCCGACCAACCATCTGGACGTCACCGCGATCGAGTGGCTGGAGGAGATGCTGCGGTCTTTTTCCGGCAGCGTCCTGGTCGTCACCCACGACCGGCGCTTCCTCGATGCCGTCGCCCTGCGCATCATCGAGATCGACCGCGGCGTCTTGAGCGGCTACGAGGGCAACTTCAGCGCCTATCAGAGAAAGAAGGCGGAAGCGCTCGAAGTCGAAGCCCTCCACAGCCGCAAGTTCGACAAGGTGCTGGCGCAGGAGGAAGTCTGGATCCGCAAGGGCATCGAGGCGCGGCGCACGCGCAACGAGGGCCGCGTGCGCCGCCTGGAAGCGTTGCGGCTCGAGCGCGCGGCGCGGCGCGAGCGCGTCGGGAAGGTCGCTCTCGGGCTGACCGAGGGCGAGCGTTCCGGCAAGCTGGTCGCGGAACTCGAGGACGTCGGCAAGAGCTACGCGGGAAAAGACGGCGACAAAGCCGTGGTGAGGAAATTTTCCTGCCGCATCCTGCGTGGCGACAAGGTCGGGCTGATCGGCCCCAACGGCAGCGGCAAGACCACGCTGCTCAAATTGATCACCGGGGAAATCCGGCCGGATTCCGGCCAGGTCCGCCTCGGCACCAGGGTGAGCATTGCCTATTTCGACCAGTTCCGCGCGGTGCTCGATGAAGAGGCGTCGCTCGCCGATACCATCAGCCCGGGCAGCGACCATGTCGAGGTGAACGGCACCAGAAAGCACGTGATCAGCTATCTCGGCGATTTTCTTTTCCCGCCGGAGCGCGCCCGCGCGCCGGTGAAATCCCTGAGCGGCGGCGAGCGCAACCGCCTGCTGCTGGCGCGCCTGTTCAGCCGGCCCGCCAACGTGCTGGTGCTGGACGAGCCGACCAACGACCTCGACATCGAGACGCTGGAACTGCTGGAGGCGCTGCTGCAGGACTATGCCGGCACGCTGCTTCTGGTGAGCCACGACCGCGAGTTCCTCGATAACGTCGTGACCCAGACGATCGCCTACGAAGGCGCAGGCGAATGGAAGGAATATGCCGGCGGCTACAGCGACTGGCAGCGCGTGCGTTCAAAAGGTTCGCGTGAAGCCGCGCGCGGCATGGGCACGCGCGCGGCGATGCCCGAAGCCGGAAGCGCCGGCGATCGCGATGCGCGCGCTCCGGGCCGGCGGACGCAAGGCAAGGCCAGGCTGGGTTACAAGGAAGGCCGCGAACTCGCCGAATTGCCGGGGACAGTGCAGGCGCTGGAACGGGAGCAAAGCGGAATCGCGGCGCAGCTCGCAGACCCCGCGCTGTATCGCGATCGGCCGGAGCAGGTGAAACCACTGCAGCTCCGCCATGCCGCGATCGAGGCAGAGCTCACGCAGGCGCTGACGCGCTGGGAAGAGCTGGAGGCGAAGAAGAAGTAGAGGGGCGGCGCGCTAGCGCGACGGAAACTGCGCGGCCTTGAGCGTCACCGGCTCGACCTGCGCCGTGTCTTGCCCGTCGGTGAGCAAAACGTGGCCGTCCTGGATCGTGCATTGCAGCCGCATGTTGCGCCGTGCCAGCCTCGCCATCGCCTGGCTGGAGGCCGCCGGCAGATTGATCACCGTCAGGTTGGCGGCCCGATCGAGTTTGTCGCGGACCTGGTTCCACCAAAGCTCCGCGCTGTGGCCGCCGTAGCTGTAGATGCGCACTTGTGCGGCGCGGCCGCAGGCTTTGCGGACGGTTTTTTCGTCGGGAAGGCCGACGTCGATCCAGAGTTCGATGGCGCCCGTCAGGTCCTTCTGCCACAGATCGGGCTCGTCATCGGCGCCGAGCCCTTTTGCGAACGCCAGCGCCTCGCCGGCGTTCGGCGCCCCGACGTTCAACGCCCCGACGTTCAACGCAAAGGCCAGCAGCCGCACCATCATGCGCTCGTCGGTTTCGGAAGGATGGCGGGCGAGGGTGAGCGCGTGGTCGCGGTAGTAGTTGCGGTCCGTATCGGCGATCTGCAGCCCGGCTTTGAAAATCGTCGCCTTGAGCGCCATGGAGTCCGCGACTCGGCGCGGCTCAGCCGGCCAGGCCTTTTTTCAGCAGCTCGGCGACCACCTCGTTGAGCCCGGCCTTGCGTTCCTGCGCCAGCGCGTGAAGCCGCTTCACCAGCTCGCCGTCCAGCTTGACCGCGAAGGGCACGAGGCCCCGCGCCTGATCGAGCTTGCGCTGCTCGCGCCGTCCCAGGGCGACCGCGGCATCCTTGCCGAAGCGCCCCGGCGTGCCGGCCTGCTTCATCCTGCCTTCGATAGTCAGACCCTTGATTTTTTCCATGTCGGCTTTTTTCATGGCTTCAATCCTTTTTCAATCCGCAAGACCGCATTTTACGCAGAATCACCGCGGATCCATTGTCGCCGGCCGCGATAAGCCGCGGGAATGACGCCAAAATAAGAGGCCGTCATTCCGGCCGCGCAAAGCGCGAACCGGATTCCAGTGTCGTCGGCTGTGAAAAGTCTCTGGATTCCCGCTTTCGCGGGAATGACGATACCGGGCACGATACCGGACTTGATCAGAGCATCCTTAGGCGGCGTGCTTGGTATCACGCCGCCAGTTTTTCCAACTGCGCCTGCTGCTCCAGCCATTCGCTTTCCAGTTGCGCCAGTTCCCGTCCGATGAAGGCCTGGTCGGTGATCAGCGCCTTCAAGCTGTTTTTCCTGGCGTCGTCGTACATCGACGGATCGGCGAGCTGGACGTCGATCGCGGCTTTCTTCGTGTTCAGCTTTGCCATTTGCTCTTCCAGCCGCTTGATGCGCGACTCGATCGGTTTCCTCGCGGCCGACTGGCGCTGTCGCTCCCCGGCTTCCTTGCGTTTTTGCTCGCGCCGGTCAGTTGTCGAAACTGCGGCCGGCGCCGCGCCGGCCGGTTTCGCCGGCCCGTTTTTCTTCGTTTCGGGCTTACTCGCCTCGGGCAAGGGCACGGCGCCTTCGCCGACCGAGGCGAGCTTGGTCTTGAACAGCCAGTCGCGGTAGTCGTCCAGGTCGCCGTCGAAGGGCCGCAGCCTGCCGTCGGCGACGATCAGGAACTGGTCGGTGGTGGCGCGCAAAAGGTGCCGGTCGTGCGAGACGAGCACCAGCGTGCCCTCGAACTGCGCCAGCGCCACCGTCAGCGCCTCGCGCGTTTCCAGGTCGAGGTGGTTGGTCGGCTCATCGAGCAGCAGCAGATTGGGGCGCTGCCAGACGATGAGCGCAAGCGCCAGGCGCGCCTTCTCGCCGCCGGAGAAGGTTGCGATCGAAGTCGTCGCCATGTCGCCGGGGAAGTTGAAGCCGCCGAGAAAATTCCGCAGCTCCTGCTCGCGCACGTTGCGCGCGATGCGCGCGAGATGCCAGAGCGGCGATTCGTCATGACGCAGCATTTCCACCTGGTGCTGGGCGAAGTAGCCCACCGCGAGCCCCTTGTTGAAGATCGCCTTGCCGGCGAGCGGCTTCAATTCGCCGGCGATGGTCTTGATCAGCGTCGATTTTCCCGCCCCGTTGATGCCCAGCAGCCCGTAGCGCTCGCCGCTCTGCAGCGAGAACCTGATGCCGCGCACGATCACCTTGTCAGGCCCGCCGTCCATCCTGTAGCCGGCGTCGACGTCCTCCAGCACCAGCAGCGGGTTGGGCGCTCTCAGCGGCTCGCGGAATTCGAACGAGAACGGCGCGCTCACGTGCAGCGGCGCCAGCTCCTCCATCTTCGCCAGCATCTTCATGCGGCTTTGCGCCTGCTTCGCCTTGGTGGCTTTCGCCCTGAAGCGGTTGATGAACGACTCCAGGTGGGCGCGCTCGCGCTCCTGCTTTTCCCGCATGCCGGATGCGAGCACCACCGCCGCGGCGCGCTGGCGCTCGAAGCTCGAATAGTTGCCCGAATAGCGCTTGAGCTTCCTCGCGTCGATATGCACGACGACGTCGACCACGCCGTCGAGGAAATCGCGGTCGTGCGAGACGATGATCAGCGTGCCGGCATAGCGCCTGAGCCAGTCTTCCAGCCAGATGATGGCGTCCAGGTCGAGGTGGTTGGTGGGCTCGTCGAGCAGCAGCAGGTCGGAGGGACACATCAGCGCCTGCGCCAGGTTCAGCCGCATGCGCCAGCCGCCGGAGAAGCTGGCGACCGGCTGGCGCATCTGCTCGTGCGAAAAGCCCAGACCGTTCAACAGCTGTTCCGCCCGCGAGCGCACCGTGTAGGCGTCGGCGTCCAGCATCGCGGCGTGGAGCTCTCCGATCAGCACGCCGTCGTCGTCGGCTTCGGCGGCGGCCAGGCGGGCCTCCAGCTTCCGCAGCGTGGTATCACCGTCGATCGCGTATTCCAGCGCGGGGCGCTCGAGCGCCGGCGTCTCCTGCGCGACGTAGGCGACCCGCCACCGGGCGGGATAGTCGACCTCGCCCTTGTCCGCATGCAGCTCACCGCGCAGCAGCGCGAACACGCTCGATTTGCCCGAGCCGTTCGCGCCGATGAGGCCGATCCTGTCGCCGGGGTTGAGCGCGACGTCGGCGCCTTCGAGAAGGACCTTGGTGCTGCGGATGAGCGTGACCTGGGAGAGACGAATCATGGAAATGCGCTTCGCAAGGGGCGCATTGTACAGAACGGCGGCGATCGGCAGCGGAAAACTAGTGTCCCGAGTCGTCAATTCGCGGTCAGATTTTCCGCTCCGTCATTCCCGCGGCCCCCTTTAGCCTGCGCGAAAGCGGAGGGGGAATTCAGCGTCTTGAAAAGTCTCTGGATTCCGGCTCGTGCCCGCTGCGCGGGCGTGGCCGGAATGACGCGAGAGCGTCGAGAGCGCGCCCGCAAGAAGCCCAAGTGCGCAGGTGCCCGCGCCGAAATCCGTCGAAGGCGGGCGCTCAGCCAGCGCGGCGCGCGCGGATGCGGAAGCGCAGGTCCACGCGGTTGCGCACCGCGATCGCGCCGCCGAGGACGGAGAAGGGCGCGATGCCGAAATCGGTCTGATCGAACGCGACGCGCCCGGAGACGTCGATTTCTCCGGCGCCGGTCTCGATCCGCGCCGGGACTTGCAACGCGCGCGTGGTTCCGTGCAGCGTGATCGCGACGTTGAGCGTCGCTTCGCCCGCCCCGGCGGCGGCGCCGCTCACGCGGATGAGCGCAAAAGGAAATTTCTCCGCGTCCAGCACTTTTTCCAGCATGTTGCCGCGCGTGCCGGCGATGTCGGTCTCGGAGGGCTGCGTGTCGAATCCCGCTTCGGCGCGCAGCGCCGGCTCATCGACGGCCAGGCGCTCGAGCGGAACGTAAACATCGGCGCGGCCTGCGTCCGGCGCGAGGTAACCGCCCACGTCGTGGCTGGCGACGACGTGGTCATGCCCCAGGCGCGCGAGCGACCCGGCGCGGCGCACTTCGATCGCAACCAGCGACTGCGCCGGATCGACGCGATAGACGGGCTTGCCTTGCGCCGCGAGCTGCTCGTAATACGCCGCCGGAAATTCCGCCGGCGCCCGCCGCTCCGTCGCAAGCTGCTCGCGGACC
>JBARMB010000120.1:0-27259 GCA_049802235.1 Burkholderiales bacterium | reverse complement strand
GGCCTGGAGGCGCAGTGGACCGCGCTCTACGTCGAGACGCCGCCGCTGCTGCGCCTGCCCGAGGCCGAGCGCGACCGCATCCTGCGCACGCTGCGGCTGGCCGAAGAACTCGGCGGCAAGAGCGTGGTCGTGGGCGGAGGCGACGTTGCCGCGGAAGTGCTCGGTTTCGCGCACGCCCAGAACGTCACCCGGATCGTGATCGGGCGGCCGAAGCGCAAGGGCTGGCGGATGTGGCTGGTCGGTTCGACCGCCGACCGCATCGTCGCCGGCGCTGGCGACGTGAACGTGGAGCTGGTCGGGGCCGAATCGAAGCAGGCGACGCTCGCCGCCGGGGTGATTGTCCGCTCCCGCGACGTGCTCGGGGTCGAGCGCGCGAGGAAACGGCGCTGGCCCGGCTATGTCGCCGGCATCGTGGTCCCGGCTGCCGTCACGTTGATCGGTGTAGCGATGCAACCCAGTTTCGCGCTGACCAATATCGTGATGGTGTATCTGGCCGGCGTCGTCGCGGTGGCGCTGTTTCTCGGCCGCGGCCCGTCCACTCTCTCCGCAATCTTGTCGGTGGCCGCGTTCGACTTCTTCTTCGTGCCGCCCTATTTCAGCTTCGCGGTGTCCGACACGGAATACCTGCTGACCTTCGCGGTGATGCTGGCGGTGGGCCTCACGATCAGCACGCTCGCCGCGCGCGTGCGGCTGCAGGCGCGCATCGCCGGCTACCGCGAGCAGCGAACCTCGGCGCTCTACGACATGAGCCGCGAGCTGGCCGCGACGGATTCGATCGACAGCATCGTGCGCATCGCCGTGGAGCATGTGTCGCAGGTGTTCGCGAGCCAGGTCGCGGTGCTGCTCCCGGATGCGACGGGCCGGGTGCGTCATCCGCGCGGCCACAGCGTTTCGGCCTCGCTGCGTGGCGCGGACCTCGGCGTGGCGCAGTGGGTCTTCGACCACAGGCAGCCCGCCGGGTCGGGCACCGATACGCTGGCGGGTTCGGACACGCATTTCGTGCCGCTCGCCGTCGGCGCGAAAGCGATCGGCGTGTTGGCGCTGCTTCCGGCCAATCCGCGGCGCATTTTCGTGCCGGAGCAGCGGCGCCTGCTCGAGACCTTTGTCGGGCAGATTGCCGTGGCGATCCAACGCGCCCTGCTCGCCGAGGAGGCGCGCGACGCGCAGCTCGCGGCGGAGACCGAGGCGATTCGCAATGCGCTGCTGGCGGCGATCTCGCACGAGCTGCGCACGCCGCTGGCGACCATCGTCGGCGCATCCTCGAGCCTTGCGGATCCGCCGGCTTCGATGACCGAGCCGGCGCGCCGCGAGCTGGCGCAGACGATCGCCGAGGAGGCGCAGCGCATGAGCGAGGTCGTGGGAAAGGTGCTCGACCTCGCGCGGCTGCAGGCCGGGGCAACGCGCGTGAACGCCGAGTGGCATCCGCTGGAGGAGGTCGTCGGCGGCGCGATTTCCCGCTTGTCGGACCGCCTCGCCGGGCACAAGGTGACGACGCGCCTGCCGAGGGAGACCGTCCTCGCCAAGTTCGATGCCGTGCTGATCGAGCAGGTGCTCATGAACCTGCTCGAGAACGCCGCCAAGTACACGCCGCCGGGCTGCCGTATCGAGATCGCCGTGGAGCCGCGGCGCGACGAGATCGAATTCACCGTCGCCGACGACGGCCCGGGCCTGCCCCCGGGCGAGGAGAAAAAGGTGTTCGAGAAATTCCATCGCGGCGCGCCCGAATCCGCGCCCGGCGGCGCCGGGCTGGGGCTTGCGATCTGCAGCGCCATCGTCGCCGCGCACGGCGGCGCCATCTGGGCGGAAAACATTCCCGCAGGCGGCGCCATGTTCCGCTTCACGCTGCCGCAGAGCGGGGAACCGCCGCTGATGGAGCCGGAGCGGTGAGCAGCAGCCGCCCCGTCGTGCTGGTCATCGAGGACGAACCGCAGATCCGCCGCTTCCTGCGCACTTCGCTCGACGCCGAAGGTTTCGACGTCGAGGAAGCCGGGAGCGGGAAGGACGGGCTTGTCATGGCGGCAAACTGCAGGCCGGAAGTCGTGATCCTGGACCTCGGCCTGCCGGACATGGACGGCGTCGAAGTGATCCGGCGGCTGCGCGAATGGTGCGCCGTGCCGGTGATCGTTCTCTCCGCGAGAGCGCAGGAAAAGGACAAGGTCGCGGCGCTCGACGCCGGCGCCGACGATTATGTCGTCAAGCCTTTCGGCATCGGCGAGCTGCTCGCCCGGCTGCGCGTCGCGCTGCGCCGCGAGGCCCACGTCGGCGAGCCCGGCGGGACGAGCGTCTTCGAAGCCGGCGACCTGAAGCTGGATCTCGCCGCGCGGCGCGTGACGCGCTCAGGCTTTGAAGTGCACCTGACGCCGACCGAGTACCGGCTGCTCGCCGAACTGGTGAAGCACGCCGGCAAGGTGCTCACCCAGCGGCATCTGCTGCGGGAGGTCTGGGGCCCGGGATACGTCGAGCGGCCGCACTACCTGCGCGTGCACATGGCCAACCTGCGCCAGAAGCTCGAGGACGATCCGGCGCGCCCGCGGCTGCTGCGCACGGAAACCGGGGTCGGATATCGGTTGGCGACGGAGTGAGGAATTTTTTATCCGCAGGTCCCGAGTCCGAGACGTGGTCGGGGAGCCGAAAAAACACAGAGAAAACGCAAGCTGCCGGCGCTCGTCGGTGGGCCGGTGCAAGTGAAGGTGGGCCGATGGCACCACAAGTCAGACCAGGAACTTCAGCGCATAATGACGTTGCAAAGCCGCCAGGCTTGCAGGGAAGCGCGTGGAGCGGGCGTGCATGTGGCCGTCGACGAAGAATCCTGGTTGCTGGATTGCCGGCAACGGGTAATCTGTCCCTGCTGCCGCAAACCGTTCCTCGAATCGGCGCGAGCTGGATCGGGCCGGAAGAAAAAGGGCGGCTTTTGCAGTTTGAATTGCCATGTCAAATACTACGAGCTTGAACTCCGTGAACGCCGCAGACGATTTGTTGACCCGAACCGAGCGAACGGATGACGCGCGCACGCCGGAAGGCGTCCGTGGCGCAACGGAAGACGACTCGGGCAGTGCGGTTCGCACGAGCGGGATATTGCCTTCGCAGGAGCTGGAACACCTGTTCAGAGTAACCCGGGAAATTCGCGCCCTGGAACCGATCCAGGACGATCAATATCAGCCGGCCAGCCTCGACCTTCGTCTGGGGTCGGTCGCGTACCGGGTGCGCGCCAGCTTCCTCCCTGGGAAGGATGCGACAGTCGAAAAGAAACTCGAAGACCTCGAGATGCACAAGATGGACATTTCCAACGGCGGCGTGCTGGAGCGCGGCTGCGTCTACATCGTTCCGTTGCAAGAGGTCTTATCGCTGAGAAAACGCACCTCCGCGATGGGCAACCCCAAAAGCTCCACCGGCCGTCTGGACATATTCACCCGGCTCATTACCGATTACGGCACGGAATTCGATCGCATCCGCGAGCAGTACAGCGGCCCTCTCTATGCCGAGGTATCGCCCCGGACGTTCAGCATCCTGGTGCGCAAAGGTTCCAGGTTGAACCAGATTCGCATACGCCGCGGCAATCCGCCGAGCAGCGACACGGCGATGAGGCGTTTGCAGGCGGAGCACGAGGTCGTGACATCCATCAGCGCGGACGATATCCGCAACGGCGTTCCGGTCACGGTGGATCTGCAGGGCGACAGGCCGGGAGGCATCATCGGCTACAAGGCGAGGAGCCATGCCGGGCTCATCGATATCGACAAGGTGCGGCACTACGACGTGCTGGACTACTGGGAGCCGGTGTACGCGCCTCGCCGCGGCGGACTGGTGCTGGATCCGGCGGACTTCTACATTCTGGCGTCGCGGGAAGCGGTGAAGGTTCCGCCCACGTATGCAGCCGAGATGGTCGCCTACGACACGCTGGTCGGCGAGTTTCGGGTCCACTACGCCGGATTCTTCGATCCCGGTTTCGGTCATCCCGATGCGGGCGGCGAAGGGTCGCGGGCGGTTCTCGAAGTCCGGTCCTTTGGGGTCCCGTTCGTGATTGAACACGGCCAGGTGGTCGGCCGGCTGGAATACGAGCCTCTCACCGCACCGCCGGCGCGACTCTACGGCAGCAACGCGAAGTCGTCGTACCAACGCCAGAAAATCGCACTCAGCAAGCACTTCAAGCCGCTGCCCGCCGCCGACGCGCAGCGTTGATTCGCCCCTGTTCCGGCGCGTGCCGCGCGATGGCGAGGCGTACGGGGAAGCCTGGGCGCGCTGCTGACAGGCAATCCGTCAATTCAGTTGCACCGCCACTACCCAGGAGTGTTGCAATCTCCCCTGGTTCCCCTGGTCGGCGAAGCTGATCAGCAGAGCCGCCTGCAGATCACTCGCCCCGGCGGGTCTGCCGTCGGCCTATTTGCCGGGATACTTCCCTCCGGACATGAAGGTATTCAGGATGTTGCCCTTGGTGACGGGCAGCAGAAGATAGGACGGATAGTCCTCGTTATGGAATACCGTCACCCGCGCCACGGCCGTGCGGTGAATGCTGCCGGTGGCAGCCAGTTCGAGCGGATTGGTCGGATCATCGTCGATACATCGGATCTTCAATGCAATTCGTGCCCCGGCCTTGAAGAGAATCGCGGTCGGTATCAGCTTGATATCGAATTCATAAATCTGCCCGGGCGTCAGCGGTTCGGACTTTGTGTGCATGTGAATCGGCTCCCAGGGCTTGGACTGCTGCATGTCCAGCTCACGGTGCGAACCCCTGAGCCACCCCTTGGTAACCAGCCGCTCCTTGCCCTGCGCGTCGATCTCCAGCAGCGAGACGATCCAGTGGATGTCGGTGTCCGTCGTGGCCGCATACAGCTTCAAGGCGATGGGACCGACGAGCTCGGTGTTTTCGATCAGCGGCGGCGTGGCGTATTGCACGTGCCCGCGCAGCCAGGGCGACTCCTGGAACGAGTCGCTGCCTTCGTAACTCCAGTGCTCATGCTCGCTGAGCAGCCCTTCCTCGTGCAAATAGAACGGCGTCCACTTGGTTTCCGGCAGCGGCCAGTCATCGGAGGTCTTCCACTCGTTCGTCCCCATGACGAACACCCGCACCGGTGGCTCATCCATGATCCCGGTATCGACGCCCTTGACCCAGTAGTCAAACCATCTGACGGCTTCATGCTGGAGCTGACCCAACGGCCGGTCCAGGTACATCGGAGAACCCAGGATCATTCGCTTGGGAACGTTCAGGTGCTCCCAGCTGCGAAATGCCGCAGGCGTGTGGATGCCGATCATGCCCCAGCACGATCCGATGTAGGCCGGGATCTTGATCTTGCTGTAATCGACGGTCCGATCCTTCCAGTACTTGTCGTAATGCGGATGCAGCACGAGATCGACGATGAACGGATTGATTCCCTCTTCGGGATTTCTCAGTATGGCAACCAGCTCGGGAACCGCCTTGATGTCGTCGTCCTGCAGCGCGTTCGCGATGGCCTTCCGGTAGCCCTCCTCGCCCATCTCCTTCTTCGAGCAGTTTTCAGGCCTGACGTTGCCATACGTCAGGGAGGTCGCGCTCCAGCCCACCGGCCACTTGTGCGTCAGAAGACCGCCGCGATAGCAAAAATCCCGGTAGAAATCGGTGGCGCCCCAGGGACAGAAGATGGTCTTCAGATGCGGGGGATTGAGCGTGGCGGCCAACAACTGTATCCAGGCGAAGTAGGAAACCCCGAACATGACGACATTGCCATCGCACCATGGCTGTGCCGCCAGCCATTCAACGGTTTCGTAGACGTCCTTGACTTCCTGCGGCCCCGAAAAGTCCCACTTGCCTTCGGATTTCCCCGTGCCCCGCGCATTGCAGACCGCGTGCGCATAGCCGCGGCGGGCAAAGAAGACCGGGTCACCGGCTTCCAGCGAGGCATTGGTTCGCTCCTGCCCGGGATGGCGCCACTGTGCCGTCGAGATCGCGGCAGGCTTGATGGGCCCGGTCTGGCCGTCGGCGCTGTAGCAATGGACACCAAGAATCGCCGGGAACTTTCCCCTGCCGTCGGGCTTCCAGATGTCGGCACTGAGCTTTGTCCCGTCGCTCATCGGGATCTTCACGTCCTTCTCGGCGACGAATCCGTATCTCCTCGCCGAGGTCTTCCACTTGGTACTGAACATGGCACCTCTGTATTCCTCGAAAGCCATCTGCAGTCTCCTTTACCAGGTGGATTGGACCCCGTTAGGACGCCACGCGCGGTGCTGGTGTTGCACGGTTATCTTTTCAGACGCTCCGCGACGGGAAGCGCATATTTCCATGTCTTGCTCTGGACGTCCACCTCGAGCAGATGCGAAGGAATGTAGCCATCGCCCGAATCGAGAATGCTGATGCTGTTGAAGCCCTGCCAGTGCTTCACGGAAGCCAGCCCATCCTTCACGGCGTCGCGCGCCGTCTGGACGTCGGTGGTGCCGTCGATCTTGCGATCGCGCATGATGCCGGTCAGCAGCATCAGCGCATCGCGGGCAAGCGTGGTATTGGCCACATTGATCGGTTGCGCCTGCTTGGTGTTCTCCATCGCAAACTTGATGTACCGCGCCGCGAATTCGTCGTGTCCCTTGATTTCGGGCGCCGATTCATTGGTGTTGAACCCGATCGTGAAGACATTCTGTCCCGCGGGACCCACCGCCTGCGGGAAGGCGCCGGCCCAGATGAGGGCGTTCCCCAGAATCGGCTTGCGGAAGCCCTGCGCTTCCAACTCCTTCACCAACGAAAGCACATTCGGGGCGAAAGCACTCAAGAATATGGCGTCAGGCGCTAGGCCTCGGATCTTGATGGCGACGGGCGAAAAATCGGTGGTTCTCGTGTCAAACCCGACCACCTCGACAACCTGGAACCCGTTTGCGGGCGCGGCCTTTCTGAACTGCTCGATACCGGAGGCGCCGGATGCCTCCTTCAGGTCGCCGGCAATGACAACTTTTGTGATGTTAGGAAACTTTTTTCGGAATTCAGCCACGCCCTCTGGAATCATCAGGTCGTCCGCGGGATGGATCCGAAGCGCGTACGGTTTTTTCGTTATTCCGGGTTTGAGCGCCGTCCAGTTGAGCGCCGGCGTATTCATCGAATTGGCGAGCGGGGCGACCTGCTCCCACGTGGTGCCGGCGATGGGGCCCAGCTCGGCCATGACACCCTCCGATACGTGCCGCCGGAACAAGGTCACCGCCTGCTCCGCTCGTCCCTGGTCATCGTCGACGAGCAGTTCGATTTTGCTGCCGTTGATGCCCCCGGCGTTGTTGATGTCCTCGACCACCATGGCGAAGGTCGTGCGGTACATTTCGCCGTAACTCGCTTGGAATCCCGACAATGGGACGATCACACCGATCTTGATGGGCGGCTTGTCGGCTGCATGAGCCGCCGGATACGCCAGCGCCACGGCCGAAAACAGACAGGAAGCAATGAAAGCTCGTCTCGTATTCATGATTTCACCCTTTCAGTTGGCAAGGAAACACCCAGGTACTGGTTGAAAAGATCAGCATCGGCGAGAAGCGCCTCGCCGGTACCCTGCTGCACAATCGCGCCTTGCCTCAACACGTAGGCACGGTGCGCAAAACGTAGGGCCGCACGGACATTCTGCTCCACCAGCAGGATGGTCATGCCGCGGGCCCGGAAACCGTGGAGGATCCGGTAGGCCTCCCGGACCATGATGGGCGAAAGTCCCAGGGAGGGCTCGTCCAGCAGCAGGATCTGCGGCGGGCTGACCACCGCCCGCGCAAGCGCGAGCATCTGCTGCTCGCCACCGGACAGGCTGCCGGCCCTTTGGTGGCGTCGTTCGCTGAGACGGGGAAAGTGCTCAAAGACCTCCTCCAGCATCGCCGCGAAGTTGCGCTGCGTCGGGCGGGCGTTGTAGGCCAGCCGCAGATTTTCCCAGACCGTGAGAGTGCCGATCACCCCTCGCCCCTCGGGAAGGTGAAGGATGCCATCCTTCGCAAGCTTGTGGGTGGGGGCGCCCGCGATCGCGCGGCCACGATAGTAAATACTTCCCCCGGACCACGGGATCATGTTGCAGATGGCGCGAAGCAGCGTGGTCTTGCCCGCACCGTTGGCGCCGACCACCGCGACCGTCTCGCCATCGCGAACCTCGATGGCGCAGCCTCGTATCGCCTCGATCGGCCCATAGGAAACCTTCAGGCCGTCGACGGCCAGGACGGGGGCATCACTGGTCATCATCGTCCACACCCAGATAGGCTTCGATCACGCGCGGATCGGCCAGCACCGCCGCGGGAAGCCCTTCCGCGATCTTGCGGCCCGATTCCATGACGAGCAGGCGATCCGAGAGATCGCGCATGAACTCGACGTCGTGTTCGATGATCACAATGGAGGCCACCGCCCCGCGTGAGGCCCGTATGACCTCGGAGAGTTCCGCCGTCTCGCCTTCGTTCATTCCGGCAGCGGGTTCGTCCAGGAAGAGCAGTCGGGGCTCTCCTGCCAGCGCGCGCGCAATTTCAAGCCGACGCGCCTCTCCGTAGGACAGCGACCCAGCGAGTCGGTCCGATTTATCTGCAAGCCGCACCCGCTCGAGCAGCGCCTTTGCCGTCGCAATATCCATATCCCGACCGCCCGCAAACGCCGAGCGGAAGGGCCGCGTCACATGACGCTTGTTGGCCACCAGAACGTTCTCCAGGACCGTCATGCGTCGAAACAGGCGAATATTCTGGTAGGACCGGGCAATCCCGAGCCGACCGAGTTCATGGCTTGGCAGGCGCGTAACGTCACGTCCGCAATAGCGGATCGTGCCCGAGTTGGCGCGATAGATTCCGGAGACAACGTTCACGAGCACGGACTTGCCCGCTCCGTTCGGCCCGATCAGTCCGAGAATCTCACCGGGCCGCACTTCGAACGAAATCGAATCCAGCGCGACCAGTCCCCCGAATACCTTGCCAAGGTTCTCGACCGCGAGGATCGGTTCCAGAGGGGCGATCATCGCGCGCCCCCGGACGATTCGTCGGTCGCCACGGCATTGCCCGTTCCCTTCCCGGGACGAACCGTCGCGATGCGGAATGCCAGCAGGCCGTCCGGGCGCAACAGCAGCAGGAAGATGATCATGAGCCCGAACACCGTGGGACGCCATTCGGCAATCCCGCGAATCATCTCGGGCACCAGCGTCATGATCGTCGCGCCAATGGGCGGACCCCACATGTTGTTCGCTCCGCCGAGAACCACGTAGAGAACGATGTACACCGACACCAGGATCCCGAAATCGTCAGGCGTGACGTGCAGCATGTAGTGCGCGTAGAAACTGCCCGCGACCGCGGCAAGAAAGCCGCCTGCACCAAAGCACACCAGCTTGGCGTGGACAACGTTGATTCCGATTGAACGCGCCACCAGTTCGTCCTCGCGCACTGCGTCAAGAATCCGCTGCAGCGGGGAACGGGAGACAAGCCATAGCCCCACGCCGACCGCAATCACCATCGCGACCACATGCCAGGGACTGGTACCGGACATGCCTCCGAATCCCTGCACGCCGCCCACGTAATCGATGGACTCGATGACCCCGCGCACGGAAACGGCGATGCCTACAGTGACGAGAATAAGGTAGATTCCGCGCGTTCTCAGAGCGGGGAAGCCGACCAGCACGCCAAAGATAAAGGTCGCCGCTCCCGCCAGCGGCGCCGCGAGCAGCAGCGGAACGCCAAACTTGACCGAAAGAACGCCTGAAACATAGGCCCCGATGAGCATGAAGGCGCCATTGGCAAACGACAGGCTGCCTGACATCAGGATGATGTACACGCTCCACGCGAGCAGGATGTTCACGCCCGTGAAGATGACGTAGTCCTGGATCATGCGCGCGTATCCCTGGCTCCTGCCGTGCCAAACAGCCCTGCCGGACGAACCAGCAGAACGCAGATCATGAAAACCCACACCCCCACGTCGGCAAGTTGCCCGAAGCCCCATTGGAACGCGAGCGCCTCGAGGACCCCCACCAGCAAACCGCCCAGGAAAGCGCCTCTCAGGTCGCCCATGCCACCGATCGCCATGATGGCCAATGCCTTGAGCCCGAAGGAGAAGCCCGTATCGGTGTTCGCGTAGCCAGTGCGGACGACAAGGGCCATTCCGGCAACGCCTGCCAGCGCCGAGGCAATAATGAATACCAGCTGGGTGATGCGCGTGACATTGATCCCGTAAAGGGCCGCGTTACCGGGGGACTCCGCCACCGCCCGAATGCTGCGCCCCAGATTCGTGCGTACCACCACCAGATGGAGGACCAGCATCAGGAGCAGGGAGAGCGCAAGAATTCCCAGCTTTACCAGCACGATGCGGATTCCGAGAATCTCGATGCTCGCGATTCGCAACTGATCGGGAAACGCGATCGCCACCGGCTCCGTGCCCCACACCTTTTGGGTGAGATCGATGATCACGAGTCCGATTGCAAACGAACTCAGCGCGGCCGTGATGTGCGCATCGTGCGACCGGAACTTCCTGAAACCGACGAACTCCACGACCAGCCCGATCAGTCCCGAAATACCGATCGTGACCAGAAGCGCAAGGGGTATCGAGGCCCCAAGCGCCACGCTCGCCAAGGCAATGAATCCGCCCAGCATGAAAATCTCGCTGTGGGCGAAGTTCAGCTTGTCCAGCACGCCAAATACCAGCGTGTAGCCCTGGGCAATCAGCGCATACATGCTTCCCAGGACAATCCCGTTGATGATCTGCTCGACCAGCACCGTGCTCCCCCTCCGCCCGTATCGCCCTGTCAACGACTCCCCGCCGTTATACCGCGGGTCTCCCTCAAGTCTTTGCGCGCGAGTCTCAAAAAACCCTGTGCGCGGTCCTCAGGCAGTCTTGCTCTTGTCGACCCGCGCAAGACGCGCCAGGCGTGCAATGGCCTCGTCGGTCGTCATCACATCGCCGAAGAATACCTGGAAGTTGTCGAGCGTCGCCGCGTGTTCTTCGTCGGTGTGGGTCGCGTTGCCGTCGGAGAGCATCACGACCCGGTAGTCGAACATCATCGCGTCGCGCGCCGTCGATTCGCAACAAACGTTTGTGGTCGTGCCCGCAATGAGCAGGGTCTCGATGCCGCGCCGGCTCAGCACGTCGTGCAGGTCCGAGGAGTCCGGGATCATCGCGCTGTACTTGATCTTCTTCACCCGCAGGTCGTCCGAGCGCGCGTCCAGCTTCGGATAGAGCTTGAAGCCCTCCGCGTCCTCGGCGAGACCGGCAAGGCGCGTCGCGGCCACGTCGGGCTTCAGACCGTACCGGTGATGGTTGCCCCAGCGCGCGAGCGCGCCCGCTGCCGTGGTCTGGATCCAGATCACGGCGCCGCCGGCCGCGCGCATCGCCGCCGCCATGCGGTTGATGTTGGGCACGATCTCGCGCGCGAGCGGCACCTCGACCGGAAAGCCTTCCGCCACGAAGTAATTCTGCATGTCTACGACGACCAGCGCGGCGCGCGCCGCGTCGATCACTTCGTTCGCCACCGGCTTGCCCTGGCGGCGAAGCACGCGATCCATGACGTGTTGCGGGACGGAGTACTTGTGCATGATTCTCCCCGAATGAGGCTTGCTGCAGATCCAGCGCCGTATCGATTGGTCCGAGTGGGTACCGAACCGGAGCAGCCCAGGCGAGAGTGTACCTGTACCTTCACCAATCCGGAGCCGTGGCAGCCGATGGTGAGAATCTTTGGCACTCCGGGGCGATGAACCATCGAACGCGAATAGCTTGCACCACGCCCATTGAAGCAATACCATTTCGGGCCGATACGGCGCATCGTCGGCGCATTCATGAGCGGTTGTCTGGAAGGGAGTTCGATCACATGCTTGGTACATTGCGGGACAACTTTGCTGGTACGGTTTCAAAATGGTCCGACAGAAAGGCAATCATTTTTGCCGACCGAACCTACACCTACGGCGAGCTGAATGCGAGCGTGAACCGCCTGGCCCATTTCCTGGCCCAGCTTGGCGTCAGGAAGGGCGACGGCGTCGGACTGCTCCTGTACAACTGCGCCGAGTTCGCCATTGGCTTTCTGGCCTGCCAAAAGCTTGGGGCCGTGTCGTCGTGCCTGAACTATCGCCTCTCCCCCGCTTCCGTCGGCTTCGCGGTGCACCAGGAGAAGTTGAAAGCCCTGCTGTTCAACGCCGAGCTCTCCGCTACGGCTGCCGAGCTCATGAAGGACGCCGGTTTTTGTCAGTTCATCTGCGTGGGCGGACCGGTTCCCATCGGTGCCGGGAGTTTCGACGATTGCGCGGGCTTCCCCGCGACCGAACCGCCTGCGGCCTATATCAAGGGAAGCGACCTGTGCAACGTTATTCATACCTCCGGAACCACCGGCCGGCCCAAAGGGGCCGCCTTTACCAACGAGACACAGATTCTCACCGCGATTCAATATTGCCTTGAAATGGGTCTGGATCGCGGCCACGTGGGCATGAGTCTGGCGCCGGTGGTCATCGGCGCCGCCACCAATTTCTTTGTCGCCTATGTGTTCATCGGCGCGGCCCAAGTCATGACCGGTGAGTATGAGGCGAAGAAGGCCCTGCGCCTGATTGCGAAACACAAAGTGACCGAGTCGTTCGCGGTACCGACGCAGATGTATCAGCTGGCCGAGGCCAAGGGGCAACTGGGCGACATCGACGTGTCTTCATTGCGCCTGTTCCGCAGCGGCGGTTCCGCGCTGTCCAAGACACTGCTGCATCGGGTCCGCGACGCGCTGGGTTGCGAGGTACTCAACACCTACGGCACCACGGAGAGCTGCACGGCCATCACCAACTGCCACACCGGCCTGGAGCCGGAGGACAAGTGGGAGAGCATCGGAAAGCCCTCCTATTTCCAGGACGTGCGCGTCATCCAGGTCAAGGATGGCGTGGAGACGAAACCCGATGAGTTCGTTTCGATTCCAGGCGAAGGCCAGCTGATCAACCGCGGCCCGCAGAGCGTCACGGAATATTACTGCACACCCGACGAGAAGCTGCGTGCCCGCGACGGATGGCAGTACGCCCGCGACATCGTAAGAGTTGATGACGAGGGCTACATCTACCCGGTCGATAGAATCGACAACGTGATCATCAGCGGCGGAGAGAACATCTATCCGCAGGAAATTGAGTTCTTCCTGTCCAAGCATCCCTCGATCGCCGACGTCGCGGTTTGCGGCGTCGCGGACGAAAAATGGGGGCATGTGGTCAAGGCCCTGATTGTTCGCCGCGCTCCCGCGCTCAGTACCGAAGAAGTGGACAGATACTGTCTGGAGAGCACCGAGCTGCCCCGCTACAAGCGACCCAAAATCATCCAGTTTGTCGATTCCCTGCCCCGAAACGTATTGGGGAAAATCGACAGAACTGCCCTGCGCTGAACGATTCGGAGGAAGGGCAACCCATGACCAAAGCACCTTTCAAGATGATTTACCGGAAAGGGGTGCCCCCCACACAGCACAAGTACCCGGGCCTCGGATACCGGGTCAGCAGGGAGCACGGCATGATCGTCGAGCGCGATGTCGCAGTGCCCATGCGCGACGGCGTGAAAATATACATCGACGTCCATCGTCCCCTGGGAAACAAGAGGGGGCGCGTCCCGGCACTCATCGCGTGGAGCCCGTACGGCAAGCACAGGCCATTCCAGTACGGATATTTCTACAAGGAAGGCGGTGTCCGGAAGGAGTGGTATTCCCCCTACACCAACTTCGAGGGTCCGGACCCGCTCTACTGGGTCAATCGCGGTTACGCGGTGATCCACGTCGACCTGCGGGGTGTGTGGGGCTCCGAGGGCAATGCGACGTACTGGTGCCACAACGAAGGCAGAGACGGCTATGACCTGATCGAATGGGTCGCCGCGCAAACTTGGTGCAGCGGCAAGGTCGGGATGACGGGCGTCTCCTATTTGGCGATCGCCCAGTGGCAGATTGCGGCGACGCAACCGCCGCACCTGACGGCCATCAACCCGTGGGAAGGTCTGAGCGACATGTACCGGGAGTTCTCCTTTCATGGAGGCATTCCCGAAACGTTTTTCTCGCCGATCTGGCAGAAATCGATTTCCTACTCGATGAATCGAGTGGAGGACGTGACGGCGATGATGAAGGCACACCCATTTTTCGACAGTTATTGGGCCACCAAGGTCGCCGACTTCTCGAAGATCAATGTGCCCGCTCTTGTGGTGGCAAGCTGGGCTGACCAGGGTTTGCACCTCCGGGGAACGCTCGAGGCCTTCAAGAACATCGCCTCCAAGGAGAAGTGGCTGCTGATCCATGGGCGGAAAAAATGGGAGAATTTTCACCAGCCGGACAGCGTCGAGAAGCAAAGAGCCTTTTTCGACCACTTCCTGAAGGGAATCGATAACGATGTGCGGCGCTGGCCGAAGGTGCGGCTCGAAGTCAGGGATCGGTACTATGTCGGCAAGTCCAGAAACGAGACCGAATGGCCTTTGGTGCGAACCAGGTACAAGCAGCTTTTCCTGGATGCGCGCGGCGGATCGCTCAGAACGACCCTGATAGCAAGCCGGTCACACGTCCGCTACGACGCGCCCGGCGACGAGTCCCGCTGCCCCGCAGCTTACCGCGAAGAACGGGCGCAATTCGACTACGTTTTCCCCGAGGCCACCGAGCTGACCGGGCACATGAAACTGCGGCTCTGGGTGGAGGCGGTCGGTGCCGACGACATGGACCTCTTCGTCGCCGTGCAGAAGTTCGACCGGCACGGCAAGTACGTCCCCTTCGCGGCCTTCAGTGCGCTGGAGGACGGCCCGGTCGCCCTGGGCTGGTTGCGAGCCTCCCACCGGGAGCTCGACACCAAGCGCTCCACACCGCATCAACCGTGGCTGCTGCACAAGCGGCAACTCAAGCTCAAGCGAGGCGTTCCGGTGCCGGTCGAAATAGAGATTTGGCCCTCTGGAACCCGCTTCGCCAAGGGCGAAAAGTTGCGGGTGGTCGTGCAAGGCAGCGACGTTTACAAATACGCCCGCTGGATGGTGCTGGCCGGACACCCCAAGACGATCAACGCGGGGGTGCACGTGATCCACACGGGCGGCAAATACGACTCCCACCTTCTCATTCCCGTTATTCCACGCAAGGGCTGAGACGATCCCGTTCGACAGGAAAGAGGTAACTCGCACCCGTCCCATCATCGGGTCAGCTAATAGTGTCAACCGATTGAGGTTAGACGGTTATCCAAGAGATGACATTCTTACGTCGAGATTGGATGACAGGCAAGAGGGATACTGCGCTCCGATTGGCCGGCGGCGAGTGCGGCGGTTCGTGCGCAGAGGGCTTCCTTAGCCGAATGGCTTCCACTTCCGGTCCGCTGCGGTTGCGGCGCGAACCTAACCGCTCACCAGCACCGCCTTGCCCTGCCCCTTGCGGTTCATCATGTCGTTGAGCGCGTCGGCGGCGCGCTCGAGCGGATAGGTCGCGCTGACGAGCGGTTTAATCCTGCCCGAGCGCAGCTAGGCCATCAGCTGGCTCAGGTTGGCGGCGTTTGCCGCCGGATCGCGCCTCGAGAACTCGCCCCAATAGACGCCGACGATCGACGCCTCCGTTGGCGACGGAGTGAGGAATTTCTATTCTGCAGGGCCCAAGTTCGAGCCCCGGTCGGGGAGGCATTTGGGTGCGAGGCTGGGAACTCCCTCCAGCGAGCTAGTCTCATTCTTCTTGCCTGGAAGACGAGTAACGCGGCTTCAGGCCGACTTCCGCCCACGCGCGACATAGGCCGAGTGGCGGCCGCGCGCGCGGCTCCACCAATCCGGTTTTGGCGCACGCAGCGCGCCGTCGGGCATTTCGGGCATGCGCCCGGCTTCCAGTTCGGCAAACACCTCGACCAGGAAATCGACGAAGGCGCGCACCAGCTTCGAGTGACGCTCGGTCCGCCGGTAGGTGGCGAAGATCATGGGCGCATCCGCAGCTTCCCAGTCGGTGAGTACCGGAACCAGCAACCCGGAGGATAGGTACGGGACCGCGGTGAGATCGGCAACGCGAATCACGCCAGCGCCGGCGCAGGCCGCCGCGTCGATCTCGTCCCGGTCGTCGCTGAGCAGGCGGCCGGTCAGGTCCACCGTGCGCCGCTCGCCGCTCTTTTCGAAGCTCCACCGGTCAAGCAGCACGCCGACCGCGCTGCGGAACAGCAGGCAATGGTGGTTCCGCAACGCCTCCGGCTCCTGCGGTCGGCCCTTGCGTATCCAGTACTCGGGCGATGCGCAGACGATGTTCCGCGTTTGTGCGAGCGGCCGCACCACCAGCTCGCGCTGGACCGGCCAGCCTATTTGCACCGCGACGTCGAGGTTCTCCGCATCGAAGGGTTGCATCGTGTGCAATGACTTGGTGACCAGCTCGATGTCGGGATATTGCTCGAGGAAGCGCGCGATCCGCGGCATGACGCAATTCCGGCGCACGACCGGACGTATCCCGACCCTCAGCGTCCCGCGCGGCTTCGCGCCGCGCGGCGCAAACCGCAGCTCGAGGTCCCGCAGCTCGGCCGCGAGCCGCCGCGAGGTCTCGTAGTAGCGCTCGCCCTCGGGCGTCAGCGTGACTCCTCGCGTACTGCGATGGAAGAGCGCGACGCCGAGCGAGCGTTCGAGTGCGCCGACCAATTGCGTGACCGCGGGCGTGCTGACGTTGAGCGATCTCGCGGCGGCGGTGAAGCTGACGCTCTCGACGGTGCGGTTGAAGTACTGGATGGCTCGCAGCTTGTCCATGGATTGCCCTCCCGGGTGCCTATCTTAAGCGAAACTTAACGCCGGTTTCACCGCGAGGGCGCTTCCGTGCGAGCCGCCGGGGCCTTAAGCTGGGCGGCGTCGAATGAACGCGAGGAGCAAACTGATGAACCGCAAAGTCTTTATTTTGATGACCGCCGCGACACTCGCGCTTGCGCCTGTCATTGCGCAAGCGCAAGCAACCGCGACATATCCGGTGAAGCCGATCAAACTTATCGTGCCCACCACGCCCGGCAGTCCTCCGGACCTGGTAGCGCGCGTGATCGGCGAGAAGCTCGCGCCCGCGCTCGGGCAGCCCGTCCTGGTCGAGAACCGGCCGGGAACGGGCGGCATCATCGGGCTCGAGGCGGTCGCGAAATCGGCGCCGGACGGCTACACGCTGGGCGTCATCTCCATGCCGTACGTCGTGACCCCGAGCCTGGTTGCGCACATACCGTACGACATCGAGCGGGATCTCGCTCCGGTCAGCCTCGTCGTATGGGCCTACGCCATCCTCGCAGTCCCCGCCGCATCGCCCGCAACATCGGTCGCCGAACTGGTGGCGCTGGCGAAGGCGAAGCCGGGCGCGCTCAAGTTCTCCTCGGGCGGGAACGGCACGCCGCCGCATCTCGCCGGCGAGCTCTTCAAGCGCGCAGCCGGCGTGGACATCGCTCACATTCCCTATAAAGGCGCGCCGGCGGGGGTGACTGCGCTTCTCGCAGGCGACGTGGACATGATGATCGGAGCGACGGGGGCGCTTTCCGCACACCTCAGATCGGGGAGGCTGCGCGCTCTTGCCACTGCGGCGCCGCAGCGCATCGCGGCCTACCCCGATCTCCCGACGCTCATCGAGCTCGGCTACAGCGGGGTCGAAATCCGCGACTGGCAAGGCGTCGTCGCGCCGGCCGGGATGCCGAAAGACTTGATCACGCGCCTGCATGCGGAGATCGCCAAAGCTGCCGCGATGCCGGATGTCAAGCAGCGCTTCGAACGGTTCGGAATGGAGGCGGCCGGGGTGGGCCCGAAAGAATTCGGAGCGCACATTCACAGCGAGCTCAAGAGGTGGGCCAGGGTCGTTCGCGAGGCTGGAATCAAAGCCGACTGACGCCCGTCACCCCGATCCGAGTCAAAATCATGACGGTGCGCTGGGAATCGACCCAGGTCGATGAAAAAGCGATGCGGATATATCTCGGGACGCCGGACCGCGCGGGCACGCACCCCGGCGTGGTGGTCGCGCACCATGCGTTCGGGATCGATGCGCCGATGCAGGACGCGGTGCACCGCCTCGTGCGCGAGGGATACGCCGCGGCGGCGCCCGACCTGTTCCACCGCCAGCCCGACGGCATCGAGCGGGCTCAGCGCACGCAAGCGCTCCGCGACGATGAACTCGTCGCCGACATCAACGCCGCCGTCACCAGGCTCAGATCATTGGGTTCCCCGGTCGGCGCGCTCGGGGTGATCGGCTTTTGCATGGGCGGGCGCGTCGCCTGGCTCGCGGCCTGCGCGGTTCCGGAGTTTCAGGCCGCCGCGGTTTGCTACGGCGGCAACATCATGAAGGCGCAGGGCGCCGGACCGAGCCCGTTCGAGCGCACCGGCGCCATCCGTTGCCCGATGCTCGGCATTTTTGGCGCCGAGGACATGAACCCCTCCCCGGACGACGTGCGCATGATCGACGCCGAACTGACGCGCCTCGGCAAGTGGCACGAGTTCCATACCTACAACGACGCCGGGCACGCGTTCCACAACTTCTGCAATGCCGAGCGCCACCGGGAGCGCGCCGCCCGCGCGTCGTGGCACGAGCTGCTCGCGTTTTTTGCTGAGTACCTGAAACCGGGCGGGAGGGCTTAGAACCGGCTACAAAATGAGGGGAAACATCCCCTCATGCTCCCCGATATTGGAGGCCGTTTCGGTCATTCTGAAACGGTCTCTTGGCAGCCAGTGGTGCCCTGATCGGGGAGCCAGCCACAACTCGAACACCGTCACGCTTGCCAAAGACTTATCGCGCGTAACGTCAAATCGCAATTTTCGCGACACCGCGAATGGTAACGTCGTAAATCGGTTGAGATGGATGTCTGCGACTTGAGCACGGCTGCGCTGTGATCACGTGCATCGAAGTGATTGGGTGCCCACCGCAACGACCATCTCGCAGGGGCCTTCGAAGCCGCCGTTCTGCTCGAACTGCTGCAACTTGCCGGAGATCTCCTCCCACGCGGCGGCCTTGCCTTGTGAGTCGAGGCCCGAAAGCATCTGGTGCAGTGCGCCGAACGACTCCTGCTCGAAGCGCACTCTCGCCTGCTGGCGCCCGCGCAGTTCCCTGGTCAGGGAACGACGCTGCGCATCGAGGCGGGATGGCCCGGGAGCTTGAAGCGCTTGCCGGTGTCGGTGACGACCGTTCCATCCACCTTGAGAATCGAAATGTCGTCGTCCATGTAGTTGCCGACATACAGGTATTTGCCGTCCGGGCTGAAGACCGCGCCTTCCGGCAGGCCGCGCACCTCCACCTCGCCCACCTTGGTGACCTTCTTGCCGTCGATCTTCAGCACCGCGACCGAGCCGTTGCGGTTGTAGAAGAACGCCGACTTGGACGCATTGCTGCCGCGAAGGAGCATCGCCACCGCGATCTCGCCCGTCGGGCTGAGGGCGAGTCCCTCCGGCCCGTCACCCACCACGACCTGGTCGATCACGCGCGGCGGCGTCGCCTCCAGGTCGATGACGCTGACCGTGTCCACATTCCCGTCCGCCGAACCCGAAGCGCCGTTGTTCGCCGTCAGCGCAAGCTTGCCATTGGGGGTGATGCCCAGGTTGTAGGGGAAAAGGCCGACCAGCATGTCATATTTCGAATAGGTGACCTTCTCGCCGTCGACGCTCAGCACAGCGGCCTTGTTGTTGACGTTCTTGGAAGCCAGGGCCCGCTTGCCATCCGGCGTGAAGGCTACGGCCGAAACCTGTTCGCCCATCGCCACGGTATCGACCACCTTGACCTCCTTCCCGCGGATGGAGAGAACGGTGATGGAGTTGTCCGCCCGGTTGGTGACGAGCGCCAAGTTGCCGGCGCGGTTGATCGCCATGCCGGAGGGCTGCTTGCCGCCCTTGACGGTGGCGATCAGCGCCGGCGGATTCGACTTGAGGTCGATCACGAAAATGTCGTTTCCGGGGACGCCTTTCCACGCGCTGCCGTCCTGGACCCAGTCCATCGAGTTGGCCACCAGCGCCAGGCTCTCGTCGGGTGTGATGGCCAGGTTCACCGGCGGACCGAACACCGAGTTCATCAGCGGCAGGCTGGCGACGAGCCTCGGGTTCATGCGGTCGCTGATGTCCAGTACGGCGACCGCGTCCTTCCCCGGCGGGGAAAAGAGCGGCTTGCCGTCGGCGTCCCAAAATACCTTGTTGTCGATGCCGACGATCACGTGCTGCGCCAAGGCTGGGGCGACCCATACGCCCAGGCACAGGGCCAGCGCGAGGCTCAACATCGGTGCAAACCGCAGGGTGAATTTGTTCATGGTGTCCTCCTCCCGAATCGCAGCATATCATGAGGGTGGTGCAAAAAGAATCCTGCCGGCGACCCCTCGGAATCCGCATCGATGGCGGGTGGCGGGATCGAACCTCGTTGCAGCTTCCCGAATTGCGGGTGCAGGTCCGACCCTCGAAGGTCCGCTCTTGGCCGGTTGCCGCGACCTCCGCAACCCGGGTGTGCGTGAGAATACGTGGCAGGACCGCCATCACGCGGCAGCGCCAACCTAGCCGCTCACCAGCACCGCCTTGCCCTGCACCTTGCGGTTCATCATGTCGTTGAGCGCGTCGGCGGCGCGCTCGAGCGGATAGGTCGCGCTGACGAGCGGCTTGATCCTGCCCGAGCGCAGCCACGCCATCAGCTGGCTCAGGTTGGCGGCGTTGGCCGCCGGATCGCGCCTGGAGAACTCGCCCCAATAGACGCCTACGAGCGAAACTTCCTTGAGCAGCGCGAGGTTGAGCGGAATCTTCGGGATATCCCCGGCGGCGAAGCCGACCACGAGATAACGTCCCTGCCACGCCATGCCGCGCATCGCCGGCTCGGCGAATTTGCCGCCGACCGGATCGTAGACGACGTCCACGCCGTCGCTGAGGCCGCGGATCGCCTGGCGCAGATCGTCGCGCTCGTAGTTGATCACGCTCTCCGCGCCGAAGCGCTTGCAGGTCTCGAGCTTGTCATCGCTGGAAGCCGCGGCGATCACGCGCGCGCCCATCAGCTTGCCGAGCTCGACCGCGGCGAGCCCGACGCCGCCCGCCGCGCCGAGCACCAGCAGCGTCTCGCCGGGCTGCAGTTGCGCGCGGTCCTTGAGCGCGTGATAGCCGGTCGCGTAGGCGAGGCCGAACGACGCCGCCACCTTGACGTCCAGGCCCGCGGGCATCGGCGCCAGGCGCGTCTCCTCGACCAGCACTTCTTCCGCGTACCCGCCCCAGCCGATCAGCGCGATGACCGCGTCGCCGGGCATGAAGCCGCGCACGCCTTCGCCGACCTGCTTCACCACGCCGGCGATCTCGCTGCCCGGCGAGAAAGGCAGCTCGGGCTTGAGCTGGTATTTGTTCTGGATGATGAGCACGTCGGGGAAATTGACGCCGCTCGCCTTCACCGTCACCAGCACCTGTCCTTTACCGGGCCTGGGCGAGGGCAGGTCCTCGACCACGAGCGTATCGGGCAATCCCCAGGCTTTGCACAGCACCGCTTTCATGATTCGCTCCCATCCGGTTGGCGGCCAATCATAACCGCGTTGTTGCCGCGGTCACAATTGTCGGGCTACCATGCACGACTCGCGCCCGAAAAACATCACCGGAAAAACAGTGGACCTCGACTACACTCCCGCAGAGCTCGCGTTCCGCGACGAAGTCCGCGCCTTCGTGCGCGCCAGCCTGCCGCAGGACATCAGCCGCCGCGTGCTCGAGCACAAGCGCCTGCACAAGGACGACTGGGTCCGCTGGCAGACGATCCTCTACCAGAAGGGCTGGGCCGCCGGCCACTGGCCGAAGGAATACGGCGGCTGCGCCTGGACGCCGATTCAGATGCACCTGTTCGAGGAGGAAAGCGCCGCGGCCGGCGCGCCGCGACTGATCCCGTTCGGTCTCAACATGGTGGCGCCGGTGATCATGCAGTTCGGCAGCCCGTGGCAGAAGCGGCACTACCTGCCGCGCATCCTCTCGACCGAGGACTGGTGGTGCCAGGGTTACTCCGAGCCGGGCTCGGGCTCCGACCTCGCCTCGCTGAAGACGCGCGCGGTCCGGAGCGGCGATCACTACGTCGTCAACGGCCAGAAGACCTGGACCACGCTGGCGCAATACGCCGACATGATCTTCTGCCTGGTGCGCACCTCGAGCGAAGGCCGCAAGCAGGAGGGTATCTCGTTTCTGCTCATCGACATGCATTCGCCCGGCGTGACGGTGCGGCCGATCATCATGCTCGACGAGGAGCACGAGGTGAACGAAGTGTTCTTCGACGACGTCAAGGTTCCGGCGGAGAACCTCGTCGGCGAGGAGAACAAGGGCTGGACCTACGCCAAGTTCCTGCTCGGGCACGAGCGCACCGGAATCGCCGGCGTCGGCGCCTCCCGGCGCGAGCTGCAGACGCTGAAGAGCATCGCCTCGAAGCAGATGCACGACGGCAGGCCGCTCGCCGAGGACGCGCGCTTCGCGGCGCGCATCGCCGAGGTGGAAATCGAGCTGCTGGCGCTGGAGATGACCGTCCTGCGCGTGCTCTCCGCCCGCACCCAGGCGCCCGGGCCGGAGGCGTCGATCCTGAAAATCAAGGGCACCGAGATCCAGCAGGCGCTCACCGAGCTGATGATGGAGGCGCTCGGGCCGTACGCGCTGCCGTTCATCCCGGAGGCGATGGAACTCGACTGGAAGGGCGAGCCGGTCGGCCCGGAATACGCGGCGCCGCTCGCGGCGCGCTATTTCAATTTGCGCAAGGCCACCATCTACGGCGGCTCGAACGAAATCCAGCGCAACATCATCGCGCAGATGGTGTTGGGACTGTAAAGCGTGAATCGTGAATCGGAAATCGTAAATCGTGACGGCCCTGTCAACGGCATGCCGGCTTTTCACGATTCACGATTTCCGATTTGCGATTCACCGAGTTGATTGAGCATGGATTTTTCATTCACTGACGAACAAAAACTTCTCGCCGACACGCTCGCGCGCTTCGTTTCGAAGGAGTACGGCTTCGAGAAGCGCAAGGCGATCCTGGCGAGCGCCGAGGGCTTCAGCCGCGAGGTGTGGCGCGCGCTCGCCGACATGGGCCTTCTCGGCCTGCCTTTCGCGGAGGAATACGGCGGCATCGGCGGCAGCGCCGTCGACACCATGATCGTGATGAACGCGATCGGCGCAGGGCTCGTCGTCGAGCCGTATCTCGCCACCGTGGTGCTCGCGGGCGGCCTGATCGACGCGCTCGGCAGCGAGGCGCAGAAAAAAACGCTGCTGCCGGCGATCGCCGAGGGCAGGCTGGTGCTCGCGTTCGCCCACGGCGAGCCGCAGGCGCGCTACGAGCCGCGCGCCGTTGCGACGCTGGCCAAGCGCTCGGGAGCGCGCTGGGCGATCAACGGCGAGAAGGCGGTGGTCGCGCACGGCGGCCAGGCCGACAGGCTGGTCGTTTCCGCGCGCACCTCGGGCGCGGAGGGCGACGCCCGCGGCATCAGCCTGTTCCTCATCGAGCGCGCGGCGAAAGGCGTCGCCGTACGCGATTACCGCACCATCGACGGGCTGCGCGCCGCGGAGATCCAGTTCTTTGGAGCGACGGGCGAGCTGCTCGGCGGGGAAGGCGAGGCGTTCGACGCGATCGAGCGCGTCACCGACGCCGGCATCGCCGCGCTGTGCGCCGAAGCCGTGGGCGCGATGGAGGCGCTCAACGCGCAGACGCTCGACTACATCAAGACGCGGCAGCAGTTCGGCCAGCCGATCGGCCGCTTCCAGGTGCTGCAGCACCGCGCCGTGGACATGATGATCCATTGCGAGCAGTCGAAGTCGATGGCTTATCTCGCCGCGATGCGCTCGCAATCGGCGGACGCGGCCGAGCGGCGGCGCGCCGTGTCGGCGGCGAAAGTCCACATCGGCCGCTCCGGGCGCTTCGTCGCCCAGAGCGCGATCCAGCTCCACGGCGGCATGGGCATGACCGACGAGCTGGCCGCGAGCCACTACGCCAAGCGCCTCAGCACGATCAATTTCCAACTGGGCGACGTCGAGCATCATCTCGACCGGTTCATTCGCGAGGGGGCGGCATGATGAACAGGCAAGTACTTCTCGCGAGCCGGCCCAAAGGCCCGGTGACCGAAAATAATTTCCGCTTGGTCGAGACGCCGGTGCCGGTCGCCGGAGACGGTCAGCTGCTGGTGAAGAACCACTGGCTGTCGCTCGACCCCTATATGCGCGGCCGCATGGATGAAGCCAAGAGCTATGCGAAGAGCGCCGAGCTCGGCGAGGTGATGGTCGGCGGCACGGTGGGTGAGGTGATCGAGTCGCGCCATCCGAAGTTCAAGACCGGCGACTGGGTCGTCGGCGCGCTCGGCTGGCAGCTCTACGGCGTCTCCGACGGCACCGGCATGATGAAGATCGATACCTCGATCGCGCCGGCCTCGTATTATCTCGGCGTTCTCGGCATGCCGGGCGTCACCGCATGGATGGGGCTGCTCGACATCGCGCAGCCGAAGGCCGGGGAAACGGTGCTCGTGTCCGCGGCGTCCGGCGCGGTGGGCAGCGTCGTCGGGCAACTGGCGAAGATCCACGGGTGCCGCGCGGTCGGCATCGCCGGCGGCAAGGCGAAGTGCGACTACGTCGTCAGGGAGCTCGGATTCGATGCCTGCGTCGATTACAAGGCGGGACGGCTGCACGAAGACCTCAAGGCGGCGGCGCCAAAGGGCATCGACGTCGATTTCGAGAACGTCGGCGGCGAAGTGTTTGACACCGTGCTGCGGCATATGAATGCGTTCTCGCGCATTGCCCTGTGCGGGCTGATCTCGCAATACAATGCCGAACCCTACGGCTACCAGAACCTGCGTTCGGTGCTCGTCAACCGCATCCGGCTGCAGGGCTTCATCGTCTCCGATCGCCCGCAACTGTGGCCGAAAGCGATCGGCGAGCTGGCGCAGTGGCTCAAGCAAGGCAAACTGAAATACCGCGAGTCGGTGGCGCAGGGACTGGAGAGCGCGCCGCGGGCGTTCATCGGCATGCTGAAGGGGGAGAACTTCGGCAAGCAACTGGTGAAACTGACTTGATCCCGGGAGGCCATCGTGACTGACAATGCGGCACCGCGCGCGCCGAAGTACGTGGGTTTCTGGAAGCGCGTCCTCGCCACGCTGATCGATACGGTGGTAATGGCAGCCGTTATCGTGCCCTTGCTCTACGCGTTTTATGGCTCCTCGTATTTCAAACTTAACCTGGAGGCCTTGCTTGCCGCGGCCAGGGGGTCAGCTCCGGCGGCGTCCTCCAGGCCGTTGTTCGCAGGTCCGGCGGATGTTTTCATCAACTTGCTGCCAATCGTGGCGCTCGTTCTGTTCTGGCGTTTCCGAGGCGCCACGCCGGGCAAGATGCTGGTTGGGGCGAGGATCGTGGACGCGCGCACGCTGGGAAAACCTTCGACCGGTCAGTTGATCGGCCGCTTCTTTGCCTATCTGATTTCGATACTTCCGGCGTGCCTCGGCTTGCTGTGGGTCGCCTTCGACAAGCGCAAGCAGGGCTGGCACGACAAGCTCGCCGGCACGGTGGTGATCGAGGACGAGGATTGAGCCGCGCCCTCGGCGGCATCGCGCGGCGGTTCGAATCGGGCTTTCAAGGGAGGCACACATGAGCTGGGGATTCTGGATTCTGGTGGCAATCGTGGTCGGCATCGCCGCGTGGCTGATCTCGCTCTACAACGGGCTGGTGGCGCTGCGCAACCGCTTCAAGAATGCGTTTGCGCAGATCGACGTGCAGCTGAAGCGCCGCTACGAACTGATCCCGAACCTGGTCGAGACGGCGAAGGGCTACCTCGCGCACGAACGCGGGACGCTCGAAGCGGTGATCGCGGCGCGCAACAGCGCGCAGAGCGCGAACCTGAAAGCCGCCGCCGATCCAGCCGACGCCGAGGCGATGAAGAAGATGGTCGCCGCCGAGACCGGCCTCTCCGGCGCGCTCGGGCGGCTGTTCGCTCTCTCGGAAGCCTACCCGGACCTCAAGGCGAACCAGACCATGATGCAGCTCTCCGAGGAGCTCACCAGCACGGAGAACAAGATCGCGTTCGCCCGCCAGGCCTACAACGACGAGGTCATGAGCTACAACACGGCGATCGAGAGCTTCCCCGGCAACTTCGTCGCGGGCTTCGGCGGCTTCAAGGAGGCGACGCTGCTCGAATCCACCGAGTCGCCCGAGGAGAAGAAGGCGGTCAAGGTTTCGTTCACCTAGTCTTCACGCGGAAGTCGCGCCGCCTCGCTCGCGATACGAATCGCCGGCCTCCTGAGCCATGAACTTCTTCGAGGAACAGCACCGCGCCCGGCGCCACACCGTGCTGATGGCGGTGATGTTCGTTCTCGCCGTCGCCGCCATCGTGGTCTCGATCAACGTCGTCGGCGGCACCCTCTACCTCTATGCGACCGGAAGGCCGCTGTGGCCCGTCATGCATGCGCTCGCGGCGGTGCCGCACCATGCCTACTGGATCACCAGCGCCGTGGTGCTCGGCGCGATCGCCTGGGGGACGCTCACTCGCACCTACGAGCTTTCGGGCGGCGGCGCCGCGGTGGCGCAGATGGTGGGTGCCGAGCGCATCAGGCGCGACGTGCAGGATGCGGCCGACCGGCGCCTGCTCAACGTCGTCGAGGAGATGGCGCTCGCCTCGGGCGTGAGCGTGCCGCAGGTGTACGTCATGGAGGAGGAGCACTCGATCAACGCCTTCGCCGCCGGCTTTTCGCCGAACGAGGCGTCGGTGATTGTGACGCGCGGGACGCTCGAGCAGTTGAGCCGCGACGAGCTGCAGGGCGTGGTCGCGCACGAGTTCAGCCACATCCTCAACGGCGACATGCGCCTCAACATCCGCCTGCTCGGCGTGATCTCCGGCATCGTGCTGATCGGCGCGGCCGGAGGCCTTCTCATGCGCATCGGCCAGGGCGGCCGCGGCACGCGCGGGGACATCCGGATCTTTCTCGCCGGCCTGCTGGTGTGGCTCATCGGATCGGTGGGCGTGCTCGCGGGCCGGCTGATCAAGGCGATGATCTCGCGCGAGCGCGAGTACCTCGCCGACGCGTCGGCCGTGCAGTTCACGCGCAACCCGGAGGGCATCGGCGGCGCCTTGTTCAAGATCGGCCAGATCGGCAGCGCGGTCGCGCAGCGCAACGCGGAAGAAATTTCCCACATGTGCATCAGCGCGCCTATCGACAATTTCTTCGACTTCGACTGGTTCAGCACCCACCCGCCGCTCGAGCAGCGCATCGAGCGTGTCATGGGACCGGGCGCCACGCGGCTGTTGCAGAACCGGCAGGCGCGCGCTGCGGCTAGCGATACCAAGTCGGGCGCTGCAAGCGCCGGCGGCGGCGACGCCGTTCCCCTTCCGGAGGGCATGCTGGCGATGGCGGCGGACGCTGCATTCACGCCAGGCGCGCTGCGCACCACGCCGCAGGCGCTGCTCGCGAGCGTCGGCAAGCCTTCCTCCGGGCACGTCGCGGCGGTGCGCGG
>JBARMB010000119.1:0-18063 GCA_049802235.1 Burkholderiales bacterium | reverse complement strand
AGGCGCAGCCCGACGCCGTCGCCGCTGATGCAGGCGAACATCTTGTCGCTGACGAAGTAGGCGTCAAGGCCGTTGATTTTTCTTGCGCTGACGCCCGGGAGTTTGAGAAGCAGAGCGTCGATCTGCGGCTTGGGGCTGGACTTGGGGGTATCGGTATTCAAACGAGATCCGCCGGGGTTGTCATGAACAGAGCGATGGAATGATAAACACCCAGTCCGGCGAGGCCGCCAAGGATGCACGCCAGACTTCGGGGATGACCGATCGGTTTGGCAAGTCTTGGCCGTAAACCGCCTCCTGGCCAACGGTCAGAAACAGACCCGAAGCGGTCATTCAGCGACGACTGAACCCTGCAGATTGCCGTTCAGCGCGGCTCATCCGCAAGGTCTGCGAAGTCGATCCGCTGCAGTGCCCGAAGTGCAAGCAGCTCACGCGCCGGTATAGAATTTATCCGGCGCGTTGAAAAAATTGCCAGGGGAGGAGACATGTACCAGCGCACAAGCATCGCCATCGTCGCAGCAAGCTTCGCCGGTTGCGCGGGCCAGGCGCCTCAAGCACCGACCGATAGCAGTCCCGCCAATCCGACGGCGGTGTTCGAGACCCTCATCATCAACAGCGGCATCCTCGGCGCGCTGCCGTTCGAGATCAACGAAAGACACTACGTGCGCGCCGACATGCGACGCGACGAGCACAGCGTGAAAGGCACGGGCACCTTCACCGGCTGGTTCGTCACCGCAGTCACCGGCGAAGGCGACGCGGGCATCACGCGGCTCGACCGCAACGTGCGCTGGACGGTGAACAACAGCAAGAAGGAATACATCGAATGCCCGGCGCACGGCTGCCCGCCGCCGCCGGCGAAGAAGCACGAAGCCAAGTCCGAAGCGCGCAAGCAGGAGCCGAAGCAGGAAACCGAGAAGGGCTGCACCATGCGCATCTCGAGTAACAACTTCGACGTCAAGCCGACCGGCCAGAAGCGCGCCATCAACGGCTTCAACACCGACCAGTACATCGTCGCCTGGGTCGTGAAGATGCAAGACCCGGAGAAGCGCACCACCACCAGCACCCTGAGCTTCAACGTCTGGACCACGCCGGTCACAGAGCAGATGCGCGAGGCCTTTGACACCGAGGCGGCCTTCAGCAAGTCCTACCGCGCCAGCGCCCCCCGCGCCCGCCCAACGCGGCTCGCGCGAACCGAAGCCGGCCGCGCGCAGGTCATGCCGCCCGAAGTGACGCACATGATGCTCGCCTACCTCTCAAGCCTCGGCTCCGCCGACCGCGCCGCCTTCGCAAGCATCGGCAAGCGGCTCTCAAAGATCCAGGGCCACCCAATCTCCACCAAGATCGAATGGCGCCTGGACGGCGATGCCTGCGCCCCGAAAGAAGGCTCGACTTCTGCGCGTGAGTCTCCGCCCAGCGCGGGCAGCATGCTCTCCGGCATCACAGGAATGTTCGGCTCCAAGAAGGACGAAAAAGATGACACCTCAATCCTGTCCTTCACCATCGAAGTGAAGTCGCTCAAGGTTGAGCCCGTCCGCGACAGCGTCTTCACAGTTCCGGCGAACTACAAACTCGTCAGATAGATTCGTTGGTGGCTGCGATTAGTTCGAACATGCGGCAACTCAGTCGTGACCTGCCCCTGTGTTCCGCAAATACTCCATCCGCGCATCCCTGATCACGCCAGGCGAGCGTCTGGCCAATGCCTGCTTTTGGCCGGTTGTCGCCATCTCCGGAATCCAAGTTGGCCGTAGGTTCGACCCCTACACGCCCTACCAATACAGAATCAACAACTTAGGCCGCTTTCCCGGCCTTTGCCCTGCCCGGCGGTTGGTATTTTCCCGGTTGGCCGTGTCTGTTTTCCCCGCCTCGGAAATCATCCGGTGCAGACGCCGGGATACTGCAGGTGCGCCTAGCGGCGCGTACACGCGACGCTGTTCCGACGCGCTTCAGGTTGCCGATACTAGTATTTGATAAATCAGCCTTTTCAGGAGGCTCATGAGGTTGTACTATTACGCCTATCGGGACGTCGCGAAATGAAAAACGGTTGCGTCCCCATGGAGAAAACGCTTTGAAACCGACTGATATCGGTGCCCCCGAATACTTTCACAAAGTCGTAGATTGCCAGTGGGCCTGTCCGGCCCATACTCCAGTCCCCGAATACATCCGATTGATCGCTGCCGGCCGCTACGGCGATGCCTACATGGTCAATTGGCAGTCGAACGTTTTTCCCGGAATTCTCGGCCGCACCTGCGACCGCCCCTGCGAGCCGGCGTGCCGCCGCGGCCGCGTCGAGGAAAATAACGGCGAGAAGCCCGAGCCGGTCGCGATCTGCCGGCTGAAGCGCGTCGCCGCCGACTACAAGGAAGACATCCGCCCGCGCCTGCCGAAGCCCGCGGCGAAAAAGAACGGCAAGCGCGTGGCCTGCATCGGCGCGGGGCCGGCGTCGCTTACCGTGGCGCGCGACCTGGCGCCCAACGGCTATCACGTCACCGTGTTCGACCGCGACCCGCGCGCCGGCGGCATGATCTGGTCGCAGATCCCGCGCTTCCGCCTGCCGCTCGAAGTGATCGACGAGGAAGTCGGCTACATCCTCGACCTCGGCGTCGAGTTCAAGGGCGGCGTCGAGATCAAGAGCATGAAGAAGCTGCTCGCCGGGGACTACGACGCGGTCTTCATCGGCTCGGGCGCGCCGCGCGGGCGCGACCTCGACATCCCCGGTCGCAAGGAAGCCGCGAAGAACATCCACATCGGCATCGACTGGCTGTCCTCGGTTTCCTTCGGCCACATCAGCAAGATCGGCCGGCGCGTCATCGTGCTCGGCGGCGGCAACACCGCCATGGATTGCTGCCGCTCCTCGCGCCGTCTCGGCGGCGAGGACGTGAAAGTCATCGTGCGCTCCGGCTTCGAGGAAATGAAGGCGTCTCCGTGGGAAAAGGAAGACGCCATGCACGAAGGCATCCCGATCCTCAACTATCTCGTGCCGAAGAGCTTCGAGCACAAGAACGGCAAGCTCACCGGCATGACCTTCGAGAAGGTGAAGGCCGTCCGCGACGACAAGGGCCGCAGGAGCCTCATTCCCACGGGCGAACCCGACCAGCATTTCGAGTGCGACGACGTGCTCGTCGCGGTGGGGCAGGAGAACGCCTTCCCCTGGATCGAGCGCGACATCGGCATCGAGTTCGACAAGTCGGGCATGCCGGTAGTGGACAAGGCCACGTTCCAGACTACGCTGCCCAAGGTGTTCGTCGGCGGCGACGCCGCCTTCGGTCCGAAGAACATCATCTGGGCGGTGGCGCACGGCCACGACGCCGCGATCTCGATCGACAAGCTGCTCAACGGCGAGGACGTGCACGAGCGCCCGGCGCCGATGGTGACCCTGATGAGCCAGAAGATGGGCATCCACGAGTGGAGCTACCACAACCAGATCTCGCCCGACGAGCGCTACCGCGTGCCGCTCAAGGACCAGAAGATCGCGCTGCGCAGCATCAAGGTCGAGGTCGAGCTCGGCTTCGACGTCGCCACCGCGTTGAAGGAAGCCGAGCGCTGCCTCAACTGCGACGTGCAGACGGTGTTCGCCGACAAGCTGTGCATCGAGTGCGACGCCTGCGTCGACATCTGCCCGATGGACTGCATCACCTTCACGCAGAACGGCGAGGAAGCCGACCTGCGCGGGCGGCTGCACGCGCCGGCGAAGCACAGGACCCAGGACCTGTACCTGTCCGGCGCGCTCAAGACCGGCAAGGTGATGGTCAAGGACGAGGACGTGTGCCTGCACTGCGGCCTGTGCGCCGAGCGCTGCCCGACCGGCGCCTGGGACATGCAGAAATTCCTGCTCGACCTGACGCACGCCGGGCACGGCTGCCGCGCGCCGCAAAGGAAGGCGGCATGATTACCAATCCGTCGAACCCGTGCTTTCTTCCGTCATTCCCGCGCCAAGAAGGGGGAGGGGCCCCTTCTCCCCTCCCAAGGGAATCCAGCGGCTTTGAACGACACTGGGTCCCCGCTTTCGCGGGGACGACGCCGAAACACCGGACTCCCGCTCCCCGATTAAATCATTCGGGGACAGGTTTCGCGGGAGCGACGCGAAATAGCGCGGGGATGACCCAGACAATATGAAACCGATCGAAGGCATCAACGATTTCGTCGTCAAGTTCGCCAACGTCAACGGCTCGGGCTCGGCCTCGGCCAACGAGCTCTTCGCCAAGGCGATCCTGCGCATGGGCGTGCCGGTCAGCCCGCGCAACATCTTCCCGTCGAACATCCAGGGCCTGCCGACCTGGTACGAAGTGCGCGTGAACGAAAAGGGCTGGCTCGGCCGGCGCGGCGGCGTGGACCTGATGGTGGCGATGAACCCGCAGACCTGGGATGCCGACGTCAAGGAAATCGAGGCGGGCGGCTATCTCTTCTACGACAACACCAAGGCGCTGCCGAAGGCGAAATTGCGCGACGACATCAATGTCATTGGCCTGCCGCTCACCGAGATCTGCAACCAGGCCTACACCGACACGCGCCAGCGGCAGCTGTTCAAGAACATCATCTGCCTCGGCGCGCTCTCGGCGCTGCTGGAAGTCGATCCGCAGGAGATCGCCGAGCTGATCGGCGAACAATACAAGGGCAAGGAAGCGCTGCTGAAGCCGAATCTCCACGCGCTGCAGCTCGGGCGCACCTACGCGCTCGAGCACCTGAAGTGCCCGCTCGGCATCCGCGTGAAAAAATCGGACAACGTCGGCGACCGGATTTTCGTGGACGGCAACTCGGCCGCCGCGCTCGGCTGCGTCTACGGCGGCGCGACGGTGTGCGCGTGGTATCCGATCACGCCGTCCTCGTCGCTCGCCGAAGCCTTCCAGAAATACTGCGGCCGGCTGCGCAGCGACAAGGAAAGCGGCAAGAACCGGTTCGCGGTGGTGCAGGCCGAGGACGAGCTCGCCTCGATCGGCATCGTCGTCGGGGCAGGGTGGAACGGCGCGCGCGCCTTCACCGCCACCTCCGGCCCGGGGATCTCGCTGATGCAGGAGTTCATCGGCCTGGCGTATTTCGCCGAGATCCCGGTGACCATCATCGACGTGCAGCGCGGCGGCCCATCGACCGGCATGCCGACGCGCACGCAGCAGTCCGACATCCTCTCCTGCGCCTACGCTTCGCACGGCGACACCAAGCACCCGCTGCTGTTCCCCGAGGACCCGAACGAGTGCTTCGAGATGGCGGCCCAGGCGCTCGACCTCGCCGACCGCCTGCAGACGCCGGTGTTCGTCATGAGCGACCTCGACATCGGCATGAACCAGCGCCTCGCCGCGCCGTTCAAGTGGGACGACAGCCGCGCCTACGACCGCGGCAAGGTGATGACCGCGGAAATGCTCGACGCCGGCAAGGAGTTCGGCCGCTATCTGGATGTGGACGGCGACGGCATCCCGTACCGCACCTATCCGGGCGTGCATCCGACCAAGGGCGCCTATTTCACCCGCGGCACCAGCAGGAACGCCTACGCGATCTACTCCGAGGCGGGCCCCGACTACCTGTACAACATGCAGCGGCTCCTGAAGAAATTCGAGACCGCCAAGTCGCTGGTGCCCAAGGCGATCCTGTCGCCGGCGAAATATCCGGCGCGCTTCGGCGCCATCTTCTTCGGCTCGACCGGCCCGGCGATGCAGGAAGCGCTCGAGGCGCTGGCGGAGCAGGGCATCTACGTCAACGCGCTGCGCGTGCGCGCCTTCCCGTTCCAGGAGGAGATCTTCGACTTCGCCGCCTCGCACACCAAGACCTTCGTGGTCGAGCAGAACCGCGACGCCCAGATGCGCTCGCTGCTGGTGAAAGAGGCCGGCATCAATCCGGCGAGCCTGATCTCCATCCTGCACTACGACGGAACGCCGATCACCGCGCGCTTCATCACCAGCGAGATCGCGCAGGTCGTCGCCGCGCTCAACGTCCGGCCATTGAAGAAGGACAAGGCGGCGTAAATCGTGAATCGTGAATCGTAAATCGTGAAAAGCAAAAGCCGATGACTTACCTCGCCAAACCCAGACTCCACCACCCGACGCTGCCGAAGAACAAGGTCGGCTACACCCGCCGCGACTACGAGGGCAAGGTCTCGACGCTCTGCGCCGGCTGCGGCCACGATTCGATCTCCGCCGCGCTCATCCAGGCGTTCTGGGAGCTGGACGTCCAGCCGCACAAGGTCGCCAAGCTCTCCGGCATCGGCTGCAGCTCGAAGACGCCCGACTACTTCCTCGGCAACTCGCACGGCTTCAACACCGTGCACGGCAGGATGCCCTCGGTGCTCACCGGCGCCAACCTCGCCAACCGCGACCTCATCTACCTCGGCGTCTCCGGCGATGGCGACTCGGCCTCGATCGGCCTGGGGCAGTTCGCGCATGTCATGCGCCGCGGCGTGAACATGACCTACATCCTCGAGAACAACGGCGTCTACGGCCTCACCAAGGGCCAGTTCTCGGCCACCGCCGACGCCGGCTCGAAGTCCAAGCGCGGCGCGGTCAACGCCGACGCCCCGGTGGACACCGTGTCGCTCGCTCTGCTGATGGGCGCCTCCTTCGTCGCGCGCAGCTTCTCCGGCGACAAGGCGCAGCTCGTGCCGCTCATCAAGGCGGCGATCGCGCACCAGGGCGCGGCCTTCATCGACGTCATCAGCCCGTGCGTGGCGTTCAACAACCACCCCGGCAGCACCAAGAGCTCCGACTACGTGCGCGAGCACAACGAAGCCGTCAACCGCCTCGACTTCTGGCCGACGCGCGAGGCGATCAGCGTGGACTACGGCGACGGCGAGGTGGTCAGCGTGCAGCAGCACGACGGCTCGGTCCTGCGCCTGCGCAAGACTCACTCCGAGTACGACCCGACCGACCGCGTAAAGGCGCTGGAATACGTCGCGCACCATGCGGCCAAGGGCGAGATCGTCACCGGGCTGCTGTACGTGCATTCCGACGCCGAAGACCTCCACGTCCGCCTCAATACCGTGGAGACGCCGTTCAACAGGCTCTCGGAGAAGGAGCTTTGTCCGGGGGCGGGGGTGCTGGAAAAACTCAACGCATCCCTCAGGTAGTAACTCGCCTCGGCGTCTCCCGGCATCGGAGGGAAAATACCGAGTCGTTTCATCCTGGATCACTGCCTCAGGTGGATATTTGGGGCGCCAACCGTCCCGTCGAATGGTTGAGCCAATGAGCATTGAACGAAATGTCATCGATGCGACGAAATTCAATGCAAAGGCAAATCTGCCGTTCGAGCTTCGCCTGAAGGACTTCGAACTAGCGTTGCAGGACGTCTGTGACTTTTTCTACGACGTGAACGTTGGCCTGGTGGAAAAGGGCCTGGAACGCCTGGACGACATGCTGAGACCCGCCATCATGTCGGGGTTATTGTCCGACATGCTCACTGCGAGCATGGCCAAGCACTCGCGAACGCTTACCGAGAACCGGTACTTCAACGGGCACCCCGACCTGATCGTCAAAGGCGAATACTCCGCCAACAGCGTCAAGGCCGGAGCCAAAGGCGTTGAAATCAAGACGACGCGAAAACCGGGTGGCGCAGTCGATACTCATGGCGCACGCGACCAATGGATGTGCGTGTTCGTGTACAAGGTCGATAACGAGGCCGAACCGGCGCGTAACCGGTCGCCCCTGACATTTACCGAGATTTATCTTGGACACGTCACCGTGGCCGACTTCAGGAAAAACGCGAGGGGGGAGCTGGGAACGCGAACCGCAACCCTGCATAAGGACGGAATCGAAAAGCTGCGGCGAAGCTGGATTTACCGTATGTGACGCTAGCCTTCTCCGGAGCGAAGCCTGGACAGCTTCGGAATCGCGGAGGAGGCCAGATCGAAATATCTGCCGTCCTTTTCGATGCCGATGCTCTGATAGCCGATCGCTTCTGCGGCCGCCAGGGTGGAGCCCGACCCGGCAAACGGATCGACGACAATCCCTTCGCCCAGCGGAAGCACTCCGCGGACGAGTTGCCGCAAGAATGCCTGCGGTTTCAAGCTCGGGTGATGAGCTAACAACCGTTCTGTTTTCCGCGTAGGCGAAGAAACAATCACGTCGCCAAATGGTTTATCCGGAGACGGCCTGCGGAATCCCCCCGTTTTCCATTTTCTGAGATTATCCTGCGCGCGGCCCTCCAGAGGTTTGCGAAACATCAGCCAGGGTTCCCACATTGATCGAGGCAACACGCTCACATCGGTGAATTCCTCGTGCGCGGCTTTAGGCCTGTCACCGCCCCTCATGGTCATCACCAGCCTGACGATTTCGCCTCGTCGCTCCAATCCCGCCCGGGCGAGGGCCCCGGAGACGATGTGGGAAAGCAGCGGATTGCTTGCGACGATCACGTTTGCCCCCGGAACCAGCGCAGGCGACAACAACCTGGCCCATGCGTAGAAAAATTCCTCGAGCTGACGCAGATCGGTTTGTGTCAGCACGGTAAATCTCGGCAGGGGCGAGCGCTTGGCCCCGTCGAACGACGGCGGAATGCGCCACACGCCTCCTTTCCCGCTTCTCAACTTCTCCTGCTGCTCCTGCGAGTACTCGAAAAGGCCGTAAGGGGGATCGGTCACCACCGCGTGAATACTGCTCGACTCCCTCTCCCGCAGCCATTCGCAGCAGTCGGCGTGAATCAGCAGCGAATTGCCGTATCGGAGCGGCTTCCTTCTGTTTTCAAGCTTCTTCGCGGGAACAGGGCTTGGCGGACGGAGAAAGGACTCGTCCAGCGTGTACTGCGCACGGTCTCCACGCGCAAACAATCCAGGGGTATTGAGTTGCAGATAGGATCGAATGGAGGATGCAGGTACTGATCCCAGGCGATCGACAACGCTCCTGCTGATTTCTTGTAGACTGGCGCCATGCGGCTTCGCCAGCAGCACATTGATGATTGCGTCGCGCACTTCGCCCGGCCGTCGTTTTTGATGCATTCGCTTTTGAGTTTCCTGTCGCCAAAGTCATGATAGACGTCCAGACGTCAAAGTACAAGAGGCGCAGGACAAGAATCGGCGGCTCTGTGATAACGCCTTTCAGCCGGCCGTGACAGTGAGGGTCGGCCGACCCTTTGCGTTCTCTCATGGGATATAAATTGTTTTTTGCAAATCCCTTATGCCTCTTATGCCTCCAACGCGATGCGAAGGTTTCTTGCAGGCGAAAAAAAAGCCCGCCGAAGCGGGCCTTTTAGCGGATGGACGCTATTACGCGGCCATCTTGATGTTGGTTGCCTGGGGACCTTTGGCGCCCTCGCTGGCGTCGTAGGACACCTTGTCGTTCTCCTTCAGGCTCTTGAAGCCCGATCCCTGGATTGCGGAGAAGTGAACGAACAGATCCTTGCCGCCGTCATCCGGCGTGATGAATCCGAAACCCTTGGCATCGTTGAACCACTTGACTGTACCTGTACTCATGATCTTTACCTGAAAAAAAAGAAAAATGGGCTTGCGCCCGGTTGCGGGCAATTCAAGAAGAGAGGAACGGAGATCTGAGCAGACCAGCGCAAGACGCTGCGGAGAGGGCTACGTGTTCAATGCTTGAGAACCTGCACGCGTCTTATACAGGCTGGCGTGGCGCGGGTCAAATTTCTCCTGCGCAGGGGACGGTTGGCGGCGTGGCGGCTGAGCTACGCTCGCGCAATGGCGGAAACCGTCCGAGCGGTGTTCGTCTGCGCCCACCGCGCCGGCGCGCACAGGGACGATCGCGGGATGCTCGCGCTGGCGCAGACGCTCGGCGATGCCGGGCGGCGCTGGCTGGACGGCCTCGCAGCCGCCTGATCACTTCCGCTCGATCACGACCCCCAGATACCCGCTCGGCAGCACCAGCGTGCCGTCGCCCGAGCGGTTGCCGCGCTGCATGAGCGCGAGCAGGTCCCGGGTGAAGGCGGCCTGCTTGTCGGCATCGAGCGCGCCGTAGGTCTTGTACATCGGGCCGTAGCAGGTGCGGAACACTTCGATGAAGTGCGCCGGCGACCGGTAGCGGAAGGTGAACTCGCGGCTGGTCGCGCGGATCTGCTTCGCGGTTTTGCCGAAAAGCTCGTCGAGCCTCGCTTTTGTTCCCCACAGCGCCGGCGACTTGACGCCCCCCCCCGCGGGCGGGATGTACTTGCCGATATCCCTGGCGACAGGGCCTCGGATCGGTGGTTCATCTTTGCTCCAAAGGAGGGGCAACCTCAGGGCGAAACCCGGAGCACACCAGGTCAATCTGCTTGATCTGCCCATCCTGGACTGAACAGTATGCTTGCTGTTCGATCAGATACCATTGGTCTTTGTGAGCGCGGAAGCGGTAGCCAATGTGCAGCCGATCGTGCATCGGCTGGATTTCCGAGGAAAGGAGGGCGAGTTGGTCGAGCCAGCCGAACCATTTCTGAACGTGGTTTGCTGCTGACGTTCGATCATCAGCGCTGTACAAGCCTTTGGCGGTCAGCGCGCGAAACTGCACAGCATCATCAAGGCAAGTGGCGAGTTCGTCCCAAGCCCGATGCGCGATTGCAGCGATAAAACGCTGGCCGGTTTCGGCTGAGTCACGGGTCTTTGCGGCAGCTATCATTCCACGGTCTCCTTTGTGTCACGTTATCATTTCAATCGTCCTCAAAGGCTGACAGTCACTCGCAAAAAGGTAGCAGGTATCGAGGTGCTGCCGTCGGTGCTCTTGTTCTGTGCTTTCGCCAGTTCCAAAAGTTGTTTGTGGAGCTCCTCCACTTTTCCGCTCTTTTGAGCCGCTTCGACAGCGTTCATGGTCGGACCATAGAATCGTTCAAATGATTCGATGAAATGTGTCGGGCTTTTGTCAGGCGATATAAAATAGTACGTATCCTTGACCATGGATATTTTCTCCTTGGGCACTCCGGCCTGACCAAAACGCTCGATGATGTGAGTATCCATACCCCAAGTCATTGGACTGACGAAGCCTTCTGCAGGTGGAGGCGTAAACGCCGAGCTTGTCTTCAGCAGCTGCGACACGAATGAAGTTGTATCGTTTGGGATCCAGTTACCCATCACAATGCGACCACCTGGTTTTGTGACCCGGACCATCTCCCTGGCTACATCGAAGGGCCTGGGAGCAAACATGGCGCCGAATACGGAAAGGGTTAAATCGAACGACTGGTCGCTGACCCCTTGCAAGTTGCACGCATCTCCCTCTTGAAATTTCAGTCGCTTGAGACCGGCCTCTGCAGCTCGTTTGTTCCCGGCGTCAACGAGGTTCTTGGCAATGTCGATTCCAACAACTTCAGCCCCCAAAAGGGCCAGAGGAACCGCCGTAGTGCCCTCTCCGCAACCGAGGTCCAAAACTCGCAGCGGCGTCGTTATCCCGAGAGACTTGACGACTGCTTCTCCAGATTGACGCATGAAGGCGGCAATCTTGGTAAAGTCGCCTTTTTCCCACAACGCCTTATTTGGATTCATGATAGCTGCGGCGAGACCGGCAGCGGGCGAGGTGGTGGAGATCACTGCAGACATGTTGTCCTCCTGGGGTCGGTTGGCGTCACGGCTACGGAAATCGTTGCCGAGGTGTTAGTATTTCCGGCCGACGCCTGTGCGTCTTGACCGATTCACCGGGCCTTTTGCCCCAAACGCCTCTATGGATGCCCTCTCCGACCTGCTGCACGCGGTGAAGCTCAACGGGGCGCTGTTCCTCGAAGCCCGCTTCACCGCACCGTGGTGCATCGAGACGCATCCCAGCTACGGGGCTGCCGAGATGCTGCGCCCGCTCAACCCCGTCATATTCTTCCACATCGTCACGGAGGGTCGCTGCAAGGCACGGCTCGCCGCGGGCGGCGAGCCCATCGACATTGCCTCCGGCGACCTCGTCCTCATGCCGCAGGGCGACACGAACCTGCTCGGAAGCGACCTGCAGCTCGCGCCCGTGGATGCCGATTCGCTGATGCGGCCGGCGCCTCCGGGCGGAATGCCGACCATCGATCACGGCGGCGGCGGCGACGAGGCGCGAATCCTGTGCGGCTTCCTGTCCTGCGACAAGGCGCTCTGCCGCCTGCTGCTCGACGCGCTGCCGCGCCTGCTGCACGTGCCGCTCGGCGACGGCCCAGGCGCCGCATGGCTGATGGGCCTTGCGCGCCGGGGCGCGCAGGAGAACACGGCGCCGGGCCCCGGCTCGGCGACGCTGCTCTCCAAACTCGCCGAGCTGCTGTTCGTGGAAGCGATGCGCCGCTATATCGAGACGCTGCCGGAGAGGCAGACCGGCTGGCTCGCGGGACTGCGCGACCGCTACGTCGGGCGCGCGCTCGGCCTGATGCACGAGCGGCCGGCGCACGACTGGACGGTCGACGAGCTCGCCGAGCAGGTCGGCCTGTCGCGCTCGGCGCTCGGCCAGCGGTTCGCCGACCTGCTCGGCCAGCCGCCGATGCAGTACCTGACGCGCTGGCGGCTGGCGCTCGCCGCCGCGGTGCTCCGCTCGAGCGACCGTGCCATCGCCCGGGTCGCGGAGGAATTCGGCTACGAGTCGGAATCGGCGTTCAACCGCGCGTTCAAGCGCGAATTCGAAATGCCGCCTGCGGCCTGGCGCCGGCAGCGGACCCGGAATCCGGGCGGCGCGGGATCCTCCGGATAGAGCGCGCGGGCGGCGGCCGCGCCTGAATCGCCTTACTTCGTCGCCGGCGCGTCCGGCTGCCCGGGGAACTGCCGGCTCGACGGATCGATCCACGCCCACGATCGTTTGCTCTTCGTCCAGATGGTCGTCGCGATCTTCATGTCAGGCGCGTCATCCAGCGTCCCGGCGCGCACGACCACGGTCTCGGGGGTGGTGGCGCGCTGGCTGTAGAGCGGCGAGCCGCAGTCGCCGCAGAAGTAGCGGTACAAGGTGCGGCCGCTGTCGGCGAGCGCGGCGTAGCGCTTCGGCGTGCCGTGCGTGATCGTGAATGCCGAGCCCGGGATCACGGCGTTGACGCTCCCGCCCGCGCCCGAGGTCTTCTGGCAGTGCATGCACTGGCAGGCGCGCAGCTCGGTGACGGGAACGTCGATGGTGTAGCGGATGGCGCCGCAGAGGCAGCTTCCGGCAAGCTTGGCGGTCATGAGTCGGTCTCGCGTGAATTCCCAGCCGCTACTTTAGCCGAATCCGAACGGCGCGCGGGCCGACCGCGCCGTTCAGGCCGGGTCTTCCACTCGGGAGCTTGTTCGCGTTTTTCCTGTGGAAGGCACGAAAGGCGTAAGCGAGATGGCGGGGCCGAGGGCGGGAACTTTTGCCTGCGCCTTGCACCCTATGTTACGGTTACGGTAGACGATGAGCGGGAGCATTGCGATGTTGCGAGAGATTCTCGGCGTATTGCAGGACGACCCCTCGAGCCGGCGGCGCTGGTTCCACGACGATTACTTCGACCTGTTCGTACGCCAGACGGGCAGTGAACTGGCTGCGTTCGAGCTCTGCTACGGCATCCAATCCAACGAGCAGGCCCTGGTGTGGAACCGGGGCCAGGGCTACTTCCACGACGGCGACATGTCCGGCGGGGAGTTCATCGGGGCGCGGCTTGCCTCCGGCGACCCGCTTGAGGCCGATCCGATCATCGCGCGCTTCGAGCGTGCCGCGGTCGGGCTGCCCGAGGCGCTGCACCTGGCACTGGAGGCGCGCCTGCGCGAGTACGCCCAGCAAAACGCCGAAGGCTCGGCACGCCGCACGCGCTTTCGCCGCGCCGCCTGGCAGCGGACCGGCGGCGAACCGCAGGAAGACCGGGGCCGGATTCCTTAGTCGGCGCGAATCCCTGCTTCCCGGATCGGCTTCCCCCACTTCGCCGTCTCCGCAGCAACAAACTCCGCGAACTGCCCCGGCGTCATCGGCGTGAAGCGCGCGATCAGCTCCGCCGGCGCGGCGAGCAGCGCGGCGCACCAGGCGACGAATATTCTCGGCATGGCGCCGACATGCTAATGTAATTGGCGCAGATGGGAACAGATTCGAACTACCCGAACCCGCGCAGGCCCGGCCTGCATTTCCTCGCCGTCGTCCTCGCCCTCGAGCTGGCGATGGCCGGCTGTGCAAGCGTGCCGCTGCCTCCTCCGGAGCACCCGCCGCGCGCGGAGTCGATGGTTTTAATCCGCAAGACGGACCGGCCCGTGATCGCTTTCGTGCTGGGCGGCGGCGGCGCGCGCGGCTTTGCCCACGCCGGCGTGCTCAAGGTGCTCGATGAAGCCGGTATCCGCGCGGACCTCGTGGTCGGCACCAGCGCGGGCAGCCTGGTGGGTGCGTTCTACGCCGGCGGCATACGCAACGAGGAACTGGTCGAGACGGCGCTCGCGGTGCAGCGCAACGAGTTGGTGGATTTCGTATTTCCGAACCGCGGCTTCATCGAAGGCAACCGGCTTCAAACGTATATAGACCAGGCGCTCCATGGGCGCCTGATCGAGCAGCTCGACACTCCCTTCGTGGCGGTTGCCACCGAGCTCAGTACCGGCAGGCTCGTCGCCTTCACGCGCGGCGACACCGGCATGGCGGTGCGCGCCTCGTGCAGCGTGCCGGTGGTTTTCCAGCCCACCACGATAGAGGGGAGGGAATATGTCGACGGCGGGCTCGTGAGTCCGGTGCCGGTGAAGGTCGCGCGCGAGTTCGGCGCCGACCTGGTCATCGCGGTGAACGTCTCCAGGCAGCCTGCCGAACAGAAAGAACTCGACAGCACTACGGCGCTCCTGAACCATGCGTTCATCGTCATGGAGCACGCGCTCGCGCAAGAGGAGACGAAGCTTGCCGACGTCGTCATCCGGCCGAATCTGGCCGGGGTGCCCGCCACCGATCTCGCCGCGCGTGGTCAGGCGATAGCGGCAGGCGAGGCGGCGGCGCGCGCCGCGCTGCCGCAGATCCGGAGGCTGATTGCGGAGAAGACCGTCACCGGCTCCCGCGGAAACGCAGGGCGCTGAAGAGCCGTCCACCCATCGATGCCGCGCGATAAAGTGTTTCTCGCCGGAGCCGCCGGCGCCATCGGCAGGAGGCTCGTGCCGCTTCTGCACGATGCCGGCTTTTCCGTCTGGGGCACGACGCGCTCGCAGGACAAGGCCGATGCGCTGCGCGAAGCGGGCGTCACGCCCATCGTGGTGGATGTGTTCGACCGCTCAGGCCTGGAGCAGGCCATGCGCGAGGTGCGTCCCGCCATCGTGATGCATCAGCTCACCGACCTGCCGAAGACGCTCGCAGGCCCGCCTTCCGAAGACGTCCTGAAGGCCAACGCGCGCGTGCGCGAGGAGGGCACGCGCAATCTCGTCGCTGCCGCGATCTCAAGCGGCGCGCGGCGCTTCATCGCGCAGAGCATCGCCTGGATCTATGCGCCGGGTGCGCAGCCGCACCGGGAAGACGACCCGCTCGATCGCGACGTCAAGGGGCCGGCCGCGATCACCGTCGCCGGCGTCATGGCGCTCGAGCGAATGACGCTCGCCTCGCCGCCGCTCGAAGGCGTGGTGCTGCGCTACGGCCGGCTCTACGGCCCCGGCACCTGGAACACCGCGCCGAACGGTCCCGTGCCCGTTCACGTGGACGCGGCCGCGCACGCGGCGCTGCTCGCTATCCGGATGCCGCACACCGGCGTCTTCAACATCGCGGAAGAGAAAGGCCTGGTCTCGTCGGAACGTGCCCGACGCTTGCTCGGATGGAACCCGGGGTTCCGCCTGCTCACCACGTGAAGAGGGACGGAGTCTTTCCCTGACTCACGCCGGGGCGGGAACCGCGATCTACTGAAGTCGACGTTGGTCCCGATCGGACGTCTCCCGCCCCGCCTTGAAAACGTTGCGCAAACCCCGAGTCAGGTAGTAAGATCCGACTACCTGACCTCGTCCGCCCCTTCGCAATGACCATAGCCGCCACCAGCCTGAAGCTTCCCCAGCGTCTCAAGTCGCGCGTCGAGCGACTGACGAAGCGCTCGAAAGAATCGCCGCACGCCTTCATGATCCGGGCGATCGAGGAGCAGGTTCACGCCGAGGAGCTGCACTCGCGGTTTCTCGCCGACGCGGCACGGGCCGACGACGCCATGCAGCGCACCGGCCTGGGTTACGCTGCCGCGGACGTTCACGCTTACCTCGAAGCCAAAGCAGCCGGCCGGACGGCGCGGAAGCCCAAGCCGGTCAGATGGAGAAAATAGTCTACGCGCGCGAAGCGCTGGAAGATTTCGACCGCATTATCGAGCACCTTCTCGAAACGTCTCCGGACACTGCGGCGGCGACGCTGAGGCGTATCCGGAAGGCCATAGAGATTCTCGCGGAACACCCGCTGATCGGCCGCAGAGCCGACGAAGAAAGGCGCGAGCTGGTGATTTCGCGCGGAGGAAGCGGGTATCTGGCCTTGTACCGGGTCGAATCCGCGTACGGAGTGGTGCGGATACTGCGAATCCGGCATCAGCGCGAAGCCGGATATCGCGGTGCGTGAGCGCCGGTCAGGACGCCGCTCACCGACCGGGTGCGGGTCACACCATCGTGGGATCATTCCATATCGTAGCGCAGCGACCGCGCGAGCGACTTAAACCGGAATGCGGAAAGACCCCAATCTCTCCGCCCGGTACGCCGCACAACGCTCCTCGCGCGAGCGCCCGAGCGCGTAGTAAAAGGGATGCGGCGTGACGAGCGCGTCGTCCTCCCCGAGCGCATTGGCGCGGAAGCTCGACCAGCGGTACGCGCCCGCCTCGCGGACGAGTCCCGCGCGCATCGGGTTCGTTTCGATGTAGCGCATGCAGGCGAACAGATACCGCCGCGCGTGCACCGGCGAGCCGTCGAATCGCTCCTCCCAGATCGCGCCCTCGTGTCCGTACGCCTCGGCGAGATAGCGGTTGTAGCCCTCGGCGGCCGAGCGCATCAGGCGCGTGGCGCCGCCCGGGCGCGCGGGCGTGACGAGCAGGTGCACGTGGTTGCTCATGAGCGCGTAAGCGTGCACCGCGCAGCAATCGCGCGCAGCGCACTCGCGCAGCCCTTCGAGGTAGGCGACGCAGTCGCGCGCGCCGGAAAAGCACGCCGCGGGACCGCGCTGCACGAGGTGCAGCGGGACGCCGGGTTCTTCGGGGCAGGCGAGGCGCATGGATTCACGAACGCCCCGGCCTTGCGCGCCGTTGACCCGACCGACCGCGTGCGCGCCATGAACTGCATCGCCCGGCGCCAGGCGAAGGGCTGGATGATTTTCAGAGTCGATTTGTTTTTCGGTGCCGATCCACCGTCACCCCCACCGCCTTCACCGCCTCTCGATATGTGATCTGGCGGATTCGCGGTTTCGCGGGCGGCGATATAGACTAGCGGCAAGGAGGATTCAAGATGAGCCCCATTTCCATCAGCAGAGCCCTTGCGGTGCTCGCCGTCGCGCTTCTCGCGCTCGCCGCGCCGTTCGCCGCTGCGCAGGATTATCCGGCGCACGAAATCCACGCGCTGTGCAACTACGGCCCCGGCTCGGGCGCCGACATCATGGTGCGCTTCTACAGCGACCGGCTCTCGAAGCTGACCGGCAAGCCGGTGATCGTCGAGAACAAGGTCGGCGCGAACGGCGCCATCGCCACCGACACGCTGGCGAAGTCGAAACCCGACGGCTACACCATCCTGATCACGCCGGTGAGCTCCACCATCGTCTCGGCGCCGTACCTGTTCAAGAGCCTGCCGTTCGATTCGACCCGGGACTTCGCGGCGGTGACCACGATCGCCCAGCTGCCGTTCACCATCCTGGTGGACGCCGCCTCGCCGGTCAGGACCGTGGACGAGCTGGTCGCGCGCCTGAAGGCGAAGCCGAACAACGGCTTCTACGGCACCACCAACAACACCGGCGTCATCGCCGCCGAGCTGTTCAAGGCAAAGGCCGGACTGAAGACCACTTACGTTCCGTACAAGCAGAACCCGCAGGCGCTCACCGACCTGCTGCTGGGGCAGGTCGATTTCCTCGCATTCGATGCGACCTGGGCGCTGGGGCAGGCGGGCCCCGGCGGCAAGCTGCGCATCATCGCGGCCACCTCGGCGCAGCGCTCGAGCGCGCTGCCCGACGTGCCGACGCTCGCCGAAGCCGGCTACGGCGGCGGCGACGTTGCGCCGTGGTGGAGCGTCGTGGTCGCTTCCGGCACGCCCTGGCCCATCGTGGACAAGCTCGTCGGCTGGTTCAACCAGATCACGGCGGCCGAGGACACCCTACAGTTGTTCCTGGC
>JBARMB010000118.1:0-60443 GCA_049802235.1 Burkholderiales bacterium | reverse complement strand
AATGGGCGCGCACTTCCTTGTCTCGATCTTCGAAGACGTCGACCTCGCCGTCACCGTGCGCGGATTCCGGGGCCGCATCGTCGCTACGGAGCCGCGCGCGAAGGTCTCGCTTTACGACCTCGACCTGCGGGGCCCGGTAGCCTGGCTGTTCGGTAACGAAGGCGCCGGACTTTCGGAGAACGCGCTGGGCGCGGCGACCGACCGCGTGCGCATTCCGTTGCCCGGCGCCGCCGAATCGCTGAACGTCGCCGCCGCGGTCGCGATCTGCCTGTTCGAACAGGTGCGGCAAAAGGCAGGGACTGGGGGGCTGGCCCCTGGCCCCCGCCTTTAATACACCCGTCGCTCAAGCTTGAACTCCTGCATGATGGTGGTGGCGATTTCCTCGATCGACTTGGTGGTCGAGTTGGCCCAGCGTATGTTTTCGCGTCGCATGAGAATTTCCGCCTGCTTCACCTCGAAACGGCAGTTCTCCAGCTTCGCGTACTCGCTGTTGGGGCGGCGCTCGTTGCGGATTTCCCGCAGCCGTTCGGGAGCGATGGACAGGCCGTACAGCTTGTCCCGGTAATCCTCGAGCACTTTGGGCAGGCTCATGCGGTCGAAGTCCTCGGGAATCAACGGGTAGTTTGCGGCGCGGATGCCGAACTGAAGCGCGAGATAAAGGCTGGTCGGTGTCTTGCCGCTGCGCGATACACCGACCAGGATCACGTCTGCCTTGTCGAGTTCCCGGGACGATGCGCCGTCATCGTGAGCCAGCGCGAAGTTGACGGCCTCGATGCGGTGGGTGTACTCCTTCTTGTCGTGCGCGCTGTGCGAGCGACCGATCTTGTGGCTCGATTTCACGCCGAGTTCGCCTTCGAGGGGATCGAGGAACACCTCGAACAGGTCCACCACGAAAGCGTCCGCCGCGCGGATCGCCTCGCGTGCCGCGCTATTGACGAGCGTGGTGAATACCAATGGACGCGCGGCGCCGTCCTTCGCCGTCTCGTTGATGCGCGCTACGCAGGATTCGGCTTTGGCAACCGTGTCGACGAAAGGGACAGTGACCTGGGTGAAATCAATGCCCTCGAACTGCGTCAGCAGGCCGTGTCCGAGCATTTCCACCGTGATACCGGTGCCGTCGGAGACGAAGAATGCGGTGCGGTGGAGAGGGGACATGGGAGACGATTCGGGGAAATTTTGCGCTGCGCACAAATGGCGCTGACGGTAAAATAACCGTTTCGGGCCGATCCTTCAACAGCAGCGGGGCACGCTCCATGACACAGTGGAAATATATACTCGGGTTCGACCACGTTCGAATGAACGATATCGAACGGGTCGGCGGCAAAAACGCCTCCCTGGGCGAGATGATCAGCCAGCTCTCGAATGCGGGAATGCGTGTTCCGGGAGGATTCGCCACCACCGCCGAGGCGTATCGCGACTTTCTCGCTCAAGGCGGCCTGAAGGACCGCATTGCCGCCCGGCTGAAGGGCCTGAATGCCGACGATGTCGATGCCCTGGCGAGTTGCGGCGCCGAGATCCGCGGGTGGATCATGGCGACGCCGTTTCCCAAACAGCTCGAAGACGAGATCGCGCAGGAGTACAAGGCGCTCACCGCCGGGAGCCGCGGCGAGGTCTCGCTTGCGGTGCGCTCCAGCGCCACGGCGGAGGACCTGCCTGACGCCTCGTTTGCGGGGCAGCAGGAGACCTTTCTCAACATCCACGGCCTCGACAACGTCATGGAGGCGCTCAAGCACGTGTTCGCGTCGCTGTACAACGATCGCGCGATTTCCTATCGTACCCACAAGGGCTTCGAGCATTCGGCGGTGGCGCTCTCGGCCGGCGTGCAGCGCATGGTGCGAAGCGACCTCGGTGCGAGCGGTGTGATGTTCACCCTCGACACCGAGTCCGGATTCCAGGACGTCGTGTTCATCACCGCTTCCTGGGGCCTGGGCGAGATGGTGGTGCAGGGCGCCGTGAACCCGGACGAGTTCTACGTCCACAAGCCCATGCTGCGCGCCGGGAAATTCCCGGTGATCCGCCGCGGGCTGGGGTCCAAAATGCAGAAGATGGTGTTTACCGACCAGGTTTCGGCGGGCCGCTCGGTGAAGACCGTTGACGTTGCCGAGGCCGACCGCGACCGCTTCTGCCTTTCCGACGACGACGTAATCGAACTGGCCCGTTTTGCGCTGAAGATCGAGGAGCACTACCAGCGGCCCATGGACATCGAGTGGGCCAAGGACGGCGCCGACGGCAGGATTTACATTTTGCAGGCGCGGCCCGAGACGGTGAAGTCGCGCAAGTCAGGCGAAGGGCAGGAGCGCTACCGGCTGAAGCAACATTCCGAGGTGCTGGTTTCGGGTCGCGCCATCGGCCACAAAATCGGCGCCGGCGTCGTGCGGGTGGTCAAGGATGCGTCCGAGATGGGGCGGGTCAAGCCCGGCGACATCATCGTCACCGACATGACCGATCCGAACTGGGAGCCGGTGATGAAGCGCGCCGCCGCCATCGTCACCAATCGCGGCGGGCGCACCTGCCACGCGGCGATCATCGCGCGCGAATTGGGCATACCGGCGGTGGTGGGCTGCGGGAACGCCACCGCAATGTTGAAGGACGGCGCGGCGTGCACGGTGTCCTGCGCGGAAGGGGACACGGGCAACGTCTACCGGGGCATCCTCGAGATCGAAGTCACCTCGCAGCAGCACGGCGAGATGCCGAAATGCCCGGTCAAGATCACCATGAACATCGGCAACCCGCAGCTCGCCTTCGACTTCCAGTCGCTGCCGAACTGGGGCGTGGGACTGGCGCGACTGGAATTCGTCATCAACAACATGATCGGCGTGCATCCCAAGGCGGTGCTCGAATACCCGGACCTGCCGCTCGAACTCAAGCGTGAAGTGGAGCGGGCGGCGCGCGGTTACCGCGACCCGCGCACCTTCTTTGTCGAAAAACTGATCGAGGGCGTCGCCACCATCGCGGCGGCATTCTGGCCCAAGCCGGTGATCGTGCGGCTCTCGGATTTCAAGTCGAACGAGTACAAGAAGCTGACCGGCGGCGCGCGCTACGAACCCGACGAGGAGAACCCGATGCTGGGCTTCCGCGGCGCGTCACGTTACGTCGCCGAATCGTTCCGCGACTGCTTCGAGATGGAGTGCGAGGCCATGCGCCGTGTCAGAAACGATCTCGGCCTGACCAACGTCGAGATCATGGTGCCGTTCGTGCGCACGCTGAAGGAGTGCCGTCAGGTGGTCGAATTGCTGGCGGCGAACGGGCTGAAGCGGGGCGAGAACAGCTTGCGCCTGATCATGATGTGCGAAGTGCCGTCGAACGCGGTTCTGGCAGACCAGTTCCTGGAGCACTTCGACGGCTTCTCGATCGGCTCGAACGACCTGACCCAGCTTACGCTCGGCATCGACCGGGATTCAGGCCTTGTCGCCGATGCCTTCGACGAACGCGATCCCGCCGTGAAGGCGATGCTGCGCATGGCGATCCAGGCCTGTCGCAGGGCGGGCAAATACGTCGGCATCTGCGGCCAGGGGCCGTCCGATCATCTCGATTTTGCCAGATGGCTGGTGCAGGAAGGCATCGAGAGCCTGTCGCTCAACCCCGACACGGTGGTCGATGCCTGGCTGCAGCTTGCGCGCGATACCGAAGCTGACGCCAGAGCGAAAGTCGCCGCAACCTGACTTCGCTCTCGCCGATGGTTCCGCTGCATTGCCCGGCAGCGCCGTTTTCCCGGTGTCGCGTCGAACAATGCACGGAAACCTTCAGCTACGGCGCGCCCGAAGCAGACGTTGCTTCTCCCGCTGCCACTGCTTTTCCTTCTCGGCGGCGCGCTTGTCGTGCTGCTTCTTTCCCTTCGCCAGGCCCACGCTGAGCTTGATCCGCCCGCCAACGTAGTGAAGGTCGAGCGGCACCACGGTGTAACCGGCGCGCTCGACCTTGCCGATCAGCTTGCGGATCTCCTCCGCGTGAAGGAGCAGCTTCCTCGTGCGCACCGGATCGGGGTGGATATGGGTGGACGCCTCCGGCAGGGGGCTGATGTGCGCGCCGATCAGGAAGATCTCCTCGCCGCGCACGATCACGTAAGCTTCCTTCAGTTGGGCGCGGCCGGCGCGGATCGCCTTCACCTCCCAGCCTTCCAGGACGATGCCCGCCTCGTAGCGCTCCTCGATGAAGTAGTCGTGCTGCGCCTTGCGGTTCTCGACGATCGTCACCGGGTTTCGTTTCCGTTAGAATTTCTCATTTTATCCATGATGACCATTGTCGATCGCTCGATGCTCGTCGGCTACAGTGCGCAACAGATGTACGCACTGGTCGAAGACGTCGAATCCTATCCCCAGTTCCTGCCGTGGTGCGAGCGCGCCGAAGTCGCGCTGCGCGAGCCGGGACGGACCGTCGCGACGCTGCACCTCAACTTTCACGGACTGCGGCAGCATTTCACCACCGAGAATGCCAACCAGCCGCACACGCGCATCGACATGAAGCTCGTGTCGGGAACGTTCCGCAGTCTCGATGGCCACTGGCTGTTCACGGCGTTGAGTGAAAAAGCCTGCAAAGTCGAGTTCAGCCTGCGCTACCAGTTTGCCAGCCGCCTGCTGGAAAAAACGGCGGGGCAGATGTTCCACCGCATCGCCGACGGTTTCGTCGAGGCGTTCGCGCGCCGCGCGGAAGTAAAGTACGGCGCCACATGAGCGCTTCGGAGATCTCGATCGAAGTCGCGTACGCATTGCCGGGGCGGCAGGTGCTGCGCCGGCTCTCGCTGCCCGCGGACAGCAGCATCGCCGACGCTATCCGCGCCAGCCGCCTGCTCGCCGAATTTCCGGAAATCGATCTGAGCCGCAACCGGATCGGCATTTACGGCAGGCTGGCGCAGCCGGACGCAAGGCTGCGCGACGGAGATCGGGTTGAAATTTATCGCCCGCTCCAGGGCGACCCGAAGGAAGCCAGGCGCAATCGCGCGCAGCGGCGGGGCAAGTGAAGGCTATTTGCACCACTGGTCCACGAGCGAGCGCGCCTTGGTTTTTTCCTGGTTGATCTGGTCATCGTCGAGGAAATAGCGCTCGCCTTTCTCATCGTACCGGGAAATCCTGCCGCCGATTTCGTATTGCGTGAGCTGAGCCCTGGCCCTGCGGCAGTTGTCCTCCTTCTCCTTGGACTCGGCGAGCGAGTCCTCATTTTTTTTCTGCGCCTTCTGCTGCTCTTCCTGGCGCTTGCGGAATGCCTGCTCCTGCTCCGCTACGGACTTGGGTCCGGACTTGGCCGCAGCCTTTTCCGCGGCTGCGGGTGCCGGTGCCTCGGGGACCTTGCGGCCGAGGGTGGCCGACCGGGAGCCCGCGGGGCAGGGTGTCTGCAGATAAACGGTCTTGCCGGCAGGGTCGATGCACTTGTAGACCTGCGCCTGGGCGCCCGTCGCGCCGAGCAGCGCAAGGAAGAAGAAAACAAGTCTGGTCATGGCATTGTTCCTGCGAGGCATTGACGCGGCAACATATCGGCTTTTAACGCACCAGTCAATCGAGAGGAAGACAAGGCGTCGGCAATTTGCCGTCCGCCTTCACCGGCGTATAATTCGACTTTTGGGCGTCGCCATGCGTTTAATTCAGAAGGCTCTTACCTTTGATGACGTCCTCCTCGTTCCCGCCCACTCCACCGTCCTGCCGCGCGATGTCAGCCTGAAGACGCGGCTGACGCGCAAAATCCAGATCAACATCCCGCTCGTCTCCGCGGCGATGGACACCGTGACCGAGTCGCGGCTGGCGATCGCACTGGCGCAGGAAGGTGGCATCGGCATCATCCACAAGAACCTGCCGCCGAAGTCGCAGGCATCGGAGGCGGCCAAGGTCAAGCGCTACGAGTCCGGCGTGCTGCGCGACCCGGTGACCGTATCTCCGGACATCACCGTACGCCAGTTGCTCGCACTCACGCAGCAGTACCGGGTGTCGGGTTTCCCGGTGGTGGAGAAGGGCAAGGTGGTCGGGATGGTCACCAACCGCGACTACCGCTTCGAGACCGATCTCGATGCGCCGGTGCGCGCCATCATGACCCCGCGCGAACGCCTGATCTACGTGAACGATCCCGCAAACCCGGAAGAGGCGAGGGCGCTGCTGCACAAGCACCGGCTCGAGCGGGTGCTTGTGGTGAACAAGAACTTCGAGCTGCGCGGCCTGATCACGGTGAAGGACATTCTCAAGTCGAGCGAACACCCTAACGCGTGCAAGGATCAGCAAGGCAAATTGCGGGTGGGCGCGGCGGTGGGCGTGGGCGAGGGCACCGAGGAACGCGTGGCGGCCCTGGTCGAGGCGGGGGTGGATGCGATCGTGGTGGATACCGCGCACGGCCACGCGCAGGGCGTGCTCGACCGGGTGCGCTGGATCAAGCGGACCTACCCGTCCATGGAAGTGATCGGCGGCAACATCGCCACCGCGGATGGCGCCAAGGCGCTCGTCGATCACGGCGCGGACGCAGTCAAAGTCGGCATCGGGCCGGGCTCAATCTGCACTACGCGCATCGTTGCCGGTGTCGGCATTCCGCAGATAACCGCCATTCAGAACGTGGCTGCGGCGCTGGCGCAGGCCGGGGTGCCTCTGATCGCCGATGGCGGCGTCCGCTTCTCGGGCGATGTCGCCAAGGCTATCGCCGCCGGCGCCCACGCCGTGATGCTGGGCAGCCTGTTCGCCGGCACCGAGGAATCTCCCGGCGAAACCGAGTTGTTCCAGGGGCGCACCTACAAATCCTACCGCGGCATGGGCTCTCTCTCGGCCATGCAGCAGGGGGCGGCCGACCGCTATTTCCAGGATGCGTCGGTGCACGCGGACAAGCTGGTTCCCGAGGGCGTGGAGGGCCGCGTGCCTTACAAGGGGCCGGCGACCAGGGTAGTCGAGCAACTGATGGGCGGCCTTCGCGCCAGCATGGGCTACCTCGGCTGCGAGAGCATCGAGGCGGCGCGCGAGCGCGCTCAATTCGTCGAGATCACCTCCGCCGGCATGCGCGAGTCGCACGTGCATGACGTGCAGATCGTCAAGGAAGCGCCTAACTATCAGATAGGGGCCAGGGATTAGGGGCTAGGGGCTGGGGGAAAATCGAGTCGACTTCGGAATTCCACCGGCACGACGGAGGTGTATCAGTAAACGTACATCAACTGCCCGATTCGCCGCGTGGCGTCTGGACATCAAGAGACTAAAGTTTCGAAATATGATCTGCCTCGGCCTTTCCCCAGTCCCGGAATTACCATGCACTCCAAGATCCTGATCCTGGATTTCGGCGCGCAATATTCGCAACTGATCGCGCGCCGGGTGCGCGAAGCGCACGTCTACTGCGAGCTGCAGCCATTCGACATCGACGCGGCCTGGATCCGGAATTTCGCGCCGCTGGGAATCATCCTCTCCGGCGGGCCGGCGTCGGTGACCGAGGACGAGACCCCGAGAGCGCCGCAGATCGTGTTCGAGCTGGGCGTGCCGGTACTGGGCATCTGCTACGGCATGCAGACCATGGCGGCGCAGCTCGGCGGCCAGGTCGAGAGCTCCCGGGTGCGGGAGTTCGGCTATGCCGAAATCCGCGCCCGCGGCCACTCGGCCCTGCTCGATGGCATCCAGGATCGCGTCAACGGCGAACGGCACGGCCTGCTCGACGTCTGGATGAGCCACGGCGACAAGGTCACGGCATTGCCGCCGGGATTCACCGTCATCGCCAGCAATCCCTCCACGCCACTCGCCGGCATGGCCGACGAATCGCGCCGATTCTACGGCGTGCAGTTCCATCCCGAAGTCACCCACACGCGCCAGGGCGCGGCGATCCTCGGGCGCTTCGTCCACGACATCTGCGGCTGTGGCGCCGACTGGAACATGCCCGACTACATCGCCGAGGCGGTGGAAAAAATTCGGGCTCAAGTCGGCAGCGAAGAAGTGCTGCTCGGCCTCTCGGGCGGAGTGGATTCGGCGGTGGCCGCGGCGCTCATCCATCGCGCCATCGGCGCGCAGCTGACCTGCGTGTTCGTGGACACCGGCCTGCTGCGGCTGAACGAAGCCGCGCAGGTCATGGATACTTTTGCCCGCAACCTCGGCGTCAAGGTGGACAAGGTCGATGCCTCCGGGCGTTTCCTGAACGCGCTCGACGGTGTCGCCGATCCGGAGCAGAAGCGCAAGATCATCGGCCGCGAGTTCGTCGAGGTTTTTCAGCAGGAAGCGAAGCGATTCCCGAAAGTGAAATGGCTGGCGCAGGGAACGATTTATCCGGACGTGATCGAATCCGCAGGCGCGAAAACGAAGAAGGCGCACACCATCAAGTCGCACCACAACGTCGGCGGCCTGCCCGAGACGCTGCACCTGAAGCTGCTCGAGCCTTTGCGCGAGCTGTTCAAGGACGAAGTGCGGGAGCTGGGCCTCGCGCTCGGGCTGCCGCGCGACATGGTGTTCCGCCATCCGTTCCCCGGGCCGGGGCTGGGCGTGCGCATCCTCGGCGAAGTAAAGCGCGAATACGCCGACCTGCTGCGCCGCGCCGACGCCATTTTCATCGAAGAGCTGCGCGCTGCCCCGTTTTCTCCCTCTCCCGTGGCAGGAGAGGCGAGTAACGCCCCGCGCAACTGGTACGACGCCACCGCGCAGGCCTTCGCCGTTTTCCTGCCGGTGAAATCGGTCGGGGTCATGGGCGACGGCCGCACCTACGAATACGTGGTGGCGCTGCGCGCAGTCCAGACCACCGACTTCATGACCGCCCACTGGGCGCCGCTGCCGCACGAGTTGCTGGGGAAGGTCTCGAACCGCATCATCAACGAAGTGCGCGGCATCAACCGCGTTGTCTACGACATTTCCGGCAAACCTCCCGCCACCATCGAGTGGGAATAGCGGCGATGTATCTGCCGCGCCAGTTCGAGATGCACGACCGGGGGATGGTCCTGGAAGTCATGCGTCGGCACAACTTCGCCTTGCTTGTCAGCAATGACGATGGCGGCAGGCCGTTCGCGACGCACCTCCCGGTGGTCGTCGGCGAGCGCGACAGCGGCGTGCTGATCGAAGCGCACGTCGCGCGGCCCAATCCGCACTGGCGGCACCTCATGTCGCAGCCCGAGGCGCTGATGGTGTTTTCCGGTCCGCACGCCTACATGTCGCCCGTGGTGTATCCCGACCGCGAGCGCGTGCCGACCTGGAATTATCTCGCGGTCCACGCCTACGGCCGCGTGCGCCTCGTCGACGACCCTGCCGGAAAAGACGCATTGTTGCAGCGGCTGATCGCGATTCACGATCCCGCTTACGCCGAGCAGTGGCGCAGCCTCGGCGAGGAATTTCGGGGCAGGATGCTGTCGGGCATCGTCGGATTCGAGCTTGCAGTCGAGCGGCTCGAAGGCAAGTTCAAACTGAACCAGCATCGGCCCGAGGCGCACGCGGCGATGAAGGCCGCCTACGCCAGGGGGAGCGAGGAGGAACGGATGCTCGCCGAATGGATGCAGCGCCTGGGCCTGTGATCGATCGGGCGCAGGACGAACGCTTCATGCGCGAGGCGCTGGCGCTGGCGTGCGAGGCCGCCGCCGCGGGCGAGGTTCCGGTCGGCGCATTGGTGGTGAAGGAGGGCAACGTCATCGGCCGTGGCTTCAACGCCCCGATTTCGAGCCATGATCCGACCGCGCACGCCGAGATCCGTGCCCTGCGCCAGGCTGCGGCGGAGCTCGGCAATTACCGCCTCGCCGGCTGCTCGCTCTATGTCACGCTCGAGCCGTGCGCGATGTGTGCGGGCGCAATCATGCATGCGCGCATCGACAGAGTCGTGTTCGGCGCATCCGACCCCAAAACCGGGGCCTGCGGCAGCATCGTCAACTTGTTCGCCGAACCGCGGCTGAACCATCACACTGAAGTGACGGGCGGCGTGCTTGCTGCGGAAACCGGCAGGCTGCTGTCCGATTTTTTCGCCGCCCGTCGGCGCACTGGACGACTCGATGCCGAAGATTGAGATCTCGATTCCTGCCCAGACCCTGACGCTGCTGGGCGACGACGGCAGGGAACTCGGGCGCTACCGCGTCTCGACCTCGCGCAACGGCGCAGGAGAGGTGCAAGGCAGCTTCTGCACGCCGCGCGGCAGGCACCTGGTGCGCGCCAGGATCGGCGCGGGGCAGCCGGAGAACACGGTGTTCGTGCGCCGCCGTCCGACGGGAGAAATCTGGACGCCCGAACTCGGTGAGCGCTTTCCCGGGCGCGACTGGATCCTCACCCGTATCCTCTGGCTCTCCGGATGCGAACGCGGCGTCAACCGGCTGGGCGATGTCGACACCATGCGCCGCTTCATCTACATCCACGGCAGCCCGGATTCGGTCGAGATGGGCAAGCCGGACTCGATCGGCTGCATCCGCATGCGCAACCGCGATATCGTCCAACTGTTCGATATTGTGGCGCCCTGCACGGCGGTCGATATTTCCGACCGCTGACGACCCAGCGCGTAAATTCCGCGGCGTTGCTCTCACGGCATCCGCGCATTACGCCTTCACCCGGAGAAGTACTTCATCCCCTCGAGCAGGAATCGCACCACCCCGCTCACGAGCAGCGCGACACCCACCGACAGCGACACCGAGAACACGGCTTCCCTGCGGCCGATGGAGTTCATCATCACCGCGAAAGTCGAAAGGCAGGGAACGTAAAAGGTGAGGAACAGCAGAAGGGTGACGATCTGGATCGGATTCAGATAGTGGTTGATCTCGAAGCTGCCCAGGGCCTGATAGATCATCAGCAACGACAGCTCCTTGCGCAGGATCCCGAACAGGATGGGCACGCCCAGTACCAGCGGCAGGCCCAGCCACCACTGGGTGACCGGTGTGAGCAGCGCATTGATCGCGCCGTCGGCGCCGAAGTGGTTGAGAAGCGCCAGGACGACGCTGCCGGCGACGAGCAGGGGCGTCACGATAGTCAGGACGTCCTGCGTTCGCAGCCAGGTTTCGCGCACCAGCGGACGCCAGCGCGGCAGCGCGTAGGGCGGGATCTCCTGCACCTGCCCGGGCCCGGCCGTCGGGTAGCGCCGCCGCATCAATTGCCCCAGTGTCGCGATCACCGCGAGGCTGAGCAGGAAAATGGCGAAGACGCCGAATCCGCCCAGGTACTTTCCGGCGAGGGCGAGGATGATGGCCGAGCGCGCCGAACATGGCACGAAGGTGATCAGGAGCGAGGCCACGACCCGTTCGCGGCCGGTGCTGCTCCGGGCGATGGCCGATATGGCCGGCACGTTGCATCCCAGCCCGAGCAGGAAAGGAACCGCAACGCCGCCATGCAGACCGATTTTGTGAAAACCGCGGTCGACCGCGAAGGCGATGCGCGCCATGACGCCGATCTGCTCCAGCGCCACCAGCAGCAGCACCAGCGGAATCATGTAGGGCACGACGATCCCCACCAGGCCGATGAGTCCATCCGTTACCGCGCGCCCGATCACGCCACCGGTCGATTTTGGCTGCCAGCCGGCGGTCCATTCGATCAGCCGCACCGAAGTCATGCTGTCCAGCCGCGCGCTCACGTCGAAGACCACGAACAGCACCGCCGCGAAAACCGCCATGCTGCCGAGCAGGCCCCAGGTCGGGCTGAGAAACAGCTCATCGAGCCAATAGCGCCAGCCCCGCCGATCATGCGCGCCGCCAGGACGGGCTGCCGCCTCGGACAAAGTCGCTGCGCGGTGGTGACGGTCGGCGTGGAGTTCTTCCCGCAACGGGCGCGGCAGCGCTTTGTCCGCCTGCGCGCGCAAGCGGAGAATTTCAGGCACCCGCTGCGGAAAGTGCTGCCGCAGTTCATCGAGGAAGTAACGGTCTCCCTGCGCAATCCGCATCACCAGAAAATGGAGCGGAACGCGGAAGGCGCGCTGGATCTCCGGCCCGTGCAAGACCCTGGCGATCGGCTGAAGAGTGTGGTCGATGTGCTCGCTCGCCGGCAAGGGCAGCGGACAAACCCCGCGGCGGACGGCCTCCACCGCCGTGTTGAACAGCTCGGCGATGCCATGCCCCATGATTGCGACGGTTGACACCACCGGCAAACCGAGACGCCGGCTCAGGACATTGCTGCTGATTTGAAGGCCCTTGTCCCGGGCTTCGTCCATTTTGTTCAGGGCGATGACGAGCGGCCGGGACAACTGCATCAGCTCCAGCGTCAATTCCAGGTGGCGTTCCGGTGCGGTCGCATCGACCACCTGGATAATCACGTCCGGCGCTGAAAACGGCGCCGGCGCACCTTCGGGTTCGTGCACCGATACCGGCGGGCGCTCATCGCCCCAAAGCAGATATTTCAGCGTGGCCCGGTCCTCGTCCTCCAGGTGGCGCAGTGACCGGAGACTCGGCAGATCGACGACGCGTGCCTCGTCCAGGCCGATCTGGACCGCGCATTCGTCGTAGGCCCGCCGAGTGCCGGCCAACGCCCCGGTCTGCACCGAAGTGCTCGATACAGCCATGAACAAGGTGCTCTTGCCGCTATTGGGCATGCCCACAAGGGCGATGCGCAAGCGGCGATCACCTCGAAACAGCGGTCCGCGGATGGGAATCGTCGTGGTGTGAACCGGCTTCTTCATCGGGTCTATTGTCGCCTATACCGATAGTGCCACCGCTACGGCGAGATCGGGACCCCGCCGTCCGGGGACAGGGGTGACCGGGCTATCAAGGCCCAACCTGTTGTCCTTATTTTGTTTGGCCTGTCATTTGGAATTGCGTATCCGTCGAAAGCAGGTTTGCATCATCGCCGGCTCCAGGGTCGACGTTACCGTATCTGCTATTCCCTTGTTGTGTATCAGTAAAGATAACTAAACGGCCTGTTTCCCCGTACGGGGCGCGGGGATCTGTCTTGCAATCTTTAAAGAATGTGAGCGGCGCTAGCGCGCCTCGAGCACGCGGATGCGCGTGTTGCCGACCCATTCGACCAGCGGAATCAGGTCCGCCAGGTTCTCGCCGCGCACGAGCCCGATGTGGGTCGCATCGGCCCGCGGCTGGCCGAAGGTCGGATCGACCGCGCGCCAGCCTCCCTCGACGAGGCTCTCCGCCCAGGTGTGGTAGAGGAAACCGCCGTGCTCGGGCGAATACACCAGTCCGTTCATCACCCGCGTCGGCACGCCGAGCGCACGCATCAGCGCCGCGTAGAGGTAGGCGTGGCCCTGGCATTCGCCGCGCTTCGCATCGAGCACGTCGAGCGCTGAAAACGCATCCGTCGGTTCCTTGCGGATGTTCCGCTCGAGCCACGCCAGCACGGCGTCGATCTTGTCGGTGGCGGCCTCGCGCCCGGCCGCGATGGTGCGCGCGAGCGAACGGATCATCGGGTCGTGGCTTTGCACCGTGGCCGAGGGATTCAGCGCGTCCCCGGCAGGACCGCCGCCGGCGGGCCGGGCGGCGTCGATCTCGCAAACGACTTCTTCGCCTGCCGGCCCGCAGCGCTGCCTTTCATCCGAGGGGAGGGCACGGCCGCCCCGTGCCGCATTGGCAAGCGCGATGCGGAGAAACTCCGCGCGCCGCGGATCGGCAAGCGCGAGGGGAGCCTTGATGAGACTCCATTCGACCAGCACGTCGTCCTTGTTGAGCGCCGCGGTCGCCAGGTAGCGCTTCGTCACGCGCTCGTCCTCGAGCGCCGAGATCATGACCCCGTTCAATCCCAGCTCGAACACGGGCCGCCCGCGGGCATCGATCCAGGTCGTGCTGCTCAAACCCAGCATGTCCGTTTGCACCTTGAAGGCCGCGCCCTCGAACACCTTGCTCGTTTCGTAAGACTCGATCCGCTGCCAGGCCTCCGTCAGGTGTTGCGTTTCCCCGCTGAAGACGAGCCAGCGGAACTCGCTGCCCACCCGCAGCCCGTGCAGCACCGGCAGCAGCGCAAGCACGCCATCGGGATAGAGCGGCCCGCTCAGCGCTTCGCTGTGTTGCTCGGGGAGGCGGCCGGCGCTGGTCACTTCGTAATGCAGCCTGCCGCTCCTGACTTCGCCCGTCACCCGTTGGTGGCTTTCGTCGAGCAAATGATCGTAGTCGAAGCGCACCAGCCTCGCGTTCTCGTCCACCGTGTCGAGCGAGCGCATCTGCACGCGCTTGTCGTAGCCGAGGAACCTGAACCGCATGACGGCTTCGCCTTCGATCTCGTAGAGGCCTTCTTGCGCGGCGCGCGCCACCCGGGTATGTGTGAAGCCGATCCTGGCGCCGTTGAAGACGACGCCGGTCCAGTACTCCTTCTGCGGCAGCTCGGCGAGCGAATAGCGCGGCGGCGGAACGGGCGGCGCCCCGGCGTCCTGGAAGTAACGGCCGGCGCAGCCGGAGAGCGACAGCAACGCCGCCCAGGCGATCACCGCGAAAAAGCGGCCGGTACGCCCCATTTACTTCACCACCGTCCTTACCCCGGACGGCGAACGCGCACTGCGGCGATGATTTTCTCCAGTCGCTTGCGCGACGCCTCATCGGGGTGGGGCGTGGCGGCGGCGTCAAGCAACCAGCGCTCGATATCCGCTGGCGTGGTCACGCCGGCCTGGCGACCTTCCATCGCGTTTTTCAGCGCGCGCATTTTCAATCGTTGCCGCGCGGCCATGAACTCGCTCGGGGTGTCGATGCCGCAAGCGACTTCGAGGTTCAACAGGGTATCGGGCAGACCTGCATCAGGGTCCATGCCGGACCGGGGGCCGGACTGAGGGTCAGCCTTGGACGCGCCAATGCCACGGAGACGCGCTTCCATACCGGGTTTCCAGTCATCGGGGAGATTTTCAATGGCGCTCCAGCGGGCCTCAAGATCGGGCGTGACTTCACCTGCAGCTTCGCGCTCATGGCAAAGCGCCATCGTCGCGATGAGCGCATCAAAGCGCGCTTGCGCCGCATGGTCGGCAATGTCGCCAAGCCGCTTCGTCGCAGCATCGCGCGCAGCGCGGTAACGCGCATCCAACCTGGCAGCGTGCGGCCTGGCGACTTCGGCGCAGGCGCGCCAGGCAGTCTCGGCGTTCGCCATCGCGCGCTTGATCTCCGACGCGGTGCGGGTGGAATTCGTGGCGGGAAGCGCGAGCAGGCTGTCGATGATCGCTTCGCGCACCTTGATCTGTCCGCTGGCTTCGGTTTCCCGGGCAGCGCGAGCGGCGTCGCGTGCGGTGAATATCGCATCAGTAGCCGTTTTGAACGCCCTCCACAGCGTATTCTCTTCGCGTCGCGGCAAGGGCAGACCTTTGGCATGGGCTTGCCATTGCGTTTGCAGCGCACGCACCCTGCCGACCGCATCCCGCGCGAGCGCCTCCGACCCACCGAGGTTCTTCGCAGCGGTAATGAGTTGTTCACGCTGTTGGCTTGCCTCGCGATAGGCTTGGGTCAGCGGGGTCTCCAGGGCGTGGAGGGCTGCCGCGTAACGCGTAGTCACCGCGTTGTCGCCTTTTTGTGCCTTGCGTGGCACGGTATGCTCCACCGGCCCCAATTTACGCCAGGCGATTTTGGCGTCTTCAAGGGTGTGGGCAATCGCGCGCCAGTCCGGCTGGGTGCCTGCGGCTGAGGCAGAGGCAGGAGCAGCACAGTCTCCCTCTTCTGGCGCAGCGGGGAAAAATTTCGCCCCTGCCTGAACCAGGCCGTCGATCACCTGGTTACGTGCGACGAGATTCTCGTTGCGCGCAATTTTGAGTTTTTCCAGATGCGCCGCCACGGGCACGTAGGCGGCCTTCAAGGCCCCGTCAAAGGCGAGCCATAATGCCTTGTTGGTCGCGCCGCCGAGTTTGTCCAGTTCCTTCCAGCGCTCGCGCAGTTTGTCGATGGCATCGGCATGGGCCTTGAGCGCGACTTTTTCGCTCGCAATCTGGGCGAGAACCTGCGCCTCGGCCACGAGTTGCTCGCGTCGCTGTCCGCCACCCCAGCGCTGCCAGTCATGCAGCCGCACCTGTTCCTGGCGGAGGGATTCGATGCGCTGGGCAAACGCAGCATTCACCGGGCCGGGTTTGAGCGCGTTATCGATTACCGTCATCAGGCGCGTCAGTTCCGCCACCTGTCCGGCGGCGTGCGCCGCTTCGGCCAACTCGACATGACGCTGCATTACGCGCAGACGCTGTTTCTTCTGTTCGGCACTCAGCTCGCGCTCATGCGTCCGGCGCGCATCGTGGTCGCGTTGCCGTTCCTGGCTGCGCGCATTGCGCCAATCGGCAAAACGGCGCGCGAGCAAGGTCTGAAATTCATCTTCTGAAACCTCTGGAAAACTGCGCCATTGCTCGATCTTCGCCTTTTCATCGGCTTCATCCGCAACGCCGGCAGCGGGTAAAGATTGCAGAAATTCGGCGCGCCGCACCACGCTGGAGGCGAGTGCCAGCGCATGATTGGCGGCGTCGGTTTTCTCGATGCAGCGCGCGTCGATTGCCGAATCGCTCGCGCCAGGAACCTGGTTCAGTAATTGCAGCAGGACTTCAGCCAGGGTCGCCGGCGCGCTCGACGGCATCGACGGCACCGACGGTATGGGCGATGTCGGCGCCGTCCCACCTTGAGCCACACCGGCGAGGCTTGCGGTCAGGGCACGTATCGCGTTGTCCGTGGCGGCAAGCCAGCGCGCGACCGCCTGTTCACCCTCGCCGCGCTCACGCACTCTGGCGCCGAGCCGCGCGCGCAATGCCGTAAATTCGGTCGCCAGGCCTTCATCGAGCAAGGCGACGCTCAATGCCGCCCAGGCACGATCCAGTTCCGCCAGGCGATTGGCGGGAATCCTCTCCTGCTCAATCAGGGTGTGCGCACCTGCGATCAGGACCCGGGCTTCGGTGATGGCTTCGCGTTTGGCGACGGCTGCCTGCCAGCGCGACTTGGCGGCGCGATGCAGGCGCTTGTCCTGATCGCGAAATTCACGCATCGCCTGTTTGAGCGCGTCCTCTTGCGTCAGGGCTTCGAGCGCGGTGAGCTTCAGGTCAACGCCAGGCGCTTGCTGCGCCAATTGCAGCAGCGCCCTATCGTCCGCTTTTGCCGCAAGTATCTTTTCTCGCCAGGCCTGCCGTTCAGCTTCGGAAATCCCCGACGAAGGCTGCGCGCCGGTTTGATGCCGCGCTCCGCCTGGCAAGAGGGCAGGCGCGCTGCCCGGCGGCGTTGCCGCAGCAGGGACGTCTTTCTTGAATACTTTTTCGAACATGCTGCAAGCGCCGTGAACAGGACAGACCTACATTGTGACACTGTTCAGAGTCGTGCAACTCCGCGGCAGCAGATCGAGCCCGCAAAAGCGTCGGCACGCCGGGGGCGCGCGTCGTCAGCTCTTGAACAAGCCGCGGATCTTCCCCGCATCGGGCTTCGCGACCACGCCCTTCTCGGTCACGATGGCGGTGATCAGCTCGGCCGGCGTGACATCGAACGCCGGGTTGACGACGTGAACGCCTTCCGGCGCCCAGCGGATTTCGCCGTAACCGGTCACTTCCGTAGCGCTGCGTTCCTCGATCGGGATGGCGTTGCCGTCGGCGATCGAGACGTCGACGGTGGAGAGCGGCGCGGCGACGTAGAAGGGGAGATGGTGGCGCGCGGCGAGGACCGCGAGGGTATAGGTGCCGATCTTGTTGGCGACGTCGCCGTTCGCCGCGACCCGGTCGGCGCCGACGATCACCAGATCGATCTTGCCGAGGCGCATCAGGTGGCCGGCCATGTTGTCGGTGATGAGGGTGACCGGAATCTTCTCCTGCACCATTTCCCACGCCGTGAGGCGCGCGCCCTGAAGAAACGGGCGGGTCTCGCCGGCGATCACCGAAATGCGCTTGCCCTGATCGCGCGCCGAGCGGATCACGCCCAGCGCGGTGCCGTGCCCGGCGGTGGCGAGCGCGCCCGCGTTGCAGTGGGTGAGGATGCGCGCGCCGTCGGCAACAAGCTCGGCGCCGGCGCGGCCGATGGCGCGGTTGGTCTCGATATCGGCGCGGAAGAGTTCGAGCGCTGCCTCCGCCAGCTTCGCTGCCGCTGCCTTCGGATGGTCGCGGTTTGCAGCGGCAAGTGCGGCACGCATGCGCTCGAGCGCCCAGAACAGATTGACCGCTGTCGGCCGGCTCGCGGCAAGCGTCTTGAACGCCGCTTCCAGCGCGGCATCGAACTGCTTGCGGGATCCTTGTTGATGGCGGAGGGCTTCCAGCGCGAAGCCGAAAGCCGCGGCGCAGCCGATGGCAGGCGCGCCGCGCACAACCATGGAGCGGATCGCTGCGGCCACTTCGGCGGCGTTGGTGCAGCTTACGTATTCGAAGCGCGCCGGGAGAAGACGCTGGTCGAGCAGTTCGAGCCGGCCTTCGTGCCAGCGGAGAGTTTCAACGGTGTTGGCCATGAATTCCGTCATTCCCGCGAAATCTGTCCCCGCGTGTCGTAAGCGGGGAGCGGGAATCCAGAGACTTTTGGCGCCGCTGGATCCCCACTCCCCGATTCAAGTATTTGGGGACAGGTTTCGCGGGGATGACCGTTCCTGTCAGATAACGCGTTCATTGCCGCCATCGACCGGGACCTGCGCGCCGGTGGTTTTCGCGAACAGCGGTCCGCACATCTCCGCCGCCAGCTCAGCGACGTCGCGGCTGGTGACTTCGGTCCTGAGCACATTGTTGGTCTTGTATTCCTCGACGGACATGCCGTAGTGCTTGGCGCGTTGCGCCAGCACTGCCTCGGTCCACAGCCCGGTATCGAATACCGCGTTCGGATGCACGGTGTTGATGCGAATGCCGTCGACGCCCCATTCGAGCGCGGCGATTCGCGCCAGCTGGTTCAGGGCCGCTTTGGAAGCGGAGTAGGCGGACGCGCCGGGTCCCGGAGCCGGAACGTTCTTCGAGCCGATGACCACCACGCGGCCGCCGCGCGGCGCGAGCTTCAGCAAGGGGTGGCAGGCGCGCAGCAGAAGCAGGTTGGCATCGAGATTGACCGTCATCGACTTGCGCCACTCCTCGAGGGGAAGTTCGGCGATTTTACGGCTCGCCGGAAAGATGCCGGCGTTCAGGATGAGCATGTCGACACCGCCAAAGGCGAGCACCGCCTGTTCCAGCGAAGACACCACCTGCCGCTCGTCGGTGATATCGCAGCGGATGCCGAGAAAATCGGGACGAGCGTGAAGCGACTGGATTCTCGCGTCGAGATCCAGTCCGACGACCACCGCGCCGCGGGCGAGAAACGAGGCCACCGCGGCCTTGCCGATGCCCGATGCGGCGCCGGTCACGAGCGCAATCTCGCCGGTGAACGGCGCCGGCTTGCCGCCTTTTTTGAGCTTGGCCTGTTCCAGGTCCCAGTACTCGACGTCGAAGATGTCCTTGGCCGGCAGCGCCTGAAAGCCGCCGAGCGCCTCGGCGCGCAGGATCACGTCGATGGTGTGGTCGTAGATCTCGGCCACGATCGCCGCGTCCTTCGCCGTTCTGCCGGCGGCGGCGAGGCCGAACCCGGGATCGAGCACCACCCGCGGCGCCGGATCGAGCATGATCTTGGGTTCCTTCGCGCCCGGCGAGTGCTGCTCGAAGTAACGGCGGTAATCCTCGACATAGCGCGCCACGTCCGTGCCGAGCATGGGCGTGCGTTTGGTGCGGATGACATGGTCGGGCGTCGCCGGTCCCTGCTGCGAGATGCGCGAGAGCTGCGGGTGTTGCGCAAATCCGCACGTGCGCTCATCGGCCAGAGTGCGCACGATCAGCGGCGCCCCGGCCGTATCGGAGAGCCGGCGCCGCAGCCCGGCCTGCGCCAAGGCCTCGACCTTCGCCGGCCGCGAGGGTTTGGGCGCCACCGACCAGGCGCGCTTCGCCTCGAGATATTTCTCGGCGAGGGAGACGAGCTCGATCATGCGCTCGTAGGCCTCGCGCGCGGTCTCGCCGAAGGAAAAGATGCCGTGGTTCAGCAGCACCATGCCGATCGTCTCCGGCGTGCCCTGACGCTTGAATTCTCTTGCGCAGTACTGCGCCAGATCGAATCCCGGCATGAGATAGGGAATGACGACGCAGCGCTTGCCGTAGACTTCGCGGATGCGCTTGTCGCCGTCCCGGGTATTGCTCACCGCGAGCACGGCGTCCGCGTGGGTGTGATCGACAAATTTCCACGGCAGGCAGCCGTGCAGGATGGTCTCGATGGAGGGCGCCGGGGCGGAGGCCTCGAGCATGTGGGTGGCGAGCTGGTTGACCATCTCAGGATCGGACAGCGCCGGCAATTCGGTCAGGCGCAGCACGTGCGCGAGCCGCACCGGCGAGAAGCCCTGCGGCTCGATCGTCTCCAGGTCCCAGCCGCTGCCCTTGACGTAGAGGATCGCCTCTTCCTCGCCGAACAGGTTTTTCTTGCGGATCTTGACCGAGGTGTTGCCGCCGCCGTGCAGCACCAGCGACCTGTCGCGGCCGAGCAGCCGCGAAGTGTAGACGCGCAGGCCGAGGTCGCCTTGAAATTGCCTCGCTTCTTCTTCTTTCCAGAGACTCTGCATTTCATTCCCGTCGTAGAATCACGGCAATTATATGCCGACGCCGTTCACCATCCGAAGTCTCTCCTGGCCCGATGCGCTGCCGTTCGCTCGCCCGGTGCGGGAGAAGGTATTCATCGAGGAACAGAATGTGCCCCGCGAGCTCGAATGGGACGAATGGGACGAGCGCAGCGAGCACGCGGTCGCCCTCGACGCCCGGGGAAACGCCATCGGCACGGCGCGGCTGCTTCCCGATGGCAGGATCGGGCGCATGGCGGTGCTGAAGGAATGGCGCGGGCAGGGCGTCGGCGCAGCGCTGCTCGCGGCGATGCTCGAGCGTGCGCGCCAGCGGTCGATGGCCTGTGTCACGCTGCACGCCCAGACCCGTGTGGTCGGGTTCTACCGGCGCTTCGGCTTCAGCGAGCGGGGAGGAGAGTTTTTCGAGGCGGGAATCCCGCACCTCGAGATGACGCTGGACCTTTTCCCCGCGTAACGGTGAACCGATAGCGGATGGTGCCGCTGGTGCCGCCGTCCTCGCGGTAGCTGCGCTCGAGGAACTCGATTTTCCCGCTCTCGCCCATGCATAGCACCGTGGAGCAGCGCGTGCCGTAGCCGCCGGCGGCGGCGATGCGGATCGCCGAGAGCCGTTCTTCCATCTCCAGGCTGACGCCGGTGCTGGGAAGCAGATGATTCGCCGCCGGCTCGCTGTCGTCGAGCAGGCCGAGCATCGCTTCGGCGTCGAACGGTTTTTCCAGCAGCGCCGCGAAGCGGGACTTGCCTTTTTCGACCTTGGGCCAGGGTGTGTCCAGCAGATGGTTCGAGAGTCCGTGCACCCCCGGCTTGACCCGGACCACGCCGTTGCCGCGATTGGAAAGAAAATGCAGTGACTCCTCGTCCCCGACAAGGAGACTGAAGCCGTTGTACTCCTGCGCCCGCCCGGCGATTTTCGCGAGATACGCCTCCGGTCTTGTCGTTGCCGCAAGAAAGTCACCGACCAACCCGCCGCGCGAAGGGGCGATCGACATCTTGTCGGCCGGATTGCGATAATTGGTCAGGGCGGCGAACCGGCTTTGCACGGTGATGCCGAGCCAGGTACCGCCCGCCTCGAGGTCCCGCCCGGCCAGAATCCCCGGACGATCGTCCCAGAAACCTGCGGGCGCGGCCGGCCGCCCGAAATACTCGTCGCGGTTGGCGGCGACAATGAGCCGGTATTCGGGATGGGCACGCCAGGCGAGAAGGATCAGGCACATGCTCAGAGCGGCCGGAACACTTCCTGTCTGCGCGAGGTGCCGGGCAGGAGCAGTTGCGCCAGGCCGTGCCGCTCGACGAGCGCGGAAAGCGTCGCCTCGAATTGCGCCGGATCCGCGACGTCCTCGTAGATTTCCATCCAGGTGGCTTCGTCGTCGCGTCGCCGCAGCAGGCGGCCGCTGCTGCCGGTGCTGCTGCGCAGCTCCCGCTGGATCTCGGCCACCGCGGCACGGGCGCGTTCGGCGTTCTCGCCCGGCACCTTGTAGTAGACGTAATAGCTGAGTTTCACGCGACGGCGTAGGGCAGGATCAGCAACCGCAATGCCGGGCCTGCGGGCGCCTTGAGACGGACGATGGAATTTTCCGCACTGCCGATCTGGATCACCGCCAGCAGGTCGCAGCCGCCCTCGGGCGAAGCCTCGGCGTTCACCACCATGCCGCATGCCTGATCGCCGAAATCATCGCTGTAGAGCGGATCGCCCGGCGCGGCCGCGCCGGGCACGTTGGCGAGGAACATGCGCCGCTTGAGCTTGCCCAGATGTTGCGTGCGGGCGACAATTTCCTGGCCCGTGTAGCAGCCCTTGCTGAAGCTCACCCCGCCGAGCAGCTCCAGATTCGCCATCTGCGGAACGAACTGCTCCTGCGTGGCCGCGGTAATCCAGGGAATGCCGTTGCGGATATCCAGCCACTGCCATGCGCGCTGCCCCACCGGCCGGAGCGACTGCGACAGGCGTTCCTGCACCGCCGCTGCTCGCTCCGAAGGAACGGCAAGCAGGAATCTCGCTTCATCGAGCTTCATCACGACGCCATTTTCGGGATGATGCGCGGTCTCGCGCGCTCGCTCGGGCAGGCGGGAAAAAAGCGGGCGCAGCGCGTCCTCGGCCAGCGGTCCGGCACAGCCGATCAGCGTCAGCGTCGAGGACGCGTCGGCAATGACGATTTTCGAGCGCAGCACGAACATCGAGATGCGCTTCCGCACCGCATCGAGGAGGTCACGCGGGAGCACCATGAAAAAACCCGACTCCTCGCGCCACAGCACGAAACTCGCGAGCATCCTGCCCTTGGGCGAACAGTAGGCGCCCAAAGTGCCCGACGCGCGGCCAACGCCACCCACATCGCAGCTCAGCTGCCCCTGCAGAAAGGCTTCGGTATCCGCGCCGCTGAACGCAAGTACCCCAAGGTGAGACAGTGGCGCCAGCACGCTGCCCGATCGCGCGGCCGCAAGCTCGGCGTTCAATTCGCTCTCGGTCATTCCTCTGGCTGGCGTATTCGGCTGCTGCACGACTGTACTCATGTCGACCATCTTGGACAACGCTACGTTCCGCGAGTTGAGCGGCGAGTCCGCTCCAACTCGCGGAGTTAAACCGGCATCGTATGCCGGTTTTAACAGTTATTATATCGCCATTGACTATCCGCACCATCCGTCGCTCTCCCCGCGATTTTCCCATGCTGCGCCACTCGATCCGATGGTTTGCGCTCCTCCTGGCACTGGCGCTCGGTTTCTGCGTCTGGATGGCCTGGTTTGCCCGCTCGCCGGTTGCGCTTGCTGCTCCGACGGTGGAGTTCTCCATCCGTGAAGGCAGCACGCTCAGGAACGCAACGCGCCAGATCATCGACGCCGGCGTACAGATGCCGGCGTGGCAATTCAACCTGCTCGCGCGCACGGCTGCCGCGGCAACCGGCATCAAGGCCGGCAGCTATCAAGTCGCATCCGGGGTGACGCCGTGGCGAATCCTCAGGAAGATCATGCTCGGAGACGTGGTCCAATCCGAAATCCTGTTCGTGGAAGGCTGGACCTTCCGCCAGATGCGCGACGCGCTGAAGGCGCATCCCGACGTGAAGCATCAGTCCGACGGGCTGTCGGAGGAGGAAATCATGTCGAAGCTCGGCTCACCCGGGGTTGCGCCTGAAGGCATGTTCTTGCCGGATACCTACGTTTTCGCAAAGGGCGAAAACGATATGGCGATTCTGGCGAGCGCGCATCGGGCGATGCAGAAGCAGCTACAATCGGCGTGGGCGCAGCGTGCGACGGATCTTCCCGTGGCCGATTCCTACGAAGCGCTGATCCTGGCATCGATCGTGGAAAAGGAGACCGGCAGGGCAACCGAGCGGGCGATGATAGCCGCGGTGTTCATCAACCGGCTGCGTCTCAGGATGAGGCTGCAGACCGATCCGACGGTGATCTACGGAATGGGCGAGCAATTCGACGGCAACCTGCGCAAGAAGGATCTGGTGACCGATACGCCGTTCAATACTTACACGCGGCTCGGACTGCCGCCGCATCCGATCGCGATGCCGGGGCTTGCATCGATCACGGCGGTGACGAACCCGGCGAAAACCGACGCGTTGTATTTCGTTTCTCGCGGAGACGGCACGAGCGAGTTTTCGCGCACCATCGCCGAGCACAATCGCGCCGTCGCAAAATACCAGAAGCCGGCCGCACGCCGAAGGAAATGACGGGAAGCGGAATCGTGGGCCACGGCAAATTCATCACCCTGGAAGGCATCGACGGCGCCGGAAAGAGCACGCACTTGAACGGCATCGCCGAATTCCTCAGGCAGCGCGGCAGGGAGGTCGTGGTCACGCGCGAGCCGGGCGGCACTCCCTTGGGGGAAAAGCTGCGCGCGCTGATCCTGTCGCAGCGGATGCATATCGAGACCGAAGCGCTGCTCATGTTTGCCGCGCGCCGCGAGCATCTTGCGCGAGTCGTCGTGCCGGCGCTTGCCACTGGCCGTTGGGTGATCTCGGACCGGTTTACTGATGCGACCTATGCTTATCAGGGCAGCGGCAGGGGCTTGTCCAAGGCCAAGATTGCAGCCTTGGAACAATGGGTCCAGGAAGGCCTTCAGCCCGATTTGACGTTGGTATTCGATGTTCCGGTAGAGGTGGCAAGGCGACGGCTGTCCGCCAACCCGTCCGAGCTCGACCGCTTTGAGCGCGAGGGTCAGGAATTTTTTGAGCGTGTCCGGGCCGGCTACCTCGAGCGCGCAGTCGCAGACCCGCCCCGGGTACGAATCGTGGATGGCAGCGGCTCCCAGACTGAAGTTAAGAAAATAGTCGAGAATATTGTTTTATCCATCTGTTAAAAATGATATTTCCATGGCAGATTGAAGCGTGGGAAAGCCTCAGCCGGATGCGGGCAAGACTACCCCATGCGGTGCTGATCCGGGCCCGGGAAGGCACCGGCGCCCTGGAGTTCGCCACGGAATTCGCGCAGGCGCTGCTGTGCGAAACACCCCGGCCCGACAACCAGCAAGCATGCGGGACGTGTGCGGCCTGCAACTGGTTTGGGCAGGGCAACCATCCCGATTTTCGCCTCATCCAGCCTGAAAGCATGGCCGCGGAATCCGCGGAAGAAGAACCGAAAAAGGAGAAGCGCAGCGAACAGATCCGCATCGAGCAGATACGGGCGTTGCAGGATTTTCTCGCCGTCGGAACGCACCGGCGCGGCCTGCGGGTGATCCTCGTTTATCCGGCCGATTCCATGAACCCGAGCACCCAGAACGCACTGCTCAAGAGCCTGGAGGAGCCGCCGCCTGGAACGGTGTTTTTGCTCGTCTCGACCCAGCCGGAGCGATTGTTGCCGACGGTACGCAGCCGCTGCCTGAATTTTCCGCTTTCCCTGCCCGACCCCGAGCGCGCAGCACAATGGCTGAAAACTCAGGGCGTCGCGGACCCCGAGGTGACGCTGGCGAGCGCCGGCGGGGCGCCGTTGGCGGCGCTGGCCTTGGTGGGCTCGGACGATGACAGGAGCAGGTTTCTCGACCATCTGCGAGCGCCCGGGTTCGATCCCATTGCGCTGGCGGAGCAATGCCAGCGCACCTCGCCGGCCGAGCTGGTGACCTGGCTGCAGCGCTGGAGCTACGATCTGCTCCTGTCTCGCGTCTCAGGCCGGATACGATATCATATGAAATATGAACGAGTTATCGGCGAAACTTCACGTCAATGCGATGCCGTCGAAATCGCCGCTTACCTGCGCCGGCTGGCACAAGCCAAAGCCCTTGCCCGGCACCCGCTGAATCCGAAGCTCTTCTTTGAGGACCTGCTGCTGCAATATCGCAGGCTGACGGGGCAAACATGATTGCCGCGGCGGGGCAGGTCGCCGTGCCTGCGAATTTGTCCGGACTGGTCGACTCGCATTGCCATCTGGATTTTCCCGATTTCGACGGCAAGATCGACGCCGTGCGCGAGGAAATGCGCGCTCACGGCGTCACGCACGCTCTGTGCATCGGCGTCAACCTCCACGATCTGCCAAAAGTGCTGCGCCTGGCCGAGAGCTACGAGAACTTCTTTGCCACCGTAGGCGTTCATCCCGATCACGAGGAACACTCTGCGACCGCCGAGGCCGAGTTGGCGGAGCTTGCGCAGCATCCGAAAGTGGTGGCAATCGGCGAAACCGGTCTCGACTATTACCGCCTCAAAGGCGACCTCGAATGGCAGCGGCAACGCTTCCGTGCCCACATCCGTGCTGCCCGCCGCTGCCGCAAGCCGCTGGTGATTCACACGCGGGAAGCCGCAGAGGACACGTTGCGGATCATGCGCGAGGAGGGCGCTGCGGAGGCGGGCGGCGTACTGCATTGCTTCACCGAAACCCAGGAGACGGCGGACGCCGCAATCGAGATGGGGTTTTACATCTCGTTCTCGGGCATCGTGACCTTCAAGAATGCGCAAGCGCTGAAACAGGTGGCGCGTCGAATCCCGCTCGAGCGCTTGCTGGTCGAGACCGATTCGCCCTATCTGGCGCCGGTCCCGTTCCGCGGCAAGACCAACCAGCCTGCGTGGGTCCGGTACGTGGCGGAGGAAGTCGCCCGGCTGCGCGAAATCCCGCTTGAGCAGCTCGCTGCGGCCACGACGCGGAATTTTTTCCGGCTTTTTCGGCCACCAGGGTACGTCTGAGAAATGCCTTATTTGTTCTGTTTTTTCTCTGCCGAGCGTTTTTACCAGCGGTGGATTAGTTTGGGGTTTGCGCTCGCGTCGCAGACTGCTATCCATTCTCCGTTCTGTTCTTCGATCGGTTCCATCAAGTGCGCGCCTTGGGCGAGCAGTTCTTCGATTTTGGCTTCGACCGCGTGTTTGCTCGATCCTCGCAAGAGATACTGGAATCCGACCTGGTCAACGATGCAGCTCGATGCGTTGTTGGTCGGGTGTTCGCATGACGCCACCCATTTTGTTCCGTTCAGGACTGGCGCAGTGACTTTGGCAGCACCTCGGAGCTGCAGCTCGGCTAGGGCTTTGTCGACCTCGGCCCGGGTATCTCCGGAGATGATGAGGTGCGTTCCTGCATCACTGATCGTCACGTCTGGCATGGGTTTTCCTTGTTAAGTACAGTATGTAGTTTAAAATTTTACATAATATACATTATGCGACATTACCCTTACAGTAAAAAACTTGTCAAGAGTGAATCAGTAGCTCAGCAAACGCCTCAAGTATGTCCCCTAAGTCCTCGCCCGAACTAATTAAACGCTTCGCGCCTCATTTAGCACAACCGCCAACGCTACCGGATTATTTTCCTTCCCATGCCGAGCCACCCGAACAAGCCACGCCGCATTACGTAAACTCGTTGTAAATGGTTCGCTTCGGGAAACACCTTACCTCACTGAACTATTCCGGGATTGGATGCGGGCCAGCTGCTCGGCGAGACCGGGATCCAGCTTCTGCAATTGCTCCTTCACCGCCTGCAGTTCCTCGTGGGAGCCCGTGCGGACATACACGGTACCCAATCCGAACCAGGCCGGGGCGTACTGCGGCTCGATCCGCAGCGATTCCTGGTAGGCGGCTGTCGCGCGTTCGAGCCGCCCCGTATCACTGTAGGTCTCGCCGAGCAGGAAGTAAGTGACGAACGAAGTCCGGTCGATGGTCGCCGCCCGCTCCAGAGTCTGCACCGCCCGGCCCGGCTGCCCGGACAGGCGCTGGATTTCACCCAGCAGGTTCCAGGCGTCGATATCCTCCGGGTTGCGCTGCGTCGTGAGCAAGAACGCGTCGGTCGCCCGGGCATAGTCACCGCTGCGAAACCATGCATAACCCGCCACTATCGTCCAGTCGTAGTTCGTCGGCTCGAGCCGGATCCGCTCCTCGGCGAAGCGCGTGAGTCCTGGCCAGTCCCGGGCAATTTCCATTTCGGCGATCCGCTGCCGGTCGGATGGGTCGCTGGCACGGCGCGCAAGCGGCGAATTGAGCAGCGGCGTGACCGGGATAAGAGCCGACGAAGGCGTGGCGCACCCGGCGCAGGCAACGACAGCCGCGACGGTCGCGGCAAGAAGCGCGCGGCGGACCCTTGCCCGGCCGCGGTCAGACTTTGTTCTGATAGACGTAGGCCTGCTGTTTGACCCGCGACTCTTCCGCGCGCTTCAGAGCATCGGGGTCGGATTTCTTGTCCCACCACATGGCCCGCCCTTTCTTCTGCTCTTCGATAATGCCCGGCTTTTCCTGGAGCAGCTCGCGGACCATTCGGGTGATATCGGATTCGTAGGGTTTCTGCGCCATGTGCCTTGAATTTGAGGTTTATTGCCTGGCCGGAATTATACGCCGGCCTGGACCGCCGGCCCGCCCCGGAAAGCGCCTGCTTGCCAAACGGCGTGAACTGTATAAAAATACAGGCATGGAGGTCCCATGATCGAAGAACTCACCGCCAAGCAGCAGGAAATCCTGGACTTCATCCGCCAGGCCATCGAAGAGACCGGTTTTCCGCCGACGCGCGCCGAGATCGCGAAGGCGTTCCGCTACAGCTCGCCCAACGCCGCCGAAGACCATCTGCGGACGCTCGAGAGAAAAGGCGCGATCGAGCTGACCCCGGGCGCTTCGCGCGGCATCCGCCTTGCCGAGAGCCTGGGGCTGCCGCTCATCGGCCGCGTCGCCGCGGGCTCGCCCATTCTCGCCGAGGAGCATGTCGAGCGGCGCTGTCAGATCGATCCCGCCCTCTTCCGCCCGCGCGCCACCTACCTGCTGAAAGTGCGCGGCATGAGCATGAAGGATATCGGCATCCTCGACGGCGACCTGCTCGCCGTGCACCGCACCCGCGAGGCGCGTTCGGGCCAGATCGTGGTGGCGCGGCTGAATGGCGAAGTCACGGTGAAACGCTTGAAACGCAGCGGCCGCTCGATCGAGCTTGTGCCCGAAAACTCCGACCTCAAGCCAATCGAGATCGATGCATCAGACGAGCTGGCGATCGAGGGCATCGGCGTCGGCGTGATCCGCCACGGCAGGTCTCTCTGAAAGTTTGAAAAGCATCAGCATAGAGGACACGGAGATCACGGAGAGCACAGAGAAAAGCATTATTTCTCCGTGTCCTCCGCGCCCTCTGTGAACTCCGTGTTTCAGCTTTAAAGATTTTGACGCATGGCTCGGGATCCTATTCTCGCCGCGCTGCTCGACCGTCCCGACATCTGGCGCGGCGATGCGCTCGGCCGGGTCGGCGCACCAGGCATCGCCAGCGGATTCCCCGCGCTTGACGCCGAGCTTCCCGGCGGCGGCTGGCCCGCCGGCGCATTGACCGAAATCCTGCCTGCGCACGAAGGCATCGGCGAGTTGCGGCTGCTCGGCCCGGCGCTTGCCGCGCTGTCGCAGCGGGGTTCCCGGCTCGCCTGGATCGCCCCGCCCTACCTTCCCTACGCGCCTGCGCTTGCCGCCGCGGGGATCGATCTCTGGAAGCTGGTGATCGTCCGCGCCGCTTCGCCGAAAGAAATTTTCTGGGCGGTGGAGCAGGCGCTGCGATCGGGCGCCTGCGGCGCGGTGCTCGCGTGGCTGCCGGAGGCGAAGTACACGCAGTTGCGGCGGCTGCAAGTCGCCGCCGAAAGCGGGCAGGCATCGGTTTTTCTGTTCCGCTCCCATGCAACCGCCGGCGAATCTTCCCCCGCCGCGCTGCGGATCGCGCTGGCTGCCGCCGGCGGCGGCCTTGCAGTGCGCATACTCAAGCGCCGCGGCGCGCCGCTCGCCCGCCCGGTCCTGCTGCCGGCAATGCCGCCCCCCATCCGCACCCACTGCCCTGACTCTCATGTGGATTGCCATCCGCCTGCCGCAGCTGCCGCTGGAAATTTTCCTGCGCGGCTCGTCCACGCCTGAGCCTTTCGCGATCGAAGAGCGGCACTGCGTCGCCGCCTGCGACCGCAAGGCCGCAGCGCGCGGCGTGAGCGCCGGCATGGCCGTTTCAGCGGCGCTCGCCTTTGCGCCGCGGCTGCGCATCATGGCGCGCGACCTTGCGGCCGAAACCGAGGCGCTGCTGGGCATCGCCGGCTGGGCGGCGCAATTCACCCCCGGTGTGGCCATCGAATTCCCGGATGCGGTGGTGCTGCTCGAGGTTTCGGGCAGTCTGAAGCTGTTTCACGGCCTTGAATCGCTCATCGAGAGCCTGCGCCGGGGAATCGATGCCATGGGCTACAGCGCAACGCTCGCCGGCGCGCCGACGCCGCGCGCCGCCTCCTGGCTCGCCCGCGCCGGCGAGCAGAAATTCGTTCTCGACAAGGCAGGGATCGGGCAAGCGCTGGACGCATTGCCGGTAGAAACCCTGCGCTGCGGGGACGAAACGCTTGCGGCGCTGCAGGCAATCGGTGTGCGCACGCTGGGCGGGTTGCGCGCACTGCCGCGCGCAGGCGTGGCGCGGCGTTTCGGGCAGGCGCCGCTCGACGATCTCGACCGCGCGCTCGGACGGCTTCCCGACCCGCGCAATTTCTTCGTCCCGCCGGCGAAATTCAGCGCCGGCCTCGAGCTTCCCGCGGAAGTCACCCAGACCGAGGCGCTGCTGTTCGCCGTCAAGCGGTTGATCGTCCAGCTCGCCGGTTTCCTCGCCGCGCGCTCGGGCGGGGTACAGCGCTTCACTCTCAAACTCGCGCACCGCGACAGCGCCGCCATCGAGGTGGTCGTCGGCCTGATTGCGCCTTCTCGCGACGCCGGGCGTTTCACCCTGCTCCTGCGCGAACGGCTGGATGGGCTCGCGCTGCGCGAGCCGGTGCGCCGAATCGCGCTGGAGGCGGACGATGTGGTGCCGCTTCCGGGCCGCAACCTGGGGCTGCTGCCCGGGGAAGGCGGCGCCTCCGGTGACTGGGAGCGTCTCATCGAGCGTCTGCGTTCGCGGCTCGGCGCCGGGGCGGTGCATGGGCTCGCGACTTGCGCCGAGCATCGCCCCGAGCGCGCCTTCGCTGTCTCCGATCCGGGTACGAAGAAGCAGTCGCGGCTCGACTTCGGCCCCCTCCTCCCTGCCCCTTCTCCCGCTTCGAGCGGGAGAAGGGAACAAACTGCTCCCCTCTCCACACCGTGGCGAGGGAATGGGGGCGAGGTCCGCCCTTTCTGGCTGCTCGATTCGCCGAAGCCGCTGCGGGAAACCGGCGCTGCGCCGGATTACCAGGGACCGCTCGAATTGCTCGCCGGCCCCGAGCGCATCGAATCCGGCTGGTGGGACGGCGATGACATCGCCCGCGACTACTTCATCGCCCGCACGCGAAGCGAATCGCTCGTCTGGATATACCGCGAACGCCGCGGCGAAGGCGGCTGGTATTTGCATGGCGTGTTTGCGTGAACGGGCAGAACTCTTTTTGAAATTGCAGAGAGAAAATGCTTTCTTCCCTCCCCGCTTACGCGGAGCTGCACTGCATTTCCAATTTCACCTTCCTCCGCGGCGCTTCTCATCCTGAGGAACTGGTACATCGCGCTGTGGAGCTGGGCTACTCGGCGCTCGCCATCACCGACGAGTGCTCCCTCGCCGGCATCGTGCGGGCGCATGTCGCCGCGAAGGATGCGAGCCTGCCTCTCGTCATCGGCTCGGAAATTCGACTGGGGGACGGGCCAAAACTGGTGTTGCTCGCCACTGAGCGCGAGAGCTACGGCAATCTCTCGGAGCTCATCACGCGAGGCCGGCGCAGAAGCAGGAAGGGCAGCTACTCTCTGGCCTGGCCGGATCTCGAAAACGCGCTGCCGGGCTGTCTCGTTCTCCTCGTTCCGGACGGAGAGCGCGATCTTGAGCATGCGCAAATGCTGGCCGAACGCTTCGCCGGCCGCGCCTGGATCGCAGCGGAGCTGCTATGCGGAGCGGACGATCGCGCGCGCATGGCCGAACTGCGCGAGCTGGGCAAGGCTTCGGGCTTGCCGCTGGTCGCGGCGGGCGACGTGCACATGCACCTGCGCTCGCGCCGGCCGTTGCAGGACGCGTTGACCGCGATCCGCCTGCGCACCCCGGTCGCACGCTGCGGTCACGCGCTCTACTCCAACGCGGAGCGGCATCTGCGGCAACGCGTGCGCCTGGCCCGGATTTATCCGCCCGAACTGCTCGCCGAGACCGTGCACATCGCCGAGCGCTGCCGCTTTTCCCTGGACACGCTGCGCTACGAATATCCGGAAGAACTCGTCCCGCCGGGGGAAACGCCGGCGACGCATTTGCGCACGCTGACCGAAGCAGGCTTGCGGCGGCGCTTTCCGGATGGCGCCCCCGGCGACGTGCGCCGGCTGATCGAGCACGAGCTGGCGCTGATCGCCGAGCTGCAGTACGAGCCCTTCTTTCTCACCGTGCACGACATCGTGGAATTCGCGCACGGCAGGGGCATCCTCTGCCAGGGGCGCGGCTCGGCGGCGAATTCCGCAGTCTGCTACGCGCTCGGCATCACCGGGATCGATCCGGCGCGGATGAACGGGCTGTTCGAGCGCTTCATCTCGAAGGAGCGCCACGAGCCGCCCGACATCGACGTCGATTTCGAGCACCAGCGGCGCGAGGAAGTCATCCAGTACCTCTACGCAAAATACGGCCGCGACCGCGCCGCGCTGGCGGCAACCGTGATCACCTACCAGCCCAGAAGCGCGCTGCGCGACATGGGCAAGGCGCTCGGCCTGGACCTGCATCAGGTCGACAGGCTGGCGAAGAACCTTGCCTGGTGGGACGACCGCAGCGCGCTTCCCCGGCGATTGCGCGAGGCGGGACTCGACCCGCAGAGCCCGGTGGTGCAGCGGCTCATCGCGCTCGCCGGGAAACTGCTCGGTTTTCCCCGGCATCTGTCGCAGCATGTCGGCGGTTTCGTCATAGCGCGCAGTTCGCTCTCGCGCCTGGTGCCGATCGAAAACGCCGCCATGGACGACCGCAACATAATCCAATGGAACAAGGACGACCTCGACGCGCTCGGGCTGCTGAAGGTGGACGTGCTCGCGCTCGGCATGCTCTCGGCCGTTCGCCGCGCGCTCGACCTGATCGGCGCCCGGCGGGAAAAACCGTTCGCCATGGCAGATATTCCGGCGGAAGATCCGAAAGTGTATGAAATGATCCGGCGCGCCGACACCATCGGCGTGTTCCAGATCGAGTCGCGGGCGCAGATGAGCATGCTGCCGCGGCTCAGGCCGGAGAAGTTCTACGATCTCGTGATCGAGGTCGCGATCGTGCGCCCCGGGCCGATCCAGGGCGGCATGGTGCATCCCTACCTGCGCCGCCGTCAGGGGCTGGAGCCGGTCGATTATCCGAGCCAGGCGGTGAAGAGCGTGCTCGAGCGCACGCTGGGTGTGCCGATCTTCCAGGAACAGGTGATGCAGCTCGCCGTGGTCGCGGCCGGGTTCACGCCGGGCGAGGCCGACCGGCTGCGCCGCTCCATGGCGGCATGGCGGCGCAAAGGCGGGCTCGAGCATTTCCAGCAACGGCTGATCGACGGCATGCGCGAGCGCGGCTATCCGCGGGACTTCGCCGAGCGCATTTACCAGCAGATCCTCGGTTTCGGCGAATACGGCTTTCCCGAATCGCACTCGGCGAGTTTCGCCCTGATCGCCTATGCGTCTGCCTGGATCAAGCGCCATCATCCGGCCGCGTTCCTCGCTGCGCTCCTGAACAGCCAGCCGATGGGTTTTTACTCGCCTTCGCAGCTGGTGCAGGATGCGCGGCGCCACGGTGTCGAGGTGCGGCCGGTGGATGTGCTCCACAGCGACTGGGAATGCATGCTGGAATCCGGCCATGGCGAAGATCCAGCGGTCCGCCTCGGTTTCCTCATGGTGCAAGGTCTGTCACAAGCGGGCGCGGTGCGGATCGTGGCGGCACGGCGCGCTCGACCGTTCGACGGCGTCGAGGACCTGGCGCACCGCGCCGGGCCCAACCAGCACGATCTCGAATGCCTCGCCGCCGCCGGAGCGCTCGAATCACTGGCCGGTCACCGCCGTCATGCCTACTGGCAAGTCACCGGAATCGAAACCGGCGCGCACATCCTGCGCAACGCGCCAGTGGCGGAAACTCCGCCCCGCCTTGCCGTTCCAACCGAGGCGGATGATCTGGTTGCCGACTATGCCAGCCTGGGCCTGACGCTCGGGCGCCATCCGCTTGCGCTGCTGCGTCCGCGCCTGTCACGCATGCGCTTCGCCACCGCCGATGAAATCCGGCTGTTGCCGGACGGCAGCCCGGCGCGCGCGGCAGGCATCGTCACCGGCAGGCAGCGTCCCGGCACCGCTTCGGGGACCGTGTTCGTCACGCTCGAGGACGAGACCGGCTACATCAACGTCATCGTCTGGCGCGATCTGACCGAACGCCAGCGGCGCGAGCTGCTGGGGGCGTCCCTCATGGGCGTCGAAGGGGTGCTCGAACGCGAAGGCGAGGTGGTGCATCTTGTCGCCAGGCGGCTGATGGACCACAGCGCCCTCCTCGGGCGGCTGGCCGCCCGGTCGCGGGATTTTCACTGAAGATAAACGCCGAGACGCTCAGACCGAGCGTCACACTGCACCGGCGCCGGCCCCGCTGCGCTTGCAGGGACGCCGCGATCCACCAGCACGGCGCGATGCAGGGCTAGGAGGAAGGGTAGATGAAGTCGCGCGTCAGCGGCAGCGGGTTCAGCGCCCCACCACCTTCCTTGCAGACGAGCACCTGATAGATATTCATCCAGCCGCGCTCAAAGCCGTGGACGCAGCCGGCGAGGTAGATCTGCCAGATGCGGTAGCGCTTGTCCCCCGCGCTGGCGATCGCCCGGTCGCGGTTCTCCTCCAGGCGCCTTGCCCATTCGCCGCAGGTAAGGGCGTAATGGCGCCGCAGCGATTCGACGTCCGTGGCCTCGAGCCCGGCGCGCGACATTTCCTGCAGCACCAGCGACAGGTGCGGCAACTCGCCGTGCGGAAACACGTAGCGGTCGATGAACTCACCCGCGCCCATGCCCACCCAGCGGCTGTCGGGGTCGGCGGCGGTGATGCCGTGATTCATCACCAGCCCGCCGTCGGCAAGCAGCGAGCGGATCCTGGCGAAATAAGCGTGCAGGTTGCGCAGGCCGACGTGTTCGAACATGCCGACGCTGGCGATCTTGTCGAACACGCCCTCGCCCGGGACATCCCGGTAGTCCTGCAGCCGCACCTCGCAGCGCCCTTCCAGTCCTTCTTCCTTGATGCGCTCCTGGACGAAATCGTGCTGGTTGCGGCTGAGGGTGATGCCGACAGCGCGCGCGCCGTACTCTTTTGCCGCCCGCAGAATGAGCGCGCCCCAGCCGCAGCCGATGTCGAGGAATCGCTCCCCCGGCTTCAGCATCAGCTTGGTGAGAATGTGATCCAGCTTCTGCTCCTGCGCTGCATCGAGCGAATCCGCCTCGCTGCGGTAGTAGGCGCAGGAATAGACCATGTTCCGGTCGAGAAACAGCCGGTAGAAATCGTTCGAGACATCGTAGTGATACTCGATCGCCTCGCGGTCGCGCCGTCGGTTATGGCGCCGGTTGTGGAGCATGAAGCGCCGCAGGCCGTGGCCGCCGCGCGCTGCTGCGTTGCGCGCAATGCTCTCGCCGACCCGGAACACTTCCAGGATCGGTCCTTCGACGTGCAGGTATCCCTCGACGTAGGCTTCGCCGAGTTTCATCAGGTCAGGTGACAGCAGGAAGCGCAGCGCCGACGGGCGCGGCACGCTGATCTTCACGGTGGGATGAGCATCCAGATCGAAGGCGCGGCCGTTCCAGAGCTCAAGGCGCAATGGCAGCGGCACCGACACCGACTGCTTGAGCTTGTCGATCAGCTGTTCGATGCGATTTTCCAGAAACATGCGTTTGTCCGGTACCTGAGAGTTCGCACACACGCCCGATTCCGCAACAGCAGACTCCAAGCATCATAGCACCCGGCCGGCAGCGGAGTTGCCGATGCCGTGAACGGGTCATGTTAGACTTCCCACCCGCCGGCCAGTTGACTTGAATCAAACATCTAATGAGTGATCGATCGATTCTATTCGAGGCGGATGACGGCTACGCGACCATCACCCTGAACCGGCCGGGGCGCCTCAACAGCTTCACCGCTGCAATGCATCAAGAACTGCGCCAGGCGCTTGCCCGGGTCAGGGCCGATACGACCGTACGCGCCCTGCTCCTCACCGGCAGCGGGCGGGGTTTCTGCGCCGGACAGGACCTGGAGGAGCGCAACGTCGCGGCGGGAGCACCGCCGCCGGATCTCGGCGCCACCATCGGCGAGAACTGCAATCCCCTGGTGCAGGGCCTGCGCGAGTTGCCGATACCGGTCGTGTGCGCGGTCAACGGCGTAGCCGCCGGCGCCGGGGCGAATGTCGCACTTGCCTGCGACATCGTGCTCGCCGCCAGGTCGGCGAGCTTCATCCAGGCTTTCTCCAGGATCGGCCTGATTCCCGATTCCGGCGGCACGTATTTCCTGCCGCGGCTGGTCGGCGACGCGCGCGCCCGAGCGCTCGCGATGCTGGGCGAACGCGTCACCGCGGAACAGGCCGAGGCCTGGGGCATGATCTGGAAATGCATGGACGACGCCGAGCTGATGAGCGCGGCACGCGAACTGGCACGCCAGCTCGCGCGGGCGCCGACCCGGGCTCTGGCCGGCATCAAGAAGGCCCTCGACGCCACCGCCACCAACGGCCTCAGCGCCCAGCTCGAACTGGAGCGTGAACTTCAGCGCGAGCTCGGCCGCAGCGAGGATTACCGCGAGGGCGTTACCGCATTCAAGGAAAAACGCCAACCGCAGTTCAAGGGACGCTGACCCGCTCCATGTACCAGGACGCTTCGTGGCTCGACACGGCCGGTCGGCTGCTCTTCGTGCTCTTCTTTCTGGTCACGGGCCTGTGCAACCTGACCCGGGAGCGGATCAAGGACCATATCGACCGCATGGCGGCGTTCCGGATGCCGTTTCCCACGGCCGCGTTCTGGATCGGCATCGCGCTGCAGTTCACCGGCTGCGCATTGCTCGTCACCGGCTGGCACGCCGAAACCGGCGTCTATTGCCTGATCCTGTTCACGCTGGCTGCGACCGCCATCTTCCACCGCTTCTGGCGCATGCACGATCCGATGCAGCGCAACATAAGCCGGCTGATGCTGCTCAACAACACGGCTATCCTCGGCGGCCTTCTGCTACTCCTTGAAAACGTGCGCTGACCGCCGCGGCTGTCTTGAGCCTGCCGTACCCCCTCACGCCCGGGCCGCTGCCTTCTCATCGAGGGAAATCGTTCCCAGGTAAGCGCTTTCCTCGAGGTTGAACTCGACTCTCTTCGCATCGAACCGCTCATCGGCAACTTCGACCCGATAGGCGCCGCTGTTCTCCTCCAGCCCCTGAAACTTGAAATCGCCGTAGGCATCGCTGCGCGTTTCGGCGAGCGTTCGCCCGCCATGCTGAAGGATCACGCGAGCACCCGCGATGCATTCCGTGACGCCGCCGATGTCCCCGGCCAGAGTTCCTCCGACAAAAGCCTTGAAGAACCGGTCCAGGTTCTTGTAGTAGACGCGCGGCCTGGTCTTGTACTCGGGGTGGAGCACATCGAGGCCCTCCTCCTCGGCCATTGTCTGCATTTCGGCATCGTCGGCGAGCACCGTGCGCATCGCCTGCGTCGGGCACACCTGCGAGCCCCGGGTCCGGGTCCAGCCCTGATCGAGCAGGTGCGCATCGAATAGCCACGCCTGGGGAAGCTGCTTCTCTTCGTTCCACCAGATGGCGCCGTAGGGACAGGCGTCGACCAGATGCCGCTGGCCCCTGGCCTTCTCCGGATCGATAAGGACGATGCCGTCCTTGCGCTTGGTGATGGCGCCGTTCTTCGCCGCCTTGACGCAGGGCGCGTCGTCGCAGTGATTGCAGGTCACCGGAAGATAGGCCACCTCGACCATCGGAAACCGGCCCTTCTCCCGCTGGATGATGTCGATCCAACGGTGCCCGTGCTTTGGCATTTCCGCCGAATATCCCGGGAATTCATTCCCGTGGTACTCGTCATGGCATGCGACCGTGCATGCGTTGCAGCCGAAGCACTTCGCCACATCGATCACTAAGTTCCACTTTTTCATAGGCGTTTTCCCGTTTGTGCGGTGTTGGTCCTTGCGTCCTGCGTGCGTCGCGGGCCTGGGGTTATTGCACCGTGACCGCCTCGGTTCTCACCGCTGCGGCCGCGCCCGCAACGCCTTGCAGGTCCTTCGATCCGTCCCACAACGCGACCTCCACCAGGCAGGAATTGACGGCCGTCCCGGTCACCTTCTTGGCAATCGAGCGCTTCGGGGTCAACTGGTTGACGCACCCGCCGCGATCCACCGAATATCCCGGCTCGCCCATCGGATCGTAGATCGCCGACGATTCGTAGGCGTGAATCACGCCCCGTGGCAGCCGCTCGGTCAGGTGCGCCGCACAGACTACCGCTCCGCGGTCGTTGTAAATCTTGACCAGGTCGTGCTCCTTGATGCCCCGCTGCGCGGCGTCCTGCGCGTTGATGCGCATGATCCAGTAGTAGTAGCCGTTCAGGAGCACCCGATGTTCCTCGATGTCGTTGATGGAGCTGTCCTTGCCGTCGCTCAAGGTGTGATAGCTGAAGCGCGAGTGAGGCGAGATCATCTGCAGCGGATAGCGCGCGTACAGGTCCTTTGTCTGCGGTCCCTCCCAGGACGGAAGGTATTTGACGATGGGCGGGCGCTCCGGATCATCCGGGTCGAACCGCTTCAGGCTCGAGCACTCGAACTCGAATTTGCCGGACTGCGTCTGCAGGCCCTTGAGGAATTCCTCGCCGTAATCCCCGGGCAGCGGATGGGGCTCGGGTACGTCCTTCTTGCGCCCCTCGTAGAACCAGCGCAGCGAAACCGGGTCGCGGCGGTCTTCATCCAGCGGCGGCACGACGAAGTAGCCCTTCTTCAGAAACGCCTTCCAGGAGATGTGTTTCGGCAGGTCCGACGACTCGAACAGCCGCTTCACCCAGTCGAGCTCGTTCATCCCTTCCGAATAGTAGGCGCCGAGATTCAGCCTGCTGGCGAGCTCCTGGAAAATCTGGAAATCCGACTTGGATTCGCCGAGCGGCTCGATGCATTTGTGCTGCATCAGCACGATGCGATGGTTCATCTGGGTCATGGCGTGGAGCGCATAGCCGCCGGTGCCGCCGAACTCGCTGATGTCCCAGCGTTCGAACTGCGTGCACGCCGGCAGAATGACGTCGGCGAATTTCGCTTCGCCCTCGAACCAGATGGACTGATTGACTACGAAATCGAGCCGGTCGGTCCGATAGGCCTTCACGTAGCGGTTGGTTTCGCTCATGGTTCCGATCGATGCGCCGCCGTACTTGTAGAGCATCTTTATCGGCGAGTGCCCCAGCGCCGGGTACGAGAATTTCTGGAACTGGCCCTCGATCGTCTTGCCGTTCCAGGGATAGCCTTCGGCTTTTCCGTCGAGGATGGCTTCCGGGATCTGCAGGCGCGGGACCTTCTGCGTCGAGGGATTGAACGTCGGCAGCTGCGGCATGCGCTGGTAGAGACTGATCGGCATTCCCGTGTTCTCGATGTCGCCCGACAGGCCGCCGTCCGCATAACCCGGGAAATAGAAATGCAAATCGATCGGCGTGCCCCATTGCAGGTGCCCGAAGTTGACCCCCGGGCGTCCCATGCCTTGCATGGCCATCAGGCAGGCAAGCGCGCGCGCCCACTGAATGCCGGTCGCCGAACGGCAGGCGCCGCCGTGGCCGTTGCCCCAGCCGCCTGCACCCAGGTAGGTCTTCCTCGTCCCCCAGCGGCGGGCAAGCGCGCGCACGTCCTTGGCCGGAATGCCGGTCTCCGCTTCCTGCCACTCGGGGGTTTTCGGCATGCCGTCATCCTTGCCGAGAATGTAATCGCGCCATACGTCGAAGCCGATCGAGCGCTCGGCGATGAATTTCTTGTCGTAGAGTCCTTCGGTCATCCAGACATGGGCGACCGCCATTGCCATGGCTGCGTCGGTGCCGGGCTTGGGCGCGAACCACTTGCCGCCGTGCAGCGCCGCGGTGTGGTTGTAGTAGGGATCGATGTGCACCACCTCGATGCCCAACTCGTGCAGCCACTGCCGGCGGATGGTGCCTTCGTAGGCGCTGTAGGAGCCGCTGGTCGCCTCGGGATCCGCTGCCCAGAAGACCACCATCTCCGCTTCCTTCAGCAGGTCCTCGACGGTGCTGTAGGTTTCGGTCTGCCCGAGGCGCATGCTGTAGCCGTAGTGATGCATGGCGCCCCAGTACCATCCCTCCCAGCTGTCGGGATTGTGGACGACGCGCGTGTAGCCGATGGCGTTGAAGAACTTGTAGGCGGCGCTGATGTAATAGCCGATGTTCCCCCAGTTATGGTGGGAACCGTGGTTCGCCATGATCGCGCCCTGCCCGTACTGCGTCTTGCAGCGCTTGATCTCGCCGGCGACGATGTCGAGCGCTTCATCCCAGCTGATGCGCTCGTAGCCCGAGATGCCGCGGTTGTTGCAGTTGCGCTCGCCCTTGGGATCGAAATCGACGCGCTTCATCGGGTAGAGCAGGCGGTCCGGCGAATACACCGTCGTCTTCGCGCACAGGCTGTGCGTCGCCGCCGTGGTCTGGGATGGCGGCGTGAAGCGTTTTCCTCTGGCGGTGATGGTCCAGGGCTGCGCGTCCTTGTGGTCGAACTCGATCGGCGTCAGGCGCAGGATCTTGCCGTCCTTGACGTAGACGAACAGCGGGCCGCCGTTGGTATTGGTCACGTAGCGCCGGGTGCCGTTGCCGACGTCGGTGCCGTACTCCCAGCCCGCGGACTGCATCATCATCAAGGTCTGCGTGAACCAGACGGTGAGCTCGTCGGGACCATCGGCCTTGAAATCGAAGTTCTTCATCGCCTCGATGCGTGCGAGCTGGTCCACCCAGGGAACGAACAGGCGCGCTCCCAGCTCGGCCGAAGCCACGGAAATGCGGATGTCGGGAGAGGCGTGAATGCCGCGCCCGGAGAGGACCCGTCCATCCAGGAAAGTGAAATACCGCCCCACCGCGCCGTCCACGGTCTGGATCTGGGCAGTGAGGTTTCTTTCCGCCAGGCGCCTGGCAAAGCCGGAGTGCATTCGCGCCTTGAGCCGGAGCATCTGCAGCATTCCATACAGCAGTACCGAGAATTTCGTCGCACTCACGCTCATTTTGTGTCTCCTCGATCTGTCGTTTTCCGGCTGCGTCCCGAATTCGTCTGCGCGACCCTACTCGCTGTGAACGGTTTTACCGAGAATCGCCGACATTCCTTCGGATATGCGTGCGGCAATCGCCGTCAATTGCCGGCCCTCTTTCGCCCACCTTGCCTTGTCCAGCTGCGCCACCGGGCGCACGTTGCTGATGCTGCCGACCAGTTTCCCTTGGGGACTGAAGATCGGGGCGGCGATGCCGAACACGCCGGGGTCGACTTCCGCAACCGAGCCCGCGTAGCCGTGCTTCCTGATTTGCCGCACCGACGCCCTGAATTCCTCCCACGTCTCCCCCAACCCGGATTCCGCGATGAGCCGCTGGTTATTGAGGTACAGACGCATGTGGTGGTGGTCCGAGAGAAAGGCCAGGACCACTTTCGACGTCGCTCCCCGGAACAGGGGCATCGGAAAACCGCGGGAAAAACTCAGCTTCGAGCGGAAGCTTCCGGCCCGGTGGATGCATATGACCGTATCCTTGAACAGCCGGCAAAGCAGCCACGCCTGACCGCCGTGGAGCCGCGGCAGATCCGGCTCGACCGTTCGCATGGACGCCAGCATCGGGTCCGAGACCCGCAACTGGCGATCCAGCTGAATGATCCTTGGGCCGAGGCTGTAACGCGCATTCCCGGCCGGCGCGAGAAAACCCGAGTCCGAGAGCTCCTTCACGTAGCGATAGGCGGTCGAACGGGTGTAACCGCCCGCCGTCGCAAGCTCGTCCATCGACCATACCGGATCTTCCTCGGTGAAGAAGTCGAGGATCGCAAGCATGCGCTCCAGACTCGATGTCTTCGTCTTTGGCTTTTTCTTCGTCTTTCCCCTGCGGCTCATCGAGGGATCCTTCTCCGCATGCTCGCGTCGATCGAAGCAGAAACCCGCAAACAAAAGATTTTCAAAGGAATGGAATAATCACTTCAAATCCCATAATACAGGATTTTTTAATTTAATTACATTATCGATATTCATCGAGAATGGCGAGGAGCGTCGAAGGGATTGATCTCGCCGCGCTCTCCGCTGCGCCCGCCGCAGGAAATCCGATAACGCCCTCGGCTCCCGCCTTCCCATATCCGCGCCAATCACGTAGTCTATGTATCCGTAGGCCCCCGTGTACTCCGACGGGGGCCCTCTCGAGAATGAATTACGTTAATGGTAATTCTTGGTGCAAGTCCCAGCGAGATTGGCAGATTGGATAAGCTGTTGTCAGAAAGCGGGCTGGAACAGATCGAGGTGCGGCATTTTCCTTTGAAAGAGGACTGGCTTGGAGACGATATGAAAGTTCAGCGGATACTGGCATTTTTGTTTGGAATAGTTGTATTGGCAGGTCTTAGTGGTTGTATGACAGTAGGTTATTCAACAGCAAAAGACCCCAATAGGGTCAGCAAATGGAATGTAACTATTGTGGAAATAGAACCACAAAAAATTTACAACGCAATGGGGGTGGCTTGGGTTGGCCCATTTGCCAATGTTGAACATATAGGGCAAAAAATTACTTTCATTGACTCTACCGGTGCAAAAGTCACTATCGTTCAGCCAATTAGTAACCGATATGAACTAAAAGCCGGTCAGCCAGCTGTTTATATTGTTGATAGGGGTCAAGTGTGGGTTCAACCAACTGACTATCCTTTGCCTCCTGAATTTAATACTGCTCCCACAAAATAATTTATCGTGATCGGAATCTGGGCTGGAATAATGGGACGCTGGACGGCACCGAGGCTAATTGCTTATAGGAATGAGTGGTACAGCGATTCCTTCGATTACGATGGTCCTGCATGCTACGAGTTAGGAACTGGCGGTCCTCGTGGCGGAAAAATTCAGTGGCACTACGTAGGTGAAACGAGCAACGAGCGCCGCAGAATTGCTACATACGCACGAAGCGGCTCGCATTTGTCGAAAGTAATAGCCTCACATCTGCGGCGGGATTGGCACTTTTATTACAGGTCTAAGGCTTGTGTAACGAAACAAGCGGCAAAGATAATGCAAGACAATTTGTTGTCTCGGTACGAATACGACTGGAACGACCAGTTAAATAGGTAGCACGCACCAGACACCACGCTAACCAGCGCCAGCTACTAGTAAGGAAGGAGTTATGGCCGATAAGTCTGTTACCTACAATCCCGAGGTAATCCAAGAATTTGCTGAGCGACTCTACCGACAAGCCCGTTCAATCATTCTCAGTTCTACATTGCTTGGCATCTTCGGCGGCGCCATTGTTGGTGCTATTGGTGTCAGCCTAATTCACGCCCAACAACATATAGGCGTAGCAGCACTCATTGGCGCCCTAGTTGTCGGTTTCTCGGGCTACTTACGTGGCAAAGAACGTGCATTCAAACTGAAGCTCGAAGCACAGGTTGCGCTTTGCAACGTGCAAATTGAGAAGAACACCGCTAACAAGCACAGTTAGCCATCCGGCTGTCCCTTTTTCAGGAGGAGGAAACATGAAACTTGGAACAAGAATATCGAATGCGGGCGCGGCTGCGCTGGCGCTGACTCTGTTGGCCGCCCCGGCATTCGCCCAGACGGTCAAGATCGGCTTTCTGTCCACCTATAGCGGCCCCAACGCCGCCCAGGGCGACCAGCTCGACAAGGGCGCCAAGCTCTACGTCAAGCTCAACCAGGACAAGCTGCCCCCGGGCGTCAAGGTCGAACTGATCACGCGCGACGACACCGGCCCCAATCCGGATGTTGCCAAGCGCCTCGTGCAGGAGCTGATCGTGCGCGACAAGGTACAGCTCCTGACCGGCTTCGTCTGGACGCCCAACATGGCTGCCATCGCCCCGCTCACTGCCGAAGCCAAGGTGCCGTTCATCAGCATGAACGCCGCGGGCGTCAACGTCGTGAACATGTCCCCGTACATGGCGCGGGTGTCGTTCACGCTGTGGCAGTCCTGCTACCCGCTCGGCCAGTGGGCGGCGAAGAAGTTCAAGCGCGTCTACACGGCGGTCAGCGACTTCGCCCCCGGCCACGAAGCCGAGGAAGCTTTCATGAAGGGCTACAAGGACGCCGGCGGCGAGATCGCCGGCTCGGTGCGCATTCCGCTCGCCAATCCCGACTTCATTCCCTACATGCAGCGGGTGAAGGACGCCAAGCCGGACGCCGTGTTCGGATTCATCCCCGCGGGAAAGCAGGCCACTGCGATCATCAAGGCCTACGGCGACCTCGGCATGGACAAGGCCGGCATCAAGTTCATCGGGCCCGGCGACATCACCACCGACGAGGAGTTGCAGAACATGGGCGATGTGCCGCTCGGCGTCATCACCGTGCACCACTACTCCGCCGCTGCTGACCGTCCGGCCAACAAGGCCTTCGTTGCGGCCTACAAGAAGGAGTACGGCGAGAACCTTAACCCCGGCTTCATGGCCGTGGGCGCGTGGGACGCCATGGACGCGATTTTCTACACGATCCGCGAGCAAAAGGGCAGGATCGATCCGGACAAGACCATGGAACTGCTCAAGAAATACAAGAATCCGGACAGCCCGCGCGGTCCGATGTCCATCGACCCCGAAACCCGCGACGTCATCAACCCAGAATATCTGCGCGAAGTGCGCAAAGTGGGCGGCCGCCTGGCCAACGTTGAGATCGAGACCATCACCACCGCAATCAAGGATCCATTCAAGGAATTCAACAAGAAAAAATAAACCGGTACGCGCGTCCCCCGCGCCACGTCACCGTGCCGCGGGGTTTTTTATTTTTTCCGGCCTCGCAAACGACTTGGGACCGAGTCTTTCCGCATCCGTAACGTGGAAGCCTTTTTATCATCGCTGATCAACGTCGCTTTTCACGGCGTCGCCTACGGCATGATCCTGTACGTGATCTCGGTCGGCCTGTCGGTGACGATGGGCCTGATGGGGTTCGTCAATCTCGCCCACGGCGTGTTCGCGATGGCGGGCGGGTACGTTCTGACCTGGAGCATCAGCCGCTTTGGCGTGCCGTTCCCGCTGGCGTTGGCGTTCGCGTTCGTCGCGGTCGCGGCCGGAAGCGTGATCCTCGAGCGGCTGCTCTACTCCAAGTTGTACACCGCTGGCGATCTCGCACAGGTGCTGTTCACGATCGGGCTCATCTTCATCGCCGTGGCGGTTGCCAGGATGATTTTCGGCACGCTGCAGCAGCCGGTCATTCTGCCGGACTACCTGAAAGGCCAGTATCCGCTGTTCGGCCGCGACTTTCCGGCCTACCGCGTCTTTCTGATCGTTTTCAGCGCCGCGATGGTGGCGCTGCTGTGGTTCGGCGTCGAGCGCACCCGCTGGGGCGCGATGGTGCGAGCCGCGGTGGACAACCGGGCAATGGCGCAATCGGTCGGCATCAACACCCGGCGCCTGTTCACGTCGACGTTCGCGCTCGGCAGCGGACTTGCGGGCCTGGGCGGCGCGCTGGGCGCCGAGATCGTCGCCATTCAGCCTACTTACCCGTTCGAGAACCTGGTGTATTTCCTGATCGTGGTATCCGTCGGCGGCCTGGGCAGCTTGCGCGGCCCGTTCGTGGCGGCGCTGCTGATCGGGATTGCCGACACCGCGTGCAAGTACTGGTTGCCGCAGTACGGGGTATTCCTGATTTACATTGCGACCATCGCCATCCTGCTGTGGCGGCCGGCAGGGTTGTTTGGACGGCGCGCATGAGGCATTCCGGCGGCTACCGCGCCGATCCGCGCATCCGTTGGCCCGAGTGGCTGCCGTGGATCGCCGCCCTCGCCGGTTTTTTCCTCTTGCCGGAATATCTCGCGCTCGGGGCGCGGATTCTCATCTACATTCTGTACGCGTTGTCGCTCGACCTGATTCTCGGCTATGCCGGCATCGTCACGCTCGGACACAGCGCCTATTTCGGTCTGGGCGCTTATGTCGCGGGAATTCTGGCGGCGAAGATCGGCGTTACCGATCCGCTGGTGCAACTCGCCGCTGCTGCCGCCGCCGGAGCCGCGCTCGGCATGGTGACCGGCGCAATCATTCTCCGCACCAAAGGCCTGACGCTCATCATGCTCACGCTGGCGATCACCTCGGTGTGCATGGAGATCGCCAACAAGGCGACGGACATCACCGGTGGTGCCGACGGCCTGGCCGGAGTGGTGGTAGCGCCGATTCTTGGCCGGTTCAGTTTCGACATCTTCGGCAAGACGGCCTATATTTATTGCCTCGTCACGCTATTCGTCGGCTGGTGGCTGGTGCGGCGGATGATCTATTCGCCGTTCGGGACTTCGCTCACCGGCGTGCGCGAGAACGCCGTCCGCATGCATGCGATCGGCGCGCCTGTTTACCGGCGCCTCGTGCTCGTCTACACGTTCTCGGCGGCGATAGCCGGCATCGCCGGCGGACTGCTCACCCAGACCAACCAGTTCGTCGGCCTGAACGTGCTGAGCTTCGAGTCCGCGGGCGAACTGCTGGTGATGCTGATTCTCGGGGGCGTCGGCCGCATCTACGGCGCCTTCGTCGGACCGCTCGTGTATCTGATCGCGCAGGACTCGCTCGCCAAGCAGTTTCCCGAGTACTGGTACCTGGGCATCGGCGTGATGCTCGTGCTCGCGGTGATCTTCGCCCGCGGCGGCATCCTCGGCATAGCCGACAATCTCCTGTCGCAATGGCGGAGGAAGACGTGAGCGCGGAGCCGAAAGGCCTTGCACTTGAAACGCGTGGCCTGTGCAAGAGCTTCGGCGCGCTTACCGTCGCCGACGACATCGACTTCCGGCTCGAGACCGGAGCGCGCCACGCTCTTATCGGCCCCAATGGCGCCGGCAAGACCACCTTCGTCAACATGCTCACCGCGCGCCTCGCGCCTTCATCAGGGCAGATCCTTCTTGGCGGCGAGGACATCACCGATCTGGCCCAGTCCGCGCGTGTCAAGCGCGGACTGGGCCGCACCTTCCAGATCAACTCGCTGTTTCGCGAACTCGCGGTGCTCGACAACGTCGCGCTCGGCGTCGCCGAGCGCCGCGGCGTCGCCGCCCGCATCTGGCGCCCGGCCAGCGCCTATCGCGAAGTTTGCGACGAAAGCATGGAGCTGCTCGCCACCCTGGATCTCGCCGACGATGCGGGACAGCTCGTGCGCGACCTGCCGTACGGCAAGCAACGGCTGGTGGAGATCGCCATCGCGCTCGGCCTGAAGCCGAAGGTGCTGCTGCTCGACGAGCCGGCGGCAGGCGTACCCTCGCTCGAGTCCGGCCGCATCCTGCAAGTGCTCGACAACCTGCCCAGGGATATCGCCATTCTGATCATCGAGCACGACATGGATCTGGTGTTCCGCTTCGCGCGCCGCATCACGGTGCTGGTGCGGGGCGAAGTCCTGATGGAGGGTACACCCGAGGAGATCGCGGGTGATCGCCGCGTGCACGAGGTCTATCTCGGCGAGCGGCGCCATGCCTGACGCCCTGGTGCTGAGCGGTGTATGCGCCGGCTACGGCGAGACGGTGGTGCTCGAGGACGTCGAGTTCTCGCTGCCCGAGCGCGGCTCGCTCGCGGTGCTCGGCCGCAACGGCGTCGGCAAGACCACGCTGCTGGCGACGGTGATGGGGCATACGACGTTTCATGCCGGAAACATCGAATACCGGGGCAAGCCGGTTGCACGGCTGCCGGTATACGAACGCTGCCGGCTTGGTATCGGCTACGTGCCGCAGGCGCGCGAAATATTTCCGTCGCTGTCGGTGGAGGAAAACCTCATGGTTGCGGCGCGCCCGGGCCGCTGGACGATGGCGCGCGTCTACGACCTGTTTCCGCGGCTCGCCGAGCGGCGCCGCCACATGGGCAACCAGATTTCCGGCGGCGAGCAGCAGATGCTCGCGATCGGGCGCGCCCTGATGGGCAATCCCGTGCTGCTCCTCATGGACGAGCCGCTCGAAGGTCTGGCGCCGATCATCATCGAGACCCTGCTCCAGGCGCTGCAACGCCTGATCCGCGAAGATTCCCTGACGGTCATGCTGGTCGAGCAGCATGCGAAGCTCGCGCTCGAAGTAACCCAGAGCGCGCTGGTGCTCAACCGCGGTCGCATTGCCTACCATGGATCGAGCGCCGAACTGCTCGCCGATCCCCAGCGCCTCACCAGCCTGGTGGTCGCACAGTAAAGACATCCGGCCCGGCCGGCCAATCATGTTGGCAATCCTGCTTCCCGTACTTGTCGGCCTGATGACGACGCACACCGAGCCCGCGTTCGCGCAGGACTTGAACGCCGCACGCCGCGCGGGCATGGTGGCGGAAATCGCCGCCATGGCGCGCGAAACCGGCAACGCGACCGGCCGACCGAAGTTCAGCGATGCGGTTATGGCGGCGATGGGCAGGGTTCCCCGCCACCGCTTCGTGCCTTCGCTCCAGGAAACGTTCGCCTACGAAAACCGTCCGCTGCCGATCGGCGACGGGCAGACTATTTCGCAGCCGTATATCGTCGCGCTGATGACCGATTTGCTCGACCCGCAGCCCGGCCACGTGGTGCTCGAGGTGGGCACCGGTTCCGGTTATCAGGCAGCGGTGCTCGCCGAGCTGGTGTCGAAGGTGTACACCATCGAGATCGTCGCGCCGCTCGGCAGGCGGGCCGCGCGGCTCCTGCCGGAACTCGGGTACCGCAACATTGCCGTGCGCATCGGCGACGGCTACAACGGCTGGCCCGAGGCGGCGCCGTTCGATTCGATCATCGTCACGGCCGCCGCCGCCGAGGTCCCGAAGCCGCTCGTCGATCAGCTCAAGCCGGGCGGAAGGATGGTGATTCCCGTAGGCGGACGGTTCGACGTACAGGAGCTGCGGGTGATCGAAAAGCATGCCGACGGCAGGACCACCACGCAGCGCACCCTGCCCGTTCGCTTTGTTCCGCTTACCCGCGAGCGGGTTCCAAGATAGGTCCGCGAGCGGGTTCTAAAGTAGGTCCGCGAGCGGGCTCCAAGATAAGTCCGCGAGCGGGCTCCAAGACAGGTTCGTGGGCAGGTTCCCAAGTCGGTCGGCGAGCGGGAGAAATGAGCGGGGAAATGCGCTAAGCTAAGCATGGCAGACTGATCGTCGTAATAACGGCAGAGGTGAGGGAATGCGAGATTACTGGTTGAGCAAATTGTTCTTCGATCTTCAAAGCTCCCCGACCGCGGCGGCGGACTACCGCACCGACCGCAAGAAGGTGCTGGACCGTTACCCGCTGAAACCCGAGGTCCGCGCCGCGGTCGAGCGGGACGACGTCGTTTTCTGCTCGCGGCTGGTCAATCCCTATCTGCTGCGGTTCTACTTTTTTGTCGCCGGCATGTCGGAGGCCGATTTCCTGCGCAAAGTGAAAACAGCCGGCGCCGACGCTGCAGTGAGGTCGAGCCATGGCTAAGCTCGTCGGCGTCTACGCATCGAGCCACGCGCCGCTCATCGTGCGCAACTGGAAAGGCGTCGCGCCCGCCAACAAGGAAGCCCTCACCGGGGCATTGACCGAAATCGGCCGCCGCTACAAGCGCGCCCCCGCCGACGTGTTGATCGTGATCTCCCCGGACCACTGGGTGAATTTCTTTATCGACAACCTGCCCGGGATCTGCGTCGGCATGGGCGAGGAGCACGAGGGACCGGCCGAGCCCTGGATGAAGGAATTCCCGCACCGCAAGATCGCCGGGCACCCCAGGCTCGCGAACCATATCGTCCAGACCGCGCTCGAACGCGATTTCGAGCCGGCCATGTCGTACCACCTGACGCTCGATCACGGCTTCTGCATTCCGCTGTGGAAGGCGGGCATCGATCCCCTGCCGCCGATCGTCCCGATCATCTTCAACGATCTGGAGCCGCCGTTTCCCACGATCAGGCGCTGCCTCGCCTGGGGCACCATGCTGCGCGAGGCAATCGAGAGTTACCCGGAGGACATCCGGGTGGCGATACTCGCGACCGGCGGCTTGAGCCACTCGATCGGCGAGCCCACCATGGGCGAGATCGACGAGGCCTTCGATCAAGAGTGCATCCGTCACTTCGAGAGAGGAGACGAGCGCGCATTGATCGAATTCCTGAACGAACGCCTGCCCACCATCGGCAACGGCGCGGCCGAGATCCGCAACTGGGTCGCGGCGCACGGCGCCGCCGGCAAGCGCGGCTTCGAGCTGATCGGCTACTGCAACGTCCCCGAGGTCTACGTGGGCTGCGGCTTTGCAGCGTGGAACCTTGCCGCGACCTGAACGAACGCCGTTGACCGTGGCACGCGCAGGCTCCGGCGCCGACATGCCCGAAAAGCTTCTGCAGACCACCCTCGCCGGCAGCCTGCCCAAGCCGGGGTGGCTTTCGCCGCCGAAGCAGCTCTGGGCGCCCTGGCTGCTCGAAGGCGAGCGCCTCGAGGAAGGCAAGCGCGACGCGGTGCGCCTTGCGCTCGCCGACCAGGAAGCCGCCGGCATCGACATCGTCACCGACGGCGAGCAGACCCGCAGGCACTTCGTCACCACTTTCATCGAGACCCTGGAAGGGGTCGACTTCCAGCACAAGCGCACGGTGCGCATCCGCAACCGCTACGACGCCGATGTTCCGGTGGTGGTCGGGCCGGTCGTGCGATCGCGGCCGGTGTTCGTCGACGACATGCGCTTCCTGCGCGCACAGACCGCGAGGCCGATCAAGTTCACCCTCCCCGGCCCGATGACGATGGTGGATACGCTCTACGACAACCACTACCGCAGCCGCGAGAAGCTGGCGCTGGAGTTCGCCGCCATCCTGAACGCCGAGGCGCGCGAACTGGAGGCCGCCGGCGCCGACGTGATCCAGTTCGACGAGCCGGCGTTCAACGTCTACATGGACGAGGTGAAGGCGTGGGGCATCACGGCGCTGGAAACGGCGGCGGCCGGGCTCAAGTGCAAAACCGCGGTGCACATCTGCTACGGCTACGGCATCAAGGCCAACATCGACTGGAAAAACACGCTCGGCTCGGAATGGCGCCAGTACGAATCGACTTTTCCCCTGCTGGCGCAATCGAACATCGACCAGGTTTCGCTGGAGTGCGCAAATTCGAAGGTGCCGCTCGATCTGCTCGCGCTGCTGAAGGGCAAGGACGTGCTGGCCGGGGCAATCGACGTTGCCACCGAAGTCATCGAGACGCCGGAGCAGGTTGCGGCCGTCATCCGCGCGGCGATGAAGTTCGTGCCGCCGGAAAAGCTCTACCCCTGCACCAACTGCGGCATGGTGCCGCTCCCTCGTCCTGTCGCGCTGGGCAAGCTCAAGGCTCTTGCCGCCGGCGCCGCGCTGGTGCGCGGCGAGTTCGAAATCTAGAGCGCGTCACAGAATGAGGGAATACGTCCTCCCTGGATTTGCGGTTGTCGCAGATTATTCCGCAGGCGCCCCTTTGAGGTTTCCCGCCGCCGGTTGAATCAACGTACGGACTCGGCTTCGGTTCAGAAAGACAGCCGGCCGCTCACGATGAAGGAGAAATTGCGGCGCGGCGCGGGCTCGAAGAAGCGGCTGTTGGAATCGGCGACGATCACCGAGCCGATGTAGTTGCGGTTGGCGAGGTTGTCGATACGCACGGTCTCGGAGATGAGCCAGTCGCGCGCCTTCTGCCCGAATCCGGCGCGCAGGTTCGCCACTGTATAAGATTCCGCCGCGTCGCTGTTCTGATCGTCCACGTACACCTTGCTGTTGTTGCGTGCCTCGAGCGCCGTCGCGAACCCGCTTGGCAGATGACGCCATTGCAACTCGGCGTACAGCGAGGTGCGCGGAATCCCCGGCATCTTGTTGCCGGCCGGCACAGGGAGCGAACTGCCGCTGGTGAATCCTTCGGCGTAGCGTGCGTCGAGCAGCGTATAGGCGACATGCGCGTCGAAGCCCGCGGGGAGTATCGCCTGCCAGGATGTCTCCCAGCCGGTGCGGCTGGTGCGGCTCGCGTTCTTGAAGGTGGTGCGCCCGCCGATGGAGGTGTCGATCACGATCTCGTCGCGCGTCGTGGTCTCGAAGCGCGCCAGCGTAAACCGCTGATAGTCTGCAATGCGTCCCTTCAGCCCGACTTCGTAGTTGGTGCTGTGGCTGGGCTTGAGATCGAAGTTGAGCCCGGTGGCTCCGTTGCGGTAGGCGAGCTCCGCGAAGGTGGGCGTTTCGAACCCGCGGCCGGCGCTTGCATAAAGGTTCATCTCCGGCGCAACGCGATAGGTAAGCCCGGCGACCGGGCTGGTATTGGTGAAGGCGATGCCGCCGCTGTCGTCGGGGTTGGAGCCGGTGATGAAGTAGTCCTTCGAATCGAACGCGACCCGCGTGGTACGCACACCCAGCGTGGCGCTCGCGCGTTCGACGAAGCGCCAGTCGGCCTGCGTGAAAAAATTGGTGCCGGTGACGAGGTCGTCCTCGTCGCGGCGCAGCGTGCCCATGGCGCCGGAATTGTTGTCGTAGCCGCGCCGGCGCTCGTGCATTATTTCCTGCTCCAGGCCGGTGGTGAGCGACAGCGGGCGGCCCAGCCAGCCGCCGTCATGGATCCAGTTGAGCGATGTCCCGTCGTAATAGCGCCGCAAATCGACTACGCCGCCGGCGTAGGTGTTGACGCTCGATCCTGAAGGCACGGGTATCGATTGGTACTGGCGCACCTGCCGGTCGCCGATATAGAAATTCGCCCGCAGCAGGTCCTCCGCGCCTAGACGTTGTTCCGCCACGGCACCGGATTGTTCCTGGTGGATGCTCTTGCGGGTGTTGAAGCTGGTGGCGGCGGATGCGGCCTGGCGGGGATTCGCCGCCACCTGTGCGCGGGTAAGTCCGAGCGGATCCTGGGTTTCGGGCTGGCTGAGCGAGTTCAGCACGAAGGTCAGGCGTGTATCGTCGCCGATCTGCCGTTTCAGTTTGCCGTTGAACTGCTCACGGTCGGCGCTGGAATGGTCGCGGTAGCCGTCGGTGTGGAATTGCGACCAGTCTGCGGTGGTGTTGAGCCCGTCCGATGATTCGCCGCCCAGCTTGAGCCCGAACCGGCGGGTGCCGTAGCTGCCGACCAGGATGTCGCCGCTGCCCGTTGGCTGCCTTGGCCCGTCCTCGGTGAAGAGCTGGATGACGCCGCCGGAGGCATTGCCGTAGAGAGCGGCGATCGGCCCGCGCATCACCTCGATGCGCTGCGCCGAGGACAGATCGAAGTTCGCCGCCTGTCCCTGGCCGTCCGGCATGGTCGCGGGGATGCCATCGGCGTAGAGCTTCACGCCGCGGATGCCGAAGGTCGAGCGCGCGCCGAAACCGCGAATCGAGAGCTGCAGATCCTGCGCGTAGTTCTGGCGGTTTTGCACCACCAGGCCCGGCACGCTGCCAAGCGATTCCGACAGGTTTACCTTGGGCTGGCCTTCGCGGAGCGTCTCGCCGCTCACCGCGTCGATCGAAACCGGAACGTCGAAGCTCTTGCGCTCGCTGCGCGTGGCGGAAACCACCACGCCTTCCTCTTCCCCGGGTCCCTGGGCGAGTGCGAATGTGCAGGCGAGCAGCCCCGAGGCGCCGAGCGCTGCGCATCCCATCGCTCGCGAAGCCTGCGTCATGACCGAACTAGGGCGAGCCAAGGCCGGAGAGATAGTCCGCGAGGATTTCGATATCCGCCGTGGACAGCGCCTGTGCCGCCGAAGTCATGTTGCCATCGAGGTCCGCGCGGGTGCTGGCCTTGAAGCCGCGCAGTTGCGTTCGCAGGTATTCGAACTGCTGCCCGGCCAGCCGCGGGATGTGCTGCTGCCCCAATAGCGCCGGGCCATGGCATTGCACGCAGTTGAATTGCCGGGCGAGGCGAGGCGCGGCCGTGGCGTTCTCCGGAGCAGTCTTGTGCGCCGGGAGCGCAGGCTTCTGCGCCGAAAAATAGGCCGCGAGGTCGTTCATGTCGGCGTTGGAGAGGTCCGTCGCCATCGGCGTCATCCGGGAATCCTTGCGGTTGCCCTCGCGGAACTGGAACAACTGCATGCTGATGAACTGCGCCGGCTGCCCGGCGATCGACGGCGTGACGGGATCGATTGAATTTCCTCCCGGGCCGTGACAAACGGCGCAGACCTGTGCCTTCTGCCGGCCCGCTTCCAGGTCGGCTGAGAGCGCGGCGGGCGGCGCCAGGAGCGCGAGCGCGGCGACCAGAGCCGCCGCGCGGCGCTGCGCCGCGAGACCGGTGCTCACTTCTTGCCGTAGCTGACGCGGTAGAGAATCCCGTTATAGTCGTCGGAAACGAGCAAGGCGCCATCGCGCATCACCAGCACGTCGACCGGCCGGCCCCACATGGGCGGATCCGCCTTTTCGTCCGTGAGGAAGCCCTCGAGAAACGGCATGGACTTGGCTTTGCCCTTGGCGTCGACCACCACCCGGATCACGTCGTAGCCCTGCTTGGTGCTGCGGTTCCATGAGCCGTGCCTGGCCAGGAATATGTTGTTCCTGTATTCGGCCGGAAACATCTTGCCGGTGTAGAAGCGCATACCGAGCGGGGCGACGTGCGCGCCAAGTTTCAGAGTAGGCGGCGTGAACTCGGAACAAGAACGGTTTTTGCCATACTCGGGATCGAGAGTATCGCCCTGATGACAGTACGGGAAGCCGAAATGCTCTCCCTTGTGCTTCACCACTTGCAGAATGTCGGAGGGCCCATTCTCGCTCAGCCAGTCACGGTTATTCGAGGTGAACCACAACTGCTTGGTCTTCGGGTTAAACGCCATGCCGACGCTTTGGCGAACGCCCTGGGCGTAATTTTCCAGCGTGCCCGTCCTGGGATCCACGCGCATGATCGCCGCCTGCATGTAAGTCGGCATGGTGATGTTTTGCGGCGAGCCGATATTGAAATAGAGCTTGCCGTCGGGACCCATGGCGAGAAACTTCCAGAAGTGGCCCGGCTGCTGCGTGGGGTCGAGATTGTCGATCACGACCTTTGCCTCCGGCGGATTGTCCAGCCGGTCCTCGATCCCGGCGTAGGCGGTGATGCGATTGCGCTCGGCCACATACAGCGTGCCCTTGCTGAAGGCGACCCCGTTGGGCGCGTTGAGGCCTTTGAGCAGCGTCTTCACCTCGCGCTTGCCGTTACGATCGACCACCGCGTAAACGTTCTTGGCGAGGCGGTTGCTGACGAACACCGTGCCCTTGTCTCCCAGCGCGAGCGAGCGCGCCTCGGGTACCCCTTCGGCCCAGACTTCGACCTTGAATCCGGCCGGTACCTTGAGCTTGTCGAGCGGGAGGTCCTTCGCCGACCTGCCCGTCATATAAGGCGCGAACGGGTGCAGCGTCGAGCTTGCCTGGTCCGCGGAGCGGCCCTGCTGCCAAGCCGGCGCCGCGGCGGGAGCGGCCGCGGGCGGGGTGGATGGGGCTTGCTGAGCGAACGTTGCACCGCTGACTGCCGCCGCAAACAACGTGACGGATAAGAGCTGGCGTGGTTTCATGTCTCCTCCTTTTTTATAGACGACATGGCCGGACGCCTGGAAGTCTGGCAGCCGGAGTGTCAATACGCTCAAAACCAAATCCAGTCTATCCGCTCATCTTGCCGCCGCGCAAGCAGAATATGATGCCCGATCGAGCAGGGTCGGCAGGTTCAATGGAACCACCCGGAATGCCCTGGTTGGTTCGACCGCCTCCGGCCCGCCCCGCCTGCTCCTCCGGCGCCTCGCCCCGCCCCTTCTGCAGGGGAAGGCGGGCGTCAAGCGCGGCGCGCAGCCCGGATCGCGTGCCAGATGCGGTCGGGCGAATACGGAAAATCGAGGTGATGGATGCCAAGCGGACGCAGCGCGTCGATCACCGCGTTGGCCACCGTCGGCACCGCGCCGGTCGTGCCCGCCTCGCCCGCGCCCTTGGCGCCGAGCGGATTGCCGGGTGACGGCACGGGGTGGTCGTAGAGGCGGATATCGGGCATGCCGTCGGCGCGCGGCATGTCGTAGTCCATGAAGGTTCCGGTCAGCATCTGCCCCGTGGCGCGGTCATAGATGCAGTGCTCGCCCATCGCCTGCCCGATGCCCTGCGCGATGCCGCCGTGCAGCTGGCCTTCGACCAGGACGTGGTTGATGACCCGCCCGCAATCGTCCGCAGCGGTGTAGCGCAGGATTTCGGTCACGCCGGTCTCGGGATCGATCTCGACTTCGGCCACGTGGGCCCCGCCCGGAAAGGACCGCGGCAGCGGAATCTCGCCCAGCGAATCGAGCGCGCTGCCGTGTTTCTTCGCCACATCCTCGAGCGCGATCGTCACGTCGGTGCCCTTGACGCGATAGTGGCCATTCTCGAACTCGAGATCGGTGGCCGCCACCTCGAGGTCCTTCGCCGCGAGATCCAGGCCCTTGCGGATGACCTCGCGCGCCGCCATCACCATCGCGCCGCCGTGCGACATCACCGAGCGCGAGCCGATGGTGCCCTCGCCGACGAGCGGCGGCCCGTCCGGGTCGCTCGCGCGCAGGGTGAATTTCTCCGCACTCATGCCGAGCACTTCGGCGACGATTTCCGGAAACACCGTCTCGTGCCCCTGGCCCGACGGCCCGGCGAGGGCGTAGACGAGCGCATCGCCCGAGTCGCCGAACTTGATCGCGACCTCCTCCTTCGGCCCGCCGCCCGCCCCCGAAGGCTCGACGAACACGGCGCAGCCGATGCCGCGCAGCTTGCCGCGGCGCGTCGACTCGGCGCGGCGCTGCTCGAACGTGCTCCAGTCGGAATGCTTCACTGCTTCTTCGATTTCGCCGCAAGGATCGCCGCTGTCGTACGTCGCAGTCGGCGTCTTGTAGGGAAAGGCTTCTTTGGGAATGGCGTTGCGCCGGCGCAGCTCGACGCGGTCGATGCCGGTTTCGCGCGCCGCTTCTTCCACCAGCCGCTCGACGATGTAGGAGACGTTGGGGCGTCCGGCGCCGCGGTAGGCGATCGTCGGCGTGGTATTGGTGAGCGCGAGGCGATGCAGCCCGTACGCCGTCGGGATGCGATAGGCGTTCACCGCGTGCGAGGCCGGATTGAGCGTATTGATCAGCGGTCCGGGCTGGGAAAGATAGGCGCCGCAGTTGACGATCCACTGGAAGCGGATGCCGAGGAAGTTGCCGTCGCGATCGAGCGCGAGCTCGCCGCTCAGCTTCGCCGCCCGGCCGTGGGAGTCGGAGAGGAAAGTCTCGGAGCGCGACGACACCCATTTCACCGGCTTGCCCAGCGCCTTTGCCGCGAGCATGGCGGCGCAATATTCCGGGTAGGCGTCCGAGCGGATGCCGAAGCCGCCGCCGACGTCGTGCGCGTGCACGCGGATTTTTTCCCGCGGAATTCCGGTGATCCCGGTCAGGCCTCCGAGCATGATCGACATGCCCTGGGTGCTCGCCCAGAGATCGTGGATCCCGGTCGCGGAATCGTACGCGGCGAGGCACGCCTTCGGCTCCATCGGGTTGCCGACGAGGCGCTGCGCATCGAGAGTGAGCCGCGTGACGTGCGCCGCGCGCGCAAAGGCCGCGTTCGTCTTCGCCTCGTCGCCGTACTCGAAGTCGTAGCAGAGATTGCCGGGAATTTCGGGGTAGAGCTGCGGCGCATCCGGCGCGAGAGCCTCCCCGGCGTCCACGAGCACCGGCAGCTCGCGGTATTCGACCTCGATCAGTTCGGCGGCGTCCTGCGCCGCGAGCGCCGTGGCGGCGACGACGAGCGCGACCTCCTGGCCGACGAAGCGCACGCGCTTGTCCGCGAGCACGTCGTGATGCGGCACCTTGATCGCCATGCCGCCCTTGCCCGGCGCCCGCAGAAGCTGCGGCGCCGACTTGAAGCCGGCCCGGGTGGTATCGGCGCCGGTGAACACCGCCATCACGCCGGGAGATTCGAGCGCGGGCTTGACGTTCAACGAGACAATTTCCGCGTGCGCCCGGTCCGAGCGCAGAAAAAAACCGAACAACTGGCCGGGAAGATTCCAGTCGGCGGTATACCGGCCCTGCCCGGTGACGAGCCTCAAGTCCTCGCGCCGCCCTTTGAAAACCCCGCTCATGCCGCTCTTCCCTGTGTAATTCCCGAGAATCCGTTCAAGAACGAAAGCTCATTCCGAGGGCGCCCGCGGACGGCGGAGCAGGCATCCACGCCGCCGGCGCGGATGCGATCCGCGGAACCGGCTCCTGTCGGCACATGCAGTCGGTTGAAATGCATGGAAAACCGCGCGGCGATCCGCCGCAACAGTTCTACAACAGTTCTATCGAGAAGATTCGGTGCGAAAACGTCAAGCGACGCCGGCGGCGGAAGCGTGCGCGCCGCGCGGCGGGTCGCACATGACAACGCGGTTCCGCCCCGCGGCCTTCGCCTTGTAGAGCGCAACGTCGGCAGCGCGCAGGAGCGCGGCCTCGGTTTCTCCGTGCGTGGGGAAAGCGGTGAGCCCGATCGAGACCGTGAGCTGCACCGTACCCTCGTCGGTGGAAATGCGGGCCTGCTCGATCGTGCGGCGTACCGCCTCGGCGCGCTGGCGCAGCGCCTGTTCCCCGGTTCCGGGAAGAATGACGACGAACTCCTCGCCCCCGGCGCGGCAGGCGATGTCCTCCTCGCGCACGCAATAGGCCAGTTCGTTTGCGATCCCGCGCAGCGCGGCATCGCCGGCCTCATGGCCCAGCGTGTCGTTGATCCGCTTGAAGTGGTCGACGTCGATCGCCATGATGCCCACGACCGAGCCGGTGCGGCGCGCGCGCAGGATCTCGCGGCGCAGGACCTCCTCGAGCGGCCGGCGATTGAAGAGTCCCGTGAGAGGATCGCGCATCGCCAGCAGATTGAGATCCAGTTGAGACATGACCTGCCGCCCGAGAATGCGCAGCGTCTCGGCCTGCCTCGGCTCCAGCTTTCGGGGAACGAAATCGATCACGCACAGCGTGCCCAGGGCATGATCCTGCGGCGTCACCAGCGGCGCGCCCGCGTAGAACCGCACGCGTGGACCGTCGACCACCAGGGGGTGCCTGGCGAAGCGCGCATCCAGAAGGGCATCGGGGACCTCGAAAAGCTCGCGCTGGTGGATGGCATGGCCGCAGAAAAAATCCGGATACGGCACCTCCCGCGCGCCCAGTCCGTGATCGGACTTGAAGAACAGCCGATTCGTGTCGACCAGGCTGATAAGGGAAACCGGCGCCTCGCAGATGGTCGCTGCGAGATGGGTGAGATCGTCGAACCGGGCTTCGCGCCCGGTGTCGAGCATGCAGTAACTGCGCAGCGCCGCGAGGCGTGCGCTCTCCTCCGCATCGGATGACAAATGACGCGCTCGGACCGCAGCGCCTGACTGTTCGGCCGCCATTGGTGGTATTTTTTTAGGACCTCTCCCGGGGAGTGAGAATCTACTACGTGCGAGGCGCAGGGTAAAGTCGAATTGCTCCCGCGATGCGCGGCAGCACGGTCCAATGCCGGGAATGGATTCGGCGTGTTGACGTTGCGCCGTGAAGTGAATGCGTTTCTCTAAGTTTCCCGAATAACCCATTGCGGGCCAATCCGTTTCCACGGCCAGCCCCGTGGAGCCTCGATCCATCCGACACGGCGCCGGTCCGGCGCGGTCAACTTCCGGCCGTTGCGTCCGAGGATTTGCCGCGCCCGTGCGGCTCGTCGTAATTCAGGATGGGGCCCACCGGCACCACCTGGCTCGGATTCACTTCCTTCTGGCTGCGGTAGTAATGCTCCTTGATGTGCCACAGGTCCACGGTCGAAGCGACGCCGGGAGTTTGATAGAGCTCGCGCGTAAACGCCCACAGGCTCGGGTAGTCGCGCAGGCGGCGCAGGTTGCACTTGAAGTGAAAGTGGTACACCGGCTCGAAGCGCACCAGCGTCGTGAACAGCCGCCAGTCGGCTTCGGTCATGCGCTCGCCGCAGAGATAGCGGCTCTGCGCCAGATGGCGCTCGAGCACATCGAGCGTGGCGAACAGTTCGCCGACCGCCCTCTCGTACTTGTCCTGCGCGGTGGCGAAGCCGGCGCGATACACGCCGTTGTTCACGGTCCGGTAGATGAGCTCGTTCCAGCGGTCGATCTCCGGCCGCAGCGCTTGCGGGTACATGTCGGGCAGCGGCTTCAGAGCCGATTTTTCGACCAGGTCGTCGAACTCGCTGTTGAGCATGCGGATGATCTCGGGCGATTCGTTGTTGACGATGGTCTGCTTCGCCTTGTCCCACAGCGTCGGCACCGTCACCCGCCCGGAGAAGCCGGGCCGCGCCTTGAGGTAGATCTCATAGAGGAAGGAAGCGCCGTTCGCCGTGTCCGGAATGCAGCCCGGCCGCTCGCTGAACACCCAGCCGTTCTCGCCCATGAGCGGGTCGACGACCGACATCGAGATCGCTTTTTCCAGCCCCTTGAGCTTGCGGAAGATGATGGTGCGGTGCGCCCACGGGCAGGCGAGCGAGACGTAGAGGTGATAGCGCCCCGCCTCGGCCTTGAATCCCGAGGAGCCGTCGGCGCTAACGCGATCGCGGAACCCCGACTCGGGGCGGATGAACTCACCGCCCGTCTTGCGGGTGTCGCGGGGGACGTCCTTCCAGACGCCTTCGATCAGCAGGCCCATATCGCAGCCGTCATTCTAACCGACGATGGCGCCGGCGCGGCCCGGGCCGGGCCGCGCACCGCCCGCTACTGCGGCTGGATTTTCGCCAGCTCGACGTAGCGGCGCCAGCGCTCGGCGTCGCTCTTCATCAGCGCCTGCATCTGCTCGGGCGATCCCGGGAACGGGTCGAACGCCGCGTGCGCGAGGAACTTCCTGGTGTCCTCTGCGGCGGTGATCTGGTTGAACCAGGCGGAGAGCTTGTCCACGATGGCCCTGGGCGTGCCCGCCGCGACCACCACGCCCCACCAT
>JBARMB010000117.1:0-50154 GCA_049802235.1 Burkholderiales bacterium | reverse complement strand
CAACTCCCAGATCTACAGCCGCACCGGGGGCTACATGGGGCTGTCGTTCGCGATCCCCATCGACGTCGCCATGAAGGTCAAGAACGACCTGCAGAAGTACGGCAAGGTAAGCCGCGGCCGCCTCGGCGTCACCATCCAGTCGATGAGCCAGGATCTGGCCGATTCCTTCGGCCTGAAGAAACCTCAGGGCGCGCTGGTCAGCGCGGTCGAATCCGGCAGTCCCGCGGAGAAGGCCGGCCTGAAGTCTGGCGACGTCATCCTCGGCGTGGACGGCAGGACGATCGACTCTTCCGCAGACCTGCCGCGCCTCATCGGCGAGACCCGCCCGGGAACCACGGTCAGCATCAAAGTGTGGCGTCATGGCGAGACCAAGGAGTTGCGCACCTCACTGGGCGAAATGCCGGCCGAGAAAGTAGCCGACGGCGGCAAAGGACCGAACGCCACGCCGGGCAAGCTCGGCCTCTCGGTGCGGCCGCTCACCGGCGAAGAGCGCCGGCAGATCGATGCGCGGGGCGGACTGCTGGTCGAGAACGTCGACGGCGCCGCGGCGCGCGCCGGCATCCAGCCCGGCGACGTGATCCTCGCCCTCAACGACGAGCCGGTCAAGAACGTCGAGCAGTTGCGCCGCCTCGTCGACAAATCGCACGGCAGCATCGCGCTGCTGATCCAGCGCGAAGGCAACAAGATCTACGTTCCCGTCAAGCTGGGTTGAAGCGGGCACCGCAGACGCCGCTCAACGCTCGGGCTTCGCTTTAAGGACCGCGCCTTCGAGGCGCGGTTTTTTTTCGTGCTCTCGGCAGTATCGACGTCATTCCCGCAATCCTCTCCCCCGATCCCTCTCCACTGGAGTGGAGAGGGGAGGCAATGGATCCCCTTCTCCCCTAAGGAGGGGGCGGGGCCCCTCCGCCCCACCCGGGCGGGAGAAGGGCACGGGATGAGGGCTGGCGGGAATGCAGCGGCTTTCCATAGCAAACGACGCTGGATTCCGGCTCGTGCTCCGCACGTCCGGAATGACGAGTAAAGCGGGTAGAATCGATCGCACTCCGAGGAGAAAACCATGGCCGCACCCCGACCTCTCCAGTTCGACACCCTCAGCCTGCATGCGGGCCAGCAGCCCGATCCGCTCACCGGCGCGCGCGCGACGCCGATCTACTTCACCACCTCGTTCGTTTTCCGCGACTCCGACCACGCTGCGGCGCTGTTCAACATGGAGCGTGCCGGCCACGTCTACTCGCGCATCTCCAATCCGACCAACGCGGTGCTGGAAGAACGCATGGCGGCGCTCGAAGGCGGCGTCGCCGCGATCGCGACCGCGAGCGGTCAGGCGGCGCTGCACCTCGGGCTTGCCACCATCGCCGGCGCCGGCTCGCACATCGTCTCCTCGGGTGCGCTCTACGGCGGCTCGCACAACCTGCTGCACTACACGCTGCCGCGCTTCGGCATCGAAACCACATTCGTCAAGCCGCGCGACCTCGACGCCTGGCGGAAAGCGATCCGCCCGAACACCAGGGCGCTGTTCGCCGAGACGCTCGGCAATCCGGGACTGGACGTGCTCGACATTCCGGCGGTCGCCGCAATCGCACACGAGCACAAGATCCCGCTGATGGTGGACTCCACCTTCACCACGCCGTATCTGCTCAAGCCTTTCGACCACGGCGCAGACCTGCTTTTCCACTCGGCGACCAAATTCCTCGGCGGCCACGGCGTCGCCATCGGCGGCGTGCTGGTGGACGGCGGCACCTTCGACTGGACAGCCTCGGGCAAATTCCCCGAGCTCACCGAACCCTACGACGGCTTCCACGGCATGAACTTCGCCGAGGAATCCACTGTGGCGCCGTTTTCGCTGCGCGCGCGGCGCGAGGGCCTGCGCGATTTCGGCGCCTGCATGAGCCCGGCGACCGCGTTCCAGATCCTGCAGGGCGTCGAGACTCTGCCCTTGCGCATGCAGCGCCACGTCGAGAACACGCGCAAGGTTGTCGAGTTCCTCGTGAAGCATCCAGCGGTCGGCGAGGTGCTGTATCCCGAACTGCCGGACCATCCTGATCATGCTCTGGCGAAGAAACTGCTGCCACGCGGCTGCGGCGCGGTGTTCAGCTTCAACCTCAAGGGCGACCGCGCCGCCGGCCGGCGCTTCATCGAGTCGCTGAAAATCTTTTCCCATCTCGCCAACGTCGGCGACGCAAAATCGCTGGTGATCCATCCGGCGAGCACCACGCATTTCCGCATGACCGACGCCGCGCTCGCCGATGCCGGCATCGGCCCCGGCACCCTCCGCCTTTCCGTCGGCCTCGAAGACCCGGACGACCTGATCGAAGATCTCGGTCGTGGCCTGCGTGCCGCGCAGAAAGGCTGAACGCATGAACCGCCAAGACGCCAGGAGCGCCAGGATGATTTCACCTGTGAACGACTCAAGGATTTCCTGGCGGGCTCGGCGGACTTTGGCGTCCTGGCGGTAAAAGGGTTCGCATGGAACTGGATGTCGGAAGAAAAGCAGCCTGCGCCTACACCGGAGGCAGGACGTTCTCTCCGAAGCTGCCGACCGTGGTGTTCATCCACGGCGGCGCGCAGGACCACAGCGTCTGGATACTGCAGAGCCGCTATCTCGCCCACCACGGCTACGGCGTCCTTGCGCCCGATCTGCCGGGTCACGGCAGGAGCGGCGGCCCGCCGCTGGCGCGCATCGAGGACATGGCCGACTGGACCGTCGCCGTGCTCGACGCCGCCGGCGTGAAGTCGGCGGCGCTCATCGGCCACAGCATGGGCTCGCTCGTCGCGCTCGAATGCGCGGCGCGATTTCCGCGACGCGTCAGCCGCGTCGCGCTGCTCGGCGCCGCTTTCCCGATGCGCGTCGCGCCTGAGTTGCTCGAGGCGACGAAGAGCGACGAGCCCGCGGCGCAAAACATGATCAACATCTGGTCGCACTCGGCCTGCGCCCACTATCCGGGCAATCCCGGCCCGGGGTTCTGGGTGATGGGCGAGAACCTGCGCCTGATGCAGCGCCAGAAGCCCGGCGTCCTGTACGCCGACTTCGCCGCGTGCGACAACTACGCAGCGGGCCTGGAACGCGCGGCGCAGGTCAAATGCACGGTGCTGTTCCTCCTCGGGAACCGCGACGCGATGACCCCCCCGCGCGGCGCGCAAGGTCTGATCAAGGCGATCCCGGGAGCGAAAGTGGTGACGATCGCCGGCAGCGGCCACAACCTCATGGCGGAGAAGCCCGACGAGGTGCTCGATGCGCTGGTCGAGTTCCTGAAGATCTGATCGTGCAGTACCCGCGGCGACGCGTTCAGTCGCGCAGCACCAGCAATACCGGTTGATGGTCCGAGGCGTCGGTGGCTTCATTGACCACCACTTCTTCAAGGCGGCCGGCGAGGTCCTCGGTGACAAAAATAAAATCGCAGCAGTACGCCGGCTCCGGCCACTGCTGCTTGTCGTGCACGCCGAGCGTCGGCGCGTGTGGCTTGCCGGGATGACGCAACTGCCACGCATCGCGGTACGCCGGCACGTCCGGCGCGATCGGCATCTGCAGCCGTGCGTGGAGCGGATCTTCGGGCCGGAAATTGAAATCGGCGGTGAGGATTCCCGAGGCCGGCCGCGGCCTGACCGCAAACGGTCCGCTCTCCTCCTCCGGCCGCTGCAGATCGCCAGCGTGCCCTGCCGCCTCCGCCTGCAGCTCGCGCAGGCGCTCCACCTGCGCCGCGCGCTGCTTCGTCGAGTAGTACTCCAGATGAGTCGTAGTCACACGCAGTGGCGCGCCGAAGGGCATCTGCAATACCGCTTCGATCGCTGCGCGCTGCATGCCCGGGATCGCGGGATCCGCGGGCCACGGCAACAGATGGCGGAATGCCTGCACGATCGGCAGGCGGGTGATCAGCGCGTTGCCGAACTTGCGCCGGTTGCCGTCGGGCGCGATCACGTCCGTGCCCGCGCCCTCGATGACAGCGTAGTCCGGGAGCAGGCCGGCGAAGGTCTCGAACTGATCCTCGCCCAAGCTTCCCGGCAGGCCGGGGTAATTGCGCGCCACCTCCTGCAGGCAGAGCACGTCGAAGTCGGCCATGTCGCGGGCTGCGGCGACGATGCGTGCGGGATTGACCCTGCCGTCGCAGCCGCGGCACCACTGGACGTTCCACGTAATCAGCTTCAATTCAGAGTCCGTTGCAAAGATACCGGGCCCAAGCGTACAATCCGCATGCGGAACCTGGCATTGTAGCCAAATAGGGGGAGGGCCAAGTGCGCAAAGTCCTCCTCGTCGCCGTCGCAGCGCTTGCCATGGTGTGCTTCGCCGGTCCGGCGCGACTCAGAAGCTGGTCTTCGTCTTCACCAGGAACTGGACGGATTTGATGTCGGGATCGTGATGGAGCGGGAACGCGAAATCGGCGTGCAGCACGGTGCCGAAGGCAGAGCGGGCGCTCAAAATACGAAGGCCGAATCCGACATCGCCGAGCCAGCCTGCATTCACGGTGTTCTGGCTCGGGCCGCCCCAGGCGCGGCCGACATCGTAGAACACTGCGCCGCCTACGCGGAACAGCCGGAACGGGAACCAATCGGAATAAACGCGCTCTTCGACGGTAAGAAGGGCCCGCTGGTCGCCACTCTGGTAACGCAAGGGGTAGCCGCGCAAACCGTTGTCGCCCCCCAGCAGCAATTGGTCAGCGGGGCCGGGATTCCTGGCGATATCGCCCGCCAGGGAGATGAAGAACAGGGCGCGCGCGCTCTGGGGGACATAATACCGGGCGGAGCCGCCGAAAAACTGGCGCTCTCCGCCGCCGTTTCCGTACTGCCCGGAGAGGTAGGCCGATGTCAACAATTCGTGGCCGGACAGCACATCAACGCCGTCACTCATGGTGCCGGAGTAGAGCCACAAATCCCGACTGGAGCCAAGGCCGGTCAATGCGCGGCTCAACTGGAGGCGGGATTGAAAACCCAGCAAGAAGTATTCGGGACGTTCGATCTGGTCGCGGTTCTTGAGCTTCTTGAAGCTGTCCTCTACGACCTCGTAGCGAAAAAACGGCGCGACCAGTGTCTGATCGGGCGGCAGTTGCGCGGGAGCAGGCAGCGTCGGGTCGAGGTTGTAGGCGTCGGCCTGGTAGGTGAGACCGGCGGAATAGCGATTCGTCCAACCTTCGATGAGGCCGGCGGACCAGCCGCCGAAGGCCTCGGCCGCGTCCGCCCGATGGCGATACTGGCCGACGATCGTGCCGCCGTTGTAGAGGGAGTCGATGCGATCGTTCTGCGACGCGGACACCCCGGCGGCCCATCGCGTGTCCAGTGAATAGAAAGGCCGAGTCAGGGAGAACGACTGGCTCTGGCCGTCGTCAAGCTTGGCCACCGCGTAGTTAATCGAGGTCCAGCCGCCGAAGGCATGATTGTCCGCAATCTGGAATTCGGTGCCCTTGCGATCGACATTGGAGCTGTGCGATAAGCCAATGGAGATGCCGGTACCCAGCAGGTTATTTTCCTGCAGCCCGGCACTGCTCGAGTTGGCGCCCCCTGCACGGCTGAAACTGACGCCGGGTTTCAGCGTCCAGGTGTCGCGCGTCTTGATTTCTATATCGACGGCCCCGTCGTGGTACGCAATCGGCCGGATGCTGACGTCGTACAGATAACCGTTGGAGCGCAGCACGCGCTCCGTCTCTTCGATAACGCGCACGGAGACGGGCTCGCCGCTCTTGAACAGGAGCGAACGCTCGATGACCCCCGGGCGCGTGCCGATGTGCAGCCTGTTCGCGAGACGGAATAAAAGGTTGTTTTCCTTCGGATCGTCCAGGTCGAAAATGTTCTGGACGTTGATGCGGATTTCGCCGACCACGGCCCCGGCGGCCTGGAGTTGCGCGAAGGAAGGAACGGCGTTTTCCTGGCCCGACTCCTGCGCCATTGCAGGGTGAAGTGCCCAGGCGAGGGCGGCATAACAACCCAGCAGCCAACAGGCCAACCGGGGAGTCGCGCCCCTGCGAATTGCAGCGAGACTCACTCGCACGGTACAGTTTGCCGGTCGATGCTTCACACCCGGGATTCTCGGAACGTTTTCGCGGTCGCGCCAAACTTCCTTCACCATCCTCAGCGGCTGGAGCACGGAGATTTTCACGCTACTTCTGCCCGATCCGCCACCGGAAGCGCGTGCTCCTCTATGGCAAACAGGTGGAAGAGCACGTCCTTGCCCCGGTATCGCACCGGCAGTACGGATTCACGCCGCCGCGGCAAAATACAAGCCGCTGCGCTTCAGCACCAGGCGGCGCTCGTCCCATCCAATCGGCGAGCGTCTCGAACTGATCCTCGCCCGAGCTTCCCCGCAGGCCCGGGTTATCAGCCGCGGGCCCCGGCAGTGAAGGTCAGGCGAATGCAGTTTCGGTCCTGATCGCGGTGATAGCTGAGGTCGGTGGCCAGCTTCCGGATGAGTTGCATACCGAGCCCGCCGACCGGTTGCTCGGCGACCAGAATGGTGGTTTTCATCGGGCGATACGAGGACAGGGGGTCATGCGGCGGCGCTTCATCCTGGTAGCTCAGGGCCAGCCCGGCTGCGCAGGGCTCCAGCGCGATCCAGACCGGCGAGTCGCTGTTCCCGCCGTAGCCATGGGTGATCGTATTCGTGAAAAGTTCCTCGACGATCAACTGCAACTTCAGGCACTCTTCGTGCTTGATCCCGGCTGTGGCGCACACACCGTCGATAAACGCCCGAATTTCAGCCATGGAGTCCATATGGGCGGCAAAACGGCGGTGGGGCGTGCTGGCCATGATCTGGATGGGCCGGAAATGGGCAATTTGGGTATTATAGATAGGAACGCACGCGCCCGGTCCGGTCTTGTCGCGCCGCATCGCAGTTTCAGGCGCTTAACATTGGGAGACTCATCATGCCGTATGCTCGCGTCATCTCGATTCGCAGTCTGCTCCTTGCGCTCATGTGCTGCCTGGCCTCGCTCGCCGCGTGGGGCGACGACATCGCGCAGATCAAGTCCGCCAACGGCCCGGTGTTCATCGAGCGCGCCGGCCAGCGCCTGCCGGCGCAGGCCGGAGCCCGCGTGCGGGTGGCCGATACCATCATCACCGGCGCCGGCGGATCGGCCGGCGTCACCTTTGTCGACAACTCGCTGCTGTCGGTCGGTCCCAACAGCGTGCTCGTGATCGACCGTTTCCTCTTCAATTCGACCACGCATGAAGGCGCATTCGATTCATCGCTGCGCAAAGGCACCCTGTCGGTGGTGTCGGGCAAGATCGCCAAGCAAACGCCCGAGGCGATGAAGGTCAAGACGCCGTCGTCGATCCTCGGCGCGCGCGGCACCGAGTTCGTGGTACGCGCCGGCGACGCGGCCGAATAAGGACCGGCATGCAGGTGTTCTACGTCGTGTTGGCGGCTTTTGTCGCGATAGTCGCCGGCCACATGCTGCGCCCGCACGGCGACCTGGTGGTGCTGCTGCCGGGACAGAACGGCAAGGTCGGAGCGGTCGTCGTTCATACTTCGAAGGGCGACACGGTGCTCGACCGCGCCTATGCCGCGGCCAGCAGCACCCCCGGCGGCGAAGTCAACCGCGAGACGGAAGACGAAGCGCAAGTCAAACGGGTCTTCGGCAGCGCGCTTGCGGCGCAGCCACCGCGGCCCATTTCGTTCACGCTCTACTTCCTGAGCGGAACCGACGAGTTCACAGAGGAAACAAAGCAGGAGGTGCAGCGCCTGCTTGCCGAGATGGCGCGCAGGCAGGCGCCGGACATCACCGTGATCGGCCATACCGACCTCGCCGGCGGCGACCCGCCGAACGACGCGCTGTCGCTGCAACGCGCCGAACGCGTGAAGGAGATACTGGTGGGACTGGGCATACCCGCAGAGCGCATTCTGACCGCCGGCCGCGGCAAGCGCGATCCCGTGGTCCCCACCCCGGACGGCATATCCGAGCCGCGCAACCGGCGCGTCGAAATCAGCGTCCGCTAAAAGCCCTCAAGCGCCGTTCCAGCGCAGTGTCAGGAGCGCCAGGTCGTCGGCGACGTCGGCTCCGGCGACAAAGCGCTGCACGTCGGCGCGGATCGCCTCGCCCACTGCCGCCATGCTCGCCGCGCCGCGTGCGTGCTCGAGCACGGCGCGCAACCGCGCCGCACCGTACAGCTCCCCGGCCGCGTTCATCGCCTCGGTCACTCCGTCGGTAAACAGACACATCAGGTCACCGCGGCGCACGCGATGCTCCGCCGCCGCGTAAGCGTATCCCTCGACCACGCACAGCGGCGGCCCGCCGCCTGCGTCCAGCCGCGTGATTTCGCCGCCCGCGGAGGCAAGCAGAAACGGCGCATCGTGCCCGGCACTGCAATACTGCAACAGGCCGGTGCGCGCATCGAGCACGCCGGCAAAGGCGGTGACGAACAGCCCCTCCGGGTTTTCACGCGCGATCTCGGTGCTCGCCTCGCTCAGCATCTCCTCCACCCGCCGGCCGCGCCGCAGCACCGCGCTCTTGCACAATGCCTTGCTCACCGCCATGAAGATGCTGGCCGGCAACCCCTTGCCCGAGACGTCCCCGATCAGGAAAAACAGCCGATCGGCGTCGAGCATGAAAAAATCGTACAGGTCGCCTCCCACCTCCCGTGCCGACTCCATCGAGGCGAACAGTTCGAAGCGCCGCTCTCCCGGAAACGCCGACTCCGGCCGCGGCAGGATGCCGATCTGGATGCGCCTCGCCGCATCGAGCTCGCCCGCGATCCTCGCCGCCGCTTCGCGCAGGAGCTTGCGCTGCGCGTTCGCTTCGGCAAGCGTTGCGGCAAGCATGGCGGCAAACAGCAGGGCGAGCGCCGCGCCCGGCACCGAAGCATCGATCAGCAGATCTGCGCTCTTGTACGACGCAAAGCCGGCAGCCGCCAGGGCGCCGAGCAGCAGCGCAAGCAGCATGAACGACCTCAGCGGCGCGAACCGCGGCACGGCATAGACGAGCAGCACGCCGAACAGCAGCAGCGCCGCCGCTTCCGCCCAGGGCGCCCAGCGCGGCCGCGACAGCAGGCTGCCGTCGAACACGTTCTCCAGCACCTGGGCGTGGATCTCGACGCCCGGCATGCGTTCCCCGAGCGGCGTCGTCCGGTCGTCGATCAGGCCGATGCCGGTGATGCCGACGAGCACGATCTTGCTCTCGAGCTCCGCGCTGTCGGCCCTGCCCATGAGCACGTCTGCCGCCGAAACGAAGCGGGCAGCGTCATGCGGCGCGTAATGCACCCACACGCGTCCATCGGGCTGGGTGGGAACGATCAGGTCGCCGATGCCCACTGCCTGCACGCCCGCCTTGCCGCTGTAGACCGTGAACAGAGAGTTGCCGCTCGCAACGCGCAGCGTCTCCAGGCTCAGCGGCAGCACCGGCATCGCTCCGATCATCGCCACCATCGGTACGCGCCGCACCACACCGCCTTCGGTGTCCGCGCTCAGCAGCCCGTGCGCCCGCGCCGCCGCGTCGATTTCAGGCAGGCTGCGCAGCGCCGAGGCATAGCGGCGCAGAAACGGCGCCGCATCGCCGCCCTTCTGCAACGACGGCGCGAGCGCCGCCGTCGCGGCCGGTGTTCCGGCTTCCACGCCGGCAATGCCCAACGCCACCGGTGCCGCCTTGATGGCTGCGGCGAGTATCGCGTCGTGATGCGGCAGTGCCTCCAACCGCCTCGCCAACGCCGGATTGACGCCGGCGATCGACGTCGCCAATTGTTCCGGAGACAGCCGGTCGGGCTCCGGGAACAGGATATCGACGCCGATCGCCGCCGGACCGGCCGCGCGGATGGCGTCGATCAGCTTCGCGACCAGGTTGCGCGGCCACGGCCATTGGCCGAAACGCTTCAGGCTGGCTTCGTCGATTGCGACGATGACCGCGGGCGCCGAGCGTCTTTCGCGCGGCGCCAGCGCCTGATAGGCGTCCAGCCAGTCAAGGCGCATCGCCCCGACCACCGGCATCTCCTGCCACAGTACCGGCACCAGGAGCAATGCAAGCAGCATCAGTCGGGAGCGCGCACCCCGGGTCCACGTCCGCAAACCCGCCGGCGTCGCGGCGCCGTCCCGCGTCGAGGGAACACGGTCGGCCCGCCCGGAGTTCGGCAACGGATCGCCGCTCAGAGTTCGATCTCCAGCCCGTCGTAGGCGGCGGAGACCCGCAACGTCCGGCCCGCGCGCGTGATTTCCTCGAACCGCAGGGTCTCGCGCCAGATCGCCGCGATCTGACCGTCGTCGAACGCCGGCTCATGGTGAAACAGCACCAGATGCCTGGCGTTCGCCAACTGGCACAGCTCGACGCCGACGACGTTGCTCGAGTGGCCCCAATCTTCCTTCACCGACACCGCGTCCGCGAGCGAGTACATGGCATCGAAAATCACCAGATCGGCGTCGCGAAAGAAGGCGGTGACCGCCTCCGTTTCCGCCGCGTCCTCGAGCTTGTGCTCGGAGTCGGTCGTATAGACGATGCTGCGCCCGTCGCGCACGAAGCGGTAGCCGTAGGAATCTCCGGAATGCTGCTGCAGCATCGGCGTCACGCGCCAGCCGGCGACGTCGTAGCTTCCGCCCGGCTCCAGCGTCACGAATTCGATCGTCGCGCCGAGACGGTCGAACGGCACCGGGAAGCACGGCGCCGCCTGCTGTCCCCGCAGGGCGCTCTCGATTACCGTGTGGCAGCCGTAGATGCGAATGGTGTTTCCCGGGATGTAGGCAGGGGCAAAAAACGGAAAGCCCATGATGTGATCCCAGTGTACGTGGGACATGAAAACATGGAATACGTTGGCCTTGCCGGGGCCGTCGCGCTCCAGAACGCGGTTGCCGAAAACGCGCACGCCGCTGCCCAGATCGCACAGCAGGTACTCGGGCCCGCCGGCGTCGAGCTGCACGCACGCCGAGTTGCCGCCGAAAGTGTGGGAAACGGCGAAGTCGAGCTCGTTCTCCACCCACGCGCGCGCCTTGTCCGGCGTGTGCACGTCCCGGCCGGCCGCCGCAACGACCGCGCGCGCAATTTTTTCCTTGATCGACGACGAATCGAGCGCCACGGGGATCGAGCCCCGCGTGCCCCAGAACTTCACCCGCGGGACCATGTTCAGCGCGCTTGACCGGCGTCGTAAACCGCGAGGCCGGCGGGCGACACCTTCTCCAGCGCCTGGCGAACGCTGCCGAAACATTCGAACACCAGATTGAAGCGGCTGATCTCGAAGATCTCGCGCACGATCGGCTGCAGTGCGGCCACCATGATCGTGCCGCCCTGCTCCCGCGACTGCCTCGCCGCCAGCATCAGGGCGCGCAGGCCCACGCTGCTGATGTAGTCGACCCCGGAAAAATCCAGCACCAGGCAGTCGCCCGCGGCGCGGGATTCCGCGACATGCGCGCCAAGCCCGGTCTTGAACACCTCGGAGCTGCCGTTGTCGATCCGCCCGGCCAGTGCGAGAACGCGGACATCGCCATATCGTTTCTGGGAAATCTGCATGGAAGGCTTTCTTGCTCCCTGTGATCCGAACGCGGCAACGCTGCATCCGCCGAGCAAAAGAGACAACGCGTTTGCCTAATCCTAGCGCGAAGAGTGCTTTCCGGGCAAATAAAGCAACCATCCGGTTGCGGGATCGCGGGCCCGGGGGATGGCAGGCTTGCGGTCCCCCGGGCCGGGCATCCGTCTATTATCATAAGCACAATTTGCGACGGCACAATTCCGACAGGACGCGCCATGAAAACAAATCCTTCAAGCCCGATGCTGCGATGGGGTCTGGCGTGCCTCGCGCTGGCTGCCGCGCAGCACGCGCCCGGCCAGCGGTTGCAGCTCGACAAGATCAAGCTGCCGCCCGGCTTCGAAATCAACGTCTTCGCCGACAACGTCCCGAACGCCCGCTCGCTTGCGCTGGGCAAAAACAACGTGCTCTTCGTCGGTTCCCGCACGCCCGGCCGCGTGTATGCGGTGCGCTACCGCGACGCGAAGGCGACCCAGGTCATCACTCTCGCCTCGGGCCTCGACGTGCCAAACGGCGTGGCGCTCAAGGACGGCGCTCTGTACGTCGCCGAGATCACCCGCATTCTGCGCTTCGACGACATCGAGGCGCGCCTCGACAACCCGCCGAAACCGGTGGTCGTCACCGGGCGCTTCCCCGGCGGGGCGGCCCACGGCGCGAAGTTCATCCGCTTCGGCCCGGACGGCTGGCTCTACGTGCCGGTCGGCGCGCCCTGCAACATCTGCGAGCCGGACCCCTCGCGCCAGGCGCTGATTTCGCGCATCCGGCCCGACGGCTCGGGCTACGAAGTAGTCGCGCGCGGCGTGCGCAATTCGGTCGGCTTCGACTGGGATCCGCGCACCAGGGAACTCTGGTTCACCGACAACGGCCGCGACATGCTCGGCGACGATCTTCCCTCCGACGAGCTCAATCATGCGCCGAAGGCCGGGATGAATTTCGGCTATCCGTACTGCCATCAGGGCGACACGCCCGACCCGGAGTTCGGCCGCAAGCGCGCCTGCGCGGAATTCACGCCGCCCGCGGAAAAGCTCGGCGCGCACGTCGCGGCGCTCGGCATGCGCTTCTACACCGGCACGCAGTTTCCCGCGGAGTATCGCAACAACATTTTCATCGCCGAGCACGGCTCCTGGAACAGAAGCAGCAAGGTCGGCTACCGCATCGCGCGCGTCGTGGTCGAAGGCGGGCGCGCCGTGAAGCACGAAGTGTTCGCCGAAGGCTGGCTTCAGCGCGGCATGCTCGGACGCGAGTCGGTGTGGGGCCGGCCGGTTGATATCGAGGTCATGCCCGACGGCTCGCTGCTGGTTTCGGATGATCACGCCGGCGCTGTCTATCGCATCAGTCACCACAACAGGTAGCGTCCCGTTTGTGATTCAGATCAATATGTTGTAAAACCTTCCTCAAGCAGATTTACAACGGGAAAAGGAAGGCGTAGGCTGTTTGCAAAATCAACGTAACCAAGGTCCAACCGATGACCCCCGAACAAGCACTTCAAGGACGCGCCGTCTCCGTTCCCCTCCCCGAGCAGGAAGTCTGCCGCGAAGCGCTGCTGGAGAAATACGCCAAGGGCAAGGAACAGACCATCGAGGACGTGCGTGCGCGTGTCGCGCACGCGCTCGCCGCCGTCGAGCGCGAGGAGAAGCGCGCGCTCTGGGAGCGCCGCTTCCACGAAGCGATGGAAGCCGGCTTCATTCCCGCCGGCCGCATCAATTCCGCCGCCGGCATCCAGATGCAGGCGACGCTCATCAACTGCTTCGTGCAGCCGGTGGGCGATTCGATCTCCGAGGTCGTCGACGGCAAGCCCGGCATCTACACCGCGCTGCAGGAAGCCGCCGAGACCATGCGCCGCGGCGGCGGCGTCGGCTACGACTTCTCCTCCATCCGTCCGAAGGGCGCCGAGGTCAAGGGCACGCGCTCGCGCGCGAGCGGCCCGGTGTCCTACATGCGCGTGTTCGACCGCTCCTGCGAGACGGTGGAGTCGGCCGGTGCGCGCCGCGGCGCGCAGATGGGCGTGCTGCGCTGCGACCATCCCGACGTCGAGGACTTCATCCACGCCAAGGACCGGGGCGACCTCGCCAATTTCAACATCTCCGTGGGCGTCACCGACGTCTTCATGCAGGCGGTCGAAACCGACGGCGAGGTGGAACTCGTGCATAAGGCGAAGCCGCACGCCGATGGCATCGCGGCCGGCGCCTTCCAGCGCGGGGACGGACTGTGGGTGTACCGCAAGCTGAAAGCGCGCGAGCTGTGGGACCAGATCATGCGCTCGACCTACGATCACGCCGAGCCGGGGATCCTGTTCATCGACCGCATGAACCGGGACAACAACCTCAATTACTGCGAGACGATCGAGGCGACCAATCCGTGCGCCGAACAGCCGCTGCCGCCCTACGGCTGCTGCTGCCTCGGCTCGATCAACCTGACGCGCTTCGTGACGGCGCCGTTCGCGGAAGACGCGGCGTTCGATTTCGACGCCTTCGGCAAGTGCGTGGAAGTTTCCGTGCGCATGCTCGACAACGTGCTCGACGCCACCGCCTGGCCGCTCAAGCAGCAGCACGAGGAGGCGATGAACAAGCGCCGCGTCGGCCTGGGCTTCACCGGCCTGGGCGACGCGCTCATCATGCTGCGGCTGCGCTACGACGGCGAGGCGGCGCGCGCGATGGCGGCGAAGATCTCCGAATTCATGCGCGACACCGCGTACCGCTACTCTTCGGACCTGGCGAAAGAGCGCGGCGCCTTTCCGCTCTTCAACGCCGACATGTATCTCTCGGGCACGAGCTTCTCCGCGCGCCTGCCGCAGGACATCAAGGCGCTCATCCGCAAGCAGGGCATCCGCAACAGCCACCTGCTCTCGATCGCGCCCACCGGCACCATCAGCCTCGCCTTCGCCGACAACGCTTCGAACGGCATCGAGCCGCCGTTCTCCTGGACTTACACGCGCAAGAAGCGCATGGCCGACGGCACGGTGAAGGAATTCCCGGTCGAGGACTACGCCTGGCGCGTATACAAGCACGCGGGCGGCGACATGGAAAAACTGCCGCCCTGGTTCGTCACCGCGCTCGAGCTCTCCGCCGCGGCGCACGAGCAGATGGTGGCGGCGGTGGCGCCGTTCATCGACACCAGCATCTCCAAGACCGTCAACGTGCCGGAGAACTATCCCTACGCCGAGTTCCAGAACCTGTACCTCGATGCGTGGAAGTCGGGGCTGAAGGGGCTCGCCACTTACCGGCCCAACAGCGTGCTCGGCTCGGTGCTGTCGGTGGATTCGCACGCGCAGACGCCGCAGGACTTCGTCCAGACCGACCGCAACCGCCGCATCCGGATCAACGACGTGCCCGTGCCGGTGCTCGCCAGCCTGCGCTGGCCGGGCCGGCCGAACCTCGCCGGCGGCAATCCGTCGTGGACCTACATGATCGAGCACCCGCACGGCCACTTCGCGCTGTTCGTCGGCCACGTCGAGAACCACGTCCACCCGCATCCCTTCGAGGTGTGGGTGAACGGCAGCGAGCAGCCGCGCAGCCTCGGCGCCGTGGCGAAGACGCTCTCCATGGACATGCGCGCCAACGATCCGGCGTGGCTGCGGCTGAAGCTCGACACGCTCGCCAAGACCGCGGGCGACGACGCCTTCGAGATGCCGTTTCCGCCGAACGGCGAGAAGAAGCACATGCCGAGCCTGTGCTCGGCGGTGGCGCAACTGGTGCGCTGGCGCTGCGAGCAGCTGAAGGCGCTGCCGGAAGCCAAGCACGGAGCGGTGCTGGACGCCATGTTCAGCCTGAAGGAGCCGAAGACCGGCGCCGACGGCACCATGTCGTGGACGGTGGACGTGCTCAACGCCGGCGCGCGCGACGACTTCGTGCTCGGGCTGAAGGAAATTACCTTGCCGGACGGCGTCACGCGCCCCTACTCGATGTGGCTCTCGGGCGAATACCCGCGCTCCCTCGACGGCATGTGCAAGATCCTGTCGCTCGACATGCGCGTCATCGACCCGGCGTGGATCGGCATGAAGCTGCGGAAGCTGCTCAACTACCCCGAGCCGCTGGGCGACTTCATGGCGTTCACCCCCGGCAGCCGCAAGCAGCAGAACTGGCCCTCGACCGTGTCCTACGTCGCGCGCCTCATCATCCACCGCTACGCCATGCTCGGAATACTGGATGAGGACGGCTTCCCGCGGCAGGCCATGGGCGTGCTCGAGACGCCGGCGCCGGGCACCGCGCCGAAGATGAAGGGCATGAAATGCGGCGAGTGCGGCAACTATGCGGTGATCAAGAAGGACGGCTGCGATTTTTGCAGCGCTTGCGGGTGGGTGGGGGTGTGCGGGTAGCCTGCCAAGTCGTAGTTCTTAATACCGAAGACAATTCCTTGACCGATTGATTTCTGGTTCCAAGGTTACGGGGTAGATTTCTCTCTCCCAGAGAGACGTAGAAGAACGGAGTGTCAAAGGGGTCGGGTTGAGGATTTCCTGTCGAATCTTGTCATACCCGAAAAACATCCCGCTCGACCCTTTGCGTCGCGGCAATCCCCGGGTCGCGCATGTGGCTTGATCTGCACCCTCGGTTCCTGATTTCGCTGCACGGTCTGATCGTGATGATCGGGCTCTCGGTCTACGTGGCGGTGTCGCATACGCTGCGCCAGCGCCGTCGTCCTTCGGCTGCGATCGCGTGGGTCGTCACGATCGCGCTGCTTCCTTATGCCGGATTGCCGCTCTACCTGCTGTTCGGAACGCGCAAGCTGGTGCGCAGGGAATACGGCCCGCCCCGCGCGACCGGCGTCGCGGGCGCCGGCACTGAAGCGGAATGGCCGCAGCGGCTTGCGGCCGCCATGGATCTGGCCCCGGCCGCGTCGTACCGGTCTTTGCGCATCCACGAGAACGGCGGAGAAGCGCTGCGGGCGCTCTGGGAGCAGATAGACGCGGCCGTCCATACGCTCGATCTCTGCACCTTCATTCTCGGGCGGGATCCGATGGCGGACGCGCTTTGCGAGAAGCTCGCTCGCAAGGCGCGCGACGGCGTGCAGGTACGGCTGTTGATCGACGGCGTGGGGCGCCTGCTCGAGCCCCATCGCAATCTCAAGGCGCTGACCGCTGCGGGCGTGCAGGTTGCGATCTTCGTGCCGCCGCTGCACTCACCCTTGCGCGGGAGACTCAATCTGCGCAATCACCGCAAGATGGTGATCGCCGACGGTTCATGGCTGTGGAGCGGCGGGCGCAACCTGACGGCGCAATACTTCGAAGGCGCGCCGGGCGTGACGCCCTGGAAAGACCTGTCGTTCGATCTCCACGGCGCCGTGGCGGGGCGGGCGCTCGAGTGTTTCGAGCGCGACTGGAGCTTTGCCACGGGAGTACCAAGAGTCCGGCAGGAGGCGCCCCCGGAAGCGGCCTCGGGCGCCATGGCGCAGTTGATTCCATCGGGCCCCGACCAGTGCGACGATACCCTGTACGCACTTCTGGTGATGGCCTGTTTCAAGGCGCGCGAGCGCATCGTGGCGGTGACGCCTTATTTCGTGCCTGACGATTCCCTGCTCATGGGCTTGACGCTCGCGGCGCGGCGCAACGTGGAGGTGAATCTGATCATGCCGGCGAAGTCGAATCACCGCCTGGCGGATCTGGCCCGCCCGCGGGCTCTGCGGGAGCTCGCGGGCGCCGGCGCGAAGGTCTGGCTTGTTCCCGGGATGATTCACGCCAAAGCCGTCGTGATCGACAGTTCGATCGCACTGGCGGGTTCGGCCAATCTCGACGGGCGCAGCTTGCTGCTCAACTACGAGCTCATGGTGGCGTTCTACGACAGCGAGGATGTGCGACGCTTCGCCGGCTGGATGGAGCGGCAGAGGCAGGGCGCAAGCCGCTACCTCCCTCGCCTGCCGGGTCTGGCGCAGGACATGGCGGAAGGGATCGTGCTCTGGCTGACGTTTCAACTCTGACGGCCGCCGGAACTTCCCGTTTGACTCCTTCTCGTTTTTCCTGAGTCGGTTTACAGGGAACGCCCGACAATACCGCCCTATGTTTGCCAAGGACATGCTGGTTATTTCCATTCCGGGGTTCAGCGACCCCGTGAGCGCCATGACCCACCTGTTGGGTTCGGGCGTGTTCGCGGTGCTGGGATTTTTTCTCGTGCGGAAAGGCCGCCGGGCGGATGGCTCCGGGTGGAACTGGCGCATGACCGGCCTCACTGTGTTCGCCTTCGCCGCCGTGGCCCTGCTGGGGATCAGCGGCGCTTATCACATCCTTCAGCCCGGCCTCGCCCCCCGGCGGGTGATGCAGCAGCTGGACCACGACGCCATCTTCATTCTCATCGCGGCCACTTTTGTCCCCGTGCATGCCATTCTGTTCGAAGGCTGGCGGCGCTGGCTGATATTGCTGATCCTGTTCTCGCTGGCCGCCGCCGGCATCACATTCAATTTTTTATACTTCAACGGATACCCCGAAATAGCCGGGCTGACGTCTTATATCGCCATGGGCTGGGTGGGGGCGTATTCGGGCTATGCGCTGTACCACCGATACGGATGGGGGTTCATCCGTCCTCTGGTATGGGGAGGAATCGCCTATACGCTGGGAGGAGCGATGGAGTTCCTGCGCCAGCCGGTCTTGATCGAGGGGGTCGTGGGCCCCCATGAGCTTTTTCACCTGGCAGTGCTGGCCGGGCTGGGCTTTCACTTCCGCTTTGTTTTCTCTTTTGCAGGAAAGAAATAAAAATTTCCCGATCTGCCGGTGATGGGTGCCGGCGCGGCACTCGCGCGCGTCGCCAGGGGCAGGCGACGAATCATTCCCGGACCGGGCAATTCGCCTCCGGCTTCTCCTGATGTCATGCATCAAACCTGTTGGGCGTGATTCTCACTTTTTTAATATCAACCCCACAGCGGTGACTACTGATCTATTTATAAAAGACATGGCTGCCAATCCGGGTAAGCGGTCGTTTGCCTCTCGCCCAGTGGGGTTTGATATAAGTCGCGTGGTAGAACAAGGCACCCTCGAGCACCGGCGCCTCGCGCCGATAGTAAACCGCTTCGGCCACTTTCCAGGCCCGTCGCCATTCTTCGCCCCCTGGTGTCGGTGCTTCGTCGAACTCCGTCCACGAAAACGCGCCCACGTAGCGCTTGCGGAGCGGGTCCCAGTTTTTCTGATAAACCACGCCGCAAACGGTGTCGGAGAAACGGCCCGAGGCCTTGCGATTCATGGTGACTTCCGCCACTGCATATTGACCGGCCGCAGGTTCGCCGCGCGCTTCGTAATACACATTGCGGGCAAGGCAGACCAGGTCCCGCCTGTCGTCCTGATGCGCGAAATGGGCCTGCAGCGCGAAACCGAACAGCGTGATGATCAGGCCGACAATCAAGGCAAACACCCACGGCTCCTTGTCGAAGGTGTACCAAAACACGCGCACGCCATACCACCATCGCGCCACGGTCCACGCGCATCGAGAAGGGAGCTCTGTGTAGGGTCTCAGGTACATGTCTTCGAGATCGGCGATAGAGTCGCCGGGCGAGCCGGGCCGGTGAGGGTCGAATTATCCAGTATATTGCGCAGGTTTCAATCCAGCCATGTGCGACCGACACAGCAGCAGGGAATAAGTCGCAATCGAGCGCACTTGGCCAAGCCGGAGTCAGTGGCATAATCAAACCGGCCGTGTCCACTTCTGCCCTGGCCGGGGGGGGCAATCGGACGCGAACAGCCACCGGCAAGAGATTGCGGCGATCATGAAAATCTCCATCCTCGACGATTGTCACGACACGCTGCGTACGCTCAAATGCTTCGGCAAGCTCACCGGCCATGACCTCAGGATCTGGAACGATCACGTCCAGGACGACGATGCGCTGGCCAAACGCCTGCAAGACGCCGAAGCGCTGGTGCTGATCCGCGAGCGCGCGCAGGTACGCATCTCCGAGGCGCATCCGCCGCACGCACCGGCCGAGGCGAAGGCACCGGTGACGCCCGCGGCCAGAAAGCCGTGACCAGCGCGCGCCGCTGGTCGCGCGAGGCCACCGCCCGCAGCAACGCGCTCGATCTCGAGGCAGGAGTCTTCACCTGGGCCGATCCGGGCAGGATCGCGCGCTCGCTCAAGCGCTCGGCCGAGGACAGCACGCGCCGCAAGGCAGGTGCATTCCAGTCCGCCATGTCGATGCTGAATTTCTACATCAACCGCGCCGGCGCCAATCTCCCGGCGAAGCGGCGACGCGTGCTCGAGCGGGCCAAGGCCGAATTGCGCCGCCAGTTCGGCCGCACCTGATCCCGGGGATCGGCCCGCTGCGGAAACTCAAAGGGGCGGAGAGGAATTATTTTCGGTCCAGTAAACCGTCGCCGGCCCCGATCGGCCCTCCGAGCGTCAATATTTTTCGCGACCGTCATTCAATCCAGGTCGCGATGAAATGGCCGATGGTCATGCTGGCCAGCATGACGGCCGCCGCAGCCGAGAGGTGCTTCAACACCTCGGGAAGAACCTTCAGCTTTCGATCCCGCGCGACAAGACAGGTCAAGGCGACCAGCAATAACACGCCCCAGGCGACGGAGACGTTCACGGCCGTCGCCGGCGGCAGCATGAGGACAAGACCGACGAAGCTCAGGGAGAGGCACAGCCGGACGATAAAATTCGTCACGGTCGCATGAAACGCCTTCCTCGCCTCGAGCCGCTCCGATTCCTGATAGACGTGAATGCTGAGCGAGTCCGTGAGGTTGTCTGCGACGGCGACGATCAGCAGGCCGGCGAGCATGGTGGCCTTGGTGGCGGTGGCCGCATCGAACCCGACGATCAGGCTCATGCTCGTGACCACGGCAGCCGTGCCGCCGAAACTGTAATTGCGAATGGTCATCACGTCGAATCAGGTGCCTCCATCGTTGCATTTTCCTGCAGTCGATTGCCCCGCGTCCCGTACGCCTCAGGCCGGATCGACCCCGGTCAGGATACAGAAATATTCCCGGGCGCGGACCGGCATCTCAGGATAAACGGGGCCGGACTGAGCTGACCCGGGTCAGCTCCGGGACGAATTATTGCAACACACCGGCGCAGCAGTTCTTGACACACTCCCTCTGCGGTTCGACAAGGCACGGCGGAAGCGGTATTCTCCCCACGGCCGCGCTCCGGCTAATTCTGCGGCTTTGTTGACGCAAGCGAAGGAGGAATCATGAGCAGACGTGACGAGTACGTGGAGAAACTCAAGGCGCAGCTCGACGAATGGAACGCCGAGCTTGCAAAATGGGAAGCGAAGACCAGGATGGCGCAGGCCGACATGCGCGTCGAGTACGAGAAGCGGATCGAGGCGTTCCGCCTGCAGCGGGACCACGCGATCGAGCAGCTGCGGAAGGTGCAATCGTCCACGGGCGATGCGTGGATGGAGCTCTCGCACGGAGCCGACGAAGCCTGGGCAAAAATGCGCGAAGCGTTCGAGAAGGCACACTCCCACTTCAAGAAGTAAGCTCGCGCCGGGCTCGACGCGGCGACGCGGCCCGTCGTCCGCCCCGGCGCGAAAATTCGAGCGGGCGTCCGCCGTTCGCGGGAAAGATCACTCCGGCCCGTTCCATTCAAGGTTCCCGACCGCCGCCGGGAAAAGACCGGGTTGCGGCGCGGGGAGATCGGGGTCCGGGATAATCGGTGGTGAGCACAAGCGTGAATTCACGGGGAAACTCAAATGGGCAGCGAAACGCGCGAAGTCGTGGTCGTGGACGTCAAGATTCCGTTCTGGTCGATGGTCGTGCTCCTGGTCAAATGGGCCATCGCCGCCATACCGGCCATGATCATCCTGATCGCCCTGGCAGCCATCGTGTCAGCGGTGATTGGCGGAGCATTTCATTGGAACTGGATGGGCAGGGGAATGATATAGCCTGACCTCAACCGCCCCTTCCACCTGCGCGGCTCCTGGTTCACCCTCTAGTGTGGTGTTTCAAAAGTACGTCGCATGATTCTCACGTCGTTCCGGCCACGCCCGCGCAGCGGGCACGAGCCGGAATCCAGAGACTTCTCAAGACGCTGGATTCCCTCTCCGCTTTCGCGGAGGCTAAAGGGGGCCGTCGGGAATGACGGAGCGGAAAATCCGTCCGCGAATTGACGACTCGGGACACTAGGATAAATCACTTTTCTCGCATGCCGCAGATAAAATCGGGAGAATAGGCCGCTTCTCGATGGCCTGCCTGCCGCGATCTTCAAGCTCAAGCCGGGCCTGGTCATTCATCAGAAGGGCCAGGCAGGTATCGCGTATCTCCCTGGGAGGGGAAAACGCAACGGCATTTTCGAGTCCGGGCTCGATGAAGGTTCCTTGCCGGGCGTCTGCCACCACGGCCTTGGCATTGGCCAGAAGATATGACACGCGAACGATCTCGAAAATGCGGGAGTGATCATATAAATTGATATTGAGGACCAGTTTCGACCTCGAGATCAGATTGTCTCGTGCACTCCCGTACATGCCCGACACGAACAGGCACTTTACGCCCTGGTGGCACAGATCGTGAAATATCTGGAGTCTCAATTGCCCCGGCAATCCGTAGATGAGGACATCGATATCCTGCGGGACGTTGCCTTTGATCCGGTTCAATATCGGCGCCCAGCCTACCGGCACATGAACAACCTTCCTGGTCGGGTTCAATTTCTCCCACGCCGGAATGTTTGCCTCGCTGTATTCCCAGATCTGAAAATCCTCCGCCGCAACCTTGAGTGACGGCCTGATCAGATCGACTTCCAGTCCGGCGATCTGCTCGAAGTTATAGATGATTGTCCCTTCGGGCAATCCCTTCAAATCCGGCTCCGACAGCATTTGGGCGCCAAAGATTATGTTGATTCTCTCGCCATCGATTGCATTTTCTGAGACCGTGACGTCACATCCCATGGCCGTCAAGCCGTATTGAACTGTTTCGATCACCTCCCTGTACCCGTAGAGGCCGTGCCCGCGTGGCGACACGATATGCGCTATGTTGAACTTTTTGCCTTGCATGAGCTTGAACGGCCACTCCTATAAGCATGCGAGTCTACGAGGCCGCGTGCCCGAAGACAAGAAGCGCCGCCTTGAAAAAAGGACCCGCGGGACTGACGCCGGGCAACCGGTCACAGGTCAGGCGATCGGGCAATCTGCGCACCGCTTTGCTCGCCCGGATCAGGCAAGCCCGGCGCCTGGTAAGATGTTCAGCCCGGAAACATGAAAAATTCTCTCCTCGCATTTATTTCCTGGCTGATTCTGGTCCCGATCGCCGATCCGGCCCGGGCCGGCGGCGGCCCGCTCGGCATCGACCACAAGTTGTCGTACGACAACAGCGGCATCTGGAAGCGCAGCAACCAGCTGGCGCTCCTGGATCTGATGATTGCCGGGGAGTTCATCGGCGGCCTCTGGGAAGGCGGCGAGTCCGGGCTTGGAAAAACCTATTGGCAGGCGATCGATGCGTCGCTGCTCGCCGGCTTGGCGGCGCAGCCGCTCAAATACGCTTTCACCCGGGCCCGGCCCGCGCAGACCGACGACCCCGACGCTTGGTTTCAGGGCCGCGGCCATTACAGCTTTCCGAGCGGCGAGGTCGCTGCGGTGAGCGCGATCGTGACCCCATTCGTTCTGGAATATGGAGCAGAAAACCCGGCTGTCTACGCACTGGAGGCACTGCCGCTCTATGACGCCACGGCGCGCATGAAAGTACAGGCGCACTGGCAGACCGATGTTCTCGCCGGCTTCGCCCTGGGGACAGCCTCCGGCTATTACGCGCATCACCGGGACTCGCCTTTTACGTTGAGCCTGATGCCGAACGCAGTGGTTGTCGGCTTTCGGAAAAGCTGGTAGCCGGGCCCCGGGGTTCGCGCCTTGCGGCTTCGCCTCAGGTTTTGCTCTTCGTCAAGGCGAACGCGCCATCGCCGAGCAGGAACTGAACCAGCAGGGCGACGGCCCAGAACGCCGGGAATTCCCAGCCGCCGCCTTTATTGTCGAAGAGCCAGCCATTGGCCGCATGCACGGTGACGATCGCGCCGAGCAGGATCGGAATCAGCGCCAGCGCCACCTGGCGGGCGTGGAATCCGACCATGAGGGCGGCGCCACCCAGCAGCTCGGCGAAGGTCACGACGTAGGCGAGCCACCCCGGCAGGCCCACCGATTGGAAAAAACCGGCCGTGCCCGGCAGCCCGAATACCACCAGCTTGAGCAGCGCGTGCGCGATGAACAGCACGCCCAGCGTCAGGCGAAGGATGAAGGCGCCGTATTCCGCGGTCCTGGTGTCGATCATCACGAGTCTCCGTCTGGATTGATCTAATTCGCTCTTGAGCGCGACCGTTGCATCACGCGATCTCGCGCACGACTTCGTCCGATTGCGCCTTTGCCGATGCGATGGCGTTCTTGACGGCTTCCTCGCCCATGCCGACGCCTTCGACCCGCACCATGTGGACGTCGGTGATGCCGATGAAACCGAGGACGCTGCGAAGATAGGATTCCTGGAAGTCGAGCTGTTTCATCGGCCCGTCGGAATAAACGCCGCCGCGGGAAACGACGGCAATCGCCTGCTTGCCCTTGAGCAGTCCCTCGGGGCCGTTTGCGGTGTAGGAAAAGGTGCGGCCGACGCGCACGACGTGGTCGATCCATGCTTTCAGGGTGGAGGGCAGCGCGAAGTTGTGCATCGGCACCGCGAGCACGACGACATCGGCCGCGACGAGTTCGTCCACCAGGGCGTCCGATACCGCGAGCGCTTTTGCCTGCGCCGGGCTGCGTTGCTCCGGCGGCAGGAACAATCCGCCGACGAATGCCTCGCCGACGTGGGGCAAGGGTTCCTTCGCCACGTCGCGCACGACGACCTTCGCGGCGGGATGGCGGGCCTTCAGGTCATCGACGATGCGATGCGCGATTTGATGCGAATACGATTGCGCTCCACGCGGGCTGCTCGAGACATACAACAGGTTTTTCATGTGCTGCTCCTGATTCGTTCAATTGACCGCGTATTCTTCCGTGTGGCGGTCGTGGGTTGATGGATGTGAGCAGGGTAGAGATTTCCTGTTGGTTGAACAATCGCGACTTTATTGATAGTGTGTTTCTCTACAGGAAATCTTCGGGGCTGCGATGGACACATTGCTGAGCATGAAAGTGTTTCGCCAGGTGGTGGAATCGGGGAGCTTCGTCGCCGCCGCCGAGCGGCTGAAGGTGTCCACGGCCATGACCAGCAAGCACGTGATGCATCTCGAGCGTCGCGTCGGCGCGCGCCTGCTGAACCGCACCAGCCGGCATTTGAGCCTGACCGAGGCGGGAACGGTCTATTACGAGCGCTGCCGGGAAATGCTCGACAACCTGGAGGAAACCGAGGCGGCGGTGGGGCGATCCGCCGTCGCTGCGCGCGGCGTGCTGAAGATCACCGCCCCGGGATGGTTCGCCAACCGGCACTTCACCGATGCCCTGGCGGAATACCGCTCGAGGCACCCGAATGTGCTGCTCGATCTGAATCTGAGCGATCGGGTGGTGGACCTGGTGGAGGAAGGGTTCGACCTGGCTTTGCGCGTCACCCTGGAGCCCGGCGCTTCGCTGATTGCGCGGCGCATCTGCCCGATTCGATTCATCCTGGTCGGCTCAGCCGACTATCTGCGCCGCAAGGGACGCCCGAAAACTCCCGCCGGGCTCGCGCAACACGCGGGCATCGCCTATTCCTATTCGCCGTCGGGCGATCGAGTCTCCCTCGACGGCCCCAACGGCCGCGAAACGGCGGCCCTGTCGCCGTCGATGCGGTCCAACAACACCACCCTGATTTACCAGGCGGTCTCCTCGGGCATGGGACTGGCGGGCCTGCCGGAGTGGTTGATCGAAGATGACCTCGCCGCGCGGCGGCTGGTGGCGTTGTTGCCGGACTACGCGCTGCCGAACGCCGCTCTTTTCGCCATCTATACCAGCCGGCGATACCTGTCGCCCAAGGTCAGGACCTTCGTGGATTTTCTCGCCGAGCGATTCGGCGCGGCGTCTCCGCGCTGAGCCTTTCTTGCCTGATCTGCACAACCCGCGGGCTTGGTCTTCGAGTCGGCGGTCTTCCCTTCGCGCGCCCGGTCGAATACGGCGGCTACGAACGTCAAGGTGAATATTCCGAGAAATTCCTCTTCGACGGTCCGAGCCGAAGGCTAGCCGTTTGAAAATATGGAATCGAGGTGTTCGAGGTCGTTTATGACGCGCCACTCGGACGCCCCCGCCGCCTCGACCCGTTTCTGCCAGGCGTCCAGCCGGCCGAGGTATCGCCTCGGATCGATGTTGTCCGTATTGAGCTTGGTGACATTGACCGCGATCACGCGAATGTTCTGCAGGCCGATGGGGAAGCTGCGGACCGTTGCCTGATCGAGTTCTTCCTGCATGTCGGAGAAAATGAGGATGGTCTTTTTCCCCGCTCCCGTTTCGTTCAGGTATTCCGCGCCCTGGAGCAGCCCGCCGGTGATGTCGGTGTAGGCGCTGCCGTGGACCGTCCTGACGAATTCCTCTATCTTGTCGCGGAAGATGCGTTTCTGGGCGTTGGCCTGGGAGGGACGCTTGTCGAACATGACCTTGGCGATAATATCCTTCTCGCTGAAACTGCGGCTTGCCACCCGCGCCACCGCCAGCGAATCTCCGGGCTGCAGCGTGCCCAGAAGATAATTGACGATGATCTGGGCCTTGCCGGCTTCGCGTGCGTAAGTCCCCGACGTATCGACCAGCATGTACACCGCGTGGGTATGGCTGCGCGAGTCGGTGCAGGCCGAAGCAACCAGCAGCAATCCAAGTAACGATAACGACGCCAAAAACGTTCGCCTGATCATGATCGCTCCCTGCTCAACGGTCGTTCAGAGTCGGCCGCCGGCATCCAGCGGGCTCGACTTCACCCCGGTCCCGCCGGCGCGCGTTGCCTTGATCGTGTGCTCGACGAGGAGCGGCAGCACAATAACGACGTCGTAAGCGGTAATCAGCACGCGGCTCAAATGCCGCACCAGATTGCCGAGGATGCGCAGCGAGAACGCAAGCGCGCGGACCACCATGACCAGCAGCGCGCCGATGACGGTTCGCGTCGAATGGATGAAGGACTCGAGCGGAATCGCGACAAAAGCCAGCGTAAACGGCAGGATGAAGCCGAGCACCATCTGGCCGGCAGTCGGAATGCGCGCGACCCAGCCTTCGGCAGCCGCCGCTTGCTGTGTGGTCGCGAGCGATTGCAGCAATGCCTGCTTGTCGGCGATCAGCATATCGCGCATCAGCGCCAGGGCTGCCTCGATTCCGGCGAGCGTCACCAGGAGGACCAGCGCGATCCAGAACATGCGGCGCCGCATGCGGTCGTTCAGATTGGCGATGCCGGGAAAGAGGTGCGTGATGCGCAGCGACTCCATCAGGAACAACCCCATCGCCGCCTCGACGAGGATGATTACGAGCGCGGCCACTTCGGAGGTGCGCAGCGCATCGGTAATATAGTCGCCGGCGCCGACCATCTCCGACATCGGCAGGGCGATCAACTTGAAGTTGATGAAGGCGCCGCCCATCGCCACGGACATGACAATCGCCGCAATGGCGAACTGGGTGAAAGCGGAAGTCGTCAAGGCATGCTCCGCCTTGTCGGTCTTGGCGTTGATTTGCCCGTATTTTTCCATCTGCGCGTCCACGACCGCCGCGCTCTCCTGCAAGCCCGTCATTTTTTTGTCGACGCGCGTCATGGTCTTGTCGAGGGAGCGCCAGAACGGCATGAACCCCGCCAGAATCCTGTGGCGCGTCTCGTAAGCACGGCGATACTCGGCCAGCGCCTTGTCGTGGATACTGTTGACCGATCTCTTGATCTCTTCGAGGATGTTCTGCACCATCTCGTTGCCGTTTGACTGGACCTTGGCGACCGCGGCAACGGCCTCGATCCATTCCGGCGACGGCGGCGGCACTTCGCCGCATTTCTTGTAATCCTCCTCGATGCGCGTGATCTCGTCCAGAAGTTTGCGCTGCAAGGTCGGATAGCCGTGCAAGTCGCGCGTGACCATGACGCCGACGCGCTCGAATTCGCGCTCGATGAGCTGGCCCACTTCCTGGCGTCCATGCTCGATCAAGACGGCCTTGTTGCGTTCCTTCATGTCGTTTGCCGCCGTGAAGAGCCACCGAGCGCCCAAACGCAAGGGACCGCCGGCCAGGTGGCCGAGCGAGCGGATGAGGGCGTGCATGGGCCTGCGCGCGGCATAAAGAAAAATCATGGCGATCAGAGACAGAACGAGTATGGACAACATCACGTTACCCGGCCAGATCATCCAGAATTGCGAGCTTGTCATGAGGCCCCCCTCTTATTGTCATTGTCGCGATGTCATTGTGTCTGTCGCGACCAAACCGCCATTATAAGATAGGCGCGGCGGCAACGATCTGCCAGACGAAACTGCGCTTTTGAGGGATTAATGCTCGAATTCGGCGACCTTCGCGAGGGTTTTACGCGCACCTCCGGCTACTTGCAGCCGCGACCTCCTGCGCGACGTGAACCTGCCCCCCCGCCGGGTCGCGCCCCTTGAGGCGACGACCTCAACGCGGCGCATCCCACGCCCCGCCCAGCACCTTCTCCGCCCAGAACAACCCGGACACGGTCTTCGAGTCGGTGATTTTCCCCTCGCGCACCCACTCGAGCGCGGTGGCGAGCGGCAGAGTGAATACTTCCAGGAATTCCTCGTCGTCGAGCTTCGCGCCTTCATGCCGGAGCCCTCGCGCGAGGTAGATCTCGATGCGCTCGTCCGAGTAGCCGATGGCGAGATGGATGGTCGCCACGTGGCGCCAGTTCGCGGCGGCGTAGCCGGTTTCTTCCCGCAGTTCGCGCTTTGCGGTTTCGAGCGGCGCCTCGCCGGGATCGATCTTTCCCGCGGGCAGCTCGATCATCTCGCGCCTGAGCGCATGGCGGTATTGCCGCTCCATGACGAGCTCGCCCGAGTCGGTGAGTGCGATGACGGCGACGGCGCCGGGGTGCATGACCCACTCGCGCTCGGCGGTGGTGCCGTCGGGCAGGCGCACCGTGTCGCGGCGCACCTGCAGCAGCTTGCCGCGAAAAACCCAATCGCCGCCGATCGGTTCCTCGACCAGGTTCTTCGGGTCCCCGCCGCGCTCGCGCCCGCTGCTCACAGGTGTCGTCAGAGGCCCTTGATCGAGTAGTAGCAGAGCTGCATCAGCGGCTGCGGCAGGATGCCCAGCAGCAGCACCGCCAGGCCGTTCACCGACAGCAGCACGCTCATGTCGAACCGCGCCTCGATCGGCCGGGTCTCCTGCGGCTCGTCGAAGTACATGAGCTTGACGATGCGCAGGTAGTAGAACGCGCCGATCAGCGAGAACATCACCGCCACCACCGCGAGCCACACGTTGCCCACGTCGAGCACCGCCTGCAGCACCGACAGCTTGGCGTAGAAGCCGACGGTGGGCGGCGCGCCCGCGAGCGAGAACATGAGCAGCATCATGATGAACGCGAACCACGGGCTGCGCGTGTTCAGCCCCTTGAAGTCCTCGATGCGCTCGGCCTCGAAGCCGGCGCGCGACAGCAGCACCACCATGCCGAACGCGCCCAGGCTCATCAGCACGTAGACGACGGCGTAGAACATCGCCGAGCTGTAGGCATCCACCGCCGAGTACCAGTTCGCCGTCTGCCAGCTCGATCCGGTCACGCCGGCGAGCAGGCCGAGCAGCATGAAGCCCATGTGCGAGATGGTCGAGTAGGCCAGCATCCTCTTGATGTTGGTCTGGGCGATGGCGGCGAGATTTCCGATCGCCATCGAAAGAACCGAGAGGATGATCAGCATCGGCTGCCAGTCGGTGGCGAGCGGGAGCAGTCCGTTCACCAGCATCCGCATCGCCATGGCGAAGGCGGCGAGCTTCGGCGCCGTGCTGATGAAGAGCGTCACCGTCGAGGGAGCGCCGTGGTAGACATCGGGGATCCACATGTGAAACGGCACCACGCCGAGCTTGAAGGCGATTCCGGAGACGACGAACACCAGGCCGAACACCAGCACCATCTTGCTCGGCTGCTCGCCCTGCAGAATTTTCCCGGCGGACTTCGCCACCTCGGTGATCTCCAGGCTCCCCGTGGCGCCGTAGAGCATCGACATTCCGTACAGCAGCAGACCGGAGGCAAGCGCACCGAGGACGAAGTACTTCATCGCCGCCTCGGTCGAGGCCGCCGAGTCGCGGTTGAGCGCGACCAGCGAATACAGGCACAGCGACATCAACTCGAGCCCGAGGTACAGCACGAGGAAATGGTTGGCCGAGATCATCACCATCATCCCGAGCGTGGCGAACAGCATCAGCACGAAGTACTCGCCGCGGTACAGGCCGCGGTCGGCGATGTAGGTGCGCGAGTACACCAGGCACGCCGCCACGGCGAGATAGGTGAACATCTTCAGCAGATTGCCCATGTAGTCGGACACGAACATGCCGCCGAAAGTATAGGTAACCTGCATTCCGGTCGCAGCGCCGCTGACGGAGGTGAGGAAAGCGCAGCCGAGCAGCGTCAGCAGCGCGAGCGCATAGGTGATCCAGCGCCGCCCGTCCTTCAGCAGCAGATCGATCACCAGGATCGCCGAAGTCGCCGCGAGCAGCAGCATTTCGGCGTAGGCAGGCGCAAGATCGGGCATGGTGAAATTCATAGATCGCCTTGGGATGCGAGAGGAAACACTCGCTCGTGCCCCCCTGATTCGGGGCTATCGCCGAGCACGGTCGACAACCTCATAGTTTGCTTACCGCCATGTGCTGGAGCAGAGCGTTGACCGAGGCGTGCATGATCCCGGTGAACGGCGCCGGATACAGGCCCAGCCACAGCACCGCGGCCGCGAGCAGCGCCAGCACCAGGAACTCGCGGCCGTCGATGTCGGCGAGCTTCGCCACCTGCGGGTTGGCGATGTCGCCGAAAATCACGCGCTTGTACATCCACAGCGTGTAGGCCGCGCCGAAGACGAGCGTGGTCGCGGCGAGGACGGCGATCCAGAAGTTGAACTTCATCGCGCCCATGATGACCATGAACTCGCCGACGAAGCCGCTGGTGGCGGGCAGGCCGCAATTGGCCATGGCGAACAGCATCATCAGCGCGGCGAACTTCGGCATGGTGTTGACCACGCCGCCGTAATCGGCGATCTGGCGCGAGTGCATGCGGTCGTACATCACGCCGACGCACAGGAACAGCGCCGCCGAGACGAAGCCGTGCGAGACCATCTGCACCAGCGCCCCCTCGACGCCGTAGGGATTGAAAATGAAGAGACCCAGGGTGACGAAGCCCATGTGCGCAATCGACGAGTAGGCGATCAGCTTTTTCATGTCGGCCTGCACCAGCGCCACCAGGCCGATGTAGATGATCGCGATCAGCGACAGCGTGATCATGAGTCCCGACAGGGCGTGGCTGGCGTCGGGCAGGATCGGCAGCGAGAAGCGGATGAAGCCATAGGCGCCGAGCTTCAGCAGGATCGCCGCCAGCACCGCGGAGCCGCCGGTGGGCGCCTCGACGTGCGCGTCCGGCAACCATGTGTGCACCGGCCACATCGGCACCTTCACCGCGAACGCCAGCAGGAAGGCGATGAAGAGCGGGATCTGCGCGCCGAGCGGCAGCGGCAGCTTGTGCCAGTCGAGCACCGAGAAGCTGCCCCCCGACTTGTCGTAGAGATACAGAAACGCGACCAGCATCAACAGCGACCCGATCAGCGTGTAGAGGAAGAACTTCACCGCGGCGTAGACGCGGTTCGGCCCGCCCCAGATGCCGATGATGAGGTACATCGGGATCAGCGTCGCCTCGAAGAAGACGTAGAACAGCACCGCGTCGAGCGCGGCAAAAGTGCCGTTCAGGAGGCCCGACATGATCAGGAACGCGGCCATGTACTGCGCCACCTTCTTCCCGATCACCTTCCAGCCGGCGATCACCACCAGCACGGTGACGAAGCTGTTCAGCAGCAGGAACAGCACCGAGATGCCGTCCACGCCGAGGTGGTAGTTGACGTTGAAGCGCTCGATCCATGGCCTGAGCTCGACGAATTGCATCGCGCTGGTGCCGGTGTCGAAACCGGTGACGAGCGGAATGGTGACGAGAAAGCCGATCAGCGCGCCGAGCAGCGCGACCATCCTCGCCTCGCGCGCGTTCCTGTCCGACCCGGTGGCGAGCACGATCAGCCCGGCGACGATCGGGACCCACACGGACAGGCTCAACCAGGGAGCGGAGGGCGGCATATTCTTCTTATTTCGCCAAAGCCATGCCGAACAGCGTCAACAGCACGAACACGCCGATGATCATGGAAAACGCGTAGTGATAGATGAATCCAGACTGGATCAGGCGCACCATGCCGGCAAACCAGCCGACGAGCCTCGCCGAACCGTTGACCATCAGGCCGTCGATCAGGGTGACATCGCCGATCTTCCACAGCGCGTTGCCGATCCTGCGGGCGCCGCCGGCGAAGAACCAGTCGTTGAAGCGGTCGAAGCCGTATTTCTCCTCGAGGATGGTAACGAGCACCCCGGCCTTGCGCCGTACCACCGCCGCCATTTCCGGCCGCGCGATGTAGAGGTACCAGGCGACCGCGGCGCCGGCGAGCGCGAGCCACAACGGAGCCGAGGCGACCCCTTGCAGCATCATCGGCCAGATGCCGTGGAATTCCTCCGCCAGCTGCGCAAGTCCGGGGTGGCTGGTCGCGACATGGATAGCTCCGCCGAAGTAGTCGCCGAACACGATGTCGCCGATCAGCCAGCCGGAGGCGATCGACGGGATCGCGAGCAGGACGAGCGGCACCGTCACTACGGCCGGCGATTCGTGCGGCGCGTGGATCTCATGACCATGCTCGTCGCGCCCATGAGTTTCGAAGCGCTCCTTGCCGTGGAAAGCGAAGAACACCAGGCGGAACGAGTAGAACCCGCCGACAAACACGCCCAGCAGCAGCATCAGCCAGGCGAAGCCGGCGCCGAACACATGCGAGGCGCGCACCGCCTCGATGATGGTGTCCTTGGAGAAGAACCCCGCGAACGGCGGCAGCCCGGCGTTGGCGAGCGCCCCGATCAGCACGGTGAGATAGGTGATCGGCATGTACTTGCGCAAGCCCCCCATCTTGCGCATGTCCTGCTCGTGATGCAGCGCGATGATCACCGAGCCGGCGCCGAGGAACAGCACCGCCTTGAAGAAGGCGTGCGTCATGAGGTGAAAAATCGCCGCCGAATACGCCGAGGCGCCGAGCGCCACCGTCATGTAGCCGAGCTGCGACAGCGTCGAGTAGGCGATCACGCGCTTGATGTCGTACTGGACCATGGCGATGAGCGCCATGAAAAAAGCGGTGATGCCGCCGATCACCAGCACGAACGAGAGCGCGGTCTCGGACAGTTCGAACAGCGGCGACATGCGCGCCACCATGAAGATGCCCGCCGTCACCATGGTGGCGGCGTGAATGAGGGCGGAGATCGGGGTCGGGCCTTCCATCGAATCCGGCAGCCAGACGTGCAGCGGGAACTGCGCCGACTTGCCCATGGCGCCGATGAAGAGGCAGATGCAGATTGCCGACATCAGCAGCCAGGGCGAGAAGGGAGGGACGTGGATCGTCGCCTGCGCCATCAGCGGCGCCTGCGAGAACACCGCAGCGTAATCGAGCGTGCCGAAGTACGCGAGCACCAGCGCCACGCCGATCAGGAAGCCGAAGTCGCCGACGCGGTTCACCAGGAACGCCTTGAGGTTGGCATAGATCGCCGTCGGCCGCGTGTACCAGAAACCGATCAGCAGGTACGACACCAGGCCCACCGCCTCCCAGCCGAAGAACAGCTGCAGGAAGTTGTTCGCCATCACCAGCATCAGCATCGAGAAGGTGAACAGCGCGATATAGGCGAAGAAGCGCTGGTAGCCGGGATCCTCGGCCATGTAGCCGATGGTGTAGATGTGCACCATCAGCGAGACGAACGACACCACCACCATCATGAGCGCGCTCAACCGGTCGATGAGGAAGCCGATCTCGAACCGGGTCTCGCCCGAGATGAGCCAGGTGTAGACCGGGCCGTTGAACACGTTGCCCTTCAGCACGTCGGCGAAGATCACGCAGGACAATGCGAAGGAGATCGCCACGCCGATGATCGTCACCCAGTGGGCGCCGGCGCGTCCGATCCGCTGCCCGAACACCCCGGCCATGATCGCGCCGGCAAGCGGTGCGAGGGGCACCAGGAGATAGAGTGTCTGCATTCCGGTCATGTTCGTTGGCGAATCGTGAATCGTAAATCGGGAATCGTAACGGCCACGGCGTCTTTACGATTCACCATTTCCGATTCCCGATTCACGCCTTACCCTTTCAGGCTGTCGAGGTCATCGACATCGATGGTCTGAAGGTTGCGGAACAGCACCACGAGGATCGCCAGCCCGATCGCCGATTCCGCGGCGGCGACGGTCAGGATGAAGAACACGAACACCTGTCCGGCCATGTCGTTGAGATAGTGCGAGAAGGCAATGAAGTTCATATTCACCGCGAGCAGCATCAGCTCGATCGCCATCAGCAGGATGATGACGTTCCTGCGGTTGAGAAAGATCCCGACGATGCTGATCGCAAACAGCATCGCGCCGAGAATCAGGAAATGCGACAGTGACGGCAACTCAAGCTCCCTGGTGCGTGAATCGTGAATCGGGAATAGTGAATCGTGAACGACCCGGGCGCAGCAGACAGCGCACGATTCGCGATTTACGATTCACCATTCACGCATCTTTCTTCTCCGCCGGCATCGAAACCATCCGCACGCGATCCCCGCGCTTCACCGCGACCTGGCTGGCCGGGTCCTGGTACTTCGTGTCCTTGCGCTTGCGCAGCGTCAGCGCGATCGCGGCGATGATGGCGACGAGCAGCAGCACCGCGGCGATCTCGAACGGATAGGCATACTGCGTGTAGAGCAGCCGCCCCAGCTCTTTCGTGTTGCTGTAGCCCGCGCCCGGATCCTTCGGCGCCGGCAGCGCCGCAAGGCCGAAGTAGCGGCCGCCCAGCACCAGCGCCATCTCCACCACCATCAGGACGCCGACAGTCGCGCCCAGGGGCAGGTAACTCCAGAAGCCCTCGCGCAGGCGCTCGAGGTTGATGTCGAGCATCATGATCACGAACAGGAACAGCACCATCACCGCACCGACGTAGACCAGCACCAGCGCGATGGCGAGGAACTCGGCCCGCAGCAGAATCCACAGCGCCGCTGCGGTGAAGAACGAGAGCACCAGGAACAGCGCCGAGTGCACCGGGTTGCGCGCCGTGATCACCCGCAGCGCCGCGAACAGCAGGATCGCCGCAAAAATGTAGAAAACGACGGTCTCGAAGTTCATGGTCATGGTCTACCGGTACGCCGCGTCGACGGCGCGGTCCTTCGCGATCTGCTCCTCGTAGCGGTCGCCCACCGCGAGCAGCATTTCCTTGGTGTAGTAGAGATCGCCGCGCGTCTCGCCGTGGTACTCGAGAATGCGCGTCTCGACGATCGAGTCGACCGGGCAGGACTCCTCGCAGAAGCCGCAGAAGATGCACTTGGTCAGGTCGATATCGTAGCGCGTGGTGCGGCGCGTACCGTCGGCGCGCTGCTCGGATTCGATGGTGATCGCCAGCGCCGGGCACACCGCCTCGCACAGCTTGCAGGCGATGCAGCGCTCTTCCCCGTTCGGGTAGCGGCGCAGCGCGTGCAGTCCGCGAAAGCGCGGGCTCATCGGCGTTTTCTCCTCCGGGAACTGCACCGTGATCTTGCGCCGGAACAGGTGGCGCCCGGTGAGCGCCATCCCCTTCACCAGCTCGATCAGCAGGAAGGCCTTGAAGAAGTCGCGGACGCGTTCGATCACCTGAATCTCCCTATTTCCAGATGTTCCACGGCGTCTGCATCCACACGGCGATCAGCACCAGCCATATGATGGTCAGCGGGATGAACACCTTCCAGCCCAGGCGCATGATCTGGTCGTAGCGGTAGCGCGGGAAAGTCGCCCGGAACCACAGGAACATCGATACCACGAAGAACACCTTGGCGAACAGCCAGGCGAACGGCGGGATGGCATTGAGCAGCGGGCTGTCGATCGGCGCGGCCCAGCCGCCCAGGAACATGATGGTGGCGAGCGTCGACACCAGGATCATGGCGGCGTACTCGCCGAGGAAGAACAGCGCGAAGGTCATGCCCGAATATTCCACGTGGAAGCCGGCGACGATCTCGGATTCGCCTTCGGCCACGTCGAAGGGCGAACGGTTGGTCTCGGCGACGCCGGAGATGAAGTACACCAGGAACATGGGAAACAGCGGCAGCCAGTTCCACGACAGGAAGTTCAGGCCCTTGTGGGCGAAATAACCGCGCGCCTGCCCGGCGACGATGTCGGTCAGGTTGAGGCTCTGCGACACCAGCAGCACGCAAACCAGCGCGAAGCCCATGGCGATCTCGTAGGCGACGATCTGCGCCGCCGAGCGCATCGCGCCGAGGAACGCGTATTTCGAGTTCGAGGCCCAGCCGGCGATGATGACGCCGTACACGCCCATCGAGGTGATCGCCATGACGTAGAGCAGCCCGGCGTCGATGTCGGCGAGCACGACCTCGGGACTGAACGGGATCACCGCCCAGGCGGCGAGCGCCGGCATCAGCGTCAGCATCGGCGCCACCACGAACAGGAACTTGTTTGCCCCGGCCGGGATGATCAGTTCCTTGAAGATCAGCTTGAACGCGTCGGCGATCGGCTGCGCCAGGCCTCCGAGCCAGGAAATGCCGAAGAACGTCACCCGGTTGGGTCCGAGGCGGATCTGCATCCAGCCGATGAGCTTCCTCTCCCACAGCGTGAGATAGGCGACCAGGCCGAACAGCGGCAGGACGATGCACAGGATCAGGATCGTGTTCTTGATCAGCGACCAGACGAGCGGCCCCCACTGCGGCCCGAGCCACTGGACCCAGAGGCTCGCGCAGAGATCGAAGAATGCGGTCACCAGCGTCACGCGCGCTCCACCGAAACCGGACCGAACATCGGCCCGAGGCCCGAAGTGAGCTTGTGCGCCGCGGCGAGACGCACGCAGCCCGCCGGCACGCGCTCGTCGACGCCGAGTTCGACCACCGCTTCGCCCTCCCCTTGCCGCACGCGGACCTTGTCGCCCGCCTTCAGCTGGAGCCTCTGCGCCAGCGCCGCCCCCACCCAGGCTTTCGGCGGCCTGGCGTCGCGCGTCTTCTGCAGCGACTCTGCGCGGCGCACCACGGGATCGGCAAAATAGATGGGAACGTCGGCAATTCTTTGCAGGCCTGCGGCCATGCTCTGCAACCCGCCTTGTCCCGCGGGGTCGAGCTCGAGCGCAAGGCCGCTGAGCCGGTTATCCAGTTTTGCGGCGACGGCTTCGGGCCGGCACGCCTCGTCGCGCACCGCTTCGCTCGAGTCGTAGTCGAAACCGGACAAACCGAGCAGGTTGCCGAGCACGCGCAGCACCTTCCACGCGGGGCGGGCTTCGCCCAGCGGCTTCACCACGCCGTTGAAGCTCTGCATGCGGCCTTCGCAATTGACGAAGCTGCCCGAAGTCTCGGTGAACGGCGCGATCGGCAGGAGCACGCTGGCGTAATCGAGCGCAAAACCCCTGTAGGCCGACAGCGCGACCACCAGCTCGGCCGCATCCATCGCCCTGATCGCCGCGCGCGGATCGTGGCAGTCGAGCTCGGGCTCGACGTTCAGCAGCACATAGGCTTTGCGCGGCTGCTCCAGCATCGTTCCGGCGTTCAGACCGCTGGCGGACGGAACACAGCCGGCGAGGTAGCCGCCGACGCTGTTCGCCGCCTCGCCGAGGAAGCCGGACTTTGCGGCGAGAATCGCGGCAAGCTCCTGGGCGAGCAACTGCAGCTGCGCCGCCTGCGGGTGCTGCGCGGCGAGATTGCCGAGCAGCACGGCGACATTCTGGCCCGAGGCGAGGCTCGCCGCGATGGCCTTCGCTTCGGCGCCGACTTCGACGCCGGCAAGCGCGGCGGGCACCGGCTTCTGTTTTGCTTCTGCCGCCGCCTTGACGATCTGCGCGAGCATCCACTGCAACTGCTGCGGCGGCACGATGGCCTTGCTGGCAACCGGCATCAGCAGTTCGTCGTCGGTGCAGTGCAGGACATTGATCCGGGTCGCGCCCTTGGCCGCCTGGCGCAGGCGGTTGGCGACGAGCGGATGGTCCTTGCGCAGGAACGAGCCGACCACGAGCACGCGGTCGAGCCCGCCGAGCTCGGCGACCTTCATGCCCAGCCCCGGCGCGCCGGCGCGCTTGCCGTCGGCGGAGAAATCCGACTGCCGCAGGCGGTGATCGACGTTGTCGCTGCCCGCTGCGCGCATCAGCTTTTGCAGCAGGAGCATCTCTTCGAGCGTCGAGTGCGGGCTCGCGAGCGCGCCGATTGCCTCGGCGCCGTGCTTCGCCTTGATGCCGGCCAGTCCCCTGGCGACGTGATCGAGCGCCACTTGCCACTCGACTGCGCGCCACTTGCCGTTCTCTTTCAGCATCGGGCGGGTGAGACGCTCCTCCGAGTTCAGCCCCTCGTAGGAGAAGCGGTCCTTGTCGGAGAGCCAGCACTCGTTCAGCTCCTCGTTTTCGAGCGGCACCACGCGCATGACCCGGTTCTGTTTCACCTGCACGATCAGGTTCGAGCCGAGGCCGTCGTGGGGACTGACCGATTTGCGCCGCGACAGTTCCCAAGTGCGCGCCGTATAGCGGAACGGCTTCGAGGTGAGCGCGCCCACCGGGCACAGATCGATCACGTTGCCCGAGAGCTCGGAATCCACGGTCTTGCCGACGAAGGCGATGATCTCGGCGTGCTCGCCGCGCCCGACCATGCCCAGTTCCATGATGCCCGCGATCTCCTGGCCGAAGCGCACGCAGCGCGTGCAGTGGATGCAGCGCGTCATGTCGGTGGAGATCAGCGGCCCCAGGTTCTTGTTCAGCACCACGCGTTTTTCTTCCGTGTAGCGCGAAGCGCTGTTGCCGTAGCCGACGGCGAGATCCTGCAGCTGGCACTCGCCGCCCTGGTCGCAGATCGGGCAATCGAGCGGATGGTTGATGAGCAGGAACTCCATCACGCCGTTCTGCGCCTGCCTGGCGTAGTCGGAGTGCGTGAACACCTTCATGCCGTCGGTGACCGGCGTGGCGCAGGCCGGCATGGGCTTGGGCGCCTTCTCCACCTGCACCAGGCACATGCGGCAGTTGGCCGCGATTGAGAGTTTCTTGTGATAGCAGAAATGCGGGACGAAGATGCCGAGGCCGTTTGCCGCCTCCATCACGGTGGCGCCGTTCCGGACCTCGGTTTCCCTGCCGTCGATGGTGACTTTCAGCATGGCTCAGGCGGCCTGACGCGCGGGAGCGCTGAGCGTGGTGGCGTAGCCGCCCGGCACGCTCACCAGGCAGCGCTTGTGGTCGATGTGGTGCTGGAACTCGTCGCGGAAGTGCTGGATGAAGCTTTTCACCGGCAGCGCTGCCGCGTCGCCCAGCGCGCAGATGGTGCGCCCGGCAATGTTGTCGGCGACGTTGGTGAGGATATCGAGATCCTCCGGCCTGCCCTTGCCGTGCTCGATCCGGTGCACCATGCGATACAGCCAGCCCGTGCCCTCGCGGCAGGGCGTGCACTGGCCGCAGGACTCCTCGAAATAGAAGTACGACAGGCGCTCCAGCGCGCGCACCATGCAGGTGGTGTCGTCCATCACGATCACTGCACCCGAGCCGAGCATCGAGCCGGCCTTGGCGATCGAGTCGTAGTCCATGTCGGTCTGCATCATGATCCCGGCAGGCAGCACCGGCATCGACGAGCCGCCGGGAATCACCGCCTTGAGTTTGCGCCCAGCGCGCATGCCCCCCGCCATTTCGAGCAGCTTGGCGAACGGCGTCCCAAGTTTCACTTCGTAGTTGCCCGGCCGGGCAACGTGGCCCGATACCGAGAAGATCTTGGTGCCGCCGTTGTTGGGCCTGCCGAGCGCGAGGAAGGCATCGGCGCCGTGGTTGACGATCCAGGGCACGGCGGCGAAGGTCTCGGTGTTGTTGATCGTGGTCGGCTTGCCGTACAGGCCGTAGCTCGCCGGGAACGGCGGCTTGAAACGCGGCTGGCCCTTCTTGCCTTCGAGCGATTCCAGCAGCGCGGTCTCCTCGCCGCAGATGTAGGCGCCGTAGCCGTGATGAGCGTACAGCTCGAAGGAGAAATCGCTGCCGAGGATGCTCCTGCCGAGGAAACCCGCGGCGCGCGCTTCGCCAAGCGCCTCCTCGAAGCGCTCGTAGAGGTCCCAGATCTCGCCGTGGATGTAGTTGTAGCCGGTGCCGATTCCCATGGCGTAGGCGCCGATCGCCATGCCTTCGATGACGACATGCGGGTTGTAGCGCAGGATGTCGCGGTCCTTGAATGTGCCCGGCTCGCCCTCGTCGGAATTGCACACCAGGTATTTGGCGCCGGAAAACTGGCGCGGCATGAAGCTCCATTTGAGGCCGGCGGGAAAGCCGGCGCCGCCGCGGCCGCGCAGCGCCGATTTCTTCACCTCGGCGATGATATTCTCGGGCGGGATTTTTTCGGCGAGGATCTTTTTCAGCGCCGAGTAGCCGCCGCGCTTGACGTAATCATCGAGCCGCCAGTTGTTGCCGTCCAGGCCGGCGAGGATGATCGCGTCAGGTCCGTAATTCAGCATGGGGTCTTTCACGATACGAGGGAAAACATGCCCTCGTTCTCCCCTGAATTCGTGTCACCACTGTGACAATCCATTATTTCAGCTCCGCAAGCCACTGGTCGATTTTTTCCGGCGTCATGAAGGAAACCATCTTCTTGTTGTTGACCAGCATCACCGGTGCGTCGCCGCAGGCGCCGAAGCACTCGCCTTCCTTGAGCGTGAACTTGCCGTCGGCGGTCGTCTCGCCGAAATCGATGCCGAGCTTCTTCTTCAGGTGTTCGGCCGCGTCTTTCGCCCCGGAGAGCGCGCACGGCAGATTGGTGCAGATGCACAGCTTGTGCTTGCCGACCGGCTGCAGGTCGTACATGGCGTAGAACGTCGCCACTTCGTACACCGCGATCGGCGCCATGCCGAGATAGCCGGCGACGAAGTCCACCACCTCGGTCGAGAGATGACCCTTCTCGTCCTGGGCAATGGCGAGCGCCGCCATCACCGCCGACTGCTTCTGCTCGGCAGGGTACTTGCCGATCTCACGGTCGATTTTCTCCAGTGCCTCAGCGCTCAGCATCAGCGGTCGATCTCGCCGAAGACGATGTCCTGCGTGCCGATGATCGCCACCACGTCGGCCAGCATGTGCCCCTTCGACATCTCGTTGAGCGAGGACAGATGTGCAAATCCGGCCGCCCGGATTTTCATGCGGTAAGGCTTGTTGGCGCCATCGGACACGAGGTAGATGCCGAATTCCCCTTTGGGGTGTTCGACCGCGGCGTAGGCCTCACCCGGCGGCACGCGGAAACCCTCGGTAAAGAGCTTGAAGTGGTGGATCAGCTCTTCCATGTTGCTCTTCATCTCGACGCGCGTCGGCGGCGCCACCTTGTGGTTGTCGGTGATCACCGGGCCGGGATTGGCGCGCAGCCACTCGACGCACTGCCGGATGATGCGGTTCGACTGGCGCATCTCCTCGATCCTCACCAGGTAGCGGTCGTAGCAATCGCCGTTCACACCCACCGGGATATCGAACTCGACCCGATCGTAGACCTCGTAGGGCTGCTTCTTGCGCAGGTCCCATTCCACCCCGGAGCCGCGCAGCATCGGGCCGGTGAAGCCGAGCGCCAGCGCCCGCTCCGGGGACACAACGCCGATGTTGACCGTGCGCTGCTTCCAGATGCGGTTGTCGGTGAGCAGGGTCTCGTACTCGTCGACGTAGTTCGGGAAGCGGTCGGTGAAGTCCTCGATGAAGTCGAGCAAAGAGCCCTGCCGGTTCTCGTTCAGCTTGTGCAGCGACTTTTCGTTCTTGTACATCGAGGCCTGGTACTGAGGCATGGTCTCCGGCAGGTCGCGGTAGACCCCGCCGGGACGATAGTAGGCCGCGTGCATGCGCGCGCCCGATACCGCCTCGTAGACGTCGAGCAGATCCTCGCGCTCGCGGAAGGCGTAGAGAAACACGGTCATTGCGCCAATGTCGAGCGCATGCGCCCCCAGCACAAACAGATGGTTGAGGGTGCGCGTGATCTCATCGAACATGACGCGGATATACTGGGCGCGGATCGGCACGTCGATGCCGAGCAGGCGCTCGATCGCCATGCAGTAGGCATGCTCGTTGCACATCATGGATATGTAGTCCAGGCGGTCCAAGTAGGGCAGCGCCTGGATGAAGGTCTTGTGCTCCGCCAGCTTCTCGGTGGCACGGTGCAGCAGGCCGATATGCGGATCGGCGCGCATAACCACCTCTCCGTCCAGCTCCAGCACCAGCCGCAGCACGCCGTGCGCCGCCGGGTGCTGGGGGCCAAAATTGAGCGTGTAGTTGCGGATTTCAGCCATCGCCTATTTCCGTCCGCCCAGGTCGCCGTACTCCTCCTCGCGGATGACGCGCGGGGTGATTTCGCGCGGCTCGATGGACACCGGCTGGTAGATCACCCGCTTCTGCTCCGGGTCGTAGCGCATCTCGACATTGCCCGAGAGCGGGAAATCTTTGCGGAACGGATGGCCGACGAAACCGTAGTCGGTCAGGATGCGGCGCAGGTCGGCGTGCCCGGTAAACATGATGCCGAACAGGTCGAAGGCCTCGCGCTCGTACCAGTTGGCGTTGGGCCAGATTTCCGTGAGCGAATCCACCACCGGGAAGCCGTCGTCGGGCGCGAACACCCGCAGCCGCAACCTCCAGTTGTGCGTGACCGAGAGCAGGTGCGACACGACGGCGAAGCGCGCCCCCGACCACGCACCCTCCCCGTAGCCGGAGTAATCGACGCCGCAAAGGTCGATGAGCTGCTCGAACCTGAGCGCCGGATCATCGCGCAGCGCCTGTGCCGCAGCGACACAGTCCTCTGCCTTGACCTCGAGCGTGAGCTCGCCGAGCGCCTCGGTGAGGCTGACTATCCTTCCGCCCGGTACCGAGGCAAGCGCGTCTTTCAGTCGTTCGAGCTTCGCGGCCATCTCGTCTACCGGGCGATGGTGTTGGTGCGCTTGATCTTGTTCTGGAGCTGCACGATGCCGTAGAGCAGCGCCTCCGCCGTCGGCGGGCAGCCCGGCACGTACACGTCCACCGGCACGATGCGGTCGCAGCCGCGCACCACCGAGTACGAGTAGTGGTAGTAGCCGCCGCCATTGGCGCAGGAGCCCATCGAGATGACCCAGCGGGGTTCGGCCATCTGGTCGTAGACCTTGCGCAGCGCCGGCGCCATCTTGTTGCACAACGTGCCGGCGACGATCATCACATCGGACTGCCTCGGGCTGGGCCGGAACACGATGCCGAAACGATCGAGGTCGTAGCGCGAGGCGCCCGCATGCATCATCTCCACGGCGCAGCAAGCCAGCCCGAAAGTCACCGGCCACAGCGAGCCGGTGCGGGTCCAGTTGATGAGCTTGTCCGCCGTGGTGGTGACAAAGCCTTCTTGAAGAACGCCTTCTATTCCCATTCCAGCGCTCCTTTCCTCCACTCGTAGACGAAGCCTACGACCAGGATGGCGAGGAAAATCATCATCGACCCGAAGCCGAAGCTGCCGATCTCGTTCAGCGTCACCGCCCAGGGAAAAAGGAAGGCGATCTCGAGATCGAACAGGATGAAGAGAATGGCGACGAGGTAGTAGCGCACGTCGAACCTCATGCGCGCGTCCTCGAACGCCTCGAACCCGCACTCGTAGGGAGACAGCTTTTCGCTGTCGGGGCGATGGGGCCCGAACACGGCGCCGGTCGCGACCATAATGCCGCCGAAGGCCAGCGCGATGATGATGAACAGCAAGATCGGGAAGTAATTTTCGAGCACGGACTAGCCTTTGCCCCAGAAGAGGGATGCGGCGCCGGCGACCCGCACTCGCACACTTCTGTTCACAGAAATCCCATCCTTCTCAAAACCGAGGACGTGGGCCGGAAGCACTGCTTCCGCTCCACGTCCTCCTTTGTCTGGTGCCGACGGAGAGACTCGAACTCTCACAGCTTTCGCCACCGCCCCCTCAAGACGGCGTGTCTACCAATTTCACCACGTCGGCGTGATTGGGCCTGATACCTCGCTGTGCATTCGGACCGAGCCCGGTCTCAAGCTGGCTGATTTTACTACTTCGGCACCTCGTTTGCTTTCGAATTCGTGCCATCGCCTGCCTTGGCCGCCTCCGGCGCCGCCTGGGGCGCGGGAATCGCGGGCGCCGGCACGGCCGGCTGCTCCCTGACTGTCTCCATCACTCCGCCGCCGGCGCGGGGCTTGTGCGAAGCAAAGTACGCCAGCGCAAAAGTCGTAAGGAAGAAGACCACCGCCAGGACGGCCGTGGTGCGCGAAAGAAAATTGGCCGAGCCGGTCGCGCCGAACAGGCTCCCGGAGGAGCCGCCGCCGAACGCGGCGCCCACATCCGCGCCCTTGCCGTGCTGGAGCAGGACGAGGCCGATGATGCAGAGCGCGACGATCACGTCGACGATGAGGGTCAGGGTGAACCAGAAATCCATAGTCATTTCCTTTGATGGGATTCGAGCAAGGGAGCTACGCCCCCTCGTAAATTCGCCGTATCAGAGGAAGTTCCGATTACGCAAGAATTCAATCGGAACTTCCCTTCACAAATCGCCGCTACCTTCGCGCTGCGGCGCAAATGGCTACGAAATCATCCGCAACCAGCGAGGCCCCGCCGATCAGTCCGCCGTCGATGTCGGGCATCGCGAACAGTTCGCGCGCGTTTCCGGGCTTGACGCTGCCGCCGTACATGATGGTCAGTCGCTCCGCTACCGCCCGGTCGCGCCGGGCGACCAGCGCGCGAATGAACGCGTGCACGCCCTGGGCCTGCTCCGGCGTCGCCGTCCTGCCAGTACCGATTGCCCAGACCGGCTCATAGGCCACTGTTGCATCGGCAAGCGACGCCGCACCCGCCGCCGCAAGCACCGCATCCACCTGGCGTTCCACCACGCTTTCCGTCTCGCCCCGCTCGCGCTGATCCAGCGTCTCGCCGACGCACAGGATCGGCGTCAACCCGGCGCGCTGCGCCGCGACAAACTTGGCTGCGACCCTGCGGTCATCTTCGCCGTAGAAGCTGCGCCGCTCGGAGTGGCCGACGATTGCATGGCGGCAGCCGAACTCCCTCAGCATCGAACCCGACACTTCGCCGGTGTACGCGCCGGCATCGTGCTCGGACACGTTCTGCGCGCCCCACGCGATCGGGCTGCCCGAGAGCGCCGCAGCCACCTGCGGCAGGTACGGAAACGGCGCGCACACCGCGTAACTCACGCCTTCGGCCGCTTTCAACCCCGCCTTGAGCGCGTCGAGCAACCGCTGATTGGCAACAAGGCTGCCATGCATCTTCCAGTTGCCAGCTACGAGCCGCGCGCGCATCGATTTTCCAAGCCAGCCAATGAGCGTAATTTTAGCGCTCAATCGAGTCGAGGGTCAATCAAAAACGCTGGGAAATTCAGAGCCTTGTCATCCTTTTTGAGTCGCAAAAAAAAACCGCCGGGCGCTGACTTTTCTAGACGGCGTCCCGCACGGCGTCCGCGATCCTGCCGGCGAGCCGACGCACCTGATCTTCGTCCCTGCCTTCCACCATGACACGCAGCAGCGGCTCGGTTCCCGAGGGGCGCAGCAGCACACGGCCGTTCCTGCCAAGCGCGCGCTCCGCTTCCCGGCCGGCCTTTGCGATCGCCGGTTTTTTGCGCCAATCGAAACCCTGGGGCACGCGCACGTTGACGAGCTCCTGCGGGTAGAGCTTCAGCCCCTTGCACAGCGCCGCCAGCGTCGCGCGGCCGGTGCGGAGCGCCGACAGCACCTGCAGGGCCGATACGATGCCGTCGCCGGTGGTGTGCTTGTCCAGACAGATGATGTGCCCGGAATTCTCGCCCCCGAGCTGCCAGTCCTTTTCCAGGAGCATTTCGAGCACATAGCGGTCGCCGACCCTGGCGCGTGCAAACGGGACATTCATTTTCTCCAATATCCGCTCCAGCGCCAGATTGGTCATCAGCGTACCCACGATGCCGGCCAGCTTCCCCGCCCGAACCCGTTCCCGGGCGATGATGTACAGCAGTTGATCGCCGTCGTAGAGCGTGCCGTCGCCGTCCGCCATCAGCAGCCGGTCGCCGTCGCCGTCCAGAGCGATGCCCAGATCGGCGCGGTGCTTTTTCACCGCCGCCTGCAGTGCTTGCGGACGGGTCGCTCCGACGCCGTCGTTGATGTTGAAGCCGTCCGGACTCACGCCGATCGCCTCGACATCGGCGCCCAGCTCGTGGAACACGTGCGGCGCGACATGGTAGGTGGCGCCGTGGGCGCAGTCGACCACGATCTTCATGCCGCGCAGATCGAGCGCGGACGGAAACGTGCTCTTGCAGAATTCGATGTAGCGGCCGGCGGCATCGTCGACCCGGCGCGCCCGGCCGAGTTTGGCCGACTCCTTGCACTGCATCGCGCGGCCGAGACTGGTTTCGATTTCGGCCTCGACCGCATCGGGCAGCTTGCTACCGTCGGCGGAAAAAAACTTGATGCCGTTGTCCTGGTAAGGATTGTGCGAAGCGCTGATGACGACCCCGACCTGCAACCGCAGCGCGCGCGTCAGGTAGGCGATCGCCGGCGTCGGCAGCGGACCGGTCAGCATCACGTCCACGCCGGCGGCGGCGAAGCCCGCCTCGAGCGAGGCCTCGAGCATGTAGCCCGAAATGCGCGTGTCCTTGCCGATCAGCACCGCGGGGTGCCCGTCCCTGGGCATTATCGAGCGCCGCACCAGCACTTCGCCGGCAGCGTAGCCGAGCCGCATCACGAAATCGGGCGTGATCGGCGCCTCGCCGACCTTGCCGCGCACACCGTCTGTACCGAAGTATCTTCTCGTCATGAAAATTCCTGTCTCACAGCAAGGGACGCCAAGGTCGCCAAGGAAACCTTTCTTGACGTTCCTTTGCGACCTTTGCGGTTAATTCCGCTTTTCAAACGCTGCGAGCACGGCAAGCGCATCGCGGGTTGCGGCGACGTCGTGGACGCGCACGATTCTAGCCCCATGCTGCACCGCCAGCAAAGCCGCGGCCACGCTCGCCGCCAGCCTCCCGGTGGCCGCCCTGCCGGTGATCGTGCCCAGGGTCGACTTGCGCGACCAGCCGGCCATCACCGGCAATCCCAATTCCGCGAATCGGTCGAGATTTCGCAGCAGTGCAAAGTTGTGTTCCACGGTCTTGCCGAAGCCGAAGCCGGGATCGATGACGATGCGCTCGCGCGCGATGCCGTGCGCCCGTGCCGCCGCAATGCGCCCGGCGAGGAATGCCTTCACTTCAGCAACCACGTCGTCGTAGTGCGGCGCCTGCTGCATGCTGCGCGGTTCGCCCTGCATGTGCATGAGGCACACGCCGACGTCGGACGCCGCGACCGCCTCCAGCGCGCCGGGCGAGCGCAGCGCGTTGATGTCATTGATCATCGCCGCGCCCGCGGCAATTGCCGCGCGCATCACCTCCGGCTTCACCGTATCCACCGACACCGGGACCGGCAAGTCGCGAACCGCATCGAGCACGGGCATCAACCGTCGCACTTCCTCCTGCGGGGCCACGGCATCGGCTCCGGGGCGGCTCGATTCCGCGCCGATGTCGATCAGATCGGCGCCCTCCTCCACCAGCCGGCGGGCATGTGCGATGGCGGCTCCGGGGTCAAGAAAACGCCCCCCATCGGAAAAGGAATCGGGCGTGACGTTGACGATACCCATCACCAGCGGGCGCCCCAGGGACAGGCGGAAGCGGCCGCAGGCAAGCGATTCGGGTTCGGGCATGAGCATCAACTCGACGCAGGGACGCGACACAAACAAAAAAGCCCGAAGCTCGCTTCGGGCCCGTTGATGCGGATTCCCCTCAGGCAGCAGCCGGCTCGACCGCGCTGCTGGGACCGTCCTTCCTGGGCGGCTGCGACGAGGACTGCGTCGGCTTGGGCGGCCGCGGCGGCAGTCCCGCCATGATGTCGTTGATCTGGTCGGCGTCGATGGTTTCCAATTCGAGCAGCGCCTTCGCCATCGCCTCGACCTTGTCGCGGTTGTCCTCGATGAGCTTGCGCGCCAGGGCGTACTGCTGGTCGATGATACGGCGGATTTCGGCCTCGACCCTCTGCAGCGTCGCCTCGGACACGTTCTTGTGCGTGGTGACGGAGCGGCCGAGAAATACTTCGCCCTCGTTCTCGCCGTACACCATGATGCCCATCTCGTCGGACATGCCCCATTGCGTCACCATGCGCCGGGCGAGGTCGGTGGCGCGTTCGAAGTCATTCGACGCCCCGGTGGTCATCTGGTTCATGAAAAGTTCTTCGGCAATGCGCCCGCCGAACAGCACGGCGATGGTCGACAGCAGCCGCACGCGATCCATGCTGAAGCGGTCCTCTTCCGGCAACTGCATGGTGACGCCCAGCGCGCGCCCGCGCGGGATGATGGTGACCTTGTGTACCGGGTCGGTCTTGGGCACGAGCTTCGCCACCACCGCGTGGCCGGACTCGTGGTAGGCGGTGTTCCTGCGCTCCTCTTCCGGCATGACCATGGAGCGGCGCTCGGCGCCCATGATGATCTTGTCCTTGGCGCGCTCGAAGTCCTCCATGTCCACCAGGCGCTTGTTCTTGCGCGCCGCAAACAGCGCCGCTTCATTGACGAGGTTGGCGAGATCGGCGCCAGAGAAGCCGGGCGTGCCGCGCGCGATGATGTCGGCCCTGACGTCGGGGGCCATCGGCACCTTGCGCATGTGCACCAGCAGGATCTGCTCGCGGCCGCGGATGTCGGGCAGCGGCACCACCACCTGGCGGTCGAAGCGCCCGGGGCGCAGCAGCGCCGGATCGAGCACGTCGGGCCGGTTCGTCGCGGCGATGACGATCACGCCCGTGGTGCCCTCGAAGCCGTCCATTTCCACCAGCATCTGGTTCAGCGTCTGCTCGCGTTCGTCGTTACCGCCACCGAGCCCCGCGCCGCGCTGGCGCCCGACGGCGTCGAGCTCGTCGATGAACACGATGCAGGGCGCATGCTTTTTCGCCTGCTCGAACATGTCGCGCACGCGCGCCGCGCCGACGCCGACGAACATCTCGACGAAGTCGGAGCCGGAGATCGAGAAGAACGGCACTTTTGCCTCGCCCGCGATCGCGCGCGCCAGCAGCGTTTTTCCGGTGCCGGGACTGCCGACCATCAGCACGCCTTTCGGGATGCGGCCGCCGAGCTTCTGGAACTTTGTCGGGTCCTTGAGGAAGTCGACCAGCTCGGAGACCTCCTCTTTCGCTTCGTCGCAGCCGGCGACATCGGCAAAGGTGACGTTGTTGTTGGTCTCATCCATCATGCGAGCGCGCGACTTGCCGAACGAGAACGCGCCGCCGCGCCCGCCGCCCTGCATCTGGCGCATGAAGAAGATCCACACGCCGATCAGGAGCAGCATCGGAAACCAGGAGACGAAGATGTTCATCAGCAGCGACGGCTCTTCTTCGGGCTTGGCCTTGATCTTGACGCCGTACTTGAGCAGATCGGAGATGAGCCAGATGTCGCCGGGCGAGTAGCTGGTCACGGTCTTGCCGTCGATGGTCTTGGCCTTGAGGTTGCGGCCCTCGATCACCACCTCGGCGATGTGGCCGGCCTTCACTTCCTCGTAGAACTGCGAATAGTCCATCGCCGCCTGCGCCTGCTGGCGGGTGTTGAACTGGTTGAACACGGTCATCAGCACCAGGCCGATGACCAGCCAGATCACGAGGTTCTTGAAAAGGTTATTCAATCGCTTTCCTTCAAAACATGAGTCCTTCTGTCGCTATTCTAAACAAATTCCCCTGCCCACGGGGGGTTAGGACCGCGGAGCCTTCCCGATTCAGCCGGATGCCGCCTTCAGGCGCCGGCCGAGCAGGTACATTTCGCTCGAGCGCCCGCGCGACGCCCCGGGCTTGCGCGACGCCACGGTCACAAAGGCATTGCGCATCGCCGCGAGAAACTCCGGATATCCGGCGCCCTGAAATACCTTGACCAGAAATGCACCTTCGGTCTTCAGATGCGCTTTGGCGAACTCGAGCGCCAACTCGCACAGATGCACGCTGCGTGCCTGATCCGTTGCACCTATGCCCGATAGATTGGGGGCCATGTCCGAAACTACAAGGTCGAGCTGCACCCCGCCCAGGGCCGCCTCGATCTGCCCGAGCACGGCAGCGTCCCGGAAGTCGCCCCGAATCACGGTCAGCCCGGGGATCGGCGCCACCTCCAGCAGATCGACGGCGATGACGCACCCCGCGGGCCCGGCGCGCTCGGCGAGTATCTGCGACCAGCTCCCCGGCGCGGCACCGAGATCGACCACCGCCATCCCGGGGCGCAGCAGCCGGTCCCTGGCCGCGATCTCGATCAGCTTGTATGCCGCGCGGGAGCGATAGCCCGATTTTTTCGCCTGCTGCACGTACGGGTCGCGCACGTGCGCCCGCATCCAGCTTTTCGATTTAGCCCTGCTGCTCACGTACAATGTCCGATGTGAACGTTCTTTTCTCTGCCGACCGGCGCACGCTGTCCTCTGCCCGGCGCAAAGCGCTGCGAGCCCGCGCCCACGCCCTCAACCCGGTGGTGATGATCAGCGAGGCCGGATTATCGCCGGGAGTCGTGGCGGAAATCGAGCGCAGCCTGAAGAGCCACGAGCTGATCAAGATCCGCATCTTCGGCGCTGAGCGTCCGGCGCGCGCGGCCTTGCTCGCGGAGATCTGTACCAAAACCGGTGCCCAGCCGGTGCAGCACATCGGCAAGGTCCTGGTTGTCTACCGCGAAAACCCCGCCCGGCCTCAGCCCGCGCCGCCGACGGCGCCGAAGCGCCGGGGGAAACACAGGCCGCAAGTCGCCGGAGCCCGCGAC
>JBARMB010000116.1:0-31842 GCA_049802235.1 Burkholderiales bacterium | reverse complement strand
CACCGAGATGGTGATGCCGGGGGACAACGTGAAGATGGTGGTGACCCTCATTGCCCCGATCGCGATGGAGCAGGGCTTGCGCTTTGCCATCCGCGAGGGCGGCAAAACCGTCGGCGCCGGCGTGGTGGCGAAGGTCATCGAATAGGACAAGGCGTGAATCGGGAATCGGAAATCGTAACCCCGTTCATCGCGACGATTCACGATTTACGATTCACGATTCACGAGGATTGACATGCAGAACCAGAAAATCCGGATCAGACTCAAGGCGTTCGATTATCGGCTGATCGACCAGTCGGCTCTGGAGATCGTGGACACCGCGAAGCGCACCGGCGCCGTGGTCAAGGGTCCCGTGCCGCTGCCCACTCGAATCGAGCGCTTCGACATATTGCGCTCGCCGCACGCGAACAAGACTTCGCGCGACCAGTTCGAGATCCGGACGCACTTGCGCCTGATGGACATCATCGACCCGACCGACAAGACGGTGGATGCGCTGATGAAGCTCGATCTGCCGGCGGGTGTCGACGTCGAGATCAAATTGTAGATTTTTCTCCGCGGCCGGCAGTCAAGCCCGCCGGTCGCGACTTTGTGAACGGCCGGTCAATTGGAACCGGCACCTTGATAAAAGGGTAATAACATGAGCTTGGGACTGGTCGGCCGCAAGGTCGGCATGACCCGCATTTTCACCGACGACGGCGATTCGCTGCCGGTGACGGTGCTCGACGTGTCCGACAATCGCGTGACGCAGATCAAGACGCCTGCGACGGACGGCTACAGCGCCGTTCAGGTGGCCTTCGGCAAGCGCCGCGCTTCCCGCGTCAACAAGGCCATGGCCGGTCATCTCGCCAAGGCTGCGGTCGAGGCGGGGAAGGTGCTGCGCGAATTCCGGGTACCGGAGAAGGACCTTGCCGCCCTGAAAGTCGGCGGCAAGATCGGCGTCGACCTTTTCAAGGTCGGCCAGACGGTGGACGTGACCGGCACCTCGCAGGGCAAGGGCTTTGCCGGTGTCATCAAGCGCCATCATTTTTCCTCGAACCGCGCCAGCCACGGCAACTCGCTCTCGACCAAGAAGCCGGGTTCGACCGGCCAGGCCCAGGACCCGGGCCGCGTGTTTCCGGGCAAGCGCATGGCGGGCCATCTGGGCAATGTCAAACGCACCACGCAGAACCTCAAGATCGTGCGCATCGATGCCGAGCGCCAGCTGCTCATGGTGAAAGGCGCCGTTCCCGGCAGCCGCGGTGGCGACATCATCGTGCACCCGGCATCCAAGGCGCCCGCCGGAAAAGGGGGTGCGTGATGGAACTCAAGCTCATCAACGACCAGGGCAAGAGTGCTGCCACCGTTTCCGCGCCCGATGCGCTGTTCGGACGCGAGTTCAACCAGTCGCTGGTGCACCAGATCGTCACCGCCTACCAGGCGAACGCGCGGCTGGGCACCCGCGCCCAGAAGGGGCGCAGCGACGTTCGCCACTCGCACAAGAAGCCCTGGCGCCAGAAGGGCACCGGCCGCGCCCGCTCGGGTGATACCGCGAGCCCGTTGTGGCGCGGCGGCGGCAAAATCTTTCCCGCGAGCCCGGACGAGAATTTCACGCAGAAGCTCAATCGCAAGATGTACCGCGCCGGCATGTGTTCGATCCTTTCGCAGCTTGCGCGCGAAGACCGGCTGAAAGTGGTGGAAAGCTTCGTCATCGACGCGCCGAAGACGAAGCTTCTGGCGCAAAAGCTCAGGCAGATGGGATTGGATTCGGCGCTGGTGATCACCGACAGCATCGACGAGAACCTGTATCTCTCTTCACGCAACCTGGCGAACGTGCGGGTGCTCGACGTCAATCATGCCGATCCGGTGTCGCTGATCCAGTTTGATCACGTCATCCTGACGAAAAAAGCGGTAGCGAAGTTCGAGGAGATGCTGAAATGAACGCGGCCATGCAGAAAGAACGCCTGATGCAGGTGTTGCTTGCGCCGCAAGTTTCGGAGAAAAGCACCTTCGTCGGCGAGAAGAACAGCCAGTACGTGTTTCGCGTCGTCGCGGACGCGACCAAACCGGAGATCAAGGCCGCAGTCGAGCTGCTGTTCAAGACCAAGGTCAAGTCGGTGCAGGTCGCCAACGTCAAGGGCAAGGAGAAGCGCTTCGGGCGCTTCATGGGCCGGCGGCGCAACTGGAAAAAGGCCTACGTGTGCCTGGCACAGGGCCAGGAAATCAACTTCCAGGCCTCGGAGTAAGCCATGCCACTGGTCAAAGTCAAACCCACGTCGCCGGGCCGCCGGCAGGTCGTCAAGCTGGTCAATCCCGATCTTCACAAGGGCGCGCCTTACCCGCGGCTGGTGGAGAAGCAGACCAAGAAAGCCGGCCGCAACGTCAATGGCCACATCACCACGCGCCACCAGGGCGGTGGCCACAAGCAGCTTTACCGCATCGTCGATTTCCGCCGCGACAAGGACGGCATTGCGGCGAAGGTCGAGCGGCTCGAGTACGATCCGAACCGCAGCGCGAATCTTGCGCTGCTCTGCTACGCCGACGGCGAGCGCCGCTATATCATCGCGCCCAAGGGGCTGGCAGCCGGCACGCAGCTGCTCTCCGGGGTGGAGGCGCCGATCAAGCCGGGCAACACGCTGCCGCTGCGGAACATTCCCGTCGGCACCACGATTCACTGCGTCGAGATGCAGCCCGGCAAGGGCGCGCAGCTGGCGCGCGCTGCGGGCGCCTCGGTGCAGCTCCTCGCCCGCGAGGGCAGCTACGCCCAGGTGCGGCTGCGCTCGGGCGAGATCCGCAGGGTGCACGTGGATTGCCGCGCCACCATCGGCGAGGTCGGCAACGAGGAGCACAGCCTGCGCACTATCGGCAAGGCGGGCGCGATGCGCTGGCGCGGCGTGCGTCCGACGGTGCGCGGCGTGGCGATGAATCCGATCGACCACCCGCACGGCGGCGGCGAGGGCAAGACCGCCGCGGGGCGGGACCCGGTGAGTCCGTGGGGTGTGCTGACCAAGGGCTACAAAACGCGCAAGAACAAGCGCACGCGCAGCATGATCATTCAAACCCGCCACAAGAAATAGGGGCTAGACCATGGGACGTTCGGTCAAGAAAGGTCCTTTCGTGGACCATCACCTGGTAAAGAAGGTCGACGCGGCGCGCGCGGCGAGCGACAAGCGGCCGATCAAGACCTGGTCGCGACGCTCGACGATTCTTCCGGATTTCATCGGACTGACGATCGCCGTGCACAACGGCAAGCAGCACGTACCCGTGTATATCTCGGAGAACATGGTCGGCCACAAGCTCGGCGAGTTTGCGCTTACGCGCACATTCAAGAGTCACGGCGCTTCCAACAGGAAAATGGCGGCGGCCGCCGCGGGACCTCGCGCAGCGCCGGGCGCGCCCGCGTCCACGCCGGCGCCTGCGGCCGGCGGCGAGAAGAAATAGGAGCCGGCGATGGAAACCAGAGCAACGCTTTACGGTGTGCGACTGTCGGCCCAGAAGGGGCGGCTGGTCGCCGATCAGATCCGCGGACTCGCGGTGGACAAGGCGCTCAACCTGCTTGCTTTCAGCCCGAAGAAAGGCGCCGGGATCATCAAGAAGGTGCTGGAGTCGGCCATTGCCAACGCCGAACACAATGACGGCGCCGATGTCGACGAACTGAAGGTGAAGCGCATTTTCGTCGAGCAGGGCATGCCGCTGAAGCGCTTTCAGGCCCGCGCCAAGGGCCGCGGCAACCGAATCGTCAAGCGCACCTGCCACATCTTCGTGACCGTCGGCGACGAGGAAAAGAAGAAAACCCCGGCCAAGCGGACGAGGAAATAAGGACACGACATGGGACAGAAAATTCATCCGATCGGCTTCAGGCTCAGCGTCAACAAGAACTGGACCTCGCGCTGGTACGCGAACACCAAGAACTTTTCCTCGATGCTGAACGAGGATCTCAAGGTCCGCGACTACCTGCGCAGGAAGCTCGCGCACGCCTCGGTCGGCAAGGTAGTGATCGAACGGCCGGCAAAGGATGCCCGCATCACCATCCACAGCGCGCGGCCGGGTGTGGTGATCGGCAAGAAGGGCGAGGACATCGAGATCCTCAAGGCCGACCTGAGGAAGCTCCTCGGCGTGCAGATGGTGCACGTCAACATCGAGGAGATCCGCAAGCCGGAGGTGGACGCGCAGCTGATCGCCGACTCGATCGCGCAGCAGCTGGTGAAGCGCATCATGTTCCGGCGCGCCATGAAGCGCGCCATGCAGAACGCCATGCGTCTGGGCGCGCAGGGGATCAAGATCATGAGCGCGGGGCGCCTGAATGGCATCGAAATCGCCCGCACCGAGTGGTATCGCGAAGGACGCGTGCCGCTGCACACGCTGCGCGCCGATATCGATTACGGCTTCGCCGAGGCCAAGACCACCTACGGCGTGATCGGCATCAAGGTCTGGGTGTACAAGGGCGAGGTGATGGCGAAGGGCGAGCAGCCCGCCGCTCCGCCGGCGCCCGCCACCGACGAGATGCCGGCGCCGAAGCATGTGAAGAAAGCCGCGCCCAAACCAGCGCCGAAGGCTGAGGAGCCTGCGGCCAAACCCGCAGTGGCGAAGGTGGCAGCAGTGCCCGGGGCCGCTCCAGCGGCGCCGGCAAAGCCGAAGCCGACGCCGACGCGAGCGGCGCGCCCCGCTGCCGGGAAGAAACCCGCGGGCGATGCCAAAGGCAAGACCGAAGCCAAGTCGGAGGCGCGTACCCACGAGCCCGCAAAAACCACGGGCAAGGTGAAGACCGCGGTGAAGAAAATGCGCAAGCCCAAGGCTTCCGCGTAAGGAAGGGTTGGGCCCCCTCCGCATCGTTACCAGCCCAGGAGCCAGACTATGCTTCAACCAGCACGAACCAAATATCGCAAGCAGCAAAAAGGGCGCAACAAGGGTATCGCCACGCGGGGCAACAAGGTCTCGTTCGGCGAGTACGGCCTGAAGGCGACCACCCGCGGGCGGCTCACGGCGCGCCAGATCGAAGCGGCCCGTCGCGCCATGACCCGCCATATCAAGCGCGGCGGGCGCATCTTCATCCGCATTTTTCCTGACAAGCCGATCTCCCAGAAGCCGGCGGAAGTGCGCATGGGCAACGGCAAGGGCAACCCGGAGTATTTCGTCGCCGAGATCCAGCCCGGCAAGGTTCTATACGAAATGGACGGAGTGGACGAAACCGTGGCGCGCGAGGCTTTTGCTCTGGCGGCGGCCAAGCTCCCGCTTCGCACTATGTTCGTGCAACGTCAGGTGGGAGCGTGATGGAACAAGAGGGCCGGTGGGACCCTTCCCTTTTCGCCTTGGCCCCTTGCATGTCATCGCCCACATCGGTACGGAAAGGATACGACCATGAAAGCCAGTGAACTCCGCGCCAAGGACCAGGCGCAACTTTCCAAGGAACTCGAGGAGCTGATGCGCGCCCAGTTCGGCCTGCGCATGCAGAAATCGACGCAGCAGCTCACCAATTCCAGCCAACTGAAGAAGGTGCGCCGCGACATCGCGCGCGTGCGCACTATCCGCAATGAAAAGGCGACAGCGAAATGAACGAGACCAAGAATACCCGGACGCTGACCGGACGCGTCGTCAGCGACAAGATGGACAAGACGGTTACGGTGCTGGTAGAGCGTCGCGTCACCCACCCCATGTACGGCAAGGTGGTGACCCGATCGAAGAAATACCACGCCCACGACGAGAAAAACGAATTCCACGAGGGCGATGTGGTGCTGATCGAGGAGTGCCGCCCGATCTCCAGGACCAAAGCCTGGCGGGTCTCGAAGCTGGTGGAGAAAGCGCGGGCCGTCTAGGACAAAATCGGGGTTGGCAAAGGCCCTGATTCGGCGTAAAATCTTCAGTTTTCCGCTTCCGAGTATCGGAGGCGGGTCATCCCGGACGGGATCCAAAACTGTCCGTTGCGTCGAAGTCACTCCCGCCTTCGGGGCGGAGCGCGACGGGGCAAGTTGGAGAGAGAACAATGATTCAGATGCAGACGGTGCTCGACGTCGCCGATAACACCGGCGCGCGTGCGGTGATGTGTATCAAGGTCCTGGGCGGCTCCAAGCGCCGCTACGCCAACATTGGCGACGTGATCAAGGTGAGCGTCAAGGATGCCGCTCCGCGCGGCCGCGTCAAGAAGGGCGAGATCTACCACGCCGTGGTGGTGCGCACCGCCAAGGGCGTGCGCCGCGCCGACGGCAGCCTGATCAAGTTCGACGCCAACGCGGCAGTGCTGCTGACGAACAAGATGGAACCGATCGGCACGCGTATCTTCGGGCCGGTGACGCGCGAGCTGCGCACCGAGCGCTTCATTAAGATCGTGTCGCTCGCGCCGGAGGTGCTGTAACGGCGTGGAACAAGGGGGCACACCCCCTTGTTGATCCCCCAAATTAGGCAAAGATCTGCGACCATGGAAAAAATCAGGAAGGGCGATGACGTCATCGTCACCGCCGGCAAGGACAAAGGCAAGCGCGGAACGGTACTGCGGGTGGTGGATGCCGGCCATCTGGTGGTCGAAGGCGTGAACCGCGTGAAGAAGCATCAGCGCCCCAACCCGATGAAAGGTCTCACCGGCGGCATCGTCGACAAGGACATGCCGATCGATGTCTCCAACGTCGCGTTGTTCAATCCGCAGACCAAGAAGGCCGACCGCGTCGGTTTCAAGCTGATGGACGACGGGCGCAAGGTGCGCGTGTTCAAGTCCAACGGCGAAATGGTGGATGCATAAGATATGGCACGCCTGCAGAGCTACTACCGCGAAAAAGTCGTGCCCGACTTGATGAAGAAGTTCGGGTACAAGACCTCGATGCAGGTGCCCCGCATCGAGAAAATCACTCTCAACATGGGTGTCGGCGAGACGGTGCAGGACAAGAAGATCCTGGACAACGCCGTCGCCGACCTGAGCAAGATCGCCGGCCAGAAGCCGGTCGTCACCAAGGCGAAGAAGTCGATCGCGACCTTCAAGGTGCGCAAGGATTACCCGGTCGGCTGCATGGTGACGCTGCGCGGCAAGCACATGTACGAGTTCCTCGACCGGCTCGTCACCGTGGCCATTCCGCGCATCCGCGATTTCCGCGGCATTTCGTCCCGGGCCTTTGACGGCCGCGGCAACTACAACCTCGGCGTCAAGGAACAGATCATCTTCCCCGAAATCGAATACGACAAGATCGATGCGTTGAGGGGACTGAACATCAGCATCACTACCACGGCGAAGACCGACGATGAAGCGCGCGCGCTGCTCGCGGCCTTTCGCTTTCCGTTCAAAACCTGAGGTTGCCCATGGCCAAGCTCGCCCTCATCAACCGCGATATCAAGCGCCGCAAGACGGTGGCGAAGTTCGCCGCCAGACGGTCCGCGCTGCTCGCCACCATCAACGACGCCAGGCGCTCCGACGAGGAGCGCGTCGAGGCACGCGAGAAATTCCAACAACTGCCGAGGAACGCCTCCCCGTCGCGTCTGCGCAACCGCTGCAAGCTGACCGGCCGGCCGCGCGGGGTGTACAGCAAATTCGGCCTCGGCCGCAACAAACTGCGCGAGATCGCGATGCGCGGGGAAATCCCCGGCGTGATCAAGGCCAGCTGGTAGAAGGAGGTTCTGCATGAGCATGACCGACCCCATCGCCGACATGCTGACCCGCGTTCGCAACGCGCAGGCCGTCGGCAAGACCGTGGTGAGCATGCCGTCGTCGAAGCTGAAGAGCTCGATCGCGCAGGTGCTGAAGGACGAGGGCTACATCGAGGGCTTTGCGGTGCGCGACAAAGACGGCAAGCCGGAGCTGGAAGTCAGCCTCAAGTACTACGCCGGCCAGCCGGTGATCGAGAAAATCGAGCGTATCAGCACCCCGGGGCTTCGCGTCTACAAGGGCCGCGACGACCTGCCCAAGGTGATGAACGGACTGGGTGTCGCCATCGTCTCCACCTCCAAGGGTGTGATGACCGACCGCAAGGCGCGCGCGAGCGGCATCGGCGGCGAAGTGCTCTGCATCGTGGCGTAAGGGGCCGGCCATGTCGCGAATCGCAAAATATCCGGTGACCCTGCCTAAGGGCGTCGAAGCGACGCTCGCGGCCGAATTGCTTTCGATCAAAGGCCCCCTCGGCACGCTGACGCAGAGGCTGCGCAACGACGTCAAGGTAGAGAAAGACGGCGACAACATCGTGTTCAAGACGCTGAACGACACGGCCGAGGCGAACGCCATGTCGGGAACGTTGCGGGCGCTCGTGAACAACATGGTCCAGGGGGTGACGAAGGGCTTCGAGAGGCGCCTGACTCTGGTCGGCGTCGGCTATCGCGCCCAGGCGCAGGGTGACAAGCTGAACCTGTCGCTCGGCTTTTCGCACCCCGTGGTGCATCCGATGCCCAAGGGCGTGAAAGTCGAGACGCCGACCCAGACCGAGATCGTCCTCAAGGGCCTGGACAAGCAGCTCGTGGGGCAGGTGGCCGCAGAAGTGCGCGCCTATCGCTCGCCGGAGCCGTACAAGGGCAAAGGCGTGCGTTATGCCGGCGAGCAGGTGGTCTTGAAAGAGACCAAGAAGAAGTAAGGGATAGCGCGATGATCGACAAAAAAACTGCAAGAGTGCGGCGCGCGGCGCAGACCCGCCGCAAGATCCACGAGCTGGCGACGGCGCGGCTGGCGGTGCATCGCACCAACACCCATATCTATGCCCAGGTGTATTCGGCGGACGGGGCCAAGGTGCTTGCGTCCGCCTCTACCGCCGAGAAGGAAGTGCGCGCCAAGGTAGCGAGCGGCGGCAACAAGGCGGCGGCCGCGGCGGTCGGCAAGCGCATCGCGGAAAAGGCGAAGGGCCTCGGCATCCAGGCCGTGGCATTTGATCGCTCGGGTTACAGGTACCACGGTCGGGTCAAGGCGCTGGCGGATGCCGCGCGCGAAGCCGGCCTCAAGTTCTAAGCGGGGACCACGATGGCTAGAATGCAACCCAGAATGCAGGGCAACGAGCAGCGCACGGACGGGCTGAAGGAGAAGATGGTTTCCGTGAACCGCGTCACCAAGGTGGTGAAGGGCGGCCGGATTCTCGGCTTCGCCGTGCTCACCGTGGTCGGCGACGGCGATGGCGCGGTCGGCATGGGCAAGGGCAAGGCCCGCGAAGTGCCGGTGGCGGTGCAGAAGTCGCTCGAGGAAGCGCGCCGCAGGATGTTCCGCGTGCGCCTGAAGAACGGCACGCTGCATCACGCGGTGATCGGCCGGCACGGAGCCTCCAAGGTGATCATGCAGCCGGCCTCCGAAGGCACGGGAATCATCGCCGGCGGCCCGATGCGCGCGGTGTTCGAGGTGTTGGGCGTGACCAACGTGCTCGCCAAGTGCATCGGCTCGACCAATCCCTACAACGTGGTGCGAGCGACGCTCGACGGCCTGAAGCAAATGCACACGCCGTCGGAGATTGCCGCCAAGCGCGGCAAGTCGGTCGAGGAAATCACGGCCTGAGGAAGATCATGGCAGACAAGAAAATCCGCGTGACGCTCGTCAAGAGCATCATCAACTGCAGCGAGAGGCACCGCGCCACGGTACGCGGCCTGGGACTGAGACGCCTGAACCAGACGGTCGAATTGCAGGACTCGCCTCAGGTCCGCGGGATGATCAACAGCGTCAACTACCTGGTCCGACTAGAGGCATAAATGGAACTGAACACGCTGAAACCCGCTCCCGGATCGAAGCGCGCGCGCCGCCGCGTCGGCCGCGGCATCGGCTCGGGGACGGGAAAGACCGCGGGACGCGGCCACAAAGGCCAGCGGGCGCGCTCCGGCGGCTTCCACAAGGTCGGCTTCGAGGGCGGCCAGATGCCGCTGCAGCGGCGGTTGCCCAAGCGCGGCTTCAACTCACCGGTTCGTGACGACACCGCCGAAGTGCGCCTGTCCGACCTCGATCGCGTCAAGACCGAGAAAATCGACATCGCTGCGCTGAAAGACGCCGGCGTAGTGCCGCTGTTGGCGAAAAAAGCCAAGGTGATCCTCTCCGGCAAACTCGCGCGCAAGGTGAGCCTCACCGGCATCGCGGTGAGCAAGGGCGCGCGCGCGGCGATCGAAGCCGCGGGCGGCTCGACCGATGCGCCGCTCCCTCAACCCAAACCCAAACGCGAACCCAAGCCGGTTTCCGCGCCGCAGCCTGAAACCGAGGTAAAGGTAAAGGCCAAACCCGAGTCCAAGCCCGGCAAGGGCGAAGCCGGGAGCGAGGCGAAGGCTGCCAGGAGCGACGCGAAAGGCAAAGGCGCTGCCGGCAAGGGCGAAGGCCGAGCACCAGCCAAGTCCGAAGACAAGAAGAACAAGAAGGGCAAATAAGGCTCGAGAATGGCCATCCCTACCCCACTCGGCAAGACCGGCAAGTACGGCGACCTGAAAAAGCGGTTGCTGTTCCTGCTCGGCGCGCTGGTCGTATTCCGCATCGGGGCGCACATCCCGGTGCCGGGCATCGATCCGATCAAGCTTGCCGAGCTGTTCCAGTCGCAGCAGGGCGGGATCCTGGGGCTGTTCAACATGTTCTCCGGCGGGGCGCTGTCGCGCTTCACCATTTTCGCGCTCGGCATCATGCCCTACATCTCCGCCTCGATCATCATGCAGCTGATGACGTCGGTGTCGCCGCAGCTCGAGGCGCTGAGAAAAGAGGGTCAGTCGGGCCAGCGCAAGATCACGCAGTACACGCGTTACGGCACGGTGTTCCTCGCGCTGTTCCAGGCGACCGGGATTTCGATTGCGCTCGAATCGCAGGCCGGTCTGGTGATCGATCCGGGCCTGATGTTCCGCTTCACCACAGTGACGACGCTCGTGACCGGCACCATGTTCCTGATGTGGCTCGGCGAGCAGGTGACCGAGCGGGGCCTGGGCAACGGCATCTCGATAATCATATTTGCCGGCATCGCCGCGGGGCTGCCCAACGCCGTCGCCGGGCTGCTGTCGCTGGTCAACACCGGCGCCATGCATCCGCTCACCGCTCTGCTGGTCACGGCGGCGGTCGCGGTGGTGACCTGGGGAGTGTGCTTCGTCGAGCGCGGCCAGCGGAAGATCCTCGTCAACTACGCCAAGCGTCAGGTCGGCAACAAGATCTACGGCGGCCAGGCATCGCACCTGCCTTTCAAGCTGAACATGGCGGGCGTGATCCCGCCGATCTTCGCCTCCTCGATCATCCTGTTCCCGGCGACGCTCGCCGGCTGGTTTGGCACGCATGAGGGCGCGACCTGGTTGCGGGATGTCGCCGCGACCCTTACTCCGGGCCAGCCGATCTACGTGCTGCTGTACGCGTCGGCGATCGTGTTCTTCTGTTTTTTCTACACGGCGCTGCAGTACAACCCGAAGGAAACCGCCGACAACCTCAAGAAGTCAGGCGCGTTCGTTCCCGGTATCCGTCCCGGCGAGCAGACCGCGAAATACCTCGAGAAGATACTCTTGAGATTGACCCTCGCCGGCGCTCTCTACGTGACCCTGGTGTGCCTGCTGCCGGAGTTCCTGATTCTCAAGTGGAATGTGCCGTTCTACTTCGGCGGCACGTCGCTGCTGATCATCGTGGTCGTGACCATGGACTTCATGTCGCAGGTGCAGGCCTACGTCATGACTCACCAGTACGAGAGCCTGCTGAAGAAGGCCAATTTCAAGGGAGCGGGATTCCCGACGCGATAGGCATGTCGAAAGAAGACGTGATCCAGATGCAGGGGGAAATCATGGAGACCCTGCCGAACGCGACCTTCCGGGTGAAACTGGAGAATGGCCATGTCGTTCTTGGGCACATCTCCGGCAAGATGCGCATGCACTACATCCGCATCCTTCCGGGCGACAAAGTGACGGTGGAGTTGACGCCATACGACCTGACCCGCGGGCGCATCGTGTTCCGGGCCAAGTGAACCGATTTGAGAGGAAGCAGCGATGAAGGTACTGGCTTCAGTGAAGAAGATCTGCCGCAACTGCAAGATCGTCCGCCGCAAGCGCGTGGTGCGCGTCATCTGCAAAAATCCGCGCCACAAGCAGCGGCAGGGGTAGTTTCGGTAGTTCAAGAGCGAGTTTCACGCTATAATGCTAAATTTTGCTTTTCAGGACGAACTTCCGGAGTAAGGCATGGCCCGTATCGCAGGGGTAAACATTCCGAATCACCAGCACGCCGATATCGCTCTGCAGGCGATCTATGGCATCGGGCGCGCTCGCGCGCAAGCGATCTGCACCGCAGCCAAGATCAACAGGTCATCGAAAATCAAAGACTTGTCTGAATCCGACATGGAGCGGCTGCGCGAGCAGGTGGCCAAGGTCACGGTCGAAGGCGATCTGCGCCGCGAGGTGTCGATGAACATCAAGCGGCTGATGGACCTCGGCTGCTACCGCGGCACGCGCCACCGCAAGGGGCTGCCGGTGCGCGGTCAGCGCACCCGCACCAACGCCCGTACCCGCAAGGGGCCGCGCAAGGCCGCGATCAAGGGCAACGTACCGGCCGGGAAAGCCGGTTAAAGGCTTCAAGAGGAATCGACACATGGCAAAACCGCCTGCCGCACCCAGCGCAGCACGCGTTCGCAAGAAGGTCAAGAAGAACGTGGCCGAGGGCATCGCCCATATCCACGCTTCCTTCAACAATACCATTGTGACCATCACCGACCGTCAGGGCAACGCCCTCGCCTGGGCTACCTCCGGCGCTGCCGGTTTCAAGGGCTCGCGCAAGTCGACGCCCTTCGCCGCGCAGGTTGCCGCCGAGCAGGCCGGGCGCGTGGCGCAGGAATGCGGGGTCAAGAACGTCGAGGTGCGCATCAAGGGGCCGGGGCCGGGGCGCGAGTCCGCAGTGCGCGCGCTCAACGCGCTCGGTATCAAAATCACCAGCATCGCCGACGTGACGCCGGTGCCGCATAACGGCTGCCGTCCGCCGAAGCGCCGCAGAATTTAAGAGGACTCCATGGCCCGTAATCTCGACGCCAAGTGCCGCCAGTGCCGCCGCGAGGGGGAGAAGCTCTTCCTCAAGGGCGAGAAATGCTTTACCGACAAGTGCGCCATAGAGCGCCGCAGCTATGCGCCCGGCCAGCACGGCCAGAAGAGCGGTAGCCGCCTCTCCGATTTCGGCAAGCAGTTGCGCGAGAAGCAGAAGCTGCGTCGCGTGTATGGGTTGCTCGAGCGCCAGTTCCGCCGCACCTACGCGTTCGCCGATCGCCGCAAGGGTGTTACCGGCGAGAACTTGCTGCAGGTGCTGGAGTCGCGCCTGGACACCGTCTCCTACCGCATGGGCTTCGGCTCGAGCCGCACCGAGGCGCGCCAGATCGTGCGCCACAACGGCATCCTCGTGAACGGCAAGCGCGTCAACATCCCGTCCTACCAGGTGCGTCCCGGTGACGTCGTCGAAGTGGCGGAGAAATCCAAGGAGCAGCTGCGCATCAAGGGCGCAGTCGCCGCTGCCGAGACGCGTGGATTCCCCGAGTGGCTCGAGGTCGACGCCAAGGCCATGAAGGGCAGGTTCAAGGCGCTGCCGCAGCGCTCGGAGCTGCCGTCCAATATCAACGAAAGTCTGGTGGTCGAGCTGTATTCGAAGTAACCGGCTGCAGCCAGCCAGTATCGAGGGTCACACATGCAAACCAGTGGATTTCTGAAACCGCGCATCATCGACGTTCAGGGCATCGCTCCCAGTCATGCCAAGGTCGTGATGGAGCCGTTCGAGCGCGGCTACGGCCATACGCTCGGCAACGCGCTGCGTCGCGTGCTGCTGTCGTCGATGCCCGGTTTCGCCGCGACCGAGGTACAGATCGCCGGGGTACTGCACGAGTATTCCACCATCGAGGGCGTGCAGGAGGACGTGGTCGACATCCTGCTCAACCTCAAGGGTGTGGTGCTGAAGCTGCACAACCGCGAAGACGCGCTTCTCAACCTCAAGAAGAAGGGCGAGGGCGTGGTCACCGCGGGCGATATCGAGGCCACCCACGACGTCGAGATCGTCAATCCCGAGCACGTGATCGCGCACCTCTCGCCCGGCGGCAAGCTCGAGATGCAGATCAAGGTCGAGAAGGGCCACGGCTATGTGCCCGGCAACCTGCGCGTCATTCCGGAGGAATCGAAGGGCATCGGCAAGATCATCCTCGACGCCTCGTTCTCGCCGGTGAAACGCGTGTCCTACGCGGTCGAGTCCGCGCGCGTCGAGCAACGCACCGACCTCGACAAGCTCATCATCGACATCGAGACCAACGGCGTGATCGAACCGGAAGAGGCGATCCGCTACGCCGCGAGGATACTGGTCGACCAGCTTTCGGTGTTCGCCGCGCTCGAAGGCACGGCGCCCGCCATCGAGGAGAAAAAGTCGCCGCAGGTGGATCCCATCCTGCTGCGTCCGGTCGACGACCTGGAGCTCACCGTGCGCTCGGCGAACTGCCTCAAGGCCGAAAATATCTATTACATCGGCGACCTGATCCAGCGCACCGAGACTGAATTGCTGAAGACGCCCAATCTCGGGCGCAAGTCGCTCAACGAGATCAAGGAAGTGCTCGCCTCGCGCGGCCTCACCCTGGGAATGAAGCTCGAGAACTGGCCGCCGGCCGGTCTGGAGACCGCGCGCACCTAGAGCGCGGCACAACGACAAGGCACGAAAATGCGTCACCGCCACGGACTGAGAAAGCTCAACCGCACCAGCAGCCATCGCCTGGCGATGCTGCGCAACATGACCGTTTCTCTCCTGAAGCACGAGGTCATCGAGACCACGCTGCCGAAGGCGAAGGAACTGCGGCGGGTAGTCGAGCCGATGATCACCCTCGGCAAGAAACCCACGCTCGCGAACCGGCGTCTTGCGTACGATCGCCTGCGCGACCGCGCCACCGTCACCAAGCTCTTCGCCGAGCTCGGGCCGCGCTACGTCAAGAGGAACGGCGGCTACCTGCGCATTCTCAAGTACGGCTTCAGGAAGGGCGACAACGCGCCGATGGCCCTGGTCCAGTTGCTCGATCGCCCCGAGCCGGGGGAAGAGTCGAAGGCAGAGGCATCCAAGGCGTAAGCTGCGGTGCCCTGGATTTAAAAAGGCCGGATCGCTCCGGCCTTTTTATTGCGCGACGATTTCCGCCGGTCTAGTATTTGCCGTCGGCCTGTAACGGCTGGAATCCCGATGGAGTCGAAACGGACTGCGCGGTCATGGCGATTGTTCTGTTCACGGATTTTGGCCCACGGGACCTGTACGTCGGCCAGGTGAAAGCGGCGCTCGATCGCGAGGCGCCGGGTGTGGCGGTGATCGATCTGCTCAACGACGTCCCCGCGTTCAACATCAAGGCGGCCGCGCATCTGCTCGCGTCGCTCGTTCCCGGGTTCCCGCAGGGGAGCGTGTTCCTCGCGGTGGTGGATCCCGGTGTCGGCGGTGCGCGTGCGCCGGTGGCGCTGCGGGCGGACGGCTACCGCTTCGTCGGGCCCGACAACGGCCTGCTGTCGGTGTTCGCGGCGCGCGCGGCGCATGGGGAAGCATTTCGCATCGTCGGGACGCCCGGGCGCCTCAGCACTTCGTTTCACGGGCGCGACCTGTTCGCGCCGGTCGCGGCGCGAATCGCCGCCGACACGTTACCGCGCGACTGGCTCCGGCCGCTACCCAGGCTCACCGTGGAATTCGGCGCGGAGGATCTCGCCGAAATCATTTACGTCGATCATTTCGGCAATGCCATGACCGGCATCCGCGCCAGCAGCGCCTCGCGCCGCGCGAGCCTCGTAGTCAATGGGCATTATCTCGACTGCGCGCGCGTGTTCTCCGCGGCGCCGCAAGGCGAGGCATTCTGGTACGAGAACAGCCAGGGCCTGGTCGAGATCGCCGTCAATCAGGGCAGTGCGGCGGAAAGTCTCGAACTGAAAATCGGGGATCGGATCGGATGGGCGACCTAAAGGAACAGCGGGATCAGCGGATCAGGATCGCCCGGTAGTCGTTGACGTTGGTGCGCGTCGGTCCGCTCACGACGAGGTCGTCCAGGCGGGAGAAAAATCCGTAGCCGTCGTTGTCCGCGAGCAGCGTTTTGGCGTCAAGCCCGAGAGCCGACGCGCGCGCCAGCGAATCGGGCACGAGCACCGCGCCGGCGTTGTCCTCCGAGCCGTCGATGCCGTCCGTGTCGCAGGCGAGCGCCCAGACATCGGGCAGGCGGTCGAGATCGATCGCGAGCGACAGCAGAAATTCGCTGCAGCGCCCGCCGCGGCCGTTGCCGCGGACGGTGACGGTGCATTCCCCGCCCGAGAGCAGCGCCACAGGCCGCCGGTGCGGCTCGCCGTGCCGCACGATCTGGCGCACGAGAGCCGCGTACACTTTCGCCACCTCCGAGGCTTCCCCGGTGACGCTGTCGCCGAGAATGACTGCCGGAATCTCGTGCGTGTGAAAGAAGTCCGAGGCCGCGCGCAGCGACTGTTGCGCGGTGGCGATGACGCGGTTCTCCACCCGCTCGAAGGCACGGTCGCCGGGCTTGGGCGTCTCCGCAATCCCGCCTCGCGCGCCCCGCTCGAGGTGCGCGCGCACCGTTTCCGGCGCCTGGATGCCGAAGCGCCCGAGGACATCGAGCGCGTCGGCGTAAGTGGTCGGATCGGGCGCGCAGGGACCGGAGGCGATATGCGCGGGGTCGTCGCCGGTCACGTCGGAGATGATGAGCGCGAGGACGTTTGCCTTGCAGGCGGCGGCAAGCCTGCCCCCCAGGATCGCGGACAGATGCTTGCGCACCGTATTGATTTCCCGGATCGGCGCGCCGCAGCGCAGCAGTTCCCTGGTCGTCGTCTTCAGGTCTTCGAGGCTGACCCCGTCGACGGGAAGGCTCAGCAGCGCCGAGCCGCCGCCGGAGACGAGCGCGAGCAGCAGATCACCCGGCCCCAGATCCCTCGCCATGCGAAGAATCTGTTTCGCGGCCTTCTCGCCGGCTTCGTCGGGAACGGGGTGGCCCGCCTCGATCACCCTGATGCGGCGGGTGGGCAGCCCGTGCCGGTAACGGGTGAGCGCGAGTCCTTCAAGCGGCGCGCCTGCCGGCCAATGCTGCTCGAGCGCGAGCGCCATGGACGCGGCGGCTTTTCCCGCGCCGACGACGAGCGTCCTGCCCGAGGGCGGCGTCGGCAGATGCTGCGGAAGGATCTTGAGCGGATCGGCGGCCGCGACGGCGGCGTGAAAGCTGTGGACGAGGAGTTCCCTGTTATCCATGCGGAAACCCTACCGGCCTTCGTCGGGTCGCGTTGGCGATGAAATTGCCCGCAGAGGAGCGCCGCCGCTCGCAGGAGCAGGCGCCGCCGCTGATCGACGCAGAGTCACAGACCCATCATCTTCAGCACCGCCTTGAACAGGCCGCTGCCGGGATTGCAAAGCTGATCGAGCACGGTGAAGTGGTTCTCGCCCGGGCAGGGGACATCCGCCCGGCGCGCCTTGCCCCATCTCTCGGCGATCAGCTTGTTCTGAATGTGAAAGCCCTCGTTTTCCCTTCCGCCCACGGCGGTGTAGAGCGGCGCATCGGTCGCCGGCGGCATGAACGCCGGGCTCACCTTGATTGCGGATTTCCCGGTGAGGCGCACGTCGCCGTTTACCGACGGCACCTTGACGATCTCGGTGAGGTCGTACACACCGCTGATCGAGAAGCCGGCCTGCACCACCTTCTTCGGCAGGTCGCGCGAATAGGCGGGCCAGAGGCAGCCGAGCATCATCGCGGCGAGATGCCCGCCGGCGGAATGGCCGCAGACATGGAGCGTGTTGCAGGGTGCGCCGAAGTTGCCGCCGTTGCGGTGGAGCCAGGCGCAGGCCTGCACCATCTGCATCACGATGTCCTGCACCTGCACCGCGGGGCAAAGCGCGTAGTTCGGCACCGCTACCGTAATGCCCGCCTCGGTGAGCGCCGGGGCGATGAAGGAGAAATCCTTCTTGTCGAACGTGCGCCAGTAGCCGCCGTGGATGAACATCAGCAGGCCGCGGCTTTCGCCCCGGGCGCGGAAGATGTCGAGTTTTTCCGCTTCGGTCACGCCGTAGGGGACGTCGAGGTAACAATCCAGGTTCGCGCGCGCACGCTCGGAGTCCTGCTGCCAGCGCTCGATGATGCTCTGGAAATCGGCGACCACCAGCCTCGGGTTGTAGAGCAGATCGTAGTTGGTCTTATCGGCGTTCATCTGTGTTTACTCCGGAGCCACTGCGGTAACTGCGATCCGGACTTTCGCCCGATCTTCGATCAGTGCCTGGGTCTCGACTGCGGCCACGGCGGGAATTATAGCGCGCCCATTCCCGGGTCGCGGGGCAGGCGCCGTTCGCAAAAATGCCGTCCGGCACTGTAGACTTGCATCGTTGTACCCGAAGACGCCTGGAAAAAAGCGCGACCGTGCGCGGGCTGCCGTACACGCAAGGAGAAAATGGATGCAACCCAGACTCGACATGCCCCGGGCCGCCCCGGACGCAGCGACGGCCGCGTGACGCGCGGCAAGGAGAGGGACGCGCCGCGCTGGCAGCCCTACGCGCTGCTGGTTCTCGCCAACCTGTTCTGGGGAGGCAACTGGGTCATCGGCCGCGCCATGCGCGAGGCGTTCACCCCGGTCACGCTCAACTTCTGGCGCTGGCTGCTCGCGGCGCTGGTGCTCGCGCCCTTCGCGCTGCCGGGGCTCGCCGGCAAGGGCGCTCTGGTGCGGCGGCACGCGGGACTGCTGGCTGCGCTGGCGCTGACCGGCGTGGTCCTGTTTCAGAGCCTCGTTTATCTCGGCTTGCAGACGACCACGGCCGTGAACGCCGTGCTGCTCAATTCTTCGGGACCGCTGTTCATGCTGTTGTGCTCCTGGGTACTCGAGCGCGAGCACGCCAGCGGCCGGCAGATCTTCGGCATGCTGGTGTCGTTCGCGGGCGTGTTCGTCATCCTCGGGCGCGGAGACTTCGCCAATCTGCTGCAGCTCAGGTTTCATTCCGGCGACGGCTGGATCCTGCTCGCCATGCCGATGTGGGGCATCTACTCGGTGCTGCTGAAGCGCTGGCCGAAGGATCTCGGCGGCACGGGATTCCTGTTTGTGCTCGCGCTCGCCGGCCTGCCCATCCTGTTCCTGGCCATGCTGCTGGAGGCGCTCTATCTGCCGCCAAAGCCGCCTACGGCGGCCGGCCTCGCCGGGCTCGTCTATGTGGCGCTGTTTGCCTCGGTCGGCGCCTTCATCTGCTGGAATCGCGGCGTGGCGGCGGTCGGCGCCAACGTGGCCGGATTCTCGCTGCCGCTTCTTCCCGCGTTCGGGACCGTGCTCGCGATCCTGTTTCTCGGCGAGGAGGTGCGCCCCTTTCATCTGGTCGGAATCGCGACCATCCTCGTCGGCGTGTTTCTCGCTACCCGGCCGGCGCGACTTCTGCAATGAGCTCCGGCAATGAAATACGCCGCTCCGAAAAACGAACGGGCCGCGATTGCGGCCAAAACGAACGGGCCGCGATTGCGGCCCGCAGCGTTTTGCATCGGCGAAGGCTCGATCAACCTTCCTGTCCGCGCCACAGGTCGAGCGCCTGCTGCACCGGGCGGTCGGAGAAGCTGAAGATCACCGCCTGCTCGTCGGCCTCGAGCCTGTAGGGCATCCACGACGGACAGACGAATACGTCCTTCGGGCCGAAGGCCAGGGTTTCGCCATGGCTCTCGCCGTTGACGAGGCAGCGGCCCTTGCCCTCGACCACTGCGTAGACGGTGGAATCGGTCGAGCGGTAGTTCTTGCCTTTGAATCCTTTCGGCAGCAGTTGCATGAAGGTGCCGATCGTCGGCATGGCCCAATCGCCGGTCGCGGGGTTGGTGTATTGCAGCTTGTGGCCCCAGCACGGGTGCGCGTCGCGGCCCGCCTTCATCGTCTCCAGCGCTTCGCGGGTGCGCTCGTACGGATACCAGAAAAGCGGCGAGGTGCGGCTCTTCGCCCGGTAATCCACCGGCTTCATGGTGTTGCCGAACTGCGCCAGGTTTTCGCCCTCGGTGCGGTTGGTGTGCTGGGTCTCCTGCGTTCCCTTTTCGAGGAACTGCGCGTCGAGGATTTCGACGATCGGGATATCGAGGCCATCCATCCACACCATCGGTTCCTGCGACGGGTTGCCGTGGTCGTGGAAAGTCCACGACGGCGTGATGACGAAATCGCCGATGTTCATGACGACCTTCTCGCCGTCCACCGCGGTGTAGGCGCCGCCGCCGTAGAGGATGAAGCGCAGCGCCGATTGCGAGTGGCGGTGCGCCGGCGCGACCTCGCCCGGCAGGATCAGTTGCAGCCCGGCATAAAGACTGTGGGTGATGCGCGACTGGCCGCGCAGGCCCGGGTTCTCCAGGATCAGCACGCGGCGCTCGGCTTCCTTCGTGGTGATGAGCTTGCCGGCTTCCATGATCCAGGGCCAGACCGTGTCCCATTTCCACAGGTAAGGCTTGCACGGGGTGTTCGGCGTGGGCGTGACCAGAGCGTGCAGCACTTCCCACAGCGGCGTGACGTTGGCCTTGTCGATCCTGTCGTAGAACGCCTTGCGTTCGGCGGAGACGGCGGATTGCAGGACTGCGGACATCGGTTCCTCCGGTTCGGATAGCTTCAGACCGACAGTGATTTTCCGCCTTTGGCGCGCAGGGGGCAACCTCGGCCCCATGTGCGGGCACTCAATCCGCCGGGGCATTCCGCGCGTGTCCGAGGTACGCCTGAATCACCCGCGGATCGCGCAGCACGGACTCGGGGCTGCCGTCGGCGAGATGCTCGCCGTAATCGAGCACGTAAAGCCGGTCGGCGAGGTCGGCGACCATCTGCATGTCGTGCTCGACCCAGATCATGGCGATTCCGATCTCGTGCTTGATGCGCAGGATGTAGCGCGCCATGTCCTCGCGCTCGTCGCGGTTCAGGCCCGCGGAGGGTTCGTCGAGCAGCAGGATTTTCGGCTCGAGCGCCAGTGCGCGCGCGAAGCCGATCACTTTCTGCAGCCCGAAAGGCAGGCTCCCGACCATCTGGTGCCGGTAGCGCTGCAGCTCGACGAAATCGAGGATCTCCTCGACCGCCTGCCGGTGCTCGACTTCGGCGCGGCGCACCGCGGGGAGGAACAGCCCTTCGCCGAGCAGCCCGGTGCGAAAGCGTGCGTGCCGGCCGACGAGCAGGTTCTCCAGCACGGTCAGCTGCGGGAACAGCTCGCCGTGCTGAAAAGTGCGCGCGATGCCGAGGCGCGCGATCGCGTGCGGCTTCAGGCGGGTCATGTCGCGTGCGGCGAAGACGATGCGTCCGCCGCTCGGCCGGTAGATGCCGCTCACGCAGTTGAGGATGCTGGTCTTGCCGGCGCCGTTCGGGCCGATCAGCGCCAGCAATTCGCCCTCCGCGACCTCGAGCGAAATGTCGTTCAGCACCTTCAGGCCGCCGAAGGCGAGCGAAACGCTTTCAAGCCGCAGCGTCGCCGCGTCAGCCATACCATCTCCGGCTGCGCCGGTACTGCTTCACCGCCGCATAGCTGCGCCGGCCGCCTTCCCCGTGCCCGAGGTAGAACTCGCGGATGTCCTGGTGGCCGCGCAGCCGCTCGGGGCTGCCGTCGAGCACGATGCGGCCGTTCTCGATGATGTAGCCGTAATCGGCGAAGTCGAGCGCGATCGCGGCGTTCTGCTCGACCAGCAGGACGGTCATGCCCATCTGGTCGCGGATCGTGCGCAGCCGCTGCATCAGCTCCTCGACCACGATCGGGGCGAGCCCCAGGGACAGCTCATCGACCAGCAGCAGCTCGGGCGCGCACATGAGCGCGGCGCCGATGGCGAGCATCTGCCGCTCGCCACCGGAGAGGTAGCCCGCCTCGCGGTTTTTCAGGCGGGCGAGCGCCGGGAAATATTCGTACACCCGCTCGCTCATCCCCGTCCTTCCCGGCGCGGAGCGGGGGACCTGCAGGTTCTCGGCGACGGAGAGGTTCTCGAACACCTTGTTGCGCTCGGGCACGAGCGCGATGCCCAGTGCGGTGATCCGGTGCGGTGGACGGTTCTCCAGGCGCTCGCCCTTGAAGACGATGCTGCCCTCGGTGACGCGCGCGTCGTCCATGCCGATGAATCCGGATATCGCCCGCAGCGTGGTGGACTTGCCGGCGCCGTTGGTGCCGAGCAGCGCGACGATCTGCCCGCGGCCGACCGAGAGCGATACGCCCTGCACCGCGGTCAGGACACGGTGATAGACGACTTCGAGCTTCTCGACGGAGAGCAGCGGTGCGCTCATTTGCCTCCCGACAACGGCCGGTGCCTGAAAGGCCACAGCAGGAAATAGCCCTGGATGCGGCGCCAGATCCCGACCAGCCCCTGCGGCTCGAACAGCAGGAACAGGAGCATCACCACGCCGAAGGCGGCGTAATTCACCGCGAACACCGTGCCGGCCCACTCCGCCGGGGTCGGCAGCACGCTCATGAACCATTCGATCAGGTAGGGAAACAGCGTCACGAACACCGCGCCGAGCACCGCGCCGAGAATCGAGCCGAGGCCGCCGATGATCACCATTGCCACGTACTGGATGGTGAGGAACAGCGAGAACGCCTCCGCCGAGACGAAACCGCGGTAATAGGCGAACAGGCACCCGGCGACCGCCGTCATCGCCGAGCTGATGACGAAGGCGAGCACCTTGTAGGCCGGCACGTTGATGCCGAGCGCCGCGGCCACCGCCTCGCGGCCGTGGATGGCGCGCCAGGCGCGGCCGGTGTTCGAGCGCAACAGGTTGAGCGCGAATAGCACCGCGGCGGCGGCGAAGCCGAGCAGCACCAGGAACCAGGCGCGCGCGTCCGACAGCACCCATTCGCCGATGTGCGGCGGATCGATGACGATGCCGGTCGAGAACCCGCGCCGGGTTTCGTACTCGTTGCCGGCGTAGATCACGATGAAGTGCAGCGCCAGCGTCGATACCGCCAGATACAGCCCGCGCAGCCGCAGGCTCGGCAGCCCGAAGATCACGCCGATGGCGGCCCCGGTCAGCGCCGCCGCCGGGAGCGTCACCCAGAACGGCGCGCCGAATTCCTTGAACAGGAAGCCGGTGGTGAAAGCGCCGGCGGCAAGCAGCCCCGCGTGTCCGAGCGACACCTGGCCGGCGTAGCCGGTCAGCAGCATCAGCGCCACCGCTCCTACCGTGGCGAGCAGCACCTGGTTGGCGAGATCGAGCAGGAACGGGCCGGCGATAAACGGGAACGCCGCGAGTGCGAGCGCAAGGAGGGCGAGAGCGGCCTTCTGCGTGCGCGTCTCGACGAGCGCGATGTCGCGCTCGTAGCCGGTGCGGAAATAGCCGCTGGCGTGGGGTCGGCTCATACGCGATCGAGCTCCTCTTTGGTTCCGAACAGGCCCCACGGCCGCACGATCAGCATCGCCAGCAGAACGAAGAACGGCACCACGTCCGAGAGCAGCGGATCGACGTAATAGATGAGCAGCACTTCGGCCGTGGCGACGATGAGCGAGCCGACAAGGGCGCCCGCGAGGCTGTCGAGGCCGCCGACCAGCGCCGCCGGGAAAGCCTTGAGCCCGATCACCAGCATCGTCTGGTCGAGCGCCGAATCGGATGCGATCAGCATGCCGGCGAGCCCTCCGGTGAAGGTGGCGAGTCCCCAGGCGAGGGCGTAGATGGCGTGCAGCCCGACGCCGCGCTGCGCCGCTAGCAGCGGATTCTGGCCCGTCGCCCGCATGCGTATGCCCCAGCGCGTGTAGCGCAGGAATGCGTACAGGCCCGCGTACACGACGGCGGTGACGAGCACCAGCGCGAGGCCCACCGCCGAAATCCTGGCCTCGCCGATGGCGATCGAGACGTTGGACCAGCCGAGCGCTCCGAGCGGATGCTGCTCCTGCGCCGTCCAGGCGAGCGCCATCGCACCGCGCAGAAAGATTCCCAGCGCGATCGTCGCCAGCACCGCGGCGAGCACCGCCTCTCCGGTCATGCGCCGCATGAGCAGCACGTAGACCAGGCCGCCGACCGCAAACGCCAGCACTGCGGCGACGACGATCGCCGTCAACGGGTGGCCGGAGAACAGCGACGCCGTCGCATTCAGACCGTACGCGCCCAGCATCATCAGCTCGCCGTGGGCGAGATTGAGCACGCGGCTGGTGCGGTAGATCAGCACATAGCCGCAGCTGATCAGCGCGTAGATCGCGGCAAGGACGGCGATGTTTACGGCCAGCTGCATGCGGGAAAATCAAAAGGCCGGGAGCGGTGTCTGCTCCCAGCCTTCGATCTGTTCAGCGACGCAATGGTCAACGCTTGACGTCGATCGCCTGCCACTCCTGCACGCGCGCGATCTGCTGCTTCGCCGGGTCCCAGTGCCAGACGCGGTAGTACTGCCGGGTGCGGAAGTGATTGTCCCTGGTCCACTCGAGCGAGCCGCCGCGCAGGCCCTTGAGATCGACCTTGAGGTTGTTCATCGCCGCGAGCACCTTCGCCGGCGTGGGCGGCCAGGGGGTGTTCTTGAGCGCCGTTTCGACCACGAGACCGGCGATGAAGCCCTCGGTCAGGTAGGTGACCGGATACTTGAGGTTGGCGCGGTGGGTGACGGCGCGGATTTCGGCCTGGACCGGCACCTCGTCCTGGAACAGGGCGTTGGTGCCGATGACGTAGAAGCCTTCGTCCTTGACGCGAGCAAGCTCTTCCTCGGCGTTCAGGTGCGCCCACGCGAGGTAGCGCCCGTTCCAGCCGAGCCGCCGCAGCGCCTCGAAGGTGCGCACCTGCGATACCCACGGCGACCAAGAGAACACCCAGTTGGGATTGGCATCCTTCAGTTTGGTGGCAAACGGCGTGTAGTCGGGCGTCGGCGGCGGCGTGATTTCCTTGTCCACCGGCGTCATGCCCAGCGTCTTCGACAGGCTCTCGGCGTAGTCGATCTCGGCGCGCGCGATCGGGATCGCCATCGCCGCAAGACCGAGCCGCACCGGCTCTCGCGACGCGCCCTTGATGAACGCGAGCGAAGCCTGGCTGTCGAGGTTGGCGCCGAATGCGGTGGAGCAGAACTGCAGGGAATCGGCCGGAGGATAGGTGTCCTTCGGGCACACCGCGCCGGCGTAGTAGAGCGGCACGTTGGCGCGCTTGGCCTCGGCGACCATCGGCGCGTAAGTCGACGACAGGCTGGTGTTGATGAGCAGGATGACCCTGTCTTGCGACAGCAGCTTCTTCGCGTCGGCGGCCGCCTTGGAAGGCTCGGCCTGATTGTCCTGCACGATCACGCGCACGGGCTTGCCGTTGATGCCGCCCATTTCGTTGACGTGAGCGAGATAGGCCTGCATCGCCTCGACTACCGGCGCATAGGTCGCCGCGCCGGGGCCGGTCATCGCCGCGCTGACCCCGATCACGTAGGCATCCTGGGCCGGCGCGAGCGGAGCGCCGCAGGCGAATACAGCGAACAGCACGGTTCTCAGAGTTTTTTTCATGGTGTGTCTCCTTTTGTTGGTGATGCGGTTCTTCAATTCAATCGCGCGCCGCCGGGCAGCAGCACGTCGCCGGCGCCCGCCGCGAGCAATCGTTCTTCGCGGTCATCGTACATCGACTCGACCAGCTCCTTGAAGCGTTCGTACATGAGCTTGCGCTTGACCTTGCGCGTCGGCGTCACCGGCTCGCCTTCCTCCTCCGGGTCGAGCGCCTTGGGCAGGATGCGGAACGCCTTGATCTGCTCGACGCGCGCGAGCTGCGCGTTGGCGCGGTCGATCTCCGCCTGCAGCAGGCGCTGGACTTGCGGATTCTGTGCGAGACTGGTGAACCCGGTATAGGCGATGTTGCGGCTGCGCGCCCAGTCGGCCACCGTGTCGTAGTCGATCTCGATCAGCGCGGTCAGGTATTTCCGGCTGTGTCCGAAGACGATGACCTCGCCGACATAGGGGCTCCCGCGCAGGATATTCTCGATGTAGGAGGGGCTGAGCGTCTTGCCGCCCGAGGTGACGATGAAATCTCGCGCGCGGTCGACGAGGCGCAACCGCGGGGGAAGGGAAGGGCCCGCCGATTCCTCTCCTTCGTCGCGCCACTCGCCGATGTCGCCGGTGTGCAGCCAGCCGTCGTCGGCCAGCACTTCCCGCGTGACCTCGGGGCGGCCCCAGTAACCCTCGAACACATGCTCGCCGCGGATGAGGATCTCGCCCGATTCCGCGAGCCGGAGCTCCCACCCGGGCGCAACCGTGCCGACATCGCCCGGGCGCGGAAACGGTCCCGCCTGGCCGGTGATGATGGCGCCTGCCTCTTCGGTCTGGCCGTAGATCTCGCAGACGTTGACGCCCCAGATCTGCCACAGCGCCATGGTATCGGGCGGCAGCGGTGCGCCGCCGCAAACCAGCAGATCGAGCCGGTCGAAGCCGAGCTTGTTGAGGATCGGCCTGAACGCGAGCCAGTGGAGCAGGCGATAGGCGAACGCGGCGACGGGGCCGTTGGAGCCGTCCCAGCGCCCGCGCGCGTAGCGCCGCCCATGATGCAACGCCAGCTCGTATACCACGCGTTTCAGCGGCGAGGTGTTGGCGATGCCGACCAGCACCTGCGAGGCGAATTTCTGCAGGTAGCGCGGCACCGCGAACAGCACCGAGGGCGCGACCTCGAAAAACGTGTTCGGAAGATCCTCGAGTTCCTCGCCGAAGTGCGGCACCAGGCGCGAGATGAGCGGCAGCGTGATGGCGACGTCGCGGCCGAGCACGTGGCAGAGCGGCAGGTAGACGACCGTGCGGTGCGCTTTCTGCGCGAGCGTCGGGTAGTGTCCAACCAGGTTGAATGCCGCTGCGAGATGGCGGCCATGGGACACCACGGCGCCCTTGGGATTGCCGGTGGTGCCCGAGGTATAGACGATGAACGCCGCGCTCGCGGGATCGAGCGCGCGCGCGAGCGCCTCGAGGTCCTCGATCGTGGCTTTGCCGCCGAGCTGCATGATGTCTGCGTACGTCTTCAGCTTCGGATGATCGTAGGCAAACATCGCCGCGGCGTCGATCACGACGATCCAGCGCAGCGCGGGCAGGCGCTCGAGCAGGGGAAGGATCCGGTCGACGTACTCCTGGTCTTCGGCGATGAAGAGGCTCGCGCCGCCGTCGATCATCTGATATTCGACCTCGGTCGCGGCAGCGGTGGGATAGATGCCGTAGCTGATGCCGCCCGCCGACTGCACGGCGAGATCGCAGATCATCCATTCCTCGCGGGCATCGCCCATGATGGCCACGCGCTCGCCGCGCTCGAGCCCGAGTGTCTGCAGCCCGGCCGCGCAGCGGGCGACCAGCGCCGCATAGTCCGCCCAGGTGCGCTCGCGGTAGATGCCCAGTTTTTTTGCCCGGAACGCGACCGCATCCGGCGTTGCGCGCGCGCGCTCGGCGAGCAGGAGCGGCGCGTTTTTGCGCCGCAGCTCGGTGCAAACTTCAGCGCGGGTCGGAGCGGATGCGCTCATTGGCGTGACTGTCGACGCGGGTGCGCGGGCGATTGCGCGCGAGCACCCCCGAGGTGACAAGAGCGGTGAACGTCGCGGCGATGCGGTCCACGCCCGCATCGGGCTCGATGCCGTACCAGGCGGTGGCGGCATTGCACATGCCGAGGATCGCCAGCGCCGTGAGGCGGCAGTCGGTGTCCCTGCCGAACTCCCCGGAAGCGACCCCGGCCTGGAGCACGCCCTGGACGATGCGCTCGTACTTGCGCGCGAGCCGCCCCACGCGCCGCCGGCTCGCGTCGGGAAGGTAGCGGCGCTCGCGCTGGAACACGCGCACGAAAACCGCGCGGTCGAGCAGCGGCGAAAGATGACGATGGATGAGCCGGCGCAGCTTCTCCGTGGCGCTGCCCGTGCCGGCGACGATGGCCTCGGCCCGCTCGACGTAGCCCTCGACCCCGCGCAGGCACACTTGCTCGAGCGCTTCTTCCTTGGAGCGGAAGTAGTAGTACAGGCTCGCCTGGCGGATGTCGAGCACGTCGGCGATGTCCTGGGTGCTGGCGCCGTGATAGCCGCGCTCGGCGAACACCTTCGCCGCGGCCTCGATGATCTCGGAGGCGCGGCGCCTGGGCCATTCGGGAGCGCGCCGGGTCGCAGCGCGTCGCGTGGCGGCAGCTTTCATGTCCCCGCTTTCGTGTCCCTGTTGTGTTCGCTGGGCAAACCCGTCACAATTCTATTACATTATAGAAATCCTTGCGGTCATTTTTTCGCATTCCGCCGGACCCTCATTTCGTTCACGGAGAAGCCCATGCCCATCGCCCCCGACGGCCGCCCGCCGTTCCGCGCCGACCACATCGGCAGCCTGCTGCGCCCCGCCAAGCTGCGCCAGGCGTTCCGCGACCACCACGACAAGAAACTCTCGGATGCCGAATTCAATCGCATCCAGGACGAGGCGATCCGCGACGCGGTGAAGCTCCAGGAGGGCGTCGGCCTGCAGGTGGTGACCGACGGCGAGTTCCGCCGCGGCTCGTACTGGGGGCGGTTCGTGCAGCTCACCGGCGGCCTGACGGTGAAGGCGGCGCTGCTGCACTTTCGCGACGAGCACGGCCACGAGACGGAATTCACCGCGCCCTACGTCGTCGGCAAGGTGAAGCGCAAACAGCCGATCACGCTGGACGAATTCGAGTTCGTGAAACCGATCACGAAGGCGATGCCGAAGATCACCCTGCCTGCGCCTTCGACGATGCATTTCTACCGCTTCAGCCGCTACGCCGATCCGGGCATCTACCCCGACGCGAGGGCGTTCTTTGCCGATCTGGGCCGGGTCTTTCAGGAAGAGATCGCCGGGCTGGCGAAGGCCGGAGCGCAATATGTGCAGCTCGACGAGACCGCGATCGCCATGCTGTGCGACCCGGGCGTTCGCGACCAGGTCAAGGCCGGCGGCGAGGACCCCGAAGCGCTGGTCGACCTCTATGTCGATGCGCTCAACGCAGCGCTGAAGAACCGGCCGGCAGGCATGGTGATCGGCGTGCACCTGTGCCGCGGCAACTTCAAGGGCAAGTTCGTGGCGGCAGGCGGCTACGACTCGATCGCGGAGAAGCTTTTCAGCCGCACCGATGCCAACCACTTCCTGCTCGAGTACGACACGCCGCGCGCCGGCGATTTTGCGCCGCTGCGGTTCATGCCGAAGGGCAAGGGCGTGGTGCTCGGCATGGTGAGCTCGAAGACGCCGCGGCTCGAGTCGATGGATGTTCTCAGGCGGCGCGCCGACGAGGCGGCGAAGTACGTCGACCCGTCTCGCCTCGCGATCAGCCCGCAATGCGGTTTCGCCAGCACCGTCGGCGGCAATCCCGTCACCGAGGCCGACGAGATCGCCAAGCTGCGCCTGTGCGTGGAAGCGGCGCGGAAGATCTGGGGATAAGCCCTTGGTGAAAAGTGCCGCGGCCGTGGGAGAAAATTTCCCCCACGCAGATCAGGAGTCTATGTTTTCCTCTTGCCTTTCTTGTCCCCCGGTTTTTTTTCTCCGGGCTGCCGGCCGGGCTCGAAGCCGCCGACTTCGTGATAGACGACTTTGTTCTCCTCCTCGAACGCCCTCACCGCGGGAATCCGCCCCGGCAGTCCCAGCTCCTTCCAGCGCGCGGCGACCTTTTCGTACATCGATTTCCGCAGCGTGGTGCGCTTGGAAAACACCGGCAGGTGGCGGTGTTCCTTGCAGGCATTGATCAGCGCCTTCGAGCCGTAGGGTCGCTTCTCGGGCGGGTTCTGCGTCGGATCCAGCCAGGTGCTCCAGGTATTGCGCAGGATATCGATGTCGTCGATCGGGTTGCAGCGGCTGGCCATGGCCCAGATGACCTGGTCGATGTCGGTCGGATCGACGTCTTCGTCGACGGCGATGATCCATTTTGTATAGTAGGCCCCGCCCGGAACCTGCGCCGCCAGGGCCAGTGCCTGCGCCGCGTGACCGGCGTAACGCTGCTCGAGGCTGACCACGGTCATGCCGAAGCCGCCGGCCGCAGCCGGGTGTGAATACACGCCCGCGATTCCCGGGATGCCGAGTTTGTCGAGATCGTCCCAGATCTTGGCAGAACGGATGATGGAGAAAAAACCGCTCTGCTCGCACGACGGATAGTCGGCCATCAGGGCATTGGTGAGAATCGGATTCGAGCGGTAGTGCAGCGCCGTGACTTCGACCAGGGGGCAGCCTGCCTCCGGCCTGCCGTAGTAGCCCGGAAATTCGCCGAACGGTCCTTCCATTCTCACGGAATTCGGCCGGATGATGCCTTCGATGACGAGTTCCGCATTCGCCGGTAACAACAGGTCGGTCGTCTTGCCGCGCACCACCGGAATGGCCTCGCCCTTCACGCCGCCCGCATATTCGTATTCGGAAACGTTCTTGGGAAAAGTCTGCGAGCCCACCACCATGAACAGCGGATCGATGCCCCAGGCGGCGGCGACGTGAATGGGCTGCCCTTTCTGCCAGGCACGGGTGATGTGAAGGCGCGCATCTTTTCCGGGCGAGAGATAGAGACCGACTTCGTTCTTTCCCTGAAGCATCATGCGGTAGGTGCCGATGTTCAGGTAGCCGCTGTCCGGGTCGCGGGTGATCACCGCGTCGGCGGTGCCGGCGTAGCGCCCGCCGTCCAGCGGCCAGTGCCTGGGAATCGGCAGCAGATTCAAATCGATTTGTTTTCCGGTCAGGGTGTTTTCGTAGATCGGGGCCTGGTCCGGCGACACCTCGCGCGGCGGCGTGCGGTGCTTGAGCTTGTCTTTCACCCGGCGGATCAGCTCCACGGCGGGCGTGTCCGCGGGCTCTTCCAGAGTGAGCGCAATGCGCTTGAGGCTCGGCCCCAGAACGTTCCAGAGCAGCTTGGCGCCGATGGGACTTTTCTCGAAACCGCTGGCGCGCTCGAACAGAACGGCAGGGGAGGGTTGCTGTTTGGCAACCAGGTAGGTGATGGCGCTCATCTCCTCGTCCCGGTTCACCGCCTGCGTCACCCGCGTCAACTCGCCGATCTCTTCCACCCGCGCAAGCCATTGGCGCAGATCCTGGATCGGTTTCTTCACCGGCGCTTGCGGTGATTCCGGATTTTGTGAACGGTTTTTTTTGGCCATGAAAGGATCTCTCAAAGAGTTCGCTGCAAAATGAGGGCTATCTACCCTTACGGGAAATTGTCGCCGATTTTACCTTGCTCATCCGGGATTTTCGCGGCCGGCCCCGGGTCCCGCCGTGCGCGGGGAGGGATCAGCGCGCGGCCGCCAGCTCCCGCACCAGGCGTTGCGCAATTGCGCTGGCGACCTGCCGGCGGTAATTGGACGCCGTGACGGTGGTGCGCATCGGGCTCACCTGCCTCTGCACCAGCTTGCCCAGTTTCGTCAGCAGCGCGGCGTCGACCGCCTGGCCGGCGAACTCGCCGGTGCCCTCGAGCAGAAGCGGTTGCGAGTTGGTGCCGGTGAGCGCGACGCGCAGCGATTGAATGCGCCCGTCCGCTATCCCGATCACCACGGCCACACCCGCGAGGGGAAAATCGATCGCCCCACGCGCGCGCGATTTGCGGTAGGCCATGCGCGTGCCGGTTGCCGGCATCGGCAGGTGTACGCCGGTGACGAACTCGCCGCGCGCGAGCGTCAGGTGCTGGGCGCCGTCGTCGCGGTACAACCGGCCAAGCGGCACCCGCCGCGCGCCCGCGGGCGCGACGAGCTCGGCCTGCGCATCGAGCGCGAGCAGCACCGGCGCCAGGTCACCGCAGTAGGCGGCGTGGCAGTGCTTGCCCTGCGGCGCCACGTGGCAGATCTCGCCGTCGTGCTTCAGGCAGTAGCCGGTCGAGCGCCGCCAGCCTTCGCTCTGGTTGTAGTACACGCAGCGCGTATCGAGGCACAGGTTGCCGCCGACGGTGGCTGAAGTCCGATGTCCCGGAGCGGCGATCGACTGTGCTGCCTGGGCGAGCGCCGGCAGCTCCGTGCGTACGCGCTCGTCGCGCGCCAGCCGCGCGAGCGTTACGCCCGCGCCGATTGCAACGCCGGTGTCCTCCCAGTGCAACGCATCGAGTCCCGCGATGCCGCTCAGGTCCACCAGCAGCGTCGGCCGTTCGAGACCGCGGCGCAGGTTGGCGAGCAGGTCGGTGCCGCCGGCGCACGCGCGCGCGCCGGGCTCGGCAAGC
>JBARMB010000115.1:0-2837 GCA_049802235.1 Burkholderiales bacterium | reverse complement strand
GGCCGCGCTCGCGCGCGCGGCCGACATGCTGGCCGGCGCGAGGCGCCCGGTCATTCTCACCGAGTACGTCGGGCGGGATGCGCGCGGATTCCACGCCCTGGTGGAGCTGGCCGAAACGCTCGGCGCGCCGGTGTACGACGTCAACAGCCGGCTCAACTTTCCCGGTTGCCATCCGCTCAACCTCAGCATGGTGAAGGAGGTGTTCACGGATGCCGACCTGATCCTGTGTCTGGACGTGCGCGACTGGGAGAAGCCGACCACCGAGCTGGTCAGCACGACGCGAACCTTGACCAGTCTGGTGCCGGCCGACTGCATCTGGATCGACATCGGTTTCGGCGATCTCGAGCTGTCGAGCTGGGCCATGGATTACCAGCGGCTGATGCACGCCAATCTTCGCGTGCTCGGCGATACCACGCTGGCGATTCCTGCGCTGACGGAGCTTTGCCGGGTGCGGATTGCCGCGGATGCCGGCCTGGGGAAGCGCATCCGGGAGCGCAGTCACCAGACTGCCGCGCGGCACCTCGAAGCGAGGGCGCAGTGGGCCCGGGAGGCACGCCAGGACCGGGACGCGAGCCCGGTCACGCTGCCCCGGCTTGCGAGCGAGGTATGGGAGGTCATCCGGCATGAAGACTGGGTTCTGAGTGCGGGCACGCTCGAGGACTGGACGCGCAAGCTCTGGGACTTCGACAAGCCCTACCGCCACCCGGGCAAGTCGCTGGGCACGGCGACCCAATTCGGCATTTCATTGGGCGTCGCCCTGGCGCACCGCGACGCCGGGCGGCTGGTGGTCGACATGCAGCCCGACGGCGACCTGATGTTCGATGCCGGCGCCCTTTGGGTGGCGGCGAAACACAAGATTCCGATGCTGGCGGTGATGTACAACAACCGCGCCTACTACAACGACTGGGAGCATCAGTTGCGCATGGCGCGGCAGCGCGGCACGCCGGTAGAGCGTGCCCACATCGGCATGGATCTGGACGGGCCGCCGGTCGATTTCGCGGGACTGGCGAGATCAATGGGGTGGCATGCCGAGGGGCCGATCGACAAGGGCGACGATATCGGCCCGGCGCTCAAGCGCGCGATCGAGCGGGTCAAGGCCGGTCAGCCCGCCTTGGTCGATGTGCTGACGCAGAAACGCTGACCGGCGCAGGCACGCCACGCACAGGTAACGAGGGACGCGCGCATGACGCAAACGGCAGTCGGATTGATCGGGGCGGGGCGCATGGGATTGCCCATCGTCGGGCATCTGGTGCGGGCGGGCTTTTCGGTCCAGGTGCACGATATCGACCCGGCGAAGCGTTCGGTCATCGAAGCCGGAGGAGCGCAGTGGGCGCAGTCTGCCGCCGATTTGGCGCGGCGTGCGGATTTCGTGCTGGTCTGTGTCGGCTACGACCGCGACGTGAAACAGCTTCTGGGCGAGGGCGGCGCGCTCGCCGGCGTGCGGCCCGGAACGGTGATCGCCATTCTGAGCACGATTCATCCGCGTACCGTGCAGCAGCTTGCGCAAGCGCTCCAGCCACGGGGCATCGAGGTGGTGGATGCGACTGTCTGCCGCGGCGGCTGGGCGGCCGACGAAGGCACGTTGCTGTCCTTCGTCGGCGGCAGCGCCGCAGTGGTCGAGCGGCTGAAGCCGGTGCTGCGCGCGTACTCCGCCGATATCGTTCACACCGGGCCGGTGGGCACGGCGCAGGTGGCGAAGGCGGTCAACAATCTGATTCTCTGGGCGTGCCTGGTTGCGGATCACGAAGGACTGGCGCTGGCGCAGCGCTGGGGCGTGGATATCGAGGCGCTGCGGCGCGCGCTGCTGACCAGCAGTTCCACCAACGGCGCGCTGGAGAACTGGGGCAAGCAGACCATGGCGTGGGCACAGGACGACATGGCGATCGTGGCGGAGATGGCCGACGATTGCGGCATCGCATTGCCGCAGGCCGGCGTGGTGCGGGAGATCTGCCGCTCGCTCAAGCCGCACCGGTACCGGCTCGAGGAATACGGCAAATAAGCCCGGTCCGGCGCCGGGATTTTCAGGAACCAGGAAAAGGGAAAGATCATGGGCAAGGAATCGCATTACAGCAGCAAGAAGGACCGGGTGTTCGTGCGCGCCATCGCCGGGCCGTACAACCTCAAGGACGAGCTCAATCGCCTGCGGGCGATGCCGCGGGTCGTCAAGGGCAAGTCGATGAAATTCCAGGACGGGCCGCAGTCGTTCAGCAAACACTTCATCGAGCCGGTCGACGGCGTAACGCAAACGCTGCACGTCCACCTCGAGGAATACGCGCCCGGGGGCCGGACGCAGAAGCATGGCCACGTGAACGAGGCGGCGTTCTACATTCTCGATGGCACCGGCTACGAGATCCACGACGGCATCCGCTACGACTGGCAGGCGGGCGACGTTGCGATCGTGCACATGAACTGCGTGCACCAGCACTTCAACGCCGATCCGGTGAAGCCGGCGCGCGCCCTGGTGCTCAAGCCCAAGCCGATGATGATGTTCATGAACCTTCTTTTCCAGCAGTCGGTCATCCCGCGGCCGAAGGAGCCGGCGCCCGGGGGCGTGGGATTCGAGCCGCGCCACTATGAAGAAGACTTCAATCACTGAACGCATCGCTGAACACGATACGAAGGAGATGCAAAATGGCCTGGGGAGAATCGAAGGTATGGATGCGGGGTACGGCGAGCGGGAAGCTGTACCAGGGGTTGCTGGAGGAGGCGGCGGGGGCGCCGCTGAGGAACGCGAAGAGGAAGAAGCTGGTGCACCCGGAGGAGATGCCCTGGGAGATGGCGCGCCAGGGGCTCTTGAAGCACCTGCTCAACGAGCAGATGAACACGCGCATGGAGAC
>JBARMB010000114.1:0-26265 GCA_049802235.1 Burkholderiales bacterium | reverse complement strand
CGCCCACGGCGCCGGGGCGGAAGGTCGCGCCGATGCGGCTGATCGCGCCGGCGCGGCGCAGCTCGAGCAGCGCGCCGATCACCGCCGCCTCGGCAACGTTCAGCTTTCGGGCGAGCGCGCGGTAGGGCTCGGCGGCGAGCGGAAAGCCGCGCTGATAATCGTTGAGCAGCGAAAAGCGCAGCGCGTCCATGTCAGAGTCCGATCACCTGCGAGCGCCAGGTGAAGAAGATGCCGCTCGGGCTCACCGCCGGCAGCTCGGCGCGCCGGGCGAAGTCGTCGGTGTCGTAGACGATCACGCGGTTGTCGTCGCGCGCCGAAATCCACACTTCGTCGCCCTTCGCCGTGAACTCCATGTGCATCACGGCCTTGCCGGGCCTGAGTTCCTTCACCACGCCGAGCGAGGCGACGTCGATGACCTGCACCGTGTCGTTCAGAGGAAAGGCGAAATTGACCCACACCTGGCGGCCGCCGGGACGCGCCATCACGAACACCGGCTGGCCGTGCACCGCAATGCCCGAGACTTTCGCCCAACTGCGCCGGTCCACGACCAGCACCTCGTGCTTGCCGATGGCGGGAAGGAACGCGTAGTCGCCCGCCACCGCCCAGCCGCGCAGATGCGGCATCTTGTATACAGGCAGCTTCTCCTCGCACTTGCCGTAGCCGTCGAGGATGCGGCGCACGCCGCTCTCGGGATGCTCCAGGTCGATCAACGCAAGACCGTCCTCGCCGAAAAGCCCGGCGATGTAATGGCGCCCGTCGGGGGTGATGAGGCCGTCGTAGGGCTGCTTGCCCACGTTGCTGAATTTCGTCACCTTCGGGGCGCGCACATTCGAGACATCGGCAATCCAGATCTCCCCGGCCTCGAACAGACTGAAGACGAAGCGCTCCCCCGGCGCATCGGCAATGCCGACCACCTTGGCGCGGCGGCCGTCGTTACCGTAGGTCGAAGGAATCTCGGCGAGCAGCTCGAGCGTATCGCTCGCGAACAGCTTCACGCCGCCCGGCTCGTAATTGGCGACGGCGACGACGCGGCCGTCGCGCGAGATCGCGCCGCCGATGCTGTTGCCGGACTGCATGACGCGCGCCGCCACGCGGCGCGCCGCGAGATCGATCTTCGTCAGACCGCCGTCGCGGCCGAACACGTAGGCATAGCGGGAGTCGCGCGAGTACACCACCGCCGCGTGCGATAGGTCGCCCAGGCCGGTGATGCGGCCGAGGCTCGCCCGGCTGCGGTTTTCGACCACCTGGACGCTGCCCGAGGCGCGTTCGATGACGACGCCGAACTCCGGCGTCGCATTCCTCCCGGGTGCGGCGCAAGCCGCCAGCACCAGCGCCGCGGCGAGGGCGATGGTCTTGGAGGCCGTTTCAGAATTACCGAAACGGGCCCTGATCCAGGGGAGCATGAGGGAATGTTTCCCTTCATTTTGCAACCGGTTCCTAGCGCGCATCGGGAAACCCCCGCCGCAGCTGCTCGACGATCCAGCCGGCCTCGGCCGCGGAGACGAACTGCCGCCACGGCGGCATCGCGCTCCCGGGACGGCCGTCAAGAATGGCGGCGGCGAGCCCGTCGGCGGGCCGGCCGCGCAGGGCCTCGGGCGTCAGCGCCGGACCGAGCCCGCCGGTGAGCCGCATGCCGTGACACGAGCCGCAGTCCTGCCGCACCATGCGCACCAGTTCCGCGGCGCGCTCGGGTCCCGGCGCATCGGCTGCGAACACCGACGACGCGCACGCGCAGACGAGGGCTACGGCGAGACGCGCGCGGCTATGCGATTCGCTCGGCGGGGATATATGCCAAGCGCCATCGCGGGCGCTTCCTCCTGGCATCGCGCGGCTCCCATGGCAGGATATTCAGAGCGACAAGACCCAGTCGATCACCGACCTCAGGTCGGCGTCGCCGATCTTGTCGGGCGGATTCGGCGGCATCGGGATCGGGCCCCACACCCCCTGCCCGCCCTTTCTCGCCCTCTCGGCGAGCGCGACGGCCGCGCCGGCGTTGCCCTTGTACTTTTTCGCAACCTCCTTGTACGCGGGGCCGACGCCCTTCTTGTCGATCTGGTGGCAGGCGGTGCAGCCCGCCGTGGTCGCGAGCGCCTGCGCCTTTTTCGCATCGACCTGCGCCTGCGCGTTCTCGCACAGGAACACCAGCGCCGCCGCCGCAAACACCGCCGCCGAGATCATTCTCATCGCAACCTCCCCGTCCTAGTAGATGTCGCGCTGCGTGTTGTAGACGTTGAAGTGACCGGTCGGCGTGATGATGCGCGGGTCCTTGATCACCGCCTTCAGCTTGCGCGTCTTGTCGTCGACGATGACGAGCGCCGACTGCTGGTTCTTCGCGCTCCACACCGCGAACCACACTTCGTCGCCGGCCTTGTTGTACTCCGGCTGCACCACGCGCTTCGCGCCCTCGCCCAGTCCGGCCCACTCCGCGATCGGCAGGATTTCGGGCTTCTTGTCGAGATTGCCTATGTCGAACACCGCGACCGACTGCGCAATCCTGGCCTCGTTGTTGAGCGGCGTGTCGACCCAGAGGTTCTTCGATTTCGGGTGTGTCTTGATGAACAGGTTGCCGCCGCCTTGCCCGTCGAGCATCCGCACCACCTTCCAGGCGTACTGCGGATGGCCCGCATAGTGCACATCGGGATTTGCCGGGTCGGTGCCGATCAACGCGATCTTCTCGCTGCCCAGGTGCCCGGTGGCCCAGACCGGGCCGTATTTCGGGTCCACGAAGTTCGCCCCGCGTCCCGGGTGCGGAATCTTGTCCACGTCCACCAGGGCGGCCAGCCGGTCTTCCTTCGAGTCGACCACCGCGATCTTGTTCGACTGGTTGGCGGCGACCAGAAAGTAGCGCTTGGTGGAATCGAAGCCGCCGTCGTGCAGGAAGCGCGCCGCGCCGATCTGGGTCACCGTCAGGTTGTTGATGTCCTTGTAGTTGACCAGCAGGATCTGGCCGGTCTCCTTGACGTTGACAATGAACTCAGGCTTGAAGTGCGAAGCCACGATCGACGCCACGCGCGGCTCGGGGTGGTATTCCTGCGTATCCACCGTCATGCCGCGGGTCGCCTCGATTTTCAGCGGCTCGAGCGTATCGCCCTTCATGATGGTGTACTGCGGCGGCCAATAGGAGCCGGCGATCGCGTACTTGTCCTCGTAACCCTTGTACTTCGAGGTCTCGACCGAGCGCGCCTCCAGCCCGATGCGGATCTCGGCGACGTTGTCGGGCTTCTCCATCCACAGGTCGATGAGATTGAGCCTGGCGTCGCGGCCGATCACATAGAGGTAACGGCCCGAAGCCGACGTGCGCGAGATGTGCACCGCGTAGCCGGTCTTGACGATGTTGATGATCTTCTTGGTGTCGCCGTCGATCAGCGCCACCTCGCCGGCGTCGCGCAATGTGACCGAGAAGAGGTTGTCGATGTTGTAGCGGTTCATCTTCTTCTTCGGCCGCTGCTGCGGCGGAACGATGACCTTCCAGGTCTTCTTCATGTCCGCCATGCCCCACTCGGGCGGGGTCGGAGGCGTCTGCTGCACGTAGCGCGCCATCAGGTCGACTTCCTGCAGCGTGAGCTCGCCGGAAGTGCCCCAGTTCGGCATGCCCGCCGGCGAGCCGTAGTTGATGAATACTTTGAGGTACTCGGTGCCCCGCTCCAGGGTGATATCGGGCGTCAGAGGCTTGCCGGTCGCGCCCTTGCGCAGTACACCGTGGCAGCCGGCGCAGCGCTCGAAATAGATCTGGCGCGCGCGGTCGAACTCCGCTTTCGTCATCGGCGGCGCCTTGGGATTGATGTCCTGATGCATTTCCTCCTGCGCCAGCGGCGAGCCGCCGGCCTGATAGCGGATCTCGGCCGGCGGGACCTCCCTGTGCGGCGCCTGCGGCTCCGGGGCCGCCTGCTGCGCGTAGGCGGCGCTGAGTGCGAGCGACATCGCCGCCAGCGCGAGCGCTCCGGGGAGCCGCGTGATGCTGGGTCTCATCTTCAATCTCCTTGGAAGGAACACTGGAAATCCTCCGGTTCGGTTGCTGCGAGGATGCTTGAGCGCCGGCCGCCGGACTTTGATCCACGTCAAAGTCCCCCCACATGCCCCTGTTTAGAGTGTGGCCAGGGGCAGACCCGCGTTGCGGGCGCTGGTTTCCGGGGGGGCATTCATGCCGGCATCGATGACTGGGCCTGCGGCGGGGACCGCAGCGGACGGCAACGTCGCGCTTCGGCTCGATGCCGGCACGCCCGGACAATCCACCGTGTCGCGGCCGCAGCGGCCGGAGCTGGTCTGCCCGGCGGGCTCGCTGCCGGCTCTCAAGGCGGCGGTCGACCACGGCGCGGACTGCGTCTACATCGGCCTGCGCGACGCTACCAACGCGCGCAACTTTGCCGGGTTGAATTTCGACGAGGCCGCGGTTCGCGAAGGGCTGCGCCATGCGCACGCCGCGGGAGCCAGGCTGCTGCTTGCGATCAACACTTACCCGCAGCCGGGCAACGTGGACCGCTGGCGGCACGCGGTGGATCTCGCGGCCGATCTGGGCGTCGATGCGGTGATCCTTGCCGACGCCGGCCTGATGCACTACAGCGCGCACCGCCATCCCGCGCTGCGGCTGCATCTCTCGGTTCAGGCCTCCGCGACCAGCTATGAAGCGATCAATTTCTACCATCGGCGTTTCGGCATCCGGCGCGCCGTGCTGCCGCGGGTCCTGTCGCTCAGCCAGGTCGAGAACGTGGTGCGCCACGCCGAAACGGAAATCGAGGTTTTCGGCTTCGGCAGCCTGTGCGTGATGGTGGAGGGGCGCTGCGCGCTGTCTTCGTACGCCGCCGGGGACTCGCCCAATACCCGCGGCGTGTGCTCGCCGCCCAAGGCGGTACGCTGGGAGCAGGGCGCGGAGTCGCTCGATGTGCGCCTGAACGGCATGCTGCTCGACCGGTTTGCTCAGGGCGAAACCGCGGGCTATCCGACGCTGTGCAAGGGCCGATTCACCGTGAACGGCGAGACCTATTACGCGATCGAGGAACCCTCCAGCCTCAATGCCGCGGCGCTGCTTCCGGATCTGATGCGGATCGGCATCGCCGCGATCAAAATCGAGGGACGCCAGCGCAGCCCCGCCTATGTCGCGCAGGTGACGCAGGTCTGGCGCGAGGCGATCGACGAATGCGCGCGCAATCCGTCGCGCTTCTCCGTGCGTCCCGGCTGGACGAGCGCGCTCGATCGGGTGGCCGAGGGACAGCAGCACACCCTGGGCGCCTATCATCGCCGCTGGAAGTAACGTCGCGGCCCTCGACATGAAGCTATCAATCGGACCGGTGCTCTACTATTGGGAGCGGGACAAATTGTTCGAGTTCTACGCCGCCGTCGCCGCCTCGCCTGCGAACATCGTTTATCTCGGCGAAGTGGTCTGCTCCCGCCGTCACAACCTGCGGCCCGACGACTGGCTCGGCCTGGCGCGCGAGCTGCGGGACGCGGGCAAGGAAGTGGTGCTGTCGAGCCAGGCGCTGGTCGAATCCGAATCCGAGTTGCGCGCCTTGCGCAGGCTCGTGGACAACGGGGAGTTCGCCGTCGAAGCGAACGACGCCAGCGCACTCTCCCTGCTCGCGGGCGGCGCCGCATTCGTGGCCGGTCCGCATCTCAACGTCTACAACGGCGCGACGCTCGCCTGGATTGCGGAGCTCGGCGCGAAACGCTGGGTCCCTCCGGTCGAGCTCGGCCGCGACGCGCTGCAGGCGCTCCGGAACGACATTCCGCAAGGCATGGAAACCGAAGTATTCGGCTACGGGCGGCTGCCGCTTGCGTTCTCGGCACGCTGTTTCACGGCGCGCCATTACGACCTGCCGCGGGACGATTGCCAATTCCGCTGCCTCGATCATCCGGACGGCCTGCTGCTGGCGACGCGCGAAGGCGAGCCTTTCTTCCACCTCAACGGCACCCAAACCCAGTCGGCCCGGGTGTACGACCTCGCCGCCGCGATCGACGACATGCCGCGGCTCGGAATCGATGTGCTGCGGCTCAGTCCGCAGGCGAGCGGCATGGACGACGTCATCTCGATCTTCCGCGGGCTCATCGACCGGACCCTCGATCCTGGCGATGCACGCGAGCGGCTCGACGCATTGCATCCGTCCGCCGCGTGCAACGGCTACTGGTACGATCGCCCCGGCCTCGAATACCGGAGCGACGCGTGAAATGAACCCGCCCGTCGAGCCGAGCCTGATTCCGGCGCCGCTCGCGACGTTGATCTCGCGACTGCCGCAGTGGCCGCATTCGGCGGCGCTTGCGGCGCTGCTCAATGTGGCGGTGTTACCGGTGCTGGATGCCGAGACGCGGCGCCGGCTGGCCGACCGGCCGCTCGCGATCAAGGTCCTCGATGTCGGCGTCGACTGCCGCGTGTGGCTCAAGCCGATAGGCTTCTTGCCGCTCGCGCGACGTCATCCGCCGGCGGTGAGCATCCGCGCCAGCGCGGCGGACTTCTACCGCCTCGCGCGCCGCCTGGAAGATCCCGACACGCTGTTCTTCGCGCGCCGGCTGGTCATCGAGGGCGACACCGAGCTCGGGCTGTGCCTGAAGAATGCGCTCGACGCGATCGACTGGAGGAGGTTGCCGGCCGAGCTGCTCAAGACGATAGCCCGGGGAGCGAAGCGTTTCGCGCCGGATGCGGCCGGTCGTACGGATCGGCCGCTTGGCCCGAACGTATAAGGGGAAAAGAAAGGCGTACAGGGCCGGTCAAGGCGCGGCGCTTCGCGCGCCGGCGTCGTGCCCGGACGCGCGCCGGTACACGCGCACAATCGCCGCGAGATTCGATTGCAGCAGCAGGGCCGAGAGCCCGAGGCATGCCGCCGCCGGAAAGATGAGAACCGCCGGTCCAAGCGTTGCGCCGAGCAGCAGCAGCACCGCAGCGACATGCAGCGCGTACTGGCGTTTCTGCCGCGCCTCCGCCAGAAAGGTTTTCATGTGCATCCCGCGCCCGCCGCCTCCCGCCTGCAGGTGAAACCAGGCGAGAAACGGCGCGATCTTGTAGAGCATGCCGTTGATCAGTGACATCGCGGCGCCGACGACGGCGAGCGCGCCGAGCGCCGCATCGAAACCCTCGGGCGCGACCCCGAACAGCCTCGCAGCCCAGAGGAGCGCCGCCGCCGCGAGCGACGCCATGCCGAGCCGCCAGAACCTCAACGTGACATCCGACGCTCGCCGTCGCCGCCGGCGCTGAAGCTCGAGGGTGACGAGCGCGAACAGCGCGTAGGCCGCAGCAAGCATGACGCCGGGCACGAGCGCCGCGCGGTCTGCGGCAAGCGGCAACATTTTCGCCGCCGACCACAGCGCCAGCAAGGCGAACACGGCGACGGCGAAAAAGCGCGCAAGCAGGCGCGGATAGGGCGGGGTGATCTGGAACATCGGCACGACCTGCCGCGAGACACCCGCGACCAGCAGCCCGGTCCAGCCGAGCAGCGCCCATGCGGGATGCAGCTCCCGCCATGCAATAACCGGCACTGCCATACCCCGGCCGCGCGCGGCGGCCAGAGCCAGTCCGAGCAGCACCGCCACCGCGAGCGCGATCGCCGCGAGCCACATCTCCCCCGCCGCCGCACCCTTCCCCATCGCCCGTGCCAGGCCGTGAAACACCGCGCCGAGAAATACCGCGAAACCGGCGCCAAGCAGCGTCACGGCCGCGCCCAGCAGCGCCGGCTGCGACCAGAGAAATCCGCCCGCCAGGGCGAGCGTGCCGGAGGCGAGCGCAACGTGGGTAATGCCGGCAACCAGGCGCGGCTTCGCCAGCGGCGCGCCGGCCAGCACCGGCAGCACCTGCATCATTGCGCCGACCATCACCATCGTCATGAAGCCGAGCACAAGAAGGTGAACGACGGCGAGCGCGGCCGGCGTCCAGCGCGAGGCGAGCACTTCCGGTGCGCGCCACGCGAGCAGCATTGCCGCCAGCAACGCAAATGCCGGCGCGGTGAGGAAAAATCGCAGCGGCACCGAGAACGGCGGCGCCTGCTCGATCTGCAGGCCGGACTGCGGCATGGCCATGGCCGGCGCGCGAATCAGGCCGCCTCCCACGCCTCCAGCCGCGCGAGCAGCGCCTGTTCCTCCGCGGCGAGCGTCCGGTCCATCATCGGATAGAGAATCTGCTCTTCCTTGAGATTGTGCTGCTGCGACATCAGCAGCAGCGTTTCGGCGAGACCGGAATACCGCTCGACATCCCCTTCCAGCGCTGCGCGCTGCAGATCCGCAAGCAGGGCGCGCATGTCCTCATGCTCGGAACGCATCATCTGCGTCGGCCCGGCGCTCATGCCGGTACGCTCCTCGAACGCGGGAAACAGGATCTGCTCTTCCAGCTCGAAGTGGCGCTCCAGCGCAGCGACGAATACGGCGAGCGATCTCGTCACGCGCGCCCAGTCACCGGCCGTCGCCGCGTCGTCGGCTTGGGCGAAATACTCGTCGCACGCCTTGTGGTCGCGCATCATGTAGGTGCCGATGCCGTCCATGACTTCTCCTGCACTTTATCCGGAAGGTGGCGGTATTCTGATCAGCCGGGCAGGGTGTTTTCCTTGATGCACCTCATAGGAATCCGCAGCGGGGTGTTTGCGCCCCGCTTTCCAACGCTTTGAGATACAATTGAGTGCGCTCGTCCCGCGCGGTTCTGCGCGCCCGCCCTGCGGCGGCGCATCATTTTAAATCGTTTCTTTTCCGGAACCCACACTTGCTCGCGACCGATCTCGCGCCGCTTCGAATCAAGGGAAAAGCCCTGCTGCCCGTCGTTCAGGGGGGCATGGGCGTGGGTGTTTCCGCACACCGGCTCGCGGGCAGCGTCGCCGTGTTGGGCGCGGTGGGCACGATCTCCAGCGTCGACCTGCGCCGCCACCACCCGGATCTGATGGAGAAAACCGGAAAGAGCCGGGACAAGGCGGCGATCAACGCCGCCAACCTCGAAGCGCTCGACCGGGAAATCCGCGCCGCGCTCGCGCTCGCCGCGGGCGAAGGCCTGATTGCCGTCAACATCATGCGTGCGGTGGCCGAATACGCGCATTACGTGCGCCAGTCCTGCGAAAGCGGTGCTCAGGCGATCGTGGTCGGCGCCGGGCTGCCGCTCGACCTGCCGGAGCTGACGAAGGATTTCCCCGGCGTGGCGCTGATCCCGATTCTCTCGGATGCGCGCGGCATCGGCATCCTGCTGAAGAAATGGATGCGCAAGGGCTGCCTGCCGGACGCGATCGTCATCGAGCATCCGCGCTACGCCGGCGGCCATCTTGGCGCGGCGCGCGAGGAGGACCTGGCCGATCCCCGCTTCGATTTCCCCAATGTGCTCGCGGGAACATTCGAGCTGCTGCGCGAGTTGGGCGTCGAGCGCGAGCGCATTCCGCTGATCGTCGCCGGAGGCATCGACAGTCACGAGAAACTGCTCGCCGCGCTTGCACTCGGCGCCGCCGGCGCCCAACTCGGCACGCCCTTCGCCGTCACCGAGGAATGCGACGCGCACCCGAATTTCAAGCGCGTGCTGGCCGAGGCCAGGCCCGAGGACATCGTCACCTTCATGAGCGTCGCCGGACTGCCTGCGCGCGCCGTGCGCACTCCCTGGCTCGAGCGTTATCTCGAGAAGCTGCCCGTGCTCACGCGGCGCGCCAAGGCCCGGCGCGAGTGCACCCTCGCCTTCGACTGTCTCGGCGTCTGCGGCCTGCGCGACGGACTGTCCAAGTTCGGCCAATTCTGCATCGACCTGCAACTCGCCGCCGCGCTCGCCGGGGACATCGAGCGCGGATTGTTCTTTCGCGGCGCGGGCCGGCTCCCCTTCGGCAACGCCATCCGCCCGGTGCGCGAGCTGATCGACTACATGCTGAACGGCGTGATGCCGCGGCTGGCATAGACCGCTGCCGCTTGCGCGGCGGCGATCGTTCGCCGGACAGCGCGATGCAATCGACTTTAGCGTCTGCGGCTCGGGCCGTCGACGCAAAAAGAAGGGCGGAGACCGGCGGCCTCATCGACCGCCATACCCGCCCAATACCAGGAGGAGGCTTGATTCTGAGCGGAAGAAAATCCGGCGCTTTGATGCAGATCAATCCTGACGGCAATTCGGGCGACGGCTTTGTCGAGACCGGTCCTCGCCTTCCCAGGCACGCAGGTGACCGGCATCGACGACGCGGACGCTGCGGCCGTTGACCTCGATCAATCCCGCCGCGCAAAGCTCATGCAGCACCCGGGAAAAGTGCTCGCGCGTAATTGACAGACGCGAGGCGACCACGCCTTTGGTTGCCGGCAGCTTGACCACCAGCGGCGCCGACACCTGCGCCGGCACGTCGCGCAGCAGATACCCGATTACGCGCTGGGTGCTGCTCATCAACGAATAGGCTTCGATATCGGCGATCATGCGGTGCAGCCGCTGGCCCAGATCGGCGAGCATTTTGCGCGCGAAGCGGGGGTTGCGGTCGATCTCGGCAAACAGCACCGCCTTGCCGATCCACAACAGCAGCGAATCGGTGAGCGTCTCGGCAAAACCCATGTGCGGCTTGTCGTTGAACAGCAGCGCTTCGCCGAAGCTCTGCCCCGGTCCGAGGATCTCCACGACTTTTTCCGCGCCTTCGGCGCCGCTGAAGGCGAGCTTCACCTGGCCGGATACGATGATGTAGAAGCCGGTGCAGGGCTCGCCGCGGCGGAACAGCAGAGTGCCGGTGTCGGCACGCACCTGCGCCGCGCCCGCGGCGACACGATCCAGCTCCTCCGGCACAAGCTCGCCGAAGAGCGATACGTTCTTCAGCAATTCCTGGATCTGGATCTGCGCTGAGGCCACGGGGCAATGGTTGTCCGCCGCATGTCCCCCGACTTTGATCCAGATCAAGATCAAGATCGAGTCGGCACAGATTGACCGGCAGAATTCATGCCGGCCGTTCGATTTCGATTCAGCGCAGCCCGCCGAATCAAGAATCTCAATTAAGGGAACTGAGAATCAAGACGCGCCCGCTCCGGACCTACTTACCTGAACAGCAGCCCGGGCAGGTAGAGGCTGATCGCCGAGTTTTCTCCAAGCGCCGAATTTTTCCATGGCAATCCTATTTATCTGTCCAGGTGGCTGGCACGCTCGGCGATGAGCGCCTGCACGAGGTCGATCATCGGCGTGGCGATGCCGGCCTTGCGCGCGAGCTCCACCACCGCGCCGACGATGGCGTCGATCTCCAGCGGCCGGCGCCTGTCGATGTCCTGGTGCATCGAGATCCTGGAGTTGCCGAGTTTCTTCGTGATGCCGATGCGCTCCTCGACGGTCATCGGCATGCGCGCGCCGTACGCCTCGGCGACCCGCATCGATTCCTCGATCAGGGCGCGGATCAGCGCCAGCAGGCCCGCGTTGCGGTTGATCTCCTGCATGTGCGCGAGCGTGAGCGCGGCCACCGGATTGTAGGAGAGATTGCCGACCAGCTTGGTCCAGACCTCCACGCGGATGTCCTGCGCGATCGGGGTATCGAAACCGGCGGCATTCATCGCCGCGGCCAGCCGCTGCACCCGGGCCGAAGCCGAGCGGTCGGGCTCGCCGACGACGAAGCGATTGCCGCCGGTGTGCGTGATCACGCCCGGTTCGGCGACTTCGGCCGCCCCGTGCACGACGCAGCCGATGATGTGCTTCGGATCGAGCGCCGCGAACATCTCGCTCCGCGGGTCCAGGCAATCGATCGTCGCGCCGTCGAAGCGCCCGCCTTCCCTGTAGAAATACCACCACGGCAGCCCGTTGATCGCCGGCACCACCATCGTCTCCGGGCCGACCATCGCCTTCAGCCGCGGCAGCATCGGCGCGATCGAATACGCCTTGAGGCAGATGAGCACTGCGTCCTGGACGCCGAAGTCGGCGGGCTCAGCCGATGCGCGCATACGGAATGTCTCGCGCCTGCCCCCCGATACCAGCGTCAGGCCGTCCCTGCGCAGCGCCTCGAGGTGCGCGCCGCGCGCCACCAGGCCGACTTCGTGCCCGGCCCGCGCGAACCACGCGCCGGTCAATCCTCCGATGGCGCCTGCCCCGACGATGCAAATTCTCATTCGAACGGCCTGTATTCTTCCCAGGCGCGCAGGGCGGGCGGCGGTCAGCGGACGATCAGCACCGGCGCCTTGCAGTTCGCCAGCACCTTCGTGGCAACCGATCCGAGCACAAGGCCCTTCAACGCCCCCTGCCCGTGCGAACCCATGATCACGAGCGAGAACTTGCCCCGCTTGGCGTAACTCGCGATCGCCGCACCCGGATCCCCCACCAGGCCCATTTCCTTGTAAGCGATGCGCTCCCTGTCCAGCATGCGCTTGGCCAACGCCAGCGCCTTCTCGGTTTCCTCGCGGTAATAACGGTTCACGGTCGCGCGCGAGAGCGCCGCAGCGGCGCGGCCGGGAAGCGGCGGTCGCACGTTCAAGAGGTGGATCACCGGTTCCGCGCCGAACATGGCGCGATTCTTGATCAGGTAGTTCACCGCGTGCCGGGTGTAGTTCGAGCCGTCTGCTGCGAGTAGGATTTTCACGGATGCTCCGAAATCATTCAGGTGGATGGAAATCGCTCGGAAAAGCTTATCACGTGGCGGACTTTGGTTCAGGTCGGGTGACGCGCGCCCTTGGCTTTGCCGGTGCGAAGTCGGCCCGCGCTGAAATCCCGCGGCCAGCGAACTGCATGGGCCAGTGGTGCCGGGAGCGAGAATCGAACTCGCATGACCTTGCGGCCGCGGGATTTTGAGTCCCGTGCGTCTACCAATTCCGCCATCCCGGCAGGCCGTTTCCAGAGAGCGCGCATTATACTCCCGCCCGGTCATGCAACTTTCCATCGACGACTTCGACTACGAGCTGCCGCCCGAGCTGATCGCGCAGCATCCGGGCAAGGCACGCTCGGAGAGCCGGCTGTTGTGCGTCGGCGCGGACACGCTCGCCGATCGCCGCTTCTCCGAGCTGCCGCAGTTGCTCGAACCGGGCGACCTGCTGGTATTCAACGACACCCGCGTGATCAAGGCGCGGCTGTTCGGCGAAAAGGCGAGCGGCGGCCGCATCGAAGTGCTGGTCGAGCGCGTGCTGTCGGCGCACGAGGTGCTGGCGCAGGTCCGCGCCAGCAAGCCGCCGCGCGCGGGCGCTGCGCTGCGGCTCGCCGGTGCGTTCGATGTCCGCGTGCTCGGCCGCGAGGGCGGGTTCTACCAGCTGCGCTTCCCCGACGGCCCCACAGTGCTCGAGCTGCTCGAGCGCCACGGCAGCGTGCCGCTGCCGCCCTACATCACGCATGCCCCGCAGGCCGAAGACGAACGCCGCTATCAGACTGTCTACGCACGCGCGCCGGGCGCGGTCGCCGCGCCGACCGCGGGCCTGCACTTCGATGAGCCGCTGCTCGCGGCGCTGCGGACCCGCGGCGTCGAGTTCGCCTATGTGACGCTGCACGTCGGCGCCGGGACGTTCCAGCCGGTGCGGGTGAAAAATCTCGCCGAACACCGCATGCACGCCGAGCGCTACGAAATTCCCGCGCAGACCGTTTCCGCCATCGCAGCGGCGAAGCGGCGCGGCGGCAAGGTGATCGCCGTCGGTACGACGACCGTGCGCTGCCTCGAGGCGTCGGCTGCCGCGCATGGCGCGCCTGCCGCGGGCGAAGCCGAGACCGACCTCTTCATCACGCCGGGCTTCGAGTTCCGCGTCATCGACCGCCTCGTCACCAACTTCCATCTGCCGAAATCGACGCTGCTGGTGCTGGTCTCCGCGTTCGCCGGGACGGAGACCATCCGGCGCGCCTACCGCCACGCGATCGAACGGCGCTACCGGTTCTTTTCCTACGGCGACGCGATGTTACTCGACCGGCAGTAGCGCTGCGCTTGTAAAAGCTGCGTCTTTTTGATAGCATTTTGCTATCATTTGATGGAGGCTTTATGGCTCAAGTCCTGGTCCGCGATCTCTCGACAACTGCGGTAACGACTCTCAAGGCACGCGCCAAGCAAAACCACCGTTCGCTACAGGGCGAAGTGAAGGCAATTCTCGAGGAGACCGCCGCGCGCACCAAAGCAATGCAACGCTTCCGGCGCGAGACCGCGCGGCTCCGTGAGAGCTTCGGCAGGAAAGCGTTTTCGGACAGCGCGATCCTCATTCGCAGGGATCGCGAGCGTTGAGCGCGCTCGTCGTCGATGCGTCGGTAGTAGCAAAGTGGTTTTTTCCGGAGCCGGATACCCCGCACGCCGTGGCTCTGCTGCGGCCTGGAACCACCTTGCATGCGCCAGACCTCCTCTTCTCGGAAATCGGCAACGTTCTCTGGAAGCGGCTGCGCCGCAGGGAGCTCGATCGGCGCCGCGCGGATGCCATAGTTGAGGAGCTGGTTTCGGCTCCCTTGATGATCGTGCCGGTATCGAGTTTCATGCCGGCAGCGCTCCGGATCGCGAATGCCTTCGGACGCACGTTCTACGACAGCGCCTATGTTGCGCTTGCCGTCGAGCAAAAGTGCCGGCTCGTCACGGCGGATGCGAAATTGCTCAATGCCCTTCGCAATACAGAGCTGTCGAGGCACATCGTCGGCGTTGACGAGGAGATTTCTGGATGAGCAACCGCCTCTACTACGGCGATAAAAAAAATCCGTCCAACAGAAAGGCTTGTTTTGAAGTTTTCGGTTCGTAGCACCGACGGCGCCGCGCGAACCGGCACGCTCGCGCTCTCGCACGGCGAGGTCGAAACGCCGGTGTTCATGCCGGTCGGCACCTACGGCACGGTCAAGGCGATGAGCCCGGCTGAACTGGTCGAGAACGGGACCCGCATCGTCCTCGGCAACACCTTTCACCTGTGGCTGCGCCCGGGGCTGGAAGTGATCGCGGCGCACGGCGGGCTGCACCGCTTCATGGGCTGGAGCGGGCCGATCCTCACCGATTCGGGCGGCTACCAGGTGTTCAGCCTCGGGCCGCTGCGCAAGGTGAGCGAGGAAGGCGTGCGCTTCGCCTCGCCGGTGAACGGCGACCGGCTGTTCCTCACGCCGGAGGAATCGATGCGCGTCCAGCGCGTGCTCGATTCCGACATCGCGATGATCTTCGACGAATGCACGCCCTACCCCGCGAGCGAGCGCGAGGCCGCCGATTCGATGCGCATGTCGCTGCGCTGGGCGGAACGCTCCAGGCGCGCGCACGAAGGCAACGCCAACGCGCTGTTCGGCATCGTCCAGGGCGGCATGTACGAGGGCCTGCGCGACGAGTCGCTCGCGGGGCTCGAGCGCATCGGCTTCGACGGCTACGCCATCGGCGGGCTGTCGGTGGGCGAGCCCAAGGAAGACATGCGCCGCATCCTCGCGCACCTCGCGCCGCGGCTGCCGGCGCAGGCGCCGCGCTATCTCATGGGGGTGGGCACGCCCGAGGACATCGTCGAAGCGGTCGCCGCGGGCATCGACATGTTCGACTGCGTGCTGCCGACGCGCAACGCCCGCAACGGCTGGCTGTTCACCCGCTTCGGCGACGTCAAGATCAAGAACGCCCGCTACACGAGCGACATGCAGCCGCTCGATGCCGCCTGCCCCTGCTACGCCTGCGCGAACTTCACGCGCAGCTACCTGCACCACCTGCACAAGGTAAACGAGATTCTCGGCGCGCGGCTTAACACCATCCACAACCTGCACTACTACCAGACACTGATGCGCGAGCTGCGCGAGGCCGTTACCGCCGGCCGCCTGCCGGATTACATCGAGCAGTTCAATCGGCAACGGGTGGGCGGCGGTTCGTGAAATCGGGCGCCGGCCGCCTGCCGGATTACGTCGAGCAGTTCAATCGGCAACGGGCGGGCGGCGGTTCGTGAAATCGGGCGCCGGCCGCCCGCCGGGATTACATCGAGCAGTTTCGTCGCGAGCGAACGGCCGGCGGCTCGCAGGTATTCCGTCATTCCCGCGGCCCCTTCAGCCTCCGCGAAAGCGGAGGGGGAATCCAGCGTCTTCGAGAACGTCTCCGGGTCCCCGCTTCTGCGGGGACGACGGAATGTTGCCTGCGGTTTGCCGCGAGCGTGATGGTATACTTCGCCGCTTGCTGAGACCGTATTGGAGACTACCGTGCTGATTTCCCCCGCATTTGCGCAAGGCGCCGGCGCCACCGGCGAGACCGGCTGGGTCGGCCTGTTGCCGATCGTCCTGATGTTCGTGCTGCTGTACTTCCTCATGATCCGGCCGCAGATGAAGCGCTCCAAGGAGCACAAGGCCATGACGGAGGCGCTGCAGAAGGGCGACGAAGTGATCACCGCCGGCGGCGTGCTCGGCAAGATCACCAAGGCCGGCGAAGCCTATATGTCGATCGAGATCGCGCCCGGCACCGAGGTGCAGGTGCAGAGGAGCGCGGTGCAGACGCTGCTGCCCAAGGGCACCATCAAAAGCATCTAGCGATTAGGTGATTAAGTGATTGGGCGATTAAAACCTGATCACTGAATCACTCAATCACTCAATCACCGGTTATAAATGAACCGTTATCCCTCCTGGGTCTACGCCACCGTCGCGGTGGCGCTCGTCCTCGGGCTGCTCTACACTCTGCCCAATTTCTTCGGCGAGGCGCCGGCGGTGCAGGTGTCTCCGGCGCGCGTGACCCTGAAGGTCGACGATACCGTGCTCGGCCGCGTCGAGGATGCGCTCAAGGCCGCCAGCGTCCAGCCGACCGGCGTGTTCCTCGATCCGAACGGCGTCAAGGTGCGGCTCGCCGATACCGACACCCAGCTGAAGGCGAAGGACGTCATCAGCCAGGCGCTCAACCCCGACGCGCAGAACCCTTCCTATACCGTCGCCCTCAACCTGCTGCCGAACTCCCCCGCCTGGCTCAGCGCGGTGCACGCGCTGCCGATGTATCTCGGCCTCGACCTGCGCGGCGGCGTGTACTTCCTGCTGCAGGTGGACATGCCCGCGGCGATCACCAAGCGCGCCGAGAGCCTTGCCGGCGACATCCGCTCGCAGCTGCGCGACAAGAACGTGCGCCACGCCGGGATCGCCCGCGAGGGTGACGCCATCGTGGTCAAGTTCCGCGACGCCGACACCCGCGCCGCGGCGCGCAAGATCATCGAGGACCAGCTCCCCGATCTGCAGCTCACCGACGCCGGCGCGGGCGAGGACCTGCGCCTCGTGGCAGCGATCCGTCCCGAAGCGCAGAGGCGCACCCAGGAGTTCGCGCTCAAACAGAACATCCAGACGCTGCATAACCGCATCAACGAGCTGGGCGTGGCCGAGCCGGTGATCCAGCAGCAGGGCTCCGATCGCGTCGTGGTGCAACTGCCCGGCGTGCAGGACACCGCCAAGGCGAAGGAGATCCTCGGGCGCACCGCGACGCTCGAGATCCGCATGGTCGACGAGGACAACATGAACCCCGGCGCGCTCGCCGCCGCGCAGGGCGGACAAGTGCCGTTCGGCGACGAGTTCTACATCGAGAGGAACGGCGCTCCGCTGCTGGTCAGGAAGCAGGTGGTGCTGACCGGCGACCGGCTCACCGACGCGCAGCCGGGCTTCGACAACCAGACGCAGGAGCCGGCCGTGCACCTGACGCTCGACTCGACCGGCGCACGCATCTTCAAGGAAGTCACGCGCGAAAGCGTCGGCAAGCGCATGGCGATCCTGCTGATCGAGCGCGGCAAGGGCGAGGTCGTCACTGCGCCCGTGATCCGCTCCGAGATCGGCGGCGGGCGCGTGCAGATCAGCGGCCGCATGACCACGGTCGAGGCGAACGACACGGCGCTGCTGCTGCGGGCCGGATCGCTCGCGGCGCCGATGGAGATCATCGAGGAGCGCACCGTGGGGCCGTCGCTCGGCGCCGAGAACATCAGGAAAGGCTTCGACTCGACCATCTACGGCTTCGCCGCGCTGTCGCTTTTCATCGTCATCTATTACTCGGTGTTCGGCGTGTTCTCGACGCTGGCGCTGTGCTCGAACCTGCTGTTCCTGATCGCGCTCCTGTCGCTGATGCAGGCCACCCTGACGCTCCCGGGCATCGCCGCGATCGCGCTCACGCTCGGCATGGCGATCGACGCCAACGTGCTCATCAACGAGCGCGTCCGCGAGGAGCTTCGCGGCGGCGTCACCCCGCAGGCGGCGATCCACACCGGCTACGAGCGCGCTTTCGGCACCATTCTCGACTCGAACGTCACCACGCTTATCGCGGGGCTCGCGCTGCTGATCTTCGGCTCGGGGCCGGTGCGCGGATTCGCCGTGGTGCACTGCCTCGGCATCATGACGTCGATCTTCTCCTCGGTCGTAGTGAGCCGCTGCATGGTGAACCTCACCTACGGCTCGCGCAGAAAGCTCGAGCGCGTGGCGATCGGGAATACGGCGTGGAAGTGAACGCGGAGCGCTAGATCATGGAATTCTTCAAGATCCGCCGCGACATCCCGTTCATGCGCCATGCGCTGGTGTTCAACGTCATTTCGTTGATCACCTTCCTCGCGGCGGTATTCTTCCTCGCCACCAAAGGCCTCAACTTCTCGATCGAATTCACCGGCGGCACGGTGATGGAGATCAGCTACGCGCATCCGGCGGACGTGGAGCGCATCCGCAAGGCGCTCGACGGCCGCGGCTACAACGATTATTCGGTGCAGAACTTCGGCTCTTCGCACGACGTCCTGATCCGGATGCCGCTCAAGCCCGGCCAGAACAGCTCCGCGCTGTCCAAGGCCGTCATGGAAGCGCTGAGCGCCGATGATGCGGCGGCGAAGCTCCAGCGGGTCGAGTTCGTCGGACCACAGGTCGGCCGCGAGCTGGCCGAGAACGGTGCGCTGGCGCTGCTCATCACCTCGCTCGGCATCGTCGCTTATCTGGCGCTGCGCTTCGAGTGGAAGTTCGGCGTCGCCGCGATCATCGCCAACCTGCACGACGTCGTCATCATCCTCGGCTTCTTCGCCCTGTTCCAGTGGGAGTTCTCGCTGCCGGTGCTTGCCGCGGTGCTGGCGGTGCTCGGCTATTCGGTCAACGAATCGGTCGTCATCGCCGACCGGATCCGCGAGAATTTCAGGAAAATGAGGAAAGCCGGGGTCACCGAGATCATCGATAACGCCATCACCCGGACCATTTCCCGCACCATCATCACCCACGGCTGCACGCAGACGATGGTGACCTCGATGCTGGTATTCGGCGGCGCGGCGCTGCACTATTTCGCCCTCGCCCTCACCATCGGCATCCTGTTCGGAATCTACTCCTCGGTGCTGGTGATGGCGCCGATCGTGCGCTGGCTCGGGGTCCGGCGCGAAGACCTGGTGAAGCCGGTGAAGGGAAAGAAGGAAGAAGTGGTGGTCTAGCGACGCCTCCCCCCGCAGGGGGGATCGGGACAGGCGTGGGTTCGAGGGCTGCCACAACCCGTCCCCAACCTCGCCCGTCCGGCCGGCCGCGATGCAAGCGCGGCTGGCGGCAGAGGTGCGAAGGCACCTGTGCCGGATTCCCGGCTCTCCCCCTTGAAGGGGAGGGAATGCTACTTGACCCGCCTTGCCAGCTCGGCCGCCTTGCCGGTGTAGGTCGCAGGCGTGAGCTTCAACAGCCGCTGTTTTTCCGCCTCGGGGATGGCGAGGCCGCGGATGAAGGCGTGCAACGATTCGCGCTCGATGCCTTTGCCGCGAGTGAGGTCCTTCAATTGCTCGTAGGCATTGGCGACGCCGTAGCGCCGCATCACCGTCTGGACCGGCTCCGCCAGCACTTCCCAGTTCGCCTCCAGATCGTCCTTCAGGCGCTGCGGATCGGCCTCGAGCCTGGCCAGGCCCTTCGAGCACGAGTCGTACGCGAGCAGGCTGTGGCCGAGGGCGACGCCGATGTTCCTCAGCACCGTCGAGTCCGACAGGTCGCGCTGCCAGCGCGACACCGGCAGCTTCTCCGACAGATGCCGCAGCAGCGCGTTGGCGATGCCCAGGTTGCCCTCGGAATTCTCGAAGTCGATCGGGTTGACCTTGTGCGGCATGGTGGAGGAGCCGACCTCGCCCGGCTTGAGGTTCTGCCTGAAGTAGCCGAGCGAAACGTAGCCCCAGAGATCGCGATCGAGGTCGAGCAGCACGCTGTTGGCGCGTGCGATGGCGTCGAACTGCTCGGCGAGCGCATCGTGCGGCTCGATCTGGGTGGTGTAAGGATTGAACTCGAGGCCCCGCGCCTCGACGAAACGCCTGGCGAAGCCCTCCCAGTCGAATTCCGGATAGGCGGCGAGATGCGCGTTGTAATTGCCGACCGCACCGTTGATCTTGCCGGTGAGCGATACCGCGGCGACGGCGCGACGCGCGCGCCGCAGGCGATGCACCACGTTCGCCAGCTCCTTGCCGAGCGTAGTCGGCGTCGCCGGCTGGCCGTGAGTGCGCGCCAGCATCGGCGTGCCGGCAAGCCGGACCGCGAGGGCGGCGAGGCTGTCGATGACGCGGTCGAGCGCCGGCAGCAGCACGCGCTCGCGCGCCTCCTTCAGCATCAGGCTGTAGGCAAGATTGTTGATGTCCTCGGAAGTGCAGGCGAAGTGCACGAATTCGGCCACCCGCGCGCCTTCCGCATTGCCGGCGAGGCGCTGCTTCAGCCAGTATTCGATCGCCTTGACGTCGTGGTTGGTCTCGGCCTCGATTTTCTTCGCCCGCGCGGCGTCATCCTCGGAGAACGACTCGACGATGCGCTCGAGCTCCGCGTTCGTCGCCGGCGAGAACGGCTTGATCTCGGCGATGGCCGGCTCGGCCGCGAGCGCGAGCAGCCAGCGGATCTCGATTGCGACGCGGTAGCGGAACAGCGCGGCTTCGCTGAAATAGGGCCGCAGCGGCTCGAGCTGCTTGTGATAGCGTCCGTCGAGCGGAGATAATGCATTCAGCGGAGAGAGCGGCATTGAATGTAGCTCGACTGAAAGACGCAGGCAATATTTTACCATGCGCCCGACCGCCGCTGCCCTGAAGAGCCTGCTCGCCGAGGTGCGGGCGTGCACAATCTGCGCGGCGCACCTCCCCAATCCGCCGCAGCCGATCCTGCGCGCCGCGGCAAGCGCCCGCGTACTGATCGTGGGACAGGCGCCCGGCCGGCGCGTGCACGCGACCGGCATCCCCTGGAACGATCCTTCCGGCGACCTGCTGCGCGAGTGGCTCGGGATCGACCGCGACGTTTTCTACGACGAGCGCCGCATCGCCATCGTCCCCGCCGGCTTCTGCTATCCGGGAAAAGGGCCTTCGGGCGACCTGCCGCCGCGTCCCGAATGCGCGCCGCACTGGCATCCGAAACTGCGCGCGCTGCTGCCGCGAATCCGACTCACGCTGCTCGTCGGCAGCTACGCGCAGGCGTATTACCTCGGCGGGCGCAGGAAGAGGACGCTGGCCGCGACGGTGCGCGCCCGCGACGAATACCTGCCAGAATTTTTCCCGCTGCCGCACCCCAGTCCGCGCAATCGCCTCTGGATGAAGCGCAACGCGTGGTTCGAAGCCGAAGCGCTGCCGCAACTCCGGGCCGCGTTCAAGGCCTGCCTGCGCGCGTGATATAATTTCCTTGGTCGTTTCGTTGTAGCGGACTCTCCCGAGGAGAGGGTGGGGTTTCCCCTCCCCGCGACGGGTGCCGCTAAAATCACTTTTCCTCCGCAGGCCTGATTCCCGCAATGAAACTTATCGGTTCGCTTACCAGCCCGTTTGCACGCAAGGTGCGCATCGTGCTGGCCGAGAAAAAAATCGACTACGAATTCGAGTCCGACAATCCCTGGACGCCGGACGCAAAAACACCCCGGTACAATCCCCTCGGCAAGGTGCCGGTGCTGGTGCTCGATGACGGCACCACGCTGTTCGATTCGCGCGTCATCGTCGAATTCCTGGATAACGTGTCGCCGATTTCGCGGCTGATCCCGGCCGAAAACCGCGAGCGCATCGAGGTGCGGCGCTGGGAGGCGCTCGCCGACGGCGTGGTCGACGCCGCCGTGCTCGCGCGCCTTGAGAACCAGCGCGAGCCGAAATTGCGCAACCCCGCCTGGATCGAGCGGCAAATGGGCAAGGTCACGGCGGGGCTCGCGGCGATGGACGCGGATCTCGGTGAAAAGCCCTGGTGCGCCGGCAGCGGCTACACGCTGGCCGACATCGCCATCGGGACATGCCTGGGCTGGCTCGAGTTCCGCTTTCCGCAGCTCGACTGGAAAAACAGACACGCCAACCTCGCACGCCAGTCGGCCAAGCTCTCGGAGCGGCAGTCATTTGCCGACACGGTCCCGCGCGAGTAGCGCGCCATGCGGAAGGCGATGGAATAAATGTCGCGCCTCGCGCGTTAACCTGCGCCGTGACCCGGCAGAATCCGGGACCGCAGCGGATGCGTATGCTTTATACTGGATTGAAATGCAAATTGCGGGCACCGACCGCTCGCCACCCCGCTAAGTACTGAGAGGCAAGCATTGGAGGACTTTTTCGCTCATCCGGCCGTGCAGGCGGGCGTCGCGCCCTTCGTCGTGGCGCTCGTCGTGGTGGCACTGCTTCACCGTCTGCGGCTCGGCGGGCTCGCCGTCGTTGCGGCGTTTCTGACCACCTATTATCTTGTCGCCGGGTTCACGTTCTCGCCGCTCACGGCGACGCGCAAGATCGCGCTGCTCGCGATCGCCGCTCCCGTCGTCGGCATGCTTGCCGACTTCGCCTTCAAGCCGACGCGCATGGGCGCCGTGGTGCTGGCCCTCGCCGGCGCCGCGGGCGCGCTATGGGCGTTCTACCCGGTACTCTCGCACAAGGCCGCCGCCGAAGCCTGGCTCATGGGCGCGAGCGCCCTCGTCTCCGTTGCCTGGGCCGTCGGATTTTCGCAGGCCGCCCTCAGCGTGCAGCCGGTGCGCGCGGGCGCGGCTGGTCTCGCGCTCGGGCTCGGCGTCGGCATCGCCGCCATTTTCGGCGCCTCGGCCACCTACGGATCGGACGCCATCGCGCTCGGCGCGGCGTCGGGCGCTTTCCTGCTGCCGCAGATGATCAGCGGAAAGAAGAGCTTTGCCGGCAGCACTTTCACGCTCTCGGTGACGCTCACCGCGGGACTGCTCGCCGCCGGCGCCATGATCCTCGCCAGGTTGCCCTGGTATGCAGTGCCAGTGCTCGCGCTGGTTCCGGTTGCAACGCGCCTGCCGGTACCGGAGAAAGCGCCGCTGTGGCTGCAGGCGGTCCTGCTGTCGCTATACGGCTTCATCGTCGCAGGTGTTGCGTGCTATATAAGCTGGACGTTCCCGGGCGCCGCGACGGGTTAATCGTTATTGTCCCCCCCAATGAGAGAGAAAAGGAGAAATCATATGTCGAAGTTCGCAATCGGTCTGACTCTGGCGGCATTGCCGCTCGCCGTGATGGCTGCGCCTGAAACTTACTCGCTCGATCCGCAGCACACGTTCCCTCACTTCGAGGTGGCCCACTTAGGCGGCATGTCCCACCTGCGGGGGCGCTTCGACAGGACGGCCGGCAAATTCACCATCGACCGTGCGGCGAAAATCGCATCGATCGAACTCACGGTACAGACCGAATCCGTGTCGAGCGGTTTTTCGAATCCTGCGGGAACGATCTACAAGATTTCACGCGACGACCTGTTGCGCTCACCGGATAACTTCAACGTCGTCGAGTTTCCGACCATGACCTACAAGTCCACGAGCGTAAAGTTCGACGGCGACAATCCGGCGACGATCGAAGGCAACCTCACGCTGGTCGGCGTCACCAGACCCCTGACCTTGCACGTAGAAAACTGGAAGTGCGGACCGAACCCGTTCAGCAAAAAGGAAATGTGCGGCGGCAATGCCGCCGGAACCATCAAGCGCTCCGATTTCGGGATGAAGTTTGCCCCGCCTGCGATCAGCGACGAGGTGAAGCTTTGGATTGAAGTGGAAGCCTACAAGAACTGAGCGCGCCGGAGACCGCTGCGAAAACGGCCGCTGTTGCGGCCGTTTTGTCTTGGAGACATGCAGCCGGGATCAGGCGGGGGGAGCGCGCGGATTCTCTCTGAATCCAGAATTCCGGGTCCTTCTTACCGGATCACGCCGCCTCCCAAGCATACATCCCCGCCGTACAGCACCACCGACTGCCCCGGGGTCACCGCCCACTGCGGCGCGTCGAATTCGACGCAGCATTCGTCGCCGGTCAGCGCGGCGATGCGGCAGGCGGCCTCCACCTGGCGGTAGCGCGTCTTGGCGCTGTACCGCAATTGCGGATCGGGCGCTTCGCCGCTCACCCAGGCCAGGTCCTGCGCCGTGAGCTCCTCGCGCAGCAGCAGCGGATGGTCGTGGCCCTGCACCACGATCAACTCGTTTTTCTCCATGTCCTTGGCGGCGACGTACCAGGGCTCGCCGTCGGAGCCTTTGATGCCGCCGATGCCGATGCCCTTTCTCTGGCCGATGGTGTAGAACGCAAGGCCGATATGCTCGCCGACGATCCGGCCTTCGGGAGTGCGCATCGCACCGGGCTTCTTCGGCAGATAGCGGTTCAGGAACTCGCGGAACGGCCGCTCGCCGATGAAGCAGATCCCGGTCGAATCGCGCTTGGCGAAATTGTGCAGCCCGGCTTCCTTCGCGATCCTGCGCACCTCGGTTTTCTTCATCTCTCCCAGCGGAAACGCCGTGCGCGCAAGCTGCGCCTGATTCAGGCGGTGCAGGAAGTAGCTCTGGTCCTTCGACCGGTCGAGCGCCTTGAGCAGCTCGAACTTTCCGCCCGCAACCTCGCGGCGCACGCGTGCGTAGTGCCCCGTGGCGATGCGCTCCGCGCCGAGCGCCATGGCGTGGTCGAGGAACGCCTTGAACTTGATCTCGGCGTTGCACAGCACGTCGGGATTGGGCGTGCGGCCGGCGGAGTATTCGGCGAGGAAGGCGCTGAACACGCGGTCCCGGTACTCCGCCGCGAAGTTCACCACTTCCAGGTCGATGCCGATCACGTCGGCGACCGAGGCGCAGTCGATCAGGTCCTGCCGGGTCGAGCAATACTCGTCATCATCGTCGTCCTCCCAGTTCTTCATGAACAGGCCGACGACCTCATAGCCCTCGCGCTTGAGCAGCAGCGCCGTCACCGACGAATCGACGCCGCCCGACATGCCCACGACCACGCGTTCACCCGGCATCGGCAGACTTCGCGCCTCGCTAAGCGACGCGGCGTTGATTTTTCCGGATGAAGTCCGCCATGCGCGCTACGCCCTGCTCGATCGCCTGCGTCGAGGCCGCATAGGAGAAACGGATGTGCTGGCCCTCTCCCGGCACACGCGCGCCGAAGTGGATGTCGGCGAGCACGGCGACGCCGGCCTCCGTGAGCAGCCGCTTCCTGAACTCCTCCGAATCCGCCGCGCCGATCGCGCGGCATGCCTCGGTGACGTTCGGCCAGGCGTAGAACGCGCCGCCCGGGATCTTGCAGCTCACCCCCGGCACCTGGTTCAGCAACCCGACGATCAGGTTGCGGCGCTCGAGAAAGGAGGCGCGCATTTTCTCCGCCTCGTCCTGCGGGCCGTTGATCGCCTCGACCGCCGCCCACTGGCTCACCTGCGAGGCGCAGGAATCGGTGTTCGTCACCCAGCGCACGAACTGCGGCGCAAGCGTTCGATTCGAGGCGAAGCCGATGCGCCAGCCGGTCATGGCCCAGGTCTTGGAGGCGCCGTCGGAGATGATGGTGCGCTCGAGCATGCCGGGGAGCGAGGCGATCGAGCAGAACTCGCCTTCGTAGCACAGCCGCGAGTAGATCTCGTCGGCGTAGATCCAGACGTCCGGATGCCGGCGCAGGATCGCGGCGATGGCCTCGAGATCCTTTGCGGTGAGGATGCCGCCGGTCGGATTCTGGGGCGAGTTGAGAATGACCAGCTTCGTCTTCGGCGTGATCTTCGCCTCGAGCTCGGCCGGGTCGAAGGCGAAGTCGCGCGCCTCGCGCAGATGCAGCGGCACCGGCACGGCGCCATTGGCGACGATCTGCGATTCGTAGATGGGAAAGCCCGGGTTCGGGTAGATGACCTCGTCGCCGACGCCGTAGTCGGTCACCGAGAGGATCGTGTAGGCGATGAACGGTTTTGCGCCGCCGCCGACGACGACGTCCTCGGGGCGGATCGCAAGGCCGCGCATCTGCCCCATGTAGCGCGCCGCCGCCTCGCGCAGCTCGGCGATGCCGGCCGACGGCGTGTAGCCGTGCCTGCCTTCGCGGACGGCTTTCACTGCCGCGTCCTGGATGTTGGCGGGCGTGTGGAAATCCGGCTGCCCGATGCAGAACGAGATGATGTCCTTGCCTTGGCGGACGAGCTCGTTCACCTCCGCCAGCACGACGAAGGCGTTCTCGGTGCCGAGTTCGGCGGTGCGGCGGCTGATTTTGAGCATGCCGGTGGTGTCGATCGAATGGGAGATGCCTTATTTTATCCTAAGAGGCCGTTTCAGAATGACCGAAACGGCCTCCGATATAGGGGAGCATGAGGGGATGTTTCCCCTCATTTTG
>JBARMB010000113.1:0-2534 GCA_049802235.1 Burkholderiales bacterium | reverse complement strand
AGCAAGTACCGCCGCCTGCTGGCCGACAATCATTCGCAGTCCTCTCCCGTTACGGACGCCAAGACCCAGAGCGTAGCCCCCGAGAACTCAATACCCTCCTAGAGTTCTATCCGTCCGCTTGGCAGTTCTGTGCGTTTAGCTATTCCTGACGTGTCGCCGTTCTTGGCGCTGACGCATCCAAACAGATAGAATAGAATGTTTGTACTGGTTACGGCAGAGCAGCCAGTGCCTTCACGCACTCTGAATACCAGCAGGAGACGGCGAAACCTTCCATGGATGTTGCCAAGGCAGTTGACACAGTTGTCGCTCGGTTCATCGGTACCAAGCACGAGCGCGACATCAAAAAATTGCAACCGCTCGTTGCCGAGATCAATGCGCGCGAAGCCGAAACACGCGCGCTCAGCGACGATGACCTGAAGTTGCGGTTCGCCGCACTTAAGGCTGAGGTGCAAGAGCAGCTCAAGGACACGGAACCCAGCGACGATACCTACAAAGAACTCTTAAAGAAGGTGCTCGACCCGGCCATTGTGCCGGCATTTGCCCTGGTCCGCGAAGCTGGCCGCCGTTTTCTGAACATGCGCCACTTCGATGTGCAGTTGATCGGCGGAATGGTTTTGCACGACGGCAAGATCGCGGAGATGAAGACGGGCGAAGGCAAAACGCTCGTTGCCACTTTGCCCGCCGCACTAAATGCACTTGCAGGGCGCGGCGTGCACGCCGTCACAGTGAATGATTACCTCGCGCGGCGCGACGCCGAGTGGATGAGCCCTCTCTATCGCGGCCTGGGCCTTTCCATCGGCGTAATCGTGCACGATTTGGACGATGAACAGCGCAAAGCGGCGTATGGCGCCGACATCACGTACGGCACGAACAACGAATTTGGATTCGACTACCTGCGCGACAACATGAAGTACGACCTGGCGCAATGCGTCCAGCGCGGGCACCAGTTCGCCATCGTGGACGAAGTGGACTCCATCTTGATTGACGAAGCTCGCACGCCGCTGATTATTTCCGGCCCGTCGGAAGAGTCCACCGACAAATACGCGAAAATCGACAAGATTATTCCGAAGCTCATCCAGGACATTGATTACACGATGGACGAGAAGCATCGCACTGCGACGCTGACGGAAGAGGGCTTCAGCAAGTGCGAACGGCTGCTCGGCCTGCACAATCTTTCCGATCCGGTGAACATCGAGTTGATGCACCACGTCTATCAAGCGCTGCGCGCCCATTCGCTCTATAAGCGCGACGTGGATTACGTCGTGAAAGACGGCGAAGTGATCATCGTTGACGAATTCACGGGCCGCCAGATGCCCGGCCGCCGCTGGTCCGATGGATTGCATCAGGCCGTCGAAGCAAAAGAAGGCGTCAAGATCGAGCGGGAAAATCAGACGCTCGCAACGATCACCTTCCAGAACTATTTCCGCATGTACAAGAAGCTTTCCGGCATGACCGGAACGGCCGAAACGGAAGCGGCGGAATTCGGCAAGATTTATAACCTCGATGTCGTCGCGATCCCGACGAACCGCGTATTGATTCGCGAGGAACATCGCGACGTGGTCTACCGCACAGAAAAAGAAAAGTTTGAAGCCGTGGTCAACGGAATCTTGCAGGAAGACAACACGCTCGCGAACGGCATCCGCCATTACAACGAGCGCGGGCAGCCGGTCCTCGTTGGCACCATCTCTATCGAAAAATCGGAAGCCATCGCAGCGCTATTGAAGAAAGCCGGCGTCCCACACGAGGTACTCAACGCCAAGCAGCACGAGCGCGAGTCGCGCATCGTCGCGCAAGCCGGGCGCAAAGGCGCTGTGACCGTAGCGACCAACATGGCCGGCCGTGGCACGGATATTCTTCTCGGCGGAAATCCCGAGCAGATGACCCGCGATCATTTTCTGAAAAACAAACTGGCCCTACCTTACGCCGCCGCGCCGGCGGTGATCGCCGCCGATGGCGGCACCGATGTGCAGCCCGCCGTGCCGATGGTGCTTTTCCAGAACGAAGGCAAAATCTTCCAGGTCCCGGCGGACCAGTGGAAACCGGTCTACGAGCAGTTCGCCCAGCAGTGCAAAGCCGAACACGACGAAGTGGTGGCGCTCGGCGGCTTGCATATCCTCGGCACGGAGCGCCACGAAGCCCGCCGCATCGATAACCAGCTGCGCGGACGCGCCGGTCGCCAGGGCGACCCCGGTTCCTCGCGCTTTTTTCTTTCGCTCGAAGACGACCTCATGCGCATCTTCGGCGGCGAGCGCATCAAAGCTCTCATGTACCGCTTCGGCATGACCGAAGGCGTCCCCATTGAGTCGAAAATGATCTCGAATCGTATCGAGAAGGCCCAACAGGGCGTCGAAGCGCAGAACTTCGACGCCCGCAAACATCTCCTCGAATACGACGACGTGATGAACAAGCAGCGCGAGGCGATTTACGCCATTCGCCGCTCCGCGCTCGAAGGAAAAGAACAGAAGGATTACGCGCTCAGCGTCGCCGATGACATAGCGCGCGAACTCGTGGAAACCTATTGCCCACATAATGAG
>JBARMB010000112.1:0-3835 GCA_049802235.1 Burkholderiales bacterium | reverse complement strand
TGCTCTCCTTCACGAAGAAGAAGGAGGCGGACCCGCTGATGGAGTACCTCGTCTCCTTCCGCGACCGGATGGAGCACGCGCGCGTGCTCCTCACCGACCCGAAGCTGACGGCGTTCTACTTCGTGACGCTGGCGGAGGCGCTGCCCATCGCCGTGGTCACGCGCTTCATCCAGTGGTTCAAGGACTTCGGCATTCCCGTGGGCGGCGTCCTCGTCAACATGGTCATCGACCCGGCGTCGCTCGGTCCGGATTCCGCCGATTTCGTCAAGAACCGCGTGGCCATGCAGCAGGAGCACATGAAGACGATCTGGCGGGAGTTCGACGGTAGCGTGCGCGCCATCGTGCCGCTGTTCGAGACCGAGATCCGCGGCGTGCCGATGCTCCAGCGCCTGTGCGATGCCATCTACGCGGCCGACGGCGCGAAGCCCGCGCCCGGTGAGGGCGCCGGCCGGCCGCACGAAGTCGCAGCGCGAACGTGATCACTGCGGGCGCGGCGACGAGCCCGCACGCTCGGCTCCCGATCGCCAAGCGCCGTGGCGCGGACCGCGTCGCCACCAACCTCGACGACTACGACAGCGTGCGCGCCGGCTTCACGTGGACCGCCGCGCGCGCGGCGCGATCATCTCGCGCTCCGCTGGCTCGGCCGAGCGGTCAGTGAAGAGGTGGTAGCGGAACGGGCAGCGGTACCGGCCCTAAGTGACGACTACACTCTCACCCGCGCTTTGGAAGCAGCGGCAACGTGAGGTTTTTGCTGTCCGTATAGGCACCGTGTGTTCGAGGCGGATGGCATGCAGCCGTCGCGTCTCTGCGTATGTGAGGTCTGGCCAGTGTCTCAAAGCAACCCTTGCAAGACCGCCCGGAAACGTGCCTGAATCTCGGGCATTCGCTTAGAGACGCGAAGCTTAAGCTGTTGTAATTTCCTGAAGCCTCAGTCGGCTTGCGGCGAGCAATCCGCTCAGCGCGAAAGGCGTCGGCGAGGCGGGCGTGAGTGGTTCCTTGCCCGCGCTCATGAACGCGGTGCTCGACGCGCTGCGCCAGGCGCGCGTCGCGCGTCGTAGCAAGCCGGCGGCCTCGATAAGGCCGCGCGGCATCCGAGTGTGCCGCATTGATTCGTTTCAGTTGCATTCGTTTGCCGAACTCGGTTTAGAATCCGGGGCGAAGTCGCTCTTGCGCATCCGAAAGTCCGGGGCTCGCGTCAATTACTTGAGAGGAGCAGGGAAATGACGAAAACAAGAATGTTTTACTCGGGATTTGCAGCCATCGTCGTCGCCGTATTCGTGGCGGCATGCCAGACTCAAATGGGCGCAGGGCAGGGCGGCTCCGCGGTCCGCGTCGGCGCCGATGGCATCGGCGGCACGGTCACGAGCACGAACGGTCCGGAAGCCGGCGTATGGGTAATCGCCGAGACCACCGACCTGCCGACGAAGTTTGCCAAGATCGTCGTCACCGATGACATGGGCCGCTATCTCATTCCCGATCTTCCCAAAGCCAATTACAGCGTATGGGTGCGCGGATACGGGCTGGTCGATTCGCCCAGGGCGCAAAGCACCCCCGGCAAGACCTTGAACCTGACCGCAACGGTGGCGCCGAGCGCGGCCGCGGCGGCCGAATACTATCCGGGCATGTACTGGTATTCGCTGCTCCAGATTCCGCCCAAGAGCGATTTCCCCGGCACCGGCGACAAGGGCAACGGCATTTCGCCGAACATGAAAGCGCAGCGTTACTGGGTCGATTCGGTCAAGAACTCGTGCCAGTCGTGCCACGCGCTCGGCTCCCACGGCATGCGCGTCGTTCCGAAGGAATTCGGCAGCGGGTTCCAGGGATGGGCGCGCCGCACCCAGTCCGGGCAGGCCATGATCAACATGGCGCTCACGCTGGGCAACATGGGTCCCGAGCAGGCGCTCAAGCAGTATGCCGACTGGACCGATCGCATCGCGGCGGGCGAGCTGCCGTTCGCGAAGCCCGATCGTCCTCAGGGCGTCGAGCGCAACGTCGTGATCAGCGAGTGGGAATGGTCCACGCCGAAGTACTATCTCCACGACGAGATCGCGACCGACAAGCGCGATCCGACGGTCAATGCCAACGGCAAGATCTACGGCTCGCCCGAGGAGAGCACCGACCTCGTGCCCGTGCTCGATCCGGTCACGAATACGGCAAGCGTGGTCAGGCACCCTTTCCGCGATCCCAAGACGCCGTCCTCGCTCGGCTTGTCGATGCAGCCCTCGCACTACTGGGGCAAGGAGCCGATCTGGGACGGCCACACCAGCATCCACAACCCGATGATGGACGAGCAGGGGCGCATGTGGTTCGCGGCGAGGATACGGCCGGCCCCGAATCCGGCTTTCTGCAAGGCGGGCTCGAACCACCCCTCGGCGAAGGTCGTGCCGATGAACGAGTCGGTGCGCCAGCTCTCCATGTACGACCCGAAGACGGACAAGTGGACGCTCATCGACACCTGTTTCACGACGCAGCACCTCGAATTCGCGAAGGACGCGAACAACACGCTGTGGTTCAGTTCCGGGTTTCCGCTGGGCGGCGTCGTCGGCTGGCTGAACACGAAGATGTACTTCGAGACCGGCGACGAGCAGAAATCGCAGGGCTGGACGCCGCTCATCGTCGACACCAACGGCAACGGCAAGCGCGACGAATACGTCGAAGCCAATCAGCCGCTCGATCCGAAGAAGGACAAGCGCATCATGGCCGGGTTCTACGGCGTCATGCCGAGCACGGTGGACGACTCGATCTGGGGCCAGACGATGGAGGTCGGGTTCACGCGAATCGATCAGCCCGGCTACATCATCCGCCTCGTGCCCGGTTCCAATCCTTCCGAGACAGCGCTTGCGGAGATCTACCAGCCACCGGAACCGGGATACGGGCCGCGCGGAATCGACCTCGATTCCAAAGGCGTCGTCTGGACCGCGCTCTCGAGCGGGCACGTCGCGAGCTTCGACCGGCGCAAGTGCGAAGGCCCGCTTAACGGCCCGGCTGCCGCGACCGGAAAGCTCTGTCACGAAGGCTGGACGCTTTACACGATGCCCGGACCGCAGTTCAAGGGCGTGACCGATGCGGGCAGCGCCAACCACGCCTATTACATCGCGGTCGATCGGGAGAACACCCTGGGCCTCGGGCGAGACGTCCCGATCGCCTCGGCCAACGGCGGCGAGGAACTGTTGGCGCTGGTGGACGGCAAGTTCGTCAACATCCGCGTTCCGTATCCGCTGGGCTTCTTCACCAAGAACGTGGACGGCCGCATCGACGATCCGAACGCCGGCTGGAAGGGCAAGGGCCTGTGGACGACGTTCGGCTCGCGCACCGTGTTCCACAACGAAGGCGGCACGCAAAACCGGCCCAGGGTCTACAAGGTGCAGGTGCGCCCGGATCCGCTCGCGGATTGACGGCGATAGCCGTCATCCCGAGCCTTTCGACTTGGCTCAGGATAAACTCCGCGAGGAATCTCTTCCGGCACCGCACCCGCTGAATTTAGATAGGGACCATTCAGCGTGGGTTGATGGTTGCGCGCTGCGGGTACGCCGCGCGGTCACTTGTCGGCGGCTTCGGTCTCTTGCGGCGTGCTTTGCTGCGCCTGATCCATCGTCCGGCCGATCTTCTGCTGCATTTGCTCTATTGGCCGCGCCATTCAATGCTTCGTAGAGTCCATGGTGGCCCCTCAGGTTGTCGCACCGGAACCAGCGTGGCGGACATTCGCTGTCCACGGCGGAAGCAGCTGCGTGAGCAGCCAGAGCAAGCCGAACGGAAGGGCGAAGATCGCGGCGACGATGAGGACGCCCTCGCGTCCCCAGATGGGCGGGACGTAGTAGAGCAGTCCGTGCATGGT
>JBARMB010000111.1:0-51185 GCA_049802235.1 Burkholderiales bacterium | reverse complement strand
TCGACTTGCCGGCGCCGTTCGGCCCGAGGAGCGCCCAGCATTCACCCGGCGCGAGCGACAAGTCGAGCGCATGGACGAGCTCGCGGCCGCCGATTTTGAGGTTGAGCGCGCGCGTCTCGAGCATCAGCGCGACCTCGCCAGCAGGAACAGCAGCGCCGGCACCCCGATCAGGGCGGTGATCACTCCTACGGGGAGCTCGGTCGGCGCGGCGACCGTGCGCGCCAGCGTGTCGGCGAGGGTGAGCAGGCTGCCGCCGAGGCACACGGCGAGCGGCAGCAGCAGGCCGTGACCGCGGATTCCGGACAGCCGCAACAGGTGCGGCACCACCAGGCCGACGAAGCCGATGGTGCCGCCAAGGAGGACCGCGGCGACGGTGGCGACCGTCGCGCAGCCGAAACTGATCGACTGCAGCCGCGTCACCGCGACGCCGAGCGAGCGCGCCTTGTCCTCGCCCAGCAGCAGCACGTCGAGCGCGGCGGATTGGGAAAAAGCGAGCGCGGCGCACGCCGCCAGCGCGAGCAGGGCCGGAGTCGGATCGCCCGCCGGCGAGAGATCGCCGAGCAGCCAGAACAGCATGCCCTGCACCTGCGAGGACGGCGCGAGCGTGAGCAGCAGCCCGACGAGGGCGCCGAATCCCGAAGACAGCGCCACGCCGGTGAGCAGCACGCGATAAGGGTTCCAGCCCGAGCGCCCGAGGGAAAAGGCGAACACGCTGCCGGCGGCGAGCGCCGCGCCGGCAAGCGCGGACAGGTCCAGTCCGAGAGCGGAGAGGCCGAGCAATATCGCCGCCAGCGCGCCGACCGAGGCGCCGCCGGAGACGCCCAGAATGTAGGGATCGGCGAGCGGATTCCGCAGCAGTACCTGCAGCAGCGCTCCGGCGAGCGCGAGCAGCCCGCCGCAGGCGAACGCGGCGAAAGCGCGCGGCGCGCGCACGCCCCAGACGATCTCGCGCACGATGTCGTCGCCGCGCCCGAGGAGCGCATCGGCGAGCTGGGCTGCGCTCAGATCGACGCTGCCGAACGCCACCGCCAGGACGAGGCTCGCCGGCACCAGCGCGATGACCACGGCGGGAACGGGCTTCATGCCAGGCTGATGATCGTCCAGCCCCGCGCCTGCGCTTCGCGGCGCAGCGTCTCGTCGGGGTCGACTGCGACCGGATGCGTGACGCGCTCGAGCAGCGGCAGGTCGTTGAGCGAGTCGCTGTAGAACCAGCTTGCCGGGAACGACGCCAGCGTCTGGCCCCGTCCCCCGAGCCACTCGGCCAGCCGCGTCACCTTGCCCTGGCGGAAGCAAGGGGTCCCCGAAGGTTTGCCGGTGAACCGTCCGTCGCGAACCTCGAGCTCGGTGGCGAGCAGGTGCTCGATGCCGAATTCGCGCGCGATCGGCGCGGTGATGAAGGCATTGGTGGAAGTGAGGATGGCGCAGAGATCTCCCTGCCGCAGGTGCCGTTGCACCAGGTCGCGCCCCTTCTCGCGGATCACGGGACGGATTTTCGTGCGCATGAACTCGCGATGCCACGCGTCGAGCCGCTCGCGCGGGTAGCGCGAGAGCGGCGCGAGCTGGAACTCCAGGAACTCGTGTATGTCGAGCCTGCCGGCCTTGTACTCGTTGAAAAAGTGCTCGTTGCGCGCCTCGTGGCTCTCGCGCTCGAGCACGCCCTGCTCGATGAGGAACTGCGCCCACTCACGGTCGCTGTCGCCCGAGATCAGCGTGTGGTCCAGATCGAAGAGCGCCAGTTCCACTGCGTCGGCCCTCAGCTGCCGGCTTGCCGCTGGCCGAGCGAGCGCAACGCTTCTTTGAGGAGCGGCAGCGTGATCGGGCGCTTGTGCTCCAGCGAATAGCGGTCGAGCGCATCCAGCAGCGCGATCTGCGTGCCCATGTCGCGCTCGAACTGGGTGAGCAGGTAGCGGATGAGATCTTCACCGAGCGCGATGCCGCGGCTCGCTGCGTGCCCGCGCAGCGCCGCGGCCTTCTCGGCGTCGCTCAGGGGGTGGATCTGGAGCACGATGCCGGCGGCAAGGCGCGAGCGCAGGTCGGGGCGCAATGCCAGCTGCGCGGGCGGCGCAGTGCCGCTCGCTGCCAGCACGCCACCGGAGCCGCGCAGCCGGTTGCAGAGATCGAACAACGCGATCTGGCCGGACGCATCCAGCCGCAGGACATCGTCCACCGCGACGGCCTGCAGTGTCGCCGCGCGGCTCCAGTCCGCCGCCGCGGCGGAAAAAAACCCGGCGGCACGCGTTGCTTGCGCCGCCTCGATGAAGCCGCGCAGCAGGTGCGTCCTGCCGCTGCCGCCTGCGCCCCAGAGATAGACGAACGGCTCGCCGCCCGCCAGCGCGCTGCGCAATGCCTGCAGCGCGGCGCCGTTGCGCCCGGGAATGAAATTCGCCAGGGTCGGCGCCGGCGGCGGCGCGAGCTCGAGCAGCAACTGTTGCATTATCGAGTACTACGCAACCGGATTGCACATTGCCGTCGTCCCCGCGAAAGCGGGGACCCAGTGACTTTCGAGTAACGACGCTGGATTCCCCCTCCGCTTTCGCGGAGGCTAAAGGGGGCCGCGGGAATGACGATGCCGTTGGCAATGCGCGTCATGAAGTCTGGCAAAGCTCATCAGTCTCTGTAGAACGAACTCGCGTAATAGCGGCTGCGCAGGTGACGCAGGCCGACGAGCAGCGCGGCGCTCGCCGGCAGCGCGATCAGCACGCCGAAAAAGCCGAACAACAGGCCGAAGGCGAGCAGCGCGAAGATCACCGCCACCGGGTGCAGGCCGATGCGATGGCCCACCAGCAAAGGCGTCACTACCATGCCCTCGAGCGTCTGGCCGGCGGCGAACACCACCCACACCCAGACGAGTCCCGCGCCGGCGCCGAATTGCATCAGGGCGGCGAGCGTCGCCAGAGCGAGGCCGGTGAGCATGCCGACGTAGGGGATGAACACCAGCACGCCGGTGATGACGCCGATCGGCAGAAAGAACTCCAGCCCGGTCAACGACAGGCCGAGGGTGTAGAACGCGCTCATCGCCAGGATCACCGCGATCTGGCCGCGCAGGAACTCGGCCAGCACCGCGTCGATTTCGCCGGCGATCTGCTGCGACTTCCCGTGCCAGCGGCGCGGCACGAGGCGATCGACGCGCTCGATCAGGCCGTTCCAGTCGCGCATGAGGTAGAACAGCACCACCGGCACCAGCAGCAGGTTGACGAGGAAGCCGATGACCGTGAGCCCGCCGATCTTCAGCGACTGCAGCAGCTTCATGCCCAGTCCCTCGGTCCCCTGCAGGCTGTCGGCGATCAGTTGCCGCAGGCTGGCGGCGTCGACCTGGATGGCGACGCCGAAGCGCTCGCGCAGCCACGGCACGACGTGCGCGTTGATGCCGTCGAGATAACCGGGGAGGCGCTCGGAGAGCAGCCTCAATTCCTTGTAGAACAGCGGCACCAGGATCACCGCCAGCAGCAGCAGCAGCCCGGACAGCAGCAGGATCACGATCACCACCGCGGGCGTCCTTCCCACGCGCCGCTGCAGCCATCCCGCCAGCGGATTGCAGATGTAGGCGAGGATCGCTCCGAGCAGGAAGGGCGCAAGGATCGGCGACAGCGTGTAGAGCAGGGCAAGGAGCACCAGCCCGAGCGCGAGCCACCCCCATTTTTCCGGGTCGGCGAGGCGGAGGGGAGACATTTCGATTAGAATTTCCTCGCAAAACGTGTAACTTTAGCCGCAACTCCTCCCCTTGGCCAGCCAAACCCCCATCAGCTACCGCGACGCCGGGGTGGACATCGACGCCGGCGACGCGCTGGTCGAGGCCATCAAGCCGTTCGCGAAGAAAACCCTGCGCCCGGAAGTGCTGGCCGGCATCGGCGGTTTTGGCGCGCTGTTCGAGGTCTCGAAAAAATACCGCGAGCCGGTGCTGGTCTCGGGCACCGACGGCGTCGGCACCAAGCTGAAGCTCGCCTTCCGGCTCGGCAGGCACGACACCGTCGGCATCGATCTCGTGGCGATGAGCGTCAACGATATCCTCGTTCAAGGCGCCGAGCCGCTGTTCTTTCTCGACTATTTCGCCTGCGGCAAGCTCGACGTCGCCGTGGCGACCGAGGTCGTCAAGGGCATCGCCCGCGGCTGCGAGCTCGCCGGCTGTGCGCTGATCGGCGGCGAGACCGCCGAGATGCCCGGCATGTACCCCGAAGGCGAATACGACCTCGCCGGCTTCGTCGTCGGCGCGGTGGAGAAAAGCGCCATCATCGACGGCCGCTCGATCGCGCCTGGCGACGCGGTGTTGGGACTCGCCTCGAGCGGCGCGCATTCCAACGGCTATTCGTTGATCCGCCGCATCATCGAGCGCGCGAAGCCCGACCTCTCCGCGGACTTCCACGGCAAGCCGCTCGGCTCCGCGCTGCTCGAGCCGACGCGCATCTACGTGAAGCCGCTGCTCGCGCTGATGCAGCAACTGCCGGTGAAGGGCATGGCGCACATCACCGGCGGCGGCCTGGTCGAGAACGTGCCGCGCGTCCTGCCGGAGAATGTGAAAGCGGTGATCGCGCGCTCGTCGTGGCCGCTGCCGCCGCTGTTTCAGTGGCTGCAGCGCGAAGGCAACGTCGCGGAGGCCGAGATGCACCGCGTGTTCAATTGCGGCATCGGCATGGCGGTCGTGGTTTCCTCCGGTAATGCCGATGCCGCGATGCGCGCGCTCACCCAGGCCGGCGAGAAAGTATTCCGCATCGGCGCGATCGAGGCGCGCAAGGCGAACGAGCCGCAGGCCGTGATCACCTGATTTCGCGCGGCTTGGGCTCCGCCCGGGAATGGAATTCACGCCGTGCCAGCGTGAATAGATGCGCTTGCCCGGCGCAGGCCGCGCTCGCCTGCGCGCCCGACCGGCGATAATTCCCTTCGGGCGCTCCCTGCCACAGCACGTCGTAGCCCGGTTGTTTCGTCGCGGAGCACATCTTCGCCAGCGCGTAGAACTTGTCAGGGACGGTTCAGAGAGTCGGGGCTAAGCGAAGCAATGTGGCAGAGCGGTCGGCGCCATCGTAATATCAGAGCGCAACACGCTCGATTCGCGACTGTCAGTTTTCGATGGTGACGATGTGCGCCTGGATCTTGCCGTCCACCGCTCCCCGCCCGAACCGCGTGGCGACAGCTTCCGCCGCGATGTCGGTTGCTTCGCCGAGCCGTGAGGCGTCGCGCGCCTCGATCTCGTTCCGTAGCGGTGTACCCTGGCAGTACGCGATCGCCGGGGCCCGGGAAGATGTTGCCCGACTGCGCGCCGCAACCGTATTGATTTGAGGTAACGCAGTAAACCCGCCATTTCCAAGATCCCGCTCGATCGTCAAGCGGTCGTAGTAGCCGTGAGGTGTGCGGGCCAAGAAGCGCGGCGGGTCCTTGGGAAACAGGGATTCGAGTGCCGTCGTCACGGTGTCGGCGAATTCGTTCTCTTCGATTCGATCCCACACGTTGAATATGAAAACGCCCCCCGAACCGAGCACCCGACGTGCCTCCGAAAATGCCTTCGCTCTGTCTGGGAAAAACATTACTCCGAACTGGCATACAACGGCGTCAAATGTTCCGTCCCGGAAGGGCAGTTGCATGGCGTCTGCCTGACGCCACTCCACGGGACGCTTCGTCCCGAGTGCCGCAGCCTGGTCCAGCATCGGCTGGTTCAGATCCGTGGCGACAATGGAGACGCCCTCGGGCAGAACCGATGCCAGAGCGCGAGTCACGACACCGGTGCCGGCCGCAATTTCCAGTACGCGAGCAAGCGATTTCGAAGCCAGCCGATTCGCCAAGTCCGCAGCGTAGGGCTCGAAGATCAACGGAACGAGATGCGTCTCGTAAAGCTTCGGAATTGAACCAGCAAAGACCTTATCGGTATTGGGACTGTTCATAAACTCGACCAGTTTGCATAGTCGCCATTAATTGACTGGCGTGAGGACGCTCTTGACCGCCAACGCATAGGAAACAATTTCATGCAGCCCCCTTTTTGTCGGTGAAGACCGTACGCCATCCCTTGGCCATTGCCCGGGAATCTCGACAGTATGCCGAACGAGAGGCCTGGGTACTAGTGTAAAAAATGAACTTGTAGGAGGGGGGCTCTCAGCTAGGCTTTTGACGATGAAATCCGGATTCGGTCAGTTCTGCCCGGTGGCAGTCGCCTGCGAAGTGTTTGCGGCGCGCTGGACTCCCATCATTCTTCGGGAGTTATTCGCGGGCGCGCAGCAGTTCAACGAGATACACCGCGGTATCCCGCTCATATCGCGGCCGCTCCTTGCGCGCAGATTACGTCAACTCGAAGCCGCGGGTGTGGTAACGAGAGAGTCGCTTTCGGCGGGGCGGGGGCACCGGTACTGTCTGACTGAAGCCGGAAAGGAGTTCCATTCGGTTATCGAAGGGTTGGGCGCCTGGGGCCAGCGCTGGACCGTGCGCGTCGACCGCAAAAATCTGGACCCCGGGTTTCTAATGTGGAACATGCGCCGCCATATTGCCCTGGACCGTCTTCCGCCCCGGCGTGTAGTCGTGCGCTTCAAATTCAGCGGCGTGGCAGCCACGTATCGCGGTCCCCGGATATTCTGGTTGCTGCTTGACCGGACACAAGCCGATCTATGCGTCGAAGATCCGGGATTTGAAGTCAATCTTTATGTCGAGGCCGATCTGGGCGCGATGGCGAAAGTCTGGTTGGGCGACGCGCCTTTCGAAAGCGTGCTGCGCTCCAACGAGGTGCGGCTAGTGGGATCACGCGAGTTGGTGAAAATGTTTCCCTCCTGGCTAATGCTCAGTCACTTCGCCGGCGTACCAAGGCCGGGGAGACAGGCCACTGAAGTGCACGGCTCTCACTGAAACAGTCAGCAACTCTTAGCAAGCGGCGCTAGTTCCCTTCGGGCGCCCCCTGCCACAGCATGTCGTAGCCCAGCTCCTTGATCTCGGAGCACATCTTCGCCAGCGCGTCGAACTTGCTGGTGAAGACCGTGTCGGCGTGCGATTTCTCGTGCTCTTCGAATGAGCGCCAGTAGGTGACGATGACGTAATGCTCGTCCGCGCTGCGCGAGGCGTTGAGCGAACCCTCTTCGGAAACGAAGCCGGAGAACTTGAACACCTGGCCGGCGATGAACCCGCCCTTGTCGCCGCCGTAGGTTTCCTTGACGGTGTTGCACATCTCGCCCACGGCCAGCTCCACGTCCTCGAAGGCGACGCCGGGCTTGAGCTTGACGGTGTTGAATAGCATCTTGGCGCCAAATGGCAGCGTAATGGGCTCGAACATGGGCTTTTCTCCTGGATGAACTTGCGATCACCGGATCCGCGAACCAGTATTCTGCCCGCGTTTCAGGACAGGCGACAGCCGCTGGCGAGGTCCGGATCGAGAACGACGCGGGCGCGGGGCCTGGCTCGCACGCTGCGCGAGATAATTCCCGGCGATCACGATCGCCCCGCCCGCCATCTGCACCGGCGTCGTGCCTTCGCCGAGAAACCTCAGGGACGGACCCCGAATAAAAATCAGAACGCCGATGCCAACGGCCGGCCTTCGCGCCGGGCGCAGACGTTCGCGCGCGTGAACTGATTCATCAGCCCGGGCATCGCCGCGCCGCGAACGCGGAGCGCGACCCCGGTTCTTTCCAAATTACTGATAAGTGGCTCGCGCGCTGCCGCCTGCTCCCATTTTGACATCGCGTGAGTGCCGGTTACTCCTTCAAATTCAAGACTCTTTCGACCCAAACAGGGCTCTCAACCAAATTCGGCGTTGAATTGACGTAAGTCAAATTCGCCAAGTGATGCCCATGTGAAGATTTGCCCGGAGGTTGTATCAGGAGGAGCAGTGCTCAACTCTTAAGGGGATGAAAGTGAAAACCAAACAGCAAATGTCCGCAGCATTGCTTGCCCGAAAGATTTTGTTCTTCGCACTTCTCGCCGACCTCTTACTGATGCTTTCGCCCAGTGCCTGGGCGGTGCCATCGTACGCGCGGCGCTACGGCATGGAATGCTCCGGCTGCCATACCATGTGGGGCGCATTGACCGGTCCGGGCGTGCAGTTCAGGCTCAGCGGCTATCGCGCGATCGGCGGGAAGGACCTGACGCCGATTTCCGAAGATATAGAAATCGCGAAAGGGGCCACCATCCCGTCGACATTGCCGCTGTCGTTCGTCACCGGTGTCGGATACGATTCCCGTACGGAGAAACGCGAGGCGTCCAACGGCACCAGCAACACTTCCAACGGGTCGAGCATCGCTCTCGAGGACGCGAGCATCTTCATGACCTCGCCGCTCGGTCAGCATCTTTCGGCCTTCGTGGAGTTCCCGATGTACGAGACCAAGGCGTGGGAATTCACGCCGACGGGCAAGTTTGAGGCGAACAACACGGCTTCGAACCGCCAGATTCAGTTCGCCGCGGAAAACCCGACCTTCGAAGTGGCGAAGTTTTTCTGGAACAATCCTCTCGGGGACACCACACCGCGCGACAGCTTCAACTTCCTCTTTGGTATCACCCACCTTCCGCTGGGCTATGCGTCCGGCAAGGTGCGGCTCTCGGTCAACCAGTACCTCATCTACGAGCGGCGGGCACTGGATCTGATCAGCCCGAACAGGCCGAGCGACGTGCTTGGCGGCGCTGACGAGTACCTGTTTAAGCTGGGCGAGCCGCAGATCCTCGCCGAGGCGATGGGGATGTTGATGTTCGGCAAGCCCGTCACCGATGTCTCGAAGAGGGACACGTTCTGGGCCGAATACCACCTTGGCTTTACCAACGGCAGCAACGGGAAGGCCGATAACAACACCAAAAAGGACTTGTACGGCCGCTGGGTGATGCGCTGGTACCTCCAGTCGCTCGGGTTCTTCGCCTACCACAGCGCCGACCAGTACGACGACACGCAGCGGACCAATGCCTCGATAGCCGGGAACCCAATGGGCATCATGTCGGGACGCCAGGACGCCAATTCCTCCAACCGGCGCGGAATCGACTTCACCCTGAGCCTCGTTCCGATGGGCGTTCCCGTGTGGCTCGAGAACCAGTACATGTCGAATAACGAAACCAATCCCACCGGATTCGGCCGCGAGTTCAAGTGGAAAGGCGGCTTCCACCAGCTCAACTGGCAGATCTCGAAGACCGCGATCGCGTACGCCCGCTACGACTACGTCAAGGGCGACACGTTCGACGACACGATGGTGACTATGAACGGCGTCACCGGTATTACGGCATCGACGCCCAAGGAACATGACTTCGTCCTCGGGGCGCAACACTTAATCGAACAGAACGTCAAGCTGGTTGCCGAGTTTCGCGATCACAAGTTCGAGGACACCGCCACGCCAACAGCAGCGAAGCTCAGCGATACCGGGTTTACGCTGCGCATAATGCTGGGGTTCTAGGTCTATGACAGACAGGGAAGCGCGATCATGAAACGCGGATTGTTAACGGCGGTGCTTGTCGCCCTGTTCGCGGTGGCCGGCGCTGCACAGGCCGGCGGAGACGCCGCGGCAGGCAAGACCAAGGCCGGGACTTGCGCGGGCTGCCACGGTGCTAACGGCGAAGGCAGCGGAACCATTCCGCCGCTTGCCGGCATGAGCGAGGACAAGTTTGTCCAGGCCATCGGCGAGTTTCAATCGGGCAAGCGCAGCAATACGGCCATGAAGGTCATGAGCAAAAAACTCAAGGCCCAGGATACGGAGGATATAGCCGCATACTATTCATCGCTCAAGAAGTGACGCGGCGCGGCGATTGCTGCCGCGTACACGCTGGCCTCGCCAGCAGAAGAGCCAAAGCGAACGGGATGCCCTTGGGGGCATCCCGTTTTGTTTTCTGCGGGGAATCTCCAAGAACCACGATCGCGGCATTGATTGCGCCCCGGGGCAACGTGCCGCCAAGAAAGGGCACACGAGGCGTGCCCCAAGGCAAACCGCCTGCCGCCGCTGCCGCCTTGAGTACCATGAGCAAGCCCGGTCACCCGACTTCGATGCGCGGGCGCACGGAGCCTCGTCGATGCTGTGTTCGGACGGGACCGTGAGCCTGCTGAAGTCAGGGACCGGAGCTCGTAATCGGGATGCCGATCGCCGCGAGCGGGAACCGGAAGCAGATGACCAATAGTTTAATGGTAGAACGACAGCTTCCGAGGCTGATGATGTAGGTCCGGTCAAACGTCCGCTTCGGGTCGTTTCCGGCCGTTCAGGCCAAAGAAATAACATCGCATCAGTGCCTAGATTTGCCCTGATTGGGGAGCCATCACCAAGTAGAAACCTTGACAAACCAGTACTCAGAATTGCCGGGCTTGGGGAGCCGCTGCCGAGCATTAGGCGTCGGCTGAATTCCGCGATCTGGCTCCACGCATCCGGGTCCAGTGCCCGTTGTCCAGGTCATCAGCGAATTCTGCTTTATTTTGCTCGCTAAAGGCCTTCGCAGCGGTTGCCGCTACTTTATGAATTTTCCGGCGTGGCCGATCATCGTCAGGTCGACAAATTGCGAGCCGCTGTGGTTGGTGGGCGAGAAGCTCACCACGAAATCGCCGAAATCCACGTTGTTCATCCCTTCGAGCGCCGAAACCAGCTTTTCCCGGGTCAAGTCCCTTCCCGCGCGCTTCAGACCCTCGACCATCACCTTGCCGACGATGTAGCCCTCCAAGCTGGAGAAATTGAAGTCGGTGCTGCCGGCGTTGATCAGTATCTGCTGGTATTCCTTCACGATGCGGACGCTGCGGCTCCAGGGAAAAGGCACGACCTGGGAAATCTCAACCCCGTAGCCTTCATCCTTGAGCGCGTCGTCGAGCGCCTTGCTGCCGACGAACGAAACGTTGTGGAATTGGGTCGCGCTCCCGGCTTTTTTCATCTGACGGACGAATTCGGCGATCGAAGTATAGGCCGAGATCATTATCACCCCGTCGGGCTGCACGGCATTGATCGCCTTCACGGCGTCTTCCACCTTGATCGTATTGCGTTCCACTTTGCCCAGCGCGGAGATTTTCATGTTGCGCTTGGTCATGGCGATCTCGACGCCCTTCAGCCCGGCCTGCCCGTAGGCATCGTCCTGGTAGAACACGGCGATCTTGTGGTTGCCGGTGGAGACCAGCTGTTCGACGATCTTCTCGGTCTCGTTGTAGTAGCTCCCGCGCACGTTGAAGATGTAGCGATTCACCGGTTCGCGCAGCGATTCGGCGCCGGTGAAGGGCCCCACCAGCGGCACCTTGGCTTGGGTGAAGATCGGCATGGCAGCGACCGTGGTGGGTGTGCCGACGTAGGAGATCAGAGCGAAAACCTTGTCCTCTTCGATGAACTTCTTGGTGTTTTCGACGCAGAGGTTCGCTTCGTACCTGTCGTCGCGCGTCTTGAGCTCGATCTTCCTGCCGTACACGCCGCCCTGGGCGTTGACGTAATCGAAGTACGCCTTGGTGCCGAGGTTCATCTGGATGCCCAACTGGGCAGCCGGACCGGAAAAGGCGGCGGACTGGCCGAGCAGAATCGACTTGGCGGTAACACCGGGAACCTGCGCAGACGCCAACCCGGTGAACATGACAGCGAAGACAGCGAGCAGCGTCCGAATCATATGTCCCTCCACATATTGCACATGGCCGCCCGTAGCGATGAGGTTGTCACGCTGCGGGCGCCGATCGGTTACGGCACCTTCCCTGATTGTGGCTGGCTACTGCGGGCCGCAGCAGCTTTCCCGTTCCAGACGGTAGTCGTTCAGGCGGGAATCACCTGCGTAGATTTTCGATACGCGTTCGGTAATCGAAACCTTGGCCGGACGTGCCGGGGCTGCCGGAATTTGTTTCATATCCACAGCTGCCAACACGACCTCCCCCGCCGCGTCTTGCGCCGGTTGCTTCATCTGCGCGTCGGCCGCGTAAGCGGAGCCACTCAACAGCAAGAATCCAACAAGTACGGTTGCTGCACGCATGATCAAGTCTCCTTTAGCATTCCTGCGATTGGTCCAAAATTCACCTGGTCCATCTGGGACTCTTTGCCCCGGATAGCCATGTCTAGAGCACGGATCGGGCCAGCTTTAAAAAGCAAGTCAATTCACGGGGATAGGCGGGCGCCGTCAGCCAGCTCACAAAAAGACTGCCAATTTTTCACGTTGCGGGTGTCGACTCCATGGCCCGCATGTCACGATTTCGGCGGCATGGGTCCGCGCTCGGCGGCAACTACACAGATCTGGGGACCTTCCGCGAGGCCAGTGGTCGAATCAAGGTCCGACGCACGCGCCCGACAAGCAAAAGCAGATCCGTTTGCTCGATCGGCGTGCGCGGAACGCAAGGCGGGTGCAACCGCAAGCGCAACGCCGCAGTGTTCGCGACTGGGCCCCGGGGCGGCACCGCAGGCCGGTACCCCGACACCGAATGCGAAGGCCCTTTACAACCGACTCGCTGACGTCTGTCTTGGGTTGATCGAATATTTTCCGATGCCCAAATTTGCCCTCGTCGCGGGCCAGTCACAATGGGGCAATGACCTCGCACCAGTGCCCAGATTTGCCCGGGTCGGGGAGCCGATTAACGCTGGAACTAGCCTGAGCTAAAACGTGGGCAAAACGTGGGGCTTCTGCGACTGTTCCCACGTTTTGGCGAGTGAGGGCGGGCCAAACATCAACAGGTTAGGCTACGAACTTCCACTTTTAATCCGTTGGTCGGCGGTTCGATCCCGACGGGAGCGCGCATTCGACGGGTGACTCGGGGCGCTGACTACAACTGGACTTCCGCAAAGCGGTCAGTGATCCGTCGCAGTTCGACCCTGAGCCGTCATAGGCTGTTCCCGGAAGCGGACTGTCCGGGGCCTGTCGCGGCTACGTCGTCGATCATATCGAGCCACGCCACTATGAGCAGGCAGCGCCGAACGCTTCAGGAACATGAATGGTCCCCGAGACGAATATGAAGGATCGGCTCGAAGCGGCGGAATGTCCGCGACTGCGCCGATGAAGATGGAGAGTCGACAACCGACCGAATCACGCCCTAGGCTTATCGCAGCGTACCACCGCGCTATATCTCGACTCTGCATAGGCCACCGACCCGAAGCCGGGATGCTGACTCCTATTCCGGTATCCCCGCTTTGCGCCACGCTTCCGCAAAAGCGGAGAACACTTCCGGGTTCATTCCCACAGTCACGGAAAATTTACTGATGGTGAAGCCTGGATCGAGCTTCAGCATCGACTGAGCCGTGGCCCTCGCATCCTCGTCGCGTCCCAAGCGAATTAGCGCCGCCGTAAGATACGCGTAGGGAACGCTGAAGCCGGGATTCGATTCGACCGCTCGTCGCGCCGATGCATAAGCTTCGGCATACCGTTCAAGACGGAAATTTGCGCCTGCAAGAGCCTGATATGAAAGATAGTTCAGAGAATCAAATGGACTGAGCTTCAGCGCAAGCTGAGCACGTTTGATGGCGAGCTCGCTCTCTCCGGTCCACGCAAGCGCCACAGCGCTTGTGCACAGGGCGACGACATTCGAATTGCTGAGTGCCAACGCGCGGTCGAAAAGATCGAACGCTGTGGCCACATCGTGTTCATCGAACCAGATCACGAAGGCTGCGATCGCAAGCGTCGTTGCGTCGTCGCTGGCGCCCGACACAGCCGCGTGGGCGTGGTGTATCGCGAACCGGCGATCTTCTTCATGCAAGCCCCCGCGGCTGAATCGAACGTGGAAACACCATGCCAGAACCGCGTGAGCAACAGAATAGTCCGGCTCCAGCTCCAGCGCCTTCTGCAACAGGGGAATCGCCGGCGCAGAGCCTTCCGGCATCAGTTTGTAAATAAACGGCAGCGCCTGCAGCACCAGATCGTAAGCATCCAGGATCTCCGGTCGCTTACGCTTGACACGTTCGACCTCGATTTTTCTCAAGCCTGGCTCGATTGCGCCGATCACGCTCATTGCGATTTCATCTTGCACCTCAAAGATATCGCCGAGCAATCGGTCATAGCGCTCGGTCCAGACCTGCGTGCCACTGTGTGCTTCGACAAGCTGGGCAGTGATGCGAACACGATCTCCGGATTTGCGTATGCTTCCCTGGAGCACGTAGCGTACTCCGAGCTCATGCCCCACTTGTCTCATGTCGACCGCTCTGCCTTTGTAGACAAAGCTCGAGTTGCGGGCGATGACGAACAGCCATTTGATGCGTGAAAGCCCGGCGATCACGTCCTCCACCACGCCGTCGGCGAAATACTCTTGCTCCGGGTCGCTGCTCATGTTCTGGAACGGCAGGACGGCAATTGACGGACGATCGGGAAGCATTCGTGCGCCTGCAATGCCCGCCCCGTCAGAATCACCCGAGGCGAACGGCTGAACGCCGACAAGCCGGTAGCCGCGGCCGGGGACGGTAAAGAGGTGAATTGGACCGCTCCTGTCCTCGCCCAGGACTTTGCGGATTGCGGAAACGTGGACCTGGATATTGTTTTCTTCGACGACGAGCCCAGGCCACACCTTTGCCATGAGCTCGTCCTTCGTGACCAACTTGCCCTGCGCCGAGGCAAGTACGCAAAGTATGTCGAAGGCCTTTGTCTTTATCTCCAGCGGGACCCCGTTGCCGAAAAACTTACGGTGTCGGAGATCGATGCAGAAATTCCCGAAAAGGAACTGGTTCGGCTCCATGCGATTCAGTCAACGCGCGAATTCAGAACAATTAAGGTCCTGAACCAAGGAGTTCCGAAGGGGCCCTTGCTACGATCCGGCACGGTGGAGATCGGCTCCGTGAATGCAACCTTAGAAAGGAACACCCGATGAACGCACATATTAACTCCCGCCCCACAGTACATTCGGAACGCTCGGTCTTGAGCGGGTATCAAAAGACGGCCAAAGCCGGCTCGTCGCGGGAATTTTACCCCTTGAAAGAGCCACGGGTCGGCATGGCGGTGGCCCTCCCTTCGGCTAAAGCTCTCGCTCTCGCACTCGTGTGGGCATGCGCGGCGCTCGCCTCCCCGCTCTCCCGCGCCGACGCCCTTGCGGACTGGAACAGGATTGCGGTGAACACGGTCGTCCAATCGGACCAGCCTCTCGAACAGCAACTGAAGACGATGGCCATGGTGCACGGGGCCATGTTCGAGGCACTCAATTTCGTACGCGGGCGGTATCGGCCTCGGTTCGCCATCGCATCGCCGCGGCTCGTCGGAATGTCGCTTGATGCGGTAGCAACCGCTGCGGCTCACCACGTTCTGGTCAGCGTGTATCCGAACAAGGAGGCCGCCCTTGATGCTGCGCTGAAGGCTTCGCTGGATGCGCTGCCGGCGGATCAGGTCCGGGGGAGTGGCGTCATCGCCGGAGCCAGCATCGCCGCCGGTGTCTTTGCCGTCATGTCATCCCGAGAGGGTGCTGGCCCGGCTGGTATAGCGGGAAGCAAGCCAGCGCCCAACACACGGCGGAAGGAAGTCGCACACGTTGACACCTTCTGGGGTCGCGCCAGCCCGCTGAGCTGGAACCTCATTGTCGCCGAGCTAATCGAGGCGAAGGGACTCCCGCCCGACGAAAGTGCACGCATTCATGCGTTGGTCGCCATGGTGACGGCCGAGGCGTACTCGGTCGCGCACAAGGATGCCTACCAATGCCCGGCGTGCGTCGTCGCTGAATCCGTCGCCTATGTCTTGCGAGCTGAGTTTGGCGGGGGCGGAAGCAAGGGCAAGGAGACCGACAGCCATCGCGCGATGGCGCGGGAGATTTCCAGGTACGCCTTGGGCCAGTACTACACGCCCATCGGTGCGCGGTGAAGTTGGTGCTCTACGTCATGAGAAGGGAAATCTCCATGCTTATCGACACCGTCGGTGCGTCCACCGTGATTGACTCCCTCATACGCTCGCGCAGAACCGTGCGCGCCTTCCGGCCAGCCCCCGTGTCACGGGGCGATCTGGTGGAGATCCTCGAGGTCGCTCGCATGGCGCCGAGTACTTTCAACACCCAGCCCTGGCAGGTGCACCTGCTCACCGGGGCAGCTAAGTGCGAGTTGAGCAAGGCCATCCTGCAGGCGCATGCGGCAAATACACAGCCGGTGTTCTCTCCCTTCCCGGATCCTCCGCCCGTGGCTTGCGCCGCACGCCAGAACGACTTCGGGCGGCGCTACTACGGATCGCTCGGCATCGATCGTGCGGACAGGCCGGCGCGCGCTCGACAGACAGGCCGCAACTTCCTGTTCTTCGATGCGCCGGTGGGCCTCATCTTCACGATCGATGCCGCCCTCACGAAGCACAGCTGGCTTGACTTTGGTCTTTTCCTCCAGAGCCTGATGCTCGCGGCGCACGCTAGGGGTCTAGCTACCTGCCCGCAAGTCGCATTCGTTTGGTATGAGTCCGTGATCTCAAAGCATTTGGCGCTCGGCGCCGAGGAGCGGGTTGTCTGCGGAATGTCTCTCGGCTATGCCGATGAGGATGCCCCGGTCAACAAGTCATTAATGCCACGAGAGCCTCTGGGCCAATTCACTCGCTGGCTGGGCTTTGACGAGTAGAAGGTACGCCCCCGCGGTACGCGGCTCTGGAGAACGCGGGCAGGACGGAATCCCCGCTCGTGAAAGACCGCTCTCTAGCAACGACCTCTACGTCTGCAGTTGGCCGGTTTGCGCCCGACCGCCGGGCACCCCAAAGATGGGGTGCAACGGCGGCCTTCTTTGCGCAGGATTACCCAAGTCAGGAGACTGACCAGCGCTGCTGCGCCGGCCGTCGCCAAGCCGATCCTCATACCTCAGTATGCTCGGCCATCTCCAAGGCGTCATCGACCTCAATACCCAGATACCGCACCGTGCTTTCCAGCTTGCTGTGGCCCAGAAGCAACTGGACAGCCCGGAGGTTCTTCGTGCGGCGGTAGATCAAGGACGCCTTGGCGCGCAGGGTGTGCGTGCCGTAAGCAGCGGGATCCAGGCCGATCTCCTGCACCCAGCCATCGACGATGCGTGCGTACTGGCGGGTCGACAGATGCGGTGACTCCTGCAACCTGCTGGGGAAGGGAAAGTCCTCCGATTTCAGCTTGGCGTGGTTCATCCATTTCGCCACCGCCTCCCGCGTCGGCTCCGTGATCTTGAACTGCACGGGCCGTCGGGTCTTGTGCTGCATGACAATTGCCCGAGCGGCAACGCGATCACCGTGCGAAACATCGCGTACCCGAAGCCTGACCAGGTCACAGGCCTTCAATTTGCTGTCGATAGCTAAGTCGAACAGCGCAAGATCTCGGGTGCGGTTGGCGATCTGCAGCCTTATGCGAATGGCCCAGATTTCCTTGAGCTTGAACGGTGTCTTCTGTCCGACGAGCTTGCCCTTATTCCAGGGTTCCCGCTGTTGCATCGCGACATTGATCTGATCCATGACCGGCTCCTTGTCCGTGGAAAGGAGCCTCAGCTTCAGCTACTGGGGGACGGTCGCGAACCGACCCGTTCCTGCCGTTCAAGCCTCCGAAAAGCTGCCGTTGACCGTTTTGCCCTGGGACACTCGGCACCGACGAGTGAATTTAGCGCAATGCTTTCTGCCCGCTTGCGCCTTCGTCGATCCGGTTCAGGCCACCTGCGCGTAGGTTGTGCATCGACTCAGGCTCGGTATGAGGCCTATCCAATAACTTCTTCAATCCGGAGTTTAGATCCCACTATATGGTCTAGCGCACATACGCCGCCGGCGGCGTAGTCCTACCCAAGAGAATCTTGCGGTTTATGATTGAAGGTGTAGTCGCCAATCACCCGCTTGCCGTCTGTATCGACCGCGATAAGCCTCACCCGATACTCGTGCGCTGGCATGGCGCGAAAGTTTTCGATCTTCGGGGCCAGCACGACTTCGCCACTGGCGGCGTCGAACGGAATGTCGCGAAACACTTCTGGCGCGGTTGCGGGAGGATAAGAAATAGCGTCTAGGCGGCTTACACCAGCAAGGGGGGCCTCCAGGCGTCCGATTATCACCTCGTCTTCGGGCGCGACGGTGCAGTTCACACTGCCATTGCGTGGCACACGGTACTCGCGCACCCGCACGCCCCGCTCTGCAAGGCGCTTTGCGAACGTCACAGTCAGGAACGCCCGCACTGAACCTTGAGCGAAGGCGGTGCGAATGCCGCCCGCGAGCGCAATGATCTCGTCGAGCCGCTCGCTGCACTCGCCGCAGCCAAGCAGGTGCTCGTCGATGCGCGCTTCGGCGGCTTCGTCGAGTTCGTCGAGCCAGTATTCGATCAGCGCCGAAAACTCGATCGGAGTTTTACAGTTGGACCCATTCATGACTTCACTTGCTTTCCCATCACGCAGTCACGCAGGCGCTCCAGCCCACGGTGCCGGATCACGCGAACATTGCCCTCGGAGAGCCCGAGCAATCCTGCCACTTCGGCAGCCGGTTTCTCCTCGTAGAACGTCATCAGCACGACCGTTCGCTCGCGCTCCGACAGCCGGTCGAGGCAATTCGCCACTCGCTCATGGTCGAGCCGTGGCGCAACGGCGGCATCGGCGATCGACACGTCGTCCGCGTATAGCCCGAGCAGCCGCTCGCGCCGCGCGCCCCCCCGCCGGAGTTCCAGCACGAGCATGCGGCACGTTCCGAACACAAATGAACCAATTCGCTCCGGCTCACGGAGCTTCCCAGCGCGCAATCCCTCTATCGTCACCAGCAGCGCTTGCTGCATGAGATCCGCCGCCCCCTGTTCGTCGCGCAAATGCTTGAGTCCATAGCGGCGCACCCGCGGCGCGAAGCGCCGATAGAACTCCGCCTCGGCCTCACCATCCGGTTCCGGCGCAGCCTGCGCAATCCGGCGTGCCAGTTCGGCCTCTAAGCCAGATGGTTCGATAGACAAGCCTTCCATGCCGCGAAGGATAGCGTATTAGCCCGTCAACGAGGAAGTGTAACGAATCGCCTCCTCGTTACACTTCCTGCATTTCAAGGAGAATCTTATGGTCACAAACCCCCAGTCAGGTACCAACATCAATGAAATCGCACCAGGCACCTACCGGATCAATACGCCGGTATCCCTCCCGGGCGCAGGCCAGTTCAGTTTCAACCAGTACCTAGTCGTGGACGAGGAACCACTCCTTTTCCATACCGGGCCGCGCCAGATGTTCAAGTTGGTGCGTGAAGCGATCGCGCAGGTGATGCCCGTCGAGCGCTTGCGCTATATCGGGCTATCGCACTTCGAAGCTGACGAATGTGGCGCGATGAACGAGTTCCTCGCCGCGGCACCGCGTTCCGTACCACTGTGCGGGCACGTGGCGGCGCTGGTGTCGGTGAACGACGTCGCCGACCGGCCGGCACGCGCGCTTGCCGACGGAGAAGCGCTTTCTCTCGGGAAGCACAAGATGCGCTGGTTCGACACGCCGCACATGCCGCATTCCTGGGAGTGCGGGCTGATGATGGACGACACGACGCGCACGTTCTTCTGCGGCGATCTTTTCACCCAGGGCGGCACGGGTGATGCAGCGGTCACCGAATCGGACATCCTCGCGCCAAGCGAAGCGTTCCGCAGCCAGATGGATTACTTCGCTCATGCGCCGAATACCACCAAGGTGCTCGCACGCCTTGCGGCCGAACGCCCCACCACTCTCGCGTGCATGCACGGAAGCGCTTGGCGCGGAGATGGTACGGCTTTGCTGACCGCGCTCGCCACCTCGCTGGGCCATAGCCTCTTGTTGAAGGCAGCGTAGGGCCATATCCCCCGCAGCGCCAGGGCAGACGGCCCTTGTTCAAGGTCGCCTGCTCGCGTCGCTCAGAGTCGTGGATCGCCGACCGAGCGCCATAGCCGGAAAGCGATCGTCAGTCGGTGGGCAGGGAGAATAATGCGCTTGCAGCGAGCTTTCGGGCGTTTTGCAGTTGATGAGGGGAATTGGCGGGGGAACAACGGCGTAATGCCGGTGCGACTTTGGTCGTCGGGTCGACCGGTAGCTAATGGGCGCGAGCTGTACATCGGGCAATCGCGTTAGTTCGACCAGAAGTGGGCGCTCGGAAGCCTGCGAACGTCCGCAATGGAGCTGGGGCGCGAATGACGGCTCATGGCCGAACTCGGTCTATCGCGCCTGGAACAAAGCAGCCACTTGCCCGGGCCCCGCTAACGCAGCGGGATCTCAAGCAACCAGGAGTGCCCAGTTTTGCCCTGGTCGGCGAGTCAATTAGAACTCGAACGATGTCTCTCTGTTATTCGGCTCGCAACTGCTTTCTAAGCGGGTCGCATTCTCGAATGCGAAGGCCACGACATGCAATCGCATCGGAGTTGAAACCTGGTAGGACAAACCTCCCCAATCGCGCCGGCACCGCTATTCATTTCCGTCCTTGGGGATACGCCGTTCCTTATTTCTGCCCTCGCGAGGTTGGCTGGCCTTCGTCGCCCGATGTTCCTGCTTCACTCGCGGGCGCTCCTGAAGGCGCTGCAGCCGTTCCGCCTTGCCGTGTTCCAGACGTTCCTGCGACCCGCGCTTGGCGCCCTCGCGCAACCTCACAGTGGCGCGTCGGCCGTCGCCCTTCGCGTCGCCGAATTCATGGCGCTTCTCCTGCTGCACAGCCGTACGCTCCCGGACGTGCTCAGCTTTTTTCATTCCCAAGCGCTGGCGGCGCTCCCGGATGAACTTCTGCCGCTGCCCACGGCGCTCCTGGAGTTGTTTCTGGATACGCTCGTGCAGCCCTTCGAAGCGCTGCTCGTTGCGTGTCGGTTTGAAGAACGCCGGTACGCGTTCGAGCAGGCGCGGCCTTACCCCGCCGCGGCGCGGTGCAAAACCCGCTTTGCCTGGCTCGATGTCGACCCGCCCCTGCGGGGTGTTGAGGAACGTACCGCCAATGTTGACCTTGTCGTAGGTGCCAGGCTCCCCCAGGGTACTGCCTTCGGGAATGACGCTGGGCTCGTGATCGGTACCGCGTACACCGATCGTAGCGGTGGGTGTCCTGATGACATAGTTCTTCGGACCGAAGCGCGCAATCCAACCCGTTATCGAACGGAACGAACCTTCCAGCAATCCGAACAGAGCCTTGTCGTCAGCATCACCCTGAGCACGGTAGTTGACGATGCGCATCTTGGTGCCGGGGCGCACGCCGATGTAGCCGCCATCGCCCATCGTGAGATGCACCTCGCCGTCCTGCCCAGTGACGATGCTGTCACCCTCGAAAACGGGATCGCCCACCTTTACCTGACGCAGCTTCTTTGCCTTGTCAAAAACGCGCGCATCGCCTTCTATCAACTCCACTTTGCCGGCACTGTCCGGCTCCTCGGCGGGCGCCGCGGTCGACGCCGGCACGGGGGTGCCCTGTGCCAAGCCGAAATCCGGCATCAGGCCGAATAGACATAAAAACAACAGGAATCGCTTCACGGCACGCCCCCTCTTAGCCGCAATATCAGCTTGACGTTGCTCGGGCTGACCGGATGACCTCGAGCCTAGCGGAAATCAAATCGCCACCGTATCAAACAAAACGCCCTCGCCAAGAGGGCATTGTTCAGTTTTTCTGGCGCTGGCCTACTTGCCGATTTGCCGGCTAACTTGATTTTCTTGTTGGTTCAGCGTTTTTTGTTCCTGCTTGGTGATATGACCGCCGTTCTGCGACGCCATGGCACGCTCCTCCTTGCGGACCTGCCGGTCTTCCTTATGTAGCTTTTGCGCCTGGACTTTGGTCATCTCGCCTTCCTTCACTTCCTTGTTGATACGCTTGTTCTGGTTCTTCAGGCGATCATTGACTTCGTGGCGGCGCGGATGATTCTTAGCCCAATCGGATTCCGCAGCGGCCGCGCTTGCTGCAGTGCTTCCAAGCAGAATCGCCGAAAAAACCAAAGCTAGGGCTTTTGTGGAACGGTTCATGTGACTTCTCCTCTCATCACGGTTTGGGGACAGTTCTGGCGTTTGCCATTGTGGCTGATAACGCTCGCCGGGAAGCTTGGATGACCTTTTTTGCACATTTTTACAACGCGGTATGCTCCCCATTGCCTGTTAGCCGGTCACGAGTCGCTTGACAGATATGCCCTGGTCGGGGCGCCAACGAGGACTCGGACTCAGCTTCCCCGCCGCGCGAGATAGATTCCGGCGAGCACGATCGCGCCGCCGGCCATCTGCACCGCTCCCATGCCTTCCCCGAGGATCGTCCAGGCGTAGAGCGCGGCGAGCACCGGCTGCAGCAGCAGGCTCACCGAGGAGAATGAAGCCGGAAGATGGGCGAAGCCGAAAGCGATGAGGCTTTGCCCCGCCACCTGCGCAATCAGCGCCAGTGCCGCCAGCACCAGCCAGCCGTGCACGCCCTGCGGCAGCATCGCATCGGCGGTGAGCAGGGCATAGGGCAGGAGCGCAATTGCGGCGATGGTGGTGTTGATCGCCATGATGCGCGCGGTGGAGGCGGCGCCGGTGGCGGACTTGAGGGCGAGCATGTAGCCCGCGTAGAACATCGCCGTCAGCACCCCGAGAGCATCGCCGAGAAGGGTGCGGCCACCGAGCTGGACGTTGGGGCCGACAAGCAGAACCGCGCCGGCCAGGGTCATCACCAGCGCGCCGAGAAACAGGCGCGTGACGCGCGCTCGCCACAGCAGCCAGGCGCCGAGCGTGACGAAAATCGGCGCGAGATTCGCTTCGAGCGTGGAGTTGGCGACCGAGGTATAGACAATCGACAAGTGCCAGACGCCGAGATCGGCGGCGAAGAACAGCCCCGCGAGCACCAGCGCCTTCCAGGGCAGCGGCCCGCCCGCGGGCTCGCGCGGCGAGGCGAACACCCACAGCCACAGCGGTGCAATCGACAGCGCCACGCGCCAGAAGGCGCTCGCGGTCGGGCCCGTGTCGGACAAGCGCACGAAGATCGGCGCAAACGCGATTGCCGCGGCGCCGGCGAGCAGCGCGGCAAAAGCGAGGGTCTTGCGCGAAGACGATCCGGCAGCCGCGCCCGAGATCATGCAGCGAGCGCGTCGCGCTTGCAGTGCGGGCAGGAGACGCCGACGATGTAGTCCGGCGAGCGCTGCTCGGTGGCCGGCACCACCGCCTGGCAGGCATAGCATTGCGTCGTGCCGGTTTGTTTCAGTCCGCTGTCGAGCGCCACGCGCTTGTCGAAGACGAAGCACTCGCCGCTGAAATGCGCGCCGCCGCAGTCCTCGAAATACTTCAGGAGGCCGCCGTCGAGCTGAACCACCTCGCGAAAACCCAGATCGAGCAGCAGCGGCGCGGCCTTTTCGCAGCGGATGCCGCCGGTGCAGAAGGTGACCACGGGCCGCTCCCTCCAGCGTGGATCGATGCGCTCGGCTGCGCGCGGCAGCTCGCTGAACGAATTCAGTTGCAGGCCCGCGGCGCCGTCGAAAGTCCCGAGCTCGACCTCGAACCGGTTGCGGGTGTCGAGCAGCAGCAGCTCGCGTCCCTCGTCGAGCCAGCGCTTCAGCTCGCGGGGGTCGAGGCGCGGCGCGGGATTTCGCGCTGGATCGATGTCGGGGCGCCTGAGGGCGATGATCTCGCGCTTGATCTTCACCAGCATGCGGTTGAACGGCTGCTCCTCAGAGTAGCTGCGCTTGACGGGCATGCCGGCGAAGCGGCGATCCCTAAGCAGAAGCGCGAGGAACCGTTCGAGTTCGTCTTCGGCGCCGGCGAGAAACAGGTTGATGCCCTCGGGCGCGAGCAGGATCGTGCCCTTCAGCCCGAGATAGAGGGCGCGCTCGATCAGATTCGCACGCAGCCCGGGCAGGTCATCGAGCGGGACGAATCTGTACGCGGCGGCGTTGAGTATCTGCATGGTTCGGGACAGGGTTGTCGATCGGCGGGCCTGAAAGGTCCGCCCGATCGAAAAGGCGCGGCGACGAAATTATACGCGCCGCCCAGGCGGCGGATTACTAGCGCAGGTCGTCGCGATTCCGGTAGGCGCGGTCGAGCCGGACGCGCGCTTGCTCGACTTCGCTCGCCAGACTTTGCTGGCGCTCGAAGTATTCGGGCCGCAGGCGGCTGCCGCGCCCGACGACATTGCCGATCCGCTCGTCGGGCAGCGGCTCCTGGCCCGCCTGCTGGCGCTCCTGCGCGTCCTTCAGCGCCTGGTCCGCCGCCTTGATTTCCATGTCGGCCGCGTCCAGATCCTGCGCGCGCTGGCGTGCGCGCTGCTCGATGTCGTCGCCTTCCCGCCCGGCGTCATCACGCGCCGGGCCGGTGGACTGAGGGCCTGCCGGCGTCAGCGGCACCAGTTGATAGCGGCCGAGAAGCCGCGCGCCGGCAAGCGGCTTGTCCGAATAGACTGTGCTGCCGTCCGGGCGCTCGTACTTGTACACCGTCTCGGCAACAGCAAATCCGCTGCAGAACGCCAGCGCCAGCGCAACTATGCCTTTGATCATGGTCATGAAATGGTTTGAATCCGGATAATCTCCTTATTTGATTCCGAATCACGAGAAGAGTTTTTGACCGCGGTCAATACCGGGCGCCGGCGCCGAACACCGGGTGGTAGAATTTCCACGGAAACCGCGTCCCCGAACATGCCGAACCCCGCTTTCGTTCACCTCCGGCTCCACAGCGAGTTTTCGATCACCGACGGTATCGTGCGCATCGACGACGCCGTCGCCATGGCGGCGGCGGACGGCATGCCCGCGCTCGCCGTCACCGACCTCGCCAATGTCTTCGGCATGGTCAAATTCTACAAGGCGGCGCGTGCCGCAGGCGTGAAGCCCGTCATCGGCTGCGATGTCTGGATCACGAACGATTCAGAGCGCGACAAGCCGCACCGGCTGCTGCTGCTGGTGCAGTCGCGGCAAGGCTACCTGAGGCTGTCGGAGCTGCTCACGCGCGCCTGGCTCGAAAACCAGCATCGCGGGCGCGCAGAGCTGCGCAAGGTCTGGTTCGCCGAGAGCGGCACCGAGGGGCTGATCGCCCTGTCCGGTGCCATGCAAGGCGACCTCGGGATCGCCTTGCTGCAGAATCACCGGCAGCAGGCCGAGCGGCTGGCGGCGGAGTGGGCGCAACTCTTTCCGGGCCGCTTTTACCTCGAGCTGCAGCGTGCCGGCGCACCGCAGACCGAGAGCTACATCGAGGCGGCAGTGCGGCTCGCCGGTGCGCTCGCGTTGCCGGTGGTCGCTACTCACCCGGTGCAGTTTCTGCGCCCCGAAGATTTCGTCGCGCATGAAGCGCGCGTGTGCATCGCCGAAGGCTGGGTGCTCGCCGACCAGCGCCGGCCGCGGCCGTTCTCGGCGAAGAGCTATCTGCTCTCCCAGGGCGAGATGGCGGAGCTGTTCGCCGACCTGCCCGAGGCGCTCGCCAACTCGGTCGAGATCGCGCGCCGCTGCAACCTGTCGCTCGAGCTCGGCAAGAGCCGGCTGCCGAAATTTCCGACGCCCGGCAACGTCGGTCTGGACGACTACATCGTGCAGACGGCCGGTCAGGGGCTGGAGCAGCGGCTTGCGGCGCTGTATCCGGATGCGGCGCGGCGGGCGCAAGAAGAGCCGCGCTACCGCGAGCGGCTCGAGCTGGAAGCGAAGACCATCATCCAGATGGGGTTCGCCGGTTATTTTCTCATCGTTGCCGACTTCATCAACTGGGCCAAGACGCACGACGTGCCGGTGGGACCCGGGCGCGGCTCGGGCGCCGGTTCGCTCGTCGCCTATTCTCTCGGCATCACCGATCTCGATCCGCTGCGCTACGACCTTTTGTTCGAGCGTTTCCTCAACCCGGAACGCGTGTCGATGCCCGACTTCGATATCGATTTCTGCGAGCGCGGCCGCGACCGCGTGATCGAATACGTGAAGAGCAAGTACGGCGCGCAGTCGGTGTCGCAGATCGTCACCTTCGGCACCATGGCGGCGCGGGCGGTGGTGCGCGACGTCGGCCGCGTCATGGAGTGGGGCTACGGCCGCACCGACGAGCTGGCGAAGCTGATCCCGTTCCAGCCCGGCAAGCGCATCACGCTCAAGGAGGCGCGCGAGATGGAACCGCGCCTGAGGGAGCGCGAGGAGACCGAGGAAGAGACGCGCGAGCTGCTCGCGCTCGCCGGGCAGCTGGAGGGTCTCACGCGCAACGTCGGCATGCACGCGGGCGGCGTGCTGATCGCCCCCGGCAAGCTCACCGATTTCTGCCCCCTGTACGCCGCGCAAGGGGCGGACAGCGCCGTGTCGCAGTTCGACATGAAGGACATCGAGCAGATCGGGCTGGTGAAATTCGATTTTCTCGGGCTGACCACGCTCACGGTTCTCGACTGGGCGGTGCAGTCCATCCGCAAGCTGGGCGAGCCCGCATTCTCGCTCGAGAAGATTCCGCTCGACGACCCGGCCGCCTACGCGATATTCGCCAGCGCGAACACCACGGCGATATTCCAGTTCGAATCGCGCGGCATGCGCGACCTGCTGAAGCGGGCGCGGCCCGACCGCTTCGAGGACATCATTGCGCTGGTGGCGCTGTACCGGCCGGGCCCGATGGAGCTGATTCCGGAGTTCGTCGAGCGCAAGAACGGCAGGCGCATCGACTATCTCGATCCGCGCCTGGAACCCATCCTCAAGCCGACCTACGGCATCATGGTATACCAGGAGCAGGTGATGCAGATCGCCCAGGTGATCGGCGGCTACTCGCTCGGCGCGGCCGACCTGCTGCGGCGCGCGATGGGGAAGAAAAACGCCGAGGAGATGGCCGAGCAGCGCGACGTCTTCGTCGCCGGCGCCGAGCGCAACGGGCTCGGGAAACACAAGGCTGCGCAGCTCTTCGACCTGATGGAGAAATTCGCCGGCTACGGCTTCAACAAGTCGCACGCCGCTGCCTACGCGCTCGTGGCCTACCAGACCGCCTACCTCAAGGCGCACCATCCGGCGGCGTTCATGGCCGCCAACCTTTCGGCGGTGATGGACGACACCGACAAGGTGCACCAGTTCTACGAGGACGCGCTCGCCAACGGACTGAAGATGCTGCCGCCGGAGGTCAACTCCGGCGCCTACCGTTTCGTGCCGGTCGATGCGAACACCGTGCGCTACGGCCTTGGCGCGGTGAAGGGCACGGGCGAGTCTGCGGTCGGCGCGATCCTCAAGGCGCGCGACGCGGCGGACGGAACGGCGGGGGCGTTCAAGGACTTGTTCGATTTCTGCCGGCGCGTCGACAAGCGCATCGTCAACCGCCGCGTCGTCGAGGCGCTGGTGCGCGCCGGGGCGCTCGATTGCCTCGACGAAATCGAGAACCCCGACCGCGCGTCGCTGCTTGCCTCGGTCGGCATTGCGCTCGATGCCGCCGAGCAGGCCGAGCGCGACGCGCAGCAGGTGAGCCTGTTCGGCGCCGGCGAGGATCAGTTCCGGCACCGGCCGGCGCTCGTCGCCGCGCCGCGCTGGGACGAGCTGCAGCGCCTGCGCGAGGAAAAGGCGAGCCTCGGGTTTTATCTCTCCGGCCACCCGTTTTCCGCCTGCCGCGCCGAGATCGGGCGCTTCGTGCGCACCAGCCTGCGCAACCTCACGCCCACGGCGGACAGCGAAGGTGGCGTGCGCAGCCAGTTGATCGCCGGCGTGGTGGAATCGGTGCGCATCCAGAAGACCCAGGCCGGACGCATGGTGATCGTCAGTCTTTCGGACGGCAGCGCGACCCAGGAGTTGACCGTCTACAGCGAAGTGTTCGACCAGTACCGCGACCTCGTCAAGGAAGACGCCGTCGTCGTCGTCGAGGCCAAGGTGCGCCTGGTGCGCCGCTCGGGGGGAGACGAGGGCGAGAGCGTCTTCATGCGCATCATCGCCGACAGGATTTACGACCTTGCCGGCGCGCGCAGCCGCTTCGCGCGCGCCATGCGGCTGATGATGAACGGCGAGGCGTCGAGCGCCGGCTCGGCCGCCGCGGCGAAGCTGAAGACGATGCTTGCGCCGTACCGCAACGGGCCGTGCCCGGTCGCGATCCGCTACCGCAACGGCAGCGCGAGCGTGGAGATGAGGCTCGGCGACGATTGGCGCGTGAATCTCGACGACCGGCTGCTCGCGTCGCTGGGCGAATGGCTGAAGCCGGAGAACGTCGAAGTGATTTACGCCTGAGCGCGGCTACTCGGTCGGCCGCTGCTCGAAGCGCTCGAAATTCCCTTCGAGCTCGATGACCCGCACCGCGGTCACGCGCGCCGCGCGCGGCCCCCGGCGCGCCCAGGCGAGGATCGCGGTCACCGCCTCGGGCGCGCCGTCCACCACCGCCTCGACGCTGCCGTCGCGGCGGTTTTTCACCCAGCCGGTGACGCCCAGCCGCTCGGCCTCCGCCTGCATCGAATGGCGAAAGCCGACTCCGTGGACATCGCCCGAGATCCTCAATAACTTCGCCATACGTGGAGTTTCCAGCCCGGCTGCCGAGCGCTCGATCAGATGATCGCCGGCGCTGGAATCGGTCAGTTGCCCGAGAAAAGCTGCCGCGCCTCGGGGCTGCGCAGGGTCATGATGGCGGCGGCGCAGATGACGATGATCGGAAGCAAGATCAGGGTGACGCCGCCGAGCGCTCTCAGCCAGTTCACGGGCGGCGCATCCGGATCGGGCTGTTTGAGCGCGTAGAGCCGCGAGGCGGCCGAGAGCGGGGCGAGCACGATCAACGCCCAGCAGAACAGCTCGAGCAGGTACTGTCCCCAGGGCTGCAGGCGCAGCACGCCGATGCCGCCGGCGAGACCCAGCACCCAGATCCCGGTCAGCGCCAGGTCGTTCCAGAAGCTGTAGCCGAGATAGCGGCGCTCGATCTCGCCCGAGCGCAGCAGCATGAGTATCAGCACCGCGCCGAGCGCAAGCGCGGCCGCCGAGACCAGCGTGAAGAACCAGCCGATGAAGGGGAGCGGGAGCGTGGGCATGCGCCGTGCGTTCTCTCGCGACGGAATTCAGCCCTTGCGGGAGGCGATGGCGGTGAGGATGCCCTGCATGATCGCCGTCGGCGTCGGCGGGCAGCCGGGAACGGCGACGTCCACCGGGATCACGTTCGAGACGCGGCCGCAGCTGGCGTAGCTCTCGCCGAACACGCCGCCGGAGCAGCCGCAGTCGCCGATCGCGACGACCAGCTTGGGGTCCGGCGTGGCGTCGTAAGTGCGCAGCAATGCCACCTCCATGTGGCGCGACACCGGCCCGGTGACGAGCAGCACGTCGGCGTGGCGCGGGCTCGCCACGAACTTGATGCCGAGCCGCTCGAGGTTGTAATAGGGGCTGTTGCAGGCGTGGATTTCGAGCTCGCAGCCGTTGCACGAACCGGCGTCCACGTGCCGGATGGCGAGCGCGCGCCCGAAGTGTTCGAGAATCACTTCGCCGAAGCGCTGCTCCAGGTGCCGCAGTGACTCGTCCGCGTGCGGCGCCGGCTCGGTCACGATGCCGGCGCTGACGATCTGTTTCAGCAGCTGATACATCAGAGATCCTGCCCGCTGTAGGAAAGGTTGAACGACTTGTTGATCAGCGGAAAGTCCGGAACGATGTTGCCCAGCACCGCGCGCTCGATCAGCGGCCAGTTCTGCCACGACGGATCGTGCGGATGCAGCCGGTGGATGCGGTTCGCGTCCACGGTCTCGAGCGCGATCAGCACTTCGCCGCGCCAGCCCTCGACCCAGCCGATGCCGCGCCCGCCGGCCGCGCCTGCCGCGACCGCGGCGCGGATTTCTCCCGGCGGCAGCTGGTTCGCGAGCGCCTGCACCAGGCGCATCGACTCGAACAACTCTTCGAAGCGCACCGAGACACGCGCGGCGACGTCGCCGCGCGTGTGCGTGGCCATGCGCGGCTCGACCTGCTGGTACGGCGGGATCGGATAGTCGACGCGGAGATCGTGCCAGACGCCGCTCGCGCGCCCTGCGAGCCCGCCGAGCCCCATTTTCTCGGCCAGCTCGGGCAGCACCTGCCCGGTCATGATGAACCGGTCCTGGGTGCCTGCGTGCTCATCGTAGATCGACTTCAGCGTCGTGGCCTCCGCCTGGATTTTTTCCAGCCGCTCGAGCAGCAGCCCGGTTTCGCGGCGCGGCAGGTCCCGGGTCACGCCGCCGGGGACGATGACGTCCATCAGGTAGCGGTGGCCGAACAACTGCGCGTTGAGCCGCAGCAGGTCTTCCTTCAGCCGCCAGAACTGGAAAAAGCCGAACGAGAGCGCGACGTCGTTGGCGAGGTAGCCGAGGTCGCCGAGGTGATTGGCGATGCGCTCGAGCTCGAGCAGGACGCCGCGCAGCGCCAGCGCCCGCGACGGCGGCTCGGTCGCCGTCGCGCCCTCGACCGCCATGGCATAGGCCCAGGCGTAGGCGACCGTCGAGTCGCCACTGACGCGCCCCGCGAGCTTTGCGCCTTCGTCGAGAGTCAGGGTCTCGAAGCGCTTCTCGATGCCCTTGTGCTTGTAGCCGAGTCGCTCCTCGAGGCGCAGTATTTTTTCGCCGACTATGGAAAAGCGGAAATGGCCGGGTTCAATGGTGCCTGCGTGAACCGGGCCAACGGCAATTTCGTGAACGCCTTCGCCCTCGACCTTGACGAAGGGATAGCGGTCCTCGCCCTGGGAAAAGTGCGTCGCGATGTCGAAGTCCTTGCGCAGCGGGAACACACTGTCCGGCCAGGCGCCATGCCGCAGCCACTTGCGTTGATCGGGATTGTCCTGCGCGTGGACGCCGACGAGGTCGTAGGCGGCACGCTGCATGCGGTTCGCGCCGGGAAAGATGTCGGCGATGCCGGGATAGCGCGGGTCCTCGCGAGGAAGCGGCACGCCGAGCCACAGCAGGCCGGAGGGGAACGCGAGGGCGAGGTGCAGCGCGTAGCCGCCGCCGCGCAGCGTTTCGTCGCTGCCCCACAGCGCCACGAGCCGCGCCTTTTTCGCACGCGCCGCTTCGCACCAGGCGCGCAGATTCCCGGCGTCGACGGCGGCGCAGAATGCCGGCATCGCGCCGGGGAGCGGCTGGACTTCGATCGGCAATTCTGCGTGTCGCATCATCGTCTCTTCAACCGATCAGCGCCGCCGCCTGTCGGTACCAGCCGACGAGGTAAGGCGGAATGTAGAGGCCGAGCATGAGTACGATCCCCAGGTGCATGAACACGGGAATGAGCGCCGGCGCATGCGGCAGCCGGCGCGCATTGGTCTCGCCGAATACCATCGGCTGCACCTTGCCGAAAATCGCGGCGAACGCCACGCCGAGCGCCACCAGCAGAAACGGCGTCGCCCAGGGGTGCTCGTGCATCGCGGTGGTGAGCACCATGAACTCGCTGGTGAACACGCCGAACGGCGGCATGCCGAGGATGGCGAGGCTGCCGAGCACCAGGCCCCAGCCGATTGCAGGGCTTAGCTCGATGAGCCCGCGGATGTCCGCCATGTTCTGCGTGCCGGTCTTTTGCGAGGCGTGCCCGACGGTGAAGAAGATGGCGCTCTTGGTGAGCGAGTGCACCGTCATGTGCAGCAAACCCGCGAACGCCGCCACCGGGCCGCCCATGCCGAAGGCGAAGGTGATGATGCCCATGTGTTCGACCGACGAGTAGGCGAACATGCGCTTGATGTCGCGCTGCCTGGACAGAAAGAATGCCGCTACCACCACCGACAGCAGCCCGAAGCCCATCATCAGCCCGCCGGAGAAGTTATGCCCGAGCGCGCCGTCCACCAGCACCTTGCTGCGCACCACGGCGTAGAGCGCGACGTTGAGCAATAGCCCCGAGAGCACCGCCGAGATCGGCGTCGGGCCTTCGGCGTGCGCGTCAGGGAGCCAGTTGTGCAGCGGCACCAGGCCCACTTTGGTGCCGAAGCCCACCAGCAGGAACACGAACGCAAGCGACAGCACCGTCGGCTCGAGCTGGCCGCGCACCTGGTGCAGATGGGTCCACAGCAGCGAAGTGCCGCCGGGGCCGAGCACTTTCTCGGCGGCGAAGTAGAGCAGGATGGTGCCGAACAGCGCCTGCGCGATGCCGACCGAGCAGAGGATGAAATATTTCCACGCCGCCTCGAGACTCGCCGGCGTGCGGTACAGACTGACCAGCAGCACGGTGGTGAGCGTTGCGCCCTCCATCGCCACCCACAGGATGCCGACGTTGTTGGAGAGCAGGCACAGCAGCATCATGAAGGTGAACAACTGATACATGCTGTGGTACAGGCGCAGGCGCGCCGGGTTGACCCGGCCATGGTGCTCCTCGATGCGCATGTAGGGCCGCGAGAACAGCGCGGTGGTGAAGGCGACGAAGGCCGTCAGCGCCACCAGGAACACGTTGAACGGATCGACGAAGAACTGTTCCTCCAGCGCGACCATCGGCCCGTCGGCAATGACCCTGGCCGTGAGCAGCGCCGCAGCGCCGAGGGTCACCAGGCTCATGAGCGCGTTCAGTTCCGGCGCCCAGCGCTTGTGGCCGGCGAGCGCGAGCAGCAGGCCGCCGAGGAGCGGGACGCCGAGGACGAGCGCGATTTCCAAGATTACACCGTCGTCCCCGCGAAAGCGGGGACCCAGTGACTTTCGAGCAACGACGCTGGATTCCCGCTTTCGCGGGAATGACAGTGAATGGACGGGCGGCGCCGGTTCATCAGTCTTCCTTCAGCTTTTCCATATGCCGGATGTCGAGGCTGTCGAACTGCTCGCGGATATGGAAGAAGAAGATGCCGAAGATGAAGGTGCCGACGAGCACGTCGAGCGCGACGCCCAGCTCCACCACCAGCGGCATGCCGTAGGTGGCGCTGGTGGCCGCGAGGAACAGGCCGTTCTCCATTGCCAGGAACCCGATCACCTGCGGCACCGCTTTGCTGCGCACGATCATCATCAGGAAGGAGAGCAGCACGCTCGCCAGCGCGATGCCGAGCGTCGAGCGCGTCAGCGTGCTCGCCATCTGCGAGATCGGCGTGGCGAGCGCAAAAGAGAAAATCACCAGGCCGATTCCGATCAGCATCGTGGTCGGTATGTTGATGAGGGTCTCGACGTCCCAGCGCACCTGCAGCTTGTCGATCAGCCGGTGCAGAACCCAGGGAATGAGCACCACCTTGAGAAGCACGGTAAGCGCGGCAGAGAAGTACAGGTGAGTCTGGCCGGTCGACCAGGCAACGATTGCCGTCGAGGCGGCGAGCGCGGCGCCTTGCCAGGCGAACAGCCGGATCAGCGTGAGAATGCGCCGCTGCGAGAGCATCGCGAACGCGAGCAGCAGCAGAAAGGCGGCGAGCAGGTTGACGAGCTGGCTGGAGATCGACTGGCTCATGTCAGCAGCAGGAAGTGGGTGAGCATCCCCAGCACCGCAAGCAGGAAAGCGGTGCTCAGGAACTCGGGTGCGAGAAACAACCGCAGCTTGGCGAGCACGGTCTCGATCAGCGCCAGGCCTGCCCCGGCGAGCGCGAGCTTCGCCGCCAGCGCGGCAAACGCGAGCGGCAGCGCCGCCCAGTCGCCGCCCGCGGCGATGCCCCAGGGCAGGAACAGCGCGATGCCGATGGTCATGTAGGCGAACAGCTTGATCGCGACGGCCCACTCGATCAACGCCAGGTGCCGCGCCGAATACTCGAGGATCATCGCCTCGTGCACCATGGTGAGCTCGAGATGCGTGGTCGGGTTGTCCACGGGGATGCGGGCGTTCTCGGCGAGCAGCACCATGAGGAACGCGACCGCGGCGAACGCGAGGCTCGGGTAGATGGCGAACTCGCGATGCCCGAGAATTTCGACGATGGTGGTGAGCTGGGTCGAGCCGGAAATGAACGCGGCGGTGAACAGCGTCATCAGCATCGCCGGTTCGGCGAGGAAGCCGATCAGCATCTCGCGCCGCGCCCCGAGCCCGCCGAACGAGGTGCCGATGTCCATGGCGGCGAGCGCCGAGAACACCCGCGCCAGGGCGAACACGCCGACCAGCGCAATGATGTCGGCGGCCGGCGCGAACGGCAGGCCGGTGGCGAGCACCGGCACGATGCCGGCGGCGAGCCACATGCAGCCGAACAGGACGTAGGGCGTGATGCGAAACAGCGGCGAGGCGTCGCGCGCGATCACCGCGTCCTTCTGGAACAGCTTCGCCAGCGTCCAGTAGGGAAGCAGGATGCTCGGTGCAGAGCGGTTCTGCAGCCAGGCGCGGCACTGGTTCGCCCAGCCCATGAGCAGCGGCGCGGCCAGCACCACGAACACCGATTGCAGGATCTGGAACGCGATTCCGGACGTGAGGTTCATCTCACGAACACCAGCAGCGCGATCAGCGTGAGGAAACTGTAGAGCAGGTAGATGCTGATCCTGCCCTGCTGCAGCAGCGCGATCTTCGAGGACACGAACTCCGCCAGCCGCGCCACCGGCAAATACAGCCAGACCCAGTGGCGGTCTTCGATCTTGAGCGAGAACCTCGGCGCCGGGTCATCCGGCCCGGGCATGTGCCGCTGCATCAGGTAGACGGGCCCGAAGACGTGGCGGATCGGCTGGCCGAAGGCATCCGCGCTGTCCTGCATGCGCGAGGTCTGCTCGGGGAAGCCGCAGTCCCAGGGATCGGCGAAGCGCACGCGGCCGTGATAGAAGCGGCGCACCAGCAGGAACGTGAGCAGCGTCACCGCCACGATCACCACCATGAAAATGATGGGCGAGTAGCTCGCCTGTTCCGGCGCTGTGGGCACGAGCCACAGCCAGCCCGACCCCGTGAGCGCCTCGGGCGAGAGACCCTGACCGGTGAGCGCAGTGCTGACGCGGTTCAGCATCAGCAGGAACGAAGTCGGGAACAGGCCGAGCACGAAGCAGCCGGCTGCGAGCCAGGCCATGCCGTATTGCTCCATGCCGCTCGCGTCGTGCCCTGCAACCGGCGCCGGCGCGGGACGGTGCAACTCGCGCGGCCGGCCGAGGAAGGCGATGCCGTAGACCTTGACGAAGCACATCGCGGTAAGGGCGCCGGCGAGCGCGAGCGTCGCGGCGAACAGCGGCAGGAGGCTGCGCACGATGCCGTTCTGCAGGATCGGCGCCTGCAGCGCGGCCTGGAACGTGAGCCATTCCGACACGAAGCCGTTGAGCGGCGGCAGCGCCGAGATGGCGAGCGCGCCGACGAGGAAGTAGAACGCGGTCTTCGGCATCCGGCGGATCAGGCCGCCCATGTCGTTGAGGTTGCGCAGCCCGGTGGAGTGCAGGATCGAGCCCGCGCCGAGGAACAGGAGGCCCTTGAACACCGCGTGGTTGAGCGTGTGATAGAGCGCCGCGATCAGGCCCAGCGCCCCGGCCGCGGGATGGCCGAAACCGATGAACACCATCGACATGCCCAAGCCGAGCAGGATGATGCCGATGTTCTCGACCGAGTGATAGGCGAGCAGCCGCTTGAGGTCGTGCTGCATCAGCGCGTAGAGCACGCCGAACAGCGTCGTGCCCGCGCCGACCGCGAGCACCAGCACGCCCCATTCCCAGCGCACGTTGCCGATCAGGTCGTAGATCACCCGCACCATGCCGTAGATGGCGGTTTTCAGCATGATGCCGCTCATCAGCGCCGAGACCGGCGAGGGCGCGGCCGGGTGCGCCTCCGGCAGCCAGGCGTGCAGCGGGATCATCCCGGCCTTTGCGCCGAAGCCGAAGAAGGCCAGCAGGAACGCCACGCTTGCCCACAACGGCGAGAGCCTGGCGGCGCGCAGCGCCTCGAAGGTGTAATCGCCCTTGCCGCCGTTCATGACGCCGAAGCAGAGCAGGATGGCGATGGCGCCGAGGTGCGCAATCAGCAGATACAGGAAGCCGGCGCTGCGGATCGCCGCCAGCTTGTGGTCGGTGGTGACGAGGAAGTACGACGACAGCGCCATCGTTTCCCACGCCACCATGAACAGGTAGGCGTCGTCGGCCAGGATGACGAACGCCATGCTGGCGAGAAACACGTGGTACTGCAGACTGATGAGCGTGAGCCGGCCGGCGGTCTCATTGCGAAAGTAGCCCGCGCCATAGACGGAGATGCCGGCCGAGACCGAGCCGAGCAGCATGAGGAAAAACCCGGCGAGCGGATCGATGCGCAGGTGAAAAGGCAGATCGGGCAGGCCGAGCGGCAGCGTCAGGCTCTGCGCCGGCAGCCACACCGCCTGCAGGCCGAAGGCCGCAAGCGCCAAGCCGGCAAGCGCGCCGAGAGGAAAGGAGATTCGCCGGGCGAAAAAAGCGTTGCCGGCGGAAACCAGCCCCAGGGCCGCGACGACAAGCCAGATGACTGCGACGAGCAGCGAGCCTGAGAGCGGGGACGGGACGGCTTCCATTATATTCGGGCGCGGCGCGGGAGTTTGCCCGCGTTGCGCCGGCCGCGCACGTGCGCGGCGGAAAATTGACTCGAATTATAGCAGACGCGGGCCGCGCCCTGCGCCGCGCTCACTTCACTTTCATTCCCGGCTGCGCGCCGCTGTCGGGCGAAAGCAGGAACAGGCCCGGCCCGTCGCCCGCAGCCGCTCCTTTTTGGTCTCCGCTCGCGGCGAGGACCATGCCTTCGGAAACGCCGAACTTCATCTTGCGCGGCGCGAGGTTCGCCACCATCACCGTGAGCCGGCCCTCGAGCTGCGCCGGATCGTAGGCCGACTTGATGCCGGCGAACACCGTGCGCGTCCCGCTGCCGATGTCGAGGGTGAGCTTCAGCAGCTTGTCCGCGCCCTCGACGTGCTCGGCCTTGACGATCTTCGCGATGCGCAGATCGATCTTGTTGAAATCGTCCATTGAAATGGTTTCGGTCACGGCGGATTCCTTCGCTTCGTGCTGCTGGTGCTCGGCGTGGCGCTGGGGCGCGGTCGCCTGCGGTACCGATTGAACATCGAACAGCGCGTCGAGTTGCCTGTCTTCGACTCGGGTCATGAGGTGTTGATAATTCTTGATCTGATGACCTGTCGGTAAGGGATGAGCTAACGCGTCCCACTGGAATTCAGGAACACTCAAAAACTTCTCAACGTCCTCGGCGAGCGTCGGAAGGACGGGTTTTAACATCAAAGTCAGCGCTCGAAATGTTTCGATTCCGATTGAACAGACGCCATGTAGTTGTTCACGCGATTGTTGATCAGTGCGCTTCGCGAGTTCCCAAGGCCTTTGTTGATCTACAAATTGATTGAACTGATCCGCGAAAAGCATTATTTCTCGAATTGCTCTTCCAAACTCACGCGACTCATAGTGTTCTTGGACCTTTCCACCTATGCGTTTTGCCGTGGCCGTGTAATAGCCGTATTCAGTCTGAAGGGCATCCGGATACGCTAATTTGCCGCCAAACAATTTGGTGATAAACCCGGCGCAGCGGCTCGCAATATTGACGTACTTCCCCACCAGGTCGCTATTCACCCTCGCCAAGAAATCATCGGGATTGAAATCCAAGTCCTCGACGTTCGCGTTGAGCTTGGCGGCGATGTAGTAGCGCAACCACTCCGGGTTCATGCCGATATCGAGGTAGCGCAAGGGGGAAATTCCCGTGCCGCGCGATTTCGACATCTTGTCGCCTGAAACCGTAATGAAGCCGTGCACGTAGACGTTGTCGGGCACCTTGTAGCCGGAGAACTTGAGCATCGCCGGCCAGAACAGCGTGTGGAAGTAGATGATGTCCTTGCCGATGAAGTGAATCATCTCGGTGTCGTCGGCGGCAAGGAACTCTTCGAAGCCGCGCCGCTCGCCCTTCGCTTTCGCCTTGCCCGAGTCGAAATAATTCTTCAGCGAGGCGAGATAGCCGATCGGCGCGTCCAGCCAGACGTAGAAGTATTTGCCGGGAAGGTCGGGTATCGGAATGCCGAAATAGGGCGCGTCGCGCGAAATGTCCCAGTCCGCGAGCGCCTTGTCGCCTTCGCCCCCGAGCCACTCCCAAGCCTTGTTCACGACCTGTGGCTGCAGCCGGCCGGGCTGCTCCAGCCAGTCGCGCAGGAACGCGATGCACTCCGGATCGGAGAGCCTGAAGAAGTAGTGCTCCGAGGATTTCATCACCGGTTTCGCGCCCGAGAGCGTCGAGTACGGGTTCTTCAGCTCGGTGGGCGAATAGACGCTGCTGCAGTTCTCGCAGGCGTCGCCATACTGATCCTTTGCGCCGCACTTCGGGCACTCACCCTTGATGTAGCGGTCGGCGAGGAACATCCCTTTTACCGGATCGAAGAACTGCTCGATGGTCTTCGGATAGATCAGCCCCGCCGCTTTCAGCTTGCGGTAGATGTCCTGCGAAAGCCCGGTGTTCTCCTTGGAATGGGTCGAATGCCAGTTGTCGAACTCGACGTGGAAGCCCTCGAGGTACTGCTTGCGGCCACTGGCAACTTCAGCGATGAAATCCTCCGGCGACTTCCCCGCCTTTTCCGCAGCGAGCATGATCGGCGCGCCGTGCGCGTCGTCGGCGCCGATAAAGTGCACCTCGTGCCCCTGCATTCTCTGGAAGCGCACCCAGATGTCGGCCTGGATGTACTCCATGATGTGGCCGATGTGGAACGGGCCGTTCGCGTAAGGCAGGGCGGTGGTGACGAACAGCCGGCGAGACATGCGGACTTCCAAAAAACTGCAATTCTACCGCCTCGTGCCCGTCTCCGGCACGCTGCGCGGCGCTTCAGAGCAGGACAATTGCGGCGGCGATGACGAGCGCAGCGACTACCGTGGCGGCCAGGATCTGGGTTTCGCGCCGGCGCCAGGGGCGTTCCGCGGGGCGCGCCGGCGTCCGCGGCGGGGTCTGCACGACCAGGGGGTGTGTCGTCGTGGCCTCGTTCTGCTGCGCCTCCATCTCTTCGAACTGCAGCATCAGGCGCGTGGTCGCTTCCAGCGAGTCAAACTGGCGCGAGACGCCGCGCGTCGGCGCGGGCGCGGGCGGGGTTTCCGGCTCCGACTCCTGGGTGAGCGGCGCGGACGGCTCGACCGCCGCCGCAGGCGCCGGGGCCGGATACGGCACCTGGGAGACCATGCCGGTGCTCGAAGTCTGTCGGCTCGATTCCAGCCAGCTTATGCATTGGCGCAGGTCGCCGGCGAACTCGGCGGCGGTCTGGTAGCGCTGTTCCGGTGTTTTGGCGAGCGCCTTGGCGACGATGAAATCGAGCATGATCGGCACCCGCGGACTGGCCGAACTCGGCGGACGCGGATCGAGGTTCGTGATCTGATACATCAGCGCGCTTATGTTCTCGCCGTTGAACGGCGTCGCGCCCGTGAGCATCTGGTAAAGGATGACCCCGAGCGAGAAGATGTCGGAACGATGATCGGCGCGCTTGCCGACGACCTGCTCGGGCGACAGGTATTTGGGCGAACCCAGGATCACGCCGGTCTGGGTGCGGGTCTGGTTCGAGCGCATGCGGGCGATGCCGAAGTCGGCGATCTTCACCCGCCCCTGCGACGTGATCAGGATGTTGGCCGGCTTGATGTCGCGGTGGATGACATGGTGCTCGTGCGCGTAGGCGAGGCCGTCGGCGACCTGTGCGCCGATGTCGAGCGCCTTGCCGGGCGCGAGGGGCTGGCCTTCCGACAGCAGGTCGCGCAGCTCGCTGCCCTCGACGTATTCCATCGCCATGTAGACGAGGTTGTCGCTCTTGCCGATGTCGTAGATGATGACGATGTTCGGATGGTTGAGGCCGCCGGCCGCCTTGGCTTCCCCGTAGAGACGCCCCTCGTACTCGGCCAGCCCTTCCTGCTCGGCCTCCGCCATATTGATGGTCTTGATCGCCACCGTGCGGTCGAGCATCGGGTCCTGGGCCTTGTACACCACGCCCATCGCACCCTTGCCGAGTTCCGCGGTGAGTTCGTAGCGGCCGAGCATCGGTAAGGTGGCCATTGCCGTTTCGCTATTTTTTTCTCTTCACGCTGCGGAACGCCAGCCCCCAGATCGGGTGCCCGGCTTCCGCCGGATCCAGATCGAAGGTCGGGTCGATCTCCAGCGCTTTGCTGAATTCATCGCGGCACTGCCGCTCGCGGCCGGAGACGCAGTGAATGAACGCAAGGTACTTGTGCGCCCTGGTCTGGTCCGAGATGGAGCGCAGGCCCGCATCGAGGCTGCTTTGCAGTAATTGACTCGCCGTACCATAGTCCCCGTCTTCGTAGAAATCAATGCCTGCGACCAGCCGTCGCTCGGCCTTGTTCTGGACCTGGAAAATATCGGCCAGGTTTTTGAACGGTCCGGACGCGCATCCAGCAACGGCAGCGCATACAAGCAGCGACGCGAGCCAGCGACATGCATTCATCCGTCTCCTCTCCTTCTAGCGTTGAAACCTGTATCTGATGCTAACGCTTTTACCCGGGGTGGCGTCGATTGTCTCGACATGGGCCGGAAAGGACGAGTTTCTCAGCTCTACCTCGTGTTTGCCGGGCAGCACTGTGATGAAGAGCAGTGGCGGGCTGTAGCCCTGCTTCTTCCCGTCGACGTAGACCTCGGCCCAGGGCAGAGCGGAAATCCTGACCACCGCCCCCGGGGCCGGGGCGCGTGCAACGGGGGATACCTCGGCCTCCTTCGCCTTCGCCGGAGCATCCGGCTTCATTTTTGCGGGCGCTTCCGCCGCTTGCGATTTGGCGGGGGCAGCCGCGTGCTTCGGGTTCACGGGTACATCTGCGTGCTCCGGCTTCGCGGGTGCATCGGCCTGTTTCGGCTTCTCCGGCGGCGATTCACTCCTGGGCGTTGCCGCTTGTTGCACCGGCGCTTCCGCCAGGACAGGTTTTGCCTTGCCGTCTGCATTCCGATGGCTGCGCGCCGCGATTCCAGTACCGACGATAAGCATGAATGCAAGCGGCGCTGCCACGAGCAGCTTGGCGTTGACTTCCAGTGCCGCCGCCCAGCCTCGCGGATTCAGGCTGACGAATCTGATGCCCTTTTCGGGCGGAAGTCCCGGGTTCGTCCGCCGCGGGCCGCTCGGCGCCGCGCTGACCGCGTAGACTTCATGCTCGCGCACGTGCTTGTCGGTCTTTGCGCCCGCGTATTCGAACACCCCGACGTAGTCTTCGGACATGCGCGCCATGACGTCGTGGTAGGAGCGCGACACCAGGATCTGCCCGGGATCGGCGAAGCTCATGACACGCTGGGCGACGTTGATGCCGTCGCCGATGATGTTTGGCATGCCGTTGAGGTCCTTGATCAGCCTGACCGGGCCGAGATTGATGCCGAGGCGAACCTGCAGGGCCTGACCGCTGACCGCAGCCTGGGCGGCAATCGCGTCGCGCATGTCGAGGCTGACAAACATGACGTCCTCGGGATCGCCGAGGAAGCTCACTGCGGCGCCGTCCCCGGTGTCGAGGATGATGCGGTCATCGGGGGCCACGCCGGCGATCGCCTCCGACAGGGCGCTGTTGAACTGTTCCTTCAGCCGGATCTGGTCCGTGACCGCGCACCTCGAATAGTCGACGATGTCGAGGAACAGCACGCTGCAGATAAAAGTTCGGTTGGCATTCTCCGACATCGGCATTGCCCGCTTGAATTGATTCTGCCGGGCCCGATGGACGGCCGGCTTCTAATTTCTGCCAAATTCTACCCCGGCAAGGCTCAGCAGGCGCGGAAAGTTGTTAAAATATCAATCCATTGTCATCCGGCCGCCCCGGCGCGGTCAATCACGGAAGCCCGCCATGCCTGTCACCCAGGAACAAATCCACAACGTGCTGAAGGATGTCATCGACCCCAATACCGGCAAGGATTTTCTCGCCACCAAGTCGGCGAAGAACGTCAAGGTGGAAGCCGGGAACGTCTCCCTCGATATCGAGCTCGGCTATCCGGCGAAGACGCAATTCGAGATCATCCGCAAGCTGGTCGCGGGCAAGCTTCGGACACTTCCCGGCGTGAGCGGCGTCACGGTCAACGTGACGAGCCGGATCGTGTCGCACGCGGTGCAGCGCGGGGTGAAGCTGATCCCCGGGGTCAAGAACATCGTCGCGGTCGCCTCCGGCAAGGGCGGAGTGGGCAAGTCCACCACGGCGGTGAACCTGGCCCTGGCGCTCGCGGCCGAAGGCGCGAGCGTCGGGGTGCTCGACGCCGACATCTATGGCCCCTCGCAGCCGATGATGCTCGGCATCACCGGCCGGCCGGAATCGAAGGACGGCAAATCGCTCGAGCCCATGGAAGGCCACGGCATCCAGGCGATCTCGATCGGCTTCATGATCGACATCGACACGCCGATGGTGTGGCGCGGGCCGATGGTGACGCAGGCGCTCGAGCAGCTGCTCAAGGACACCCGCTGGCGCGACGTGGACTATCTGATCGTGGACATGCCGCCCGGCACCGGCGACATCCAGCTCACGCTGGCGCAGAAGGTCCCCGTGACCGGCGCGGTCATCGTCACCACGCCGCAGGACATCGCGCTGATCGACGCCCGCAAGGGCCTCAAGATGTTCGAGAAGGTCGGCATTCCCATCCTCGGCATCGTCGAGAACATGAGTACGCATATCTGCTCGAATTGCGGCCACATGGAGCCGATTTTCGGCGCCGGCGGCGGCGAGCGCATGAGCAAGGATTACGGCGTCGAGCTGCTCGGGCAGTTGCCGCTCGACATCCACATCCGCGAGCAGGCCGATTCCGGCAAGCCCACCGTAGTCGCCGACCCCGACGGCCCGGTGGCGGAGACCTACAGGGCCATTGCGCGCAAGATGGCGGTCAAGATCGCCGAGTCCGCCAGGGACATGACCTCCAAGTTCCCGAATATCGTGGTGTCGAAGGACACCTAGGTCCGCCGTTCCCTGTCCGGCCGGCGCATATGGCCATCAAGTCCGACGAGGTTTGCGAAACCTCCTGCCGCGACCGCGGCGGAAAATACCAGGGACAAATGGGCGTCACCCTGCCCAAGATCTGAGGTGGCGTTCCGCCCTCCCGCAAGCCGGCTGCCGGCGGTCCCGGCCCGGGTTGCTTCCGGACCCGGGGGGCGCCTCGGCCCGCCGGGTACCTTCCCTGGTGTTCCGTCCGGGAGATGTCTACTATTAATTGTGGAGACGGGGGCGAGCGGCTGTTCCGTCCGCCGCGCGCGGGGAAATGCGCAGAATGCCAAAAATTCCGCTTGACCTCGGGGCCGCAGCTACTATAATTCGCGCAAACGGGTCCGGTTCGGTTGTCTGCAAAGCGGACGGTCAAACCCGGGCCCGCAGCTTTTTGCGAATGCGATTTTCGTGCAACCCGAGCGTAAGAGGAGGTCATCATGACAGGCAAGAGAGAGCACTTCGGTTCGCAGGACTTTTTCGCACTCGACATTCCCGTAACCTAGTTTCCTCTGGGAGACCACTACGATGCAGATGCGCGCCGGCGTAGCAAGGAAGACCATCAAGTCTGTCCGACAGCAGGCATTTGAGCAGACCCACCTCTTCGACTCGCATCCCGAGTCGAGCCTGGACTTCGACAAAGTCCAGGCGGCAGTCAAAGACGGCTACCACAAGCCGTTCCTCCTGATCGATTCCAGCATTGTCCGCGAGAAAGCGCGGCGTTTCACGGCGGCCATGCCGCGCGTGCGCCCGCACTACGCGGTCAAGGCCAACCCCGATCCTCGCGTGCTGCAGACGCTGAGGGAAGAGGGCGTCGGATTCGAGATCGCCTCCATCGCCGAGCTTGACCTGCTGTTATCGCTCGGCGTTCCCGCGGCGGAGATTTTCTACTCGAACCCGATGAAGTCGCGCGAATACGTTGCCTGCGCGGCGGCAAAGGGCGTGGAGTGGTATGTGATCGACAGCGTCGACGAGCTGAAAAAAATCCACGCGATCAAGGCCGACGCCAAGCTCTATCTGCGCATCGACACCCCCAATATCGGCAGCGACTGGCCGCTCGCGGGCAAGTTCGGCGCGCATGCCGCCGAGGTGCGCGAGATCGTGGCCACCGCCGCCAGGATCAAGGCCGACCTCGCCGGGGTGACGTTCCACGTCGGTTCGCAATGCCGCAACCCGGAGAACTGGCGCGTCGGCATCGAGAAATCGCGCGCCGTGTTCGACCAGATGCTCAAGGCGGGATTGAACCCGCGGCTGCTGAACATCGGCGGCGGCTTTCCCGTGCGCCACGTCAAGCCCATCCCGGCGATCGAGGTGATCGGCGAGGTGGTGAACCGCGCCCTCGAGGCGTTCTCGGCGGAGGTGAAAGTCATTGCCGAGCCCGGGCGGTTCATGGTCTCCGATTCCGGCTACTTCGTCTGCCGCATCATTGGAACGGCCACACGCGCCGGCAAGCGCTGGATGCACCTCGACGCCGGCATGTTCGGCGGCATCATCGAGACTGCCGAAGGCCTGAAGTACAAGGTTCGCAGCGAGCGCGCCGGGCCGGATATTCCCTGGAACGTCGCCGGCCCGACCTGCGATTCCATCGACGTGGTGATGCGCGACGAGCCGTTGCCCTCGGACTTGCAGGAGGGCGATTACATCTACCTCAGAAACGCCGGCGCCTATACCACCGCTTACGCCAGCAACTTCAACGGCTTTCCGCTGCCCGAGGTGCGGGTGATCTGACGCGAGGGCGCGGTTCCCGCTCGAAGGCGAGCCCGCAAGGCTCGCCCTCTGTATTTTAGGCCGCCGCGAGCAACTGAGCGAGCTCGAAGAGCTTCGTGCTCCGGCCCGGTTTGGCCAGGAACGCCGAGATGATCCGGTAGATGTCGAGGTCAAACCCCTGCGGCGGCGACTCGAGCAGCCCGGCGATTTCGTGCTCCGCTCGCGCCGTGCCGATATGGCACCAGCGGTCGATGAGGTGCAATTCCTCGCGGCCGTCTTCGCTTGCCTCGCGGATGCCGATCGGACCGGCAAACGGCCAGGGCGCGATCGCGAACGGGTTCAGCGCGGCGCGCAGCCGCGCGTGATGATCGGCGGCCGCCTCGGCGCCGATGCAGGCGCCGCGGCAGCGCCCCAGTTGCCGCGCGAAGCAGGGCCCGTTGCGGCGCTCGAGTCCGAGCCGGCTCCAGCACAGGCCGTGCTCGGCTGCGAGATCCATGAGGGCGGTCTTCGCCGCGCGGCGCGAGGCGAACGGGCCGAACAGGCCGTCCAGCTCGCGGGGCATGAAGCGGTGCCGGGTGACGAATTCCGGCGGCCCGGGTTCCTCGGGCAGGCACAGCGCACACACGCCGACCCTGCGGCGCAGACGGTGGTTGTGGTGCGGCAGCAGCGTCTTGACCAGCTGCGCCTCGCGCAGGAGCGCGCCGAGCTCGCCGGCCGTCTGTTCGAACTCGATGTGGGTGACTTCGGAAGACAGGCGCAGGTCGTTGGCCGAGAGGTGGTCGCTGGAGAAATGCGAGCGCACCCGCTCGCGCAGGTTGCGGCTTTTGCCGACGTAGAGCGGCAGGTCGTTGACGCCATAGAAGAGGTACACCCCGGGGCCCTCGGGCAGGCGCTTCAGCGCGTCGGCAGGAAGCTGCGGCGGCAGGCTCGGCGTCTTCAGCAGTTGCCGCACCGCCGCCTCGATTTCTTCGGCGGATATTTCGCGGTACAGCGCCTGGACGAACTCCCAGATCAGGCGCGCATCGCCGAGCGCGCGGTGGCGGTCCGCGCCCGACAGCAGATGCCGGTCGACGATGGCATCGAGGCCGTGATGCCGGTGCTCGGGGTAGAGCCTGCGCGACAGTCGAACGGTGCACAGCACGTCGGCGGAGAACGGCGTGCCGGCGCGCCGGAATTCGTTCTTGATGAAGCCGTAGTCGAAGCGGGCGTTGTGGGCGATGAACAGATGGTCCTCGAGCCGGTCGAGGACATCGTGGCGGATCTCGGCGAAGGTCGGCGCGTCCGTCACCATGGCGTTGGTGATTCCGGTGAGGCGCTGAATCTCCGGGGGAATGGAGCATTCCGGGTTGACCAGCGTGCTCCATTCCTCCTCAAGCCTGCCGTCGATCACCCGCACGATGCCGATCTCGGTGATGCGGTCGCCGGTGGCGACGGTGCCGGTGGTTTCGAGATCGATAAAGGCGCAGGCGGGGCCGAGCATGTTCCAGTATCCGCGAGCCGGCGTCGTGGCCATTCCCTGAGTCGGCAGAGTCGTCACGGATTGGCAGCTCGCCGGTATTCGACGAATGCGTAGCCGAGGCCCTGCGGCCCCGCGAGCGCGCGCCGCTCGCGCGAAACCTCACGCCAGCCCGAGCGGTCGAACCCGGGAAAAATCGTGTCGCCGTCGAAATCGCGCTCGATCTCGGTCAGATAAAGCCGCTGCGCCAGGGGCATCGCCAGCGCGTAGATCTCGGCACCGCCGATCACGAATACTTCCGGCGAGCCTTGCGCCGCCGCCAGCGCGGCCCCGAGCGAATTCGCGACGCGGCAGCCCGAATGAGTCCAGGCCTGCGAGCGCGTGATGACGATGTTGTCGCGGCCGGGGAGGGGCTTGCCCGCAGTGTCGATGATGGACTCGAACGTCCTGCGGCCCATGATCACCGCGTGCCCGAGCGTGAGCTGCTTGAAGCGCCTCAGGTCCTCGGGCAGGTGCCAGGGCATGCGGTTGCTGCGGCCGATCACCCGGTTACGCGCCAGGGCGGCGATGATCGATATGCGCGGTATGGGGGAGGACATGGAGATCAGTGGTGCGGTGACAGATTCAGTACGCGGACGGTTGTTTACACCGCGATCGGCGCCTTGATCGCCGGATGCGGGTCATAGTCCTCGAGGGTGAAGTCCTCGTAGCGGAAGCCGAAGACGTCCTTCACCGCAGGATTGAGCCGCATGCGCGGCAGCGGCCGCGGCGAGCGCGACAACTGTTCCTTTGCCTGCTCCAGATGATTGAGGTAGAGGTGCGCGTCGCCCAAAGACAGCACGAATTCGCCGGGCTTCAGATCGCAAACCTGCGCGACCATGAGCGTCAGCAGGGAGTAGGAGGCGATGTTGAACGGCACGCCGAGGAAGATGTCGGCGCTCCTCTGGTACATCTGGCAGGAAAGCCGCCCCGAGGCGACGTAGAACTGGAAGAACGCGTGGCAGGGCGGCAGTTTCATGCGGCCGATGTCGGCCGGGTTCCACGCGGTGACGATGTGCCGGCGCGAGTCGGGATTGCTGCGGATCGATTCGATCACCTGCGCGATCTGGTCGATTTTTCTGCCGTCGGGCGCCTCCCAGTTGCGCCACTGGTAGCCATACACGGGACCCAGTTCGCCGTTCGCGTCCGCCCACTCGTCCCAGATGCTGACACCTTGCTGCTGCAGCCAGCGCACGTTGGTGCTGCCCTGCAGGAACCAGAGCAGCTCGCACACGACTGATTTCAGGTGCAGCTTCTTGGTGGTGAGCAGCGGGAAGCCGCCGGCGAGGTCGAAGCGCATCTGCCAGCCGAACATCGACAGCGTGCCCGTGCCGGTGCGGTCGCTTTTCCGCTGGCCGTGCTCGAGCACCTGGCGCATGAGGTCGAGGTACGCTTGCATGACCGACTCAGCGAGCGACGTAAGTGAAGAGCTCCCTTGCCGACTGGAAGCGTTCCTCCGGTTTTTTCGCCATCAGCCGATCGAGGACGGGCTGGAAACCGGCCGACTGCGGCGGCAGGCGCGGCACCGGGGAGTGCAGGTGCTGATGCGCGAGGCCCGGGGCATTGGCGGCGTGGTAAGGCAGGGCTCCCGTGAGCATTTCGTAGAGTATCACGCCCAAGGAGTACAGGTCCCCGCGCCGATCCTGTGGTTTTCCCATGCATTGCTCCGGGCTCATGTAAAGCGGTGTCGCGAGCACCATGCCGGTTCGTGTGAGCGTGGTGTTCGAATCGATCTCCTTGGCGAGGCCGAAATCCACCAGCGCCAGCCGGTTGCCATCGCGGAACATGATGTTCTGCGGCTTCATGTCGCGATGGACGACGCCCGCCGAATGTACGGCGTCCAGCGCCGTTGCGATCTGCATCAGAAACTTGAGCACCAGCAGCGGAGGCAGGCCCGCGCGGATGCGCTGCTTCAAATTACCGCCCGGAAAATACTCCATCGCCAGGAAGGCGCAGTCGTCGCTGACGCCATGGTCATGGATCGCAACCACATGCTCGTTCCGGATCCTGGAGATGACGTCGCACTCGCGCAGGAAGCGCCGCAGAAACTGCTCGTCCTGGAGCAGATTCGATTCGAGCACCTTGAGCACGAGCTGCAGATTGTCTTTCTCGCGCTCCGCCAGGTACACCTTGGCCATGCCGCCTTCACCGATCCTGCGCAGCATCCTGTAGCCCTTTACGAGCACTTCATGCTTGCCGGGGGGATTGCCGATAGAGTGAACATCGAGCGGCTGGGTGCGCACGTGCGTTTCGCCGGCTTTTTCGGTGTGTACGACGTCAAGCAGCGCCGCGCGGATCGCGCCGACGAGCCGGTCGGCGGTCAGACCGGTCCTGGAGAGGCAGCCCGAGGCGCCCGCCTCGATCGCGCGCGCGGTGAGCTCCCCGCTGGTGGAATCTGCCAGAACCAGCGTCGGCGGAATCTCGCCTGCGCGGCGGAAGTCGCGCAGCCATTCGAGACCGTCCTCGCCGGCCGGCGAGACGGAAAGCAGCAGCGTATCGAAGCGCTTCCAGTCGAAGTTGTTCGCCGGTTTGCCGCGCGTCGTCGGTGCCCATTGCACGACTTCCGCATCAGGCAGGGATTCACGCAGCAGCCGGATCAGCTTGAGGCGGAATGTCTCCGAATCGTCAATCAGCAGCAGGCGCATGGATTATCGGGCGGGAAGGGCTTGCGGCGAATCATAGCGTTTTTGCCGTCGGATTGAACGCGCGCTTCGAGCGTGGAGGAACGGTCTTCCAGGCCCACGCGGCGGCGAGCGCAAAGGCGCAGTAGGCGAGCGCGAACACCCAATCGGGGAAGTCGTAATAGAGCAGCCGGCCGAGCCAGCGGCCGATGAAGCTGCGCCCCCCCGGGCTTGAAGCGCGCAGAAAATCCTCCCAGCGCGTCAGGGGGCAGGCGATGCCGAGCAGCGACTCGATGGCGACGAACGCGATCGCGGCAAGGTGCGCGAGCCTGAATGCGCGATTGCGCGCCCATGCCCATCGCCGCGCGCCGGCGAGGATCAGCGCGAAGCCGGCGACGACGAACAGGACGAACAGCGCGTGCAGGACGAGGATTACGTCGGCAAGCGCGGCGGACCACATCGGGGAGAAGCGCTCTAAGGCTCGCCCGCGGCGACGGGGCGCTTCGGATCGGCGCACCACTCGCTCCACGAGCCGGCATAGAGCCGCCCGCCGCGCAGGCCGGCGAGCTCCATGGCGAGCAGGTTGTGGCACGCGGAGACGCCCGAGCCGCAGTAATGAACGACCTGCGCGGGATCGGCGTCGCCGAGCGCGGCGCGGAATTCCGATTCGAGCCGCGCCGCATCCTTGAAGCGGCCGCTCGCGTCGAGATTGTCGCGAAAGAAGCGGTTGCGCGCGCCGGGGATGCGCCCGCCGACCGGATCGAGCGTCTCGTTCTGTCCGCGAAAGCGGTCGGGCGCGCGCGCATCCAGAAGCACCGCCTTGTCCAGGTGCGAGAGCAGGAAATCTGCGCCCACCGCGCTGTCGTCAGGCGCGCCGGTAAAGCGCGCGCGCTCAGACCGCGGCACTTCGGCGCTCTGCGGCCGGCCTTCGGCGATCCACTGGTTCCAGCCGCCGTCGAGCACCGCGACGCACGGGTGCCCGAGCCAGCGCAGCATCCACCACAGCCTGGCCGCGACCATGCCGCCCTGCGCGTCGTAGGCGACCACCTGCTTTCCGGAATCGACGCCGGCCCGTCCGAGCTTGTCCATGAACGCGGCGGGATCGGGCAGCGGATGCCTGCCGTTCCTGCCGTTCCTGGGCGCGGAAAGGTCCTGGTCGAGATGCAGGAAGCGCGCGCCGGGAATGTGAGCTTGCGCATATTCGGCGCGGCTACGGTCGGGCGCGGCGAGATCGTGGCGGCAGTCGAACACGACCCAGTCCGGAGCGTCGAGATGCCGCGCAAGGACTTCGGTACTGACGAGCGCAGTGAGGATCATGCCGCTATCTTACCTTCCGCGCGGCAGCCTGTTGCGCAAGGAGTAAAGACCGTCCCGGCGGTCTTGGCGTCCTGGCGCTGGAAGGGGTTCGACCTACAGATGCCCTGCCAGTCCGTGGCGGATGTATTCGTGGAAGTGCATCATGCCGTCTTCCATCGGCGACTGGTAAGGCCCGGCCTCGTTGATGCCCTGCTCGTAGAGCACGCGCCGGCCGCGGTCCATGCGCTTGGCGAGTTCGTCGTCCTCGATCGCCGTTTCCATGTATGCCGCCTGCTCGGCTTCGATGAACCCGCGCTCGAACAGCACGATGTCCTCCGGGTAATAGAACTCGACCACGTTGGTGGTATGGGTGGGCGAGCGCGGAATCAGCGTGCTCACGATCAGCACATGCGGGTACCATTCCAGCATCACGTTCGGATAGTAGAGCACCCAGATCGCGCCCTGCTTGGGCTGCTTGCCTTCGCGGTAGCGCGTCAGGGTCTCGTGCCATTTCGCGTACACCGGCGTTCCCGGCTTGGCGAGGCCGTCCTTGATTCCGACCACCTGCGCCGAATAGGTGTCGGTGATATCCCATCGCAGGTCGTCGCAGGTGACGAAGTTGCCTAGTCCCGGATGGAACGGCACCACGTGGTAGTCCTCGAGGTACACTTCGAGAAAAGTTTTCCAGTTCTGCTCGAATTCCAGGATATCCACCCGGTCGAGCATGTAGCCGGAAAAGTCGAAATCGCCGGCGAAGGAGAAGCGCTCCAGGTCCTTCGTCACGTTGCGTTTGCCGGCGAAAAACAGCCCTTGCCAGTTCTGCAACGGCGTGCGGCCGAGGTTGAGGCAGGGGTTCTCCGGAAAGTGCGGCGCCCCGAGCAGCCCGCCTTTCATGTCGTAGGTCCAGCGGTGCAGCGGGCAAACGATGTTCTGCGCATTGCCGCGGCCCTCGAGCATGATCGACTGCCGGTGGCGGCAGACGTTGGACAGCAGCTCGATGCCGTTGGCGTTGCGCACCAGCACCTTGCCGTGATCCATCCAGGCGAGCGTATGGTAGTCGCCGAGGTTCGGCACCATCAGCTCGTGCCCGACATAACCCGGCCCGTCCGCAAACAGCAGCTTCTGCTCCAGTTCGAACACGCGCGCGTCGAAATACCAGGACACCGGCAGTTGCGAGGTGTTGGGTTGCAGTTTCAGCGAACCGGCCAGATTGGACATGGACTACTGTAGCTCCTTCAGTCGGAATGGCAAAATAAAATCGCGCGATTCTAGTCCTTTTTCAAGGGGGGTTCCAGGGATTTTTGTCGCCTTCAGCTCCAGGCCTGCCCGGGCTCGACGTTCGTGGGCTGCAAGGGACTGCCGGACCAGTCCGATTTGACCGCACTTCCCCGCATAGGCTATTTTTCGTTCTTTCCCCGCAGCGCGTTCCCCGGGACGCGGAGCCCCAGCCATCATGTCCAAATCCGCCAGGACCGACCAGCCCGCAAGCTTCGAAGCCGCCCTTGCCGAGTTGGAGAAGATCGTCGCCAGCATGGAGTCGGGCAAGCTCACGCTGGAGCAGTCGCTTGCCGCGCACAAGCGCGGGCTCGAGCTGACGCAGTACTGCCAGTCCGTGCTTGCCCAGGCCCAGCAGCAGGTCAAGGTGCTGGAAGGAAACACCCTGAAAAACCTTCCCGGTGCCGACGACGACGAGTGAATTTTCGGCCTGGATGGGGAAAGTCCAGGCCCGGATGGAAGCTGCGCTCGAGCGTTTCCTGACTTCCGACAAGGTCGCCCCGCAGCGGCTGCACGCAGCCATGCGCTACGCCGTGCTGGGC
>JBARMB010000110.1:0-9733 GCA_049802235.1 Burkholderiales bacterium | reverse complement strand
TTCCCCGCCGCTCACCGAAGCGCGCCGGCACGCGCTCGCCGAACTGCAGCGGCTGCCCGGGCGCCTGCGCAGCCTGGAACACGCCGAGCCGCCGTTTCGCGCCGAACTCTCGCCGGCGCTGCGCGCGCTCGCCGACGAAGTCGATCGCCGCCAGCGCGAGCCGGCCATCCGTTGACATGGATCAAAGCCCCGCCCTTCGGGATGTGGATAATCAAAATCAGACAGACGCCCGTTTGGGTGGTCTTCCCTCGCTTGACTGATCCTTCGGGATCGCGAAGAGCAGATGCATTCTCCTGGTAACAGGGGGGTTCATAGGGGAGACCTCCCAAGCGGGCGTTTTCATCTCTGCCGCCGGCGCGATCGAAACTTCCACCATGCCGCCGCCGGCGCGACGCGAATGTCGTTGTCGCCGAGGTCGAGGATCCGGCAACTGTCCGGACTTCCTGGATTCCCGCCTGCGCGGGAATGACGACATCGCACTCATGCAAAGCTTCCCGCGTATGCAGAGCTTCCCTGACCGGCGGCGGAGGGCGCGTTTGCGCGGCTTAACATCGCCCGACCACCAGAGTAGGATGGCCTCCGCCAGAACAAGAACGCAACGCTACCGAGGGAGGACATCATGAAGTCGGCATCGCTCGCAACAACCATCATCGGGCTCGCCGCCCTGCTGCCGCTGGCAACCGCAATCCACGCCGCCGAGATCAAGGTGCTCGCCTCCAACGGCGTCAAGGCGGCGCTGGAAGAGCTCGCGCCCGCCTTCGAGCGCGACACCGGGAACAAGCTCAAGATCGAGTTCGGCCTCGCCGCCATCCTCAAGCGCCAGATCGAAGGCGGCGAAACCTTCGATCTCGCCGTCCTCACCACCGCCGGGATCGACGACCTCGCCAAGCAGGGCAAGGTGGACGCCGCCACGCGCGCCAACATCGCGCGCTCGGGCGTCGGCATCGGCATCAAAGCGGGCGCGCCCCGGCCCGACATCGGCACGCCCGAGGCGCTCAAGCGCACGCTGCTCGCGGCGAAATCGGTCTCCTGGGCGAAAGAGGGCGCGAGCGGCGTGTATTTCGCGAGCGTGCTGAAGAGGATCGGCATCGCCGACCAGGTCATGCCGAAGGCCATTCTGGCCCCGTCGGGCGCGGCCGTCGGCGCGCTGCTCGTCAAGGGCGACGCCGAATTCGGCGCGCTGCTCGTCAACGAGCTGATGGCCCAGCGCGGCGTGGAAGTGCTCGGCCCGCTGCCGCCGGAGCTGCAGAGCTATACCGTCTTCACCACCGGCGTGAGCGCGGGCTCGAAGGACGCGGCGGCGGCAAAGGCGCTGATCAGATTCCTCTCGTCGCCGGCCGCCGGCGTCGTGTTCAAGTCGAAAGGCCAGGAGCCGGGCTGAGGCGGGGCGGGTATCGGAGAAGACTCGTCTGCGGCTCCCTTGACGCTCATCGCGAGGACAAAAAAATGATCTCGTCATCCCGCCGGAAATTTCTTTCCGGCACGGCGGCGCTGGCGGCGACGGCGGCGCTCGCGCCGCTGCGCGCGGCGCGCGCTCAAGGCGCGGCAAAGCAGAAGACCCGGCTCGTCCTGCTCGGCACGGGCGGGGGGCCGCGCGTGATCGCCTCCGGCCGCACCAAGCCCGCGAACCTCATCGTCGTCAACGGCGTGCCCTGCGTCATCGACTGCGGCTCGGGCGTGTCGCAGCAGCTCGTCCGGGCCGGGGTGCCGCTCAACACGCTGCGCTACGTCTTCATCACCCACCACCACTCGGACCACGATCTGGACTACGGCAACCTGTTCTACAACGCCTGGGTCGCGGGCCTGCATACGCGCGTCGACGCCTACGGCCCGCCGCCGACGCGGGCGATGACCGAGGCGTACTGGGAGCTGAACAAATTCGACATCGAGACGCGCATCAAGGACGAGGGCCGGCCCGATCTGCGCAAGCTCGTCGCCGCGCACGAGTTCGACGCGCCCGGCGCGGTGATGCAGAACGACGACGTGAAGGTCACCTGCGCGCGGGTGCGCCACCCGCCGATCACCCAGGCGTACGCCTACCGCTTCGACGCCGCCGACCGCTCCATCGTCATGGGCGGCGACACCGCGTTCTCGCCCGAGCTGATCGAGCTCGCGAAAGGGGCCGACGTGCTGGTGCACGAGGCGATGCACTTGGGCGGCCTGGAGAGCCTGCTCAAGCGCGTGCCGAACGCGGCGACGCTGCGCGAGCACCTGCTTGCGAGCCACACCGTCACCGAGGACATCGGCAAGGTGGCGGCCGCGGCGGGAGTGAAGACGCTCGTCCTCTCGCACCTCGTGCCCTCCGACGATCCCTCGATCACCGACGCGATGTGGATCGAGGGCGTGCGCAAGCACTACAGCGGCGCGGTGATCGTCGGGCGCGACCTGATGGAGATCTGAAAAGCAGGCCGGAATCGCGCCCGGCGCGGGCGTAATATTCGGATCCACCCCGGGGGAGGGCGCATGAAGAACGCATCGAGCGTATTTGCGACGGTCGTCGCACTCGGCATGTCCGGCGCGGCCTTGGCGCAGCCCGCCGACACCGTCCTCGTCCACGGCAAGATCGTCACCCTCGACGCGAAATCCTCCATCGCCGAAGCGCTCGCCGTGCGCGACGGGAAAATTGTCGCGGTCGGCGCCTTTGCGAAGGTCAAGCCGCTCATCGCAAAGAGCACGCGCGTCATCGACCTGCACGGCCGCACCGTGATCCCCGGCCTCATCGACTCGCACATGCACGCGATCCGCGCCGCGCTGTCGTTCGCGACCGAGGTGAACTGGATCGGCACGCACAGCATCGGCGAGGCGCTCGCGCGCCTGCGCGAGGCGGCAAAGGCCGCGAAGCCCGGCGGCTGGCTCATCGTCGCGGGCGGCTGGACGCCCGAGCAGTTCGCCGAGCGGCGCCGGCCCAGCCAGCCTGAGCTCGCCGCCGCCGCGCCGGACCATCCTGTATACATCCAGCTCTTCTACGGCTGGGCGATGCTCTCGCCCAAGGGCTTCGAAGCGCTCGGCATCCGCGAGGACAAGGACGTCCCGCCCGCGGGCAAGCTCGACCGCGATGCGAGCGGCGCTCTCACCGGCGGCATCAGCGGCAACACGCCGACCATCACCGCGCTGTTCGCGCGCCTGCCCAAGCCCTCCTTCGAAGAACAGGTCGAGGGGACGAAGAAATTTTTCTCGGAGCTCAACCGCCTGGCCTTGACCGGCGTCATCGATCCGGGCGGCTTCGGCATGGCGCCGCCCGACTACCAGGCGCTGTTCCAGGTGTGGCGCGACGGCGCGCTCACGCTTCGCGTCGCCTACACCATCTTCGCGCAGGGGCGCGGCCGCGAGCTCGAGGACTACAAGGCACTCACACAGCTCCTGCCGATGGGCTTCGGCGACGCGTGGCTGCGCTTCAATGGCATCGGCGAGAACGTCGCCTGGGGTGTGTACAACAACGACAACCCGCCGGAAGCCGCGCGCGAGCAGTTCTTCGAGATCTGCAACTGGGCGGCGAGCCGGCGCATGTCGCTCAACATCCACTGGCACAACGACAAGTCGGTCGGCCTCGTGCTCGATGCCTTCGAGCGCGTCAACCGCGAGCACCCGATCGGGGACCTGCGCTGGACGCTGGTGCACCTCGAGGACGCCTCCAGCGCGACGCTCGAGCGCATGAAAGCGCTCGGCGTCGGCTGGGCGCTGCAGGACTCCGGCTACTTCGAGGGCGAATCGCAACTGAAGGAGAAGGGCGCGGAAGTTCTGAAGCACATGCCGCGCATGAACAGCGCCCTGTACATCGGCGTCCACGTCGGCGCGGGGACCGACGCGCACCGCGTGATGTCGTACAACCCCTGGGTCGCGCTGCGGTGGATGCTCGACGGGAAAACCGTCGGCGGCGTTGCATTGCGGGGACCGGAGGAGACGCCGACGCGCGAGAACGCCCTGCGCATGTATACGCAGGGGAGCGCGTGGTTCGCGTTCGCGGAAAAAGAGAGAGGGTCGCTGGAAGTCGGGAAGCTTGCGGACCTGGCGGTGTTAACCAAGGACTACTTCACCGTGCCGGTCGAGGAGATCGGAGAGATCGAGGCGGTGATGACGATGGTGGGTGGGAAAATGATGTACCGGCAGGAGCCGTAATACTCCGAAAGAGGTATGTGTTGGAACTAGATTAGATGTGATGGTTAGGGCGCCGTTACCTACCTGACTAATCTGGAACGGTTCACGAAGTACGGCATCGACGCGCGCGCCGCGATTCCCTGTCAGTAACCCAACACCTGTCATTTTTGACAGGATGTTTCTTTGCCCGGTTTGGTGCTAACGTCCCGCGAAACAAAAGGGGTGTCCCGCCTGCGGCGGGCACGAAAGCGGTTCAGCCCCTTGTCCTGTTCGAAAGAAAAGCCAGGACGTGAGCGACGAGAAGCAGGGTCACCATGGCCGCGAAGAAAAGAAAGAACACGGCGAGCAGCCGAATGTCCAGCACCGCGTAGCAAAGGTAGAAGAGGCCCCAGAAGACGATCGAGGAGACGGCCGCGAGCCGGATGCAATAGGCGCATTTGCCCAGTTTGTCGCCGAGATCGAACTTGCCGCAGACGCCGCAACCCATGTCGTGGACCTTTTAAAGGGGGAAATACAACATGCTCTGCCAAATCCTGCTGTTGCCGCTCACCATACTGGTGAATGTCGTCATTCCCATTATCCAGCAGATCCTCACCACGGTCTGCGGCTGGGTCAGCTCGGTCATCACGACGATAATAACGGTGGTCAGCCAGGTGTGCAGCTGGCTTCCGTGGCCGCTCAGCACGCTTTGCAACTGGGTGACGCAGCTCATTACGCTGGTGCAGACAGTATGGAACTGGGTCTGCAATACCGTCATCAGCACGATCATCACGCTCATCACCTGGGTGCTGAATCTCATCATCTACGTGGCCAGGGTAGTCTGCATCATCGTCAACATCATCATCGGCATCCCGGGTCTCATCCTCTGCCTCCTGGGTCTGAGGCTGCCGAAGAAGGTCAAGGTATGCATCAAGGTCCTCACCGACGAGAAAGGCGTGTCGAAGGTCACGCCGGAAGCCGTCGAGAACAGCATCCGGACCATGATCGAGATTTACCGGCAGTGCGGCATCCGTGTCGAGGTCGAGAGCCGCGAGCGGATCGTAAATGCGGACTTGCTGTCGAGCACGGGCGACTCGTTCTGGGGGCTGTTCTCGCTGTGGCATTCGTGGTTTTCGGAGCACGCGTGCAACTGCTGCAACCAGGTGACCGTGTTTTTCGTCGACAAGATCACCGGGAGCTCCGACGGCTTCACGTTCTGGGGTGACAACTGGTGCCGCGTGGATGCGACGGCCGCCAGCGACCCCACCATCATGGCGCACGAGATCGGCCACATCCTGGGACTTTGGCACGTCGGCGACAACAACGACCTGATGTTTCCGGACAGCGGGCCGCCGACGAATCCGCGCAACACCCTCACCGGCTTCCAATGCTGCACCATGCGCCTGTCGCCGTTCGTGACGTCCTAGGCGGTGCGAAAATGTGAACGGAGCTCTTCGATCGGTCTTTGCTCCCGAGTCCGTCACCCCCTTTTCGAGGTCGTCCGCGTGGGGCGAGGCGTCAACCCGCACCGAGGAAGACAGCGAGAAGCTGATCGAGTCGATCGAGCTGGATTAGCCGGCGAGTGAGTTTGCGGCTCGCGCCAAAGCCGCCTGGGCGCGACAAGTGCACCCGCGCTTGACCCGGCGCGCCCGGTGCGTGCATGATTTGCCGCAACCAACCGTCCGTTGTGGGGCGCCGGGAAAGCGCAGATCCCGGCGGCCGAACGCCTCCGTAAGCACCAGCCCGAATGCCGGCAAGGCCCAGCGGCCGCCTCAGAGTTCGCGACAGGCTCGGCCCGCGAGCGAAATGAGAGGACGGTAAGATCGATTTTCCTGTTTCTTTTTAACGAAAGGAGGAACGCAATGGTGAAGAAAAGCCTGGCTCTGCTCGGTCTCTCGCTCTTCCTGTGCGCGGCGTGGGCCGATGACGATGGTGCGCGCTTTCCGCGGGATGCGACTTTCTCAACGCTGATTCTGACGCCCTTCGCCATCGAGGGCCTGACCGGCGATGACGCGGGAAATCTCTATACCACGGGCCGCCCGTCCGGCGTTTCCTGCCCGGTCTGGCGAGTCTCGGTTGCCGTGCCGATTCTGGTGACGGTGGGCTTTGTCCCGGCGCCGTGCAGCCCTTCGGGCATCGCCTTCAACGTCGCCGGAGATCTGTTCATCAGCGACGCCGACAAGATCTGGACCCTGACGCCGAATGCGGTCACGCCGCCGACCGCGACGATCTACGCGAGCGGGGTGTCGGGAACGAACGGCCTCGCGTTCGATCGCGACGGCAACCTCTGGACTGGCGACGGCACGACCGGCCAGGGCCGCATATGGAAAATTGCCCCGGGCGGCGGCGTCACCGAAATGTTCCGCGTGCAGCCGCTCGCCAACGAGGTCAACCTGGTCGCCGGGGTCGGCGGCGTCGGACGCGACGTCCGCTCGCTGCCGCCCGGGGCGATCACGGTGACCTCAAGCAGCCGCAACGCCCAGAACACCGCCGGCTCGCAATCGCTGGTTGCGAACGGCGTCGCGTTCGACCGCGACGGGGACAGCCTGTACATCGCCGATACCGCGCGCGGCGCGATCTGGAAAGTGGAGTTCGACCGCCACGGCAACCTGCGCAGCCGCGTCGGCTGCGACACCACGTTCGCCGCGAACACGCTGTGCCTGGAGAACATCCTGGTCACGCATCCGCTGATCGAAGGCGCGGACGGCATCGCCCTTGACGAGGCGGGCAACATCTGGGTGGATGCGAACGAGCGCAATGCCGTCGTCGCGGTCACGCCTCGCGGCCGCGTCACCGAGGTCTTCCGCAATCCGCCCGACGCCACGACCCGCTTGCGCAATACCGGGCCGCTCGAGACTCCGACGAGCCCGTTCCTGCTGCGCCACAGGTTCTGCACCGCCAACTCGGACGGCAACCGGCGCGATAATTCTCCGAATGCCGCCGGCGAGATCAAACCCGCGGGCCCGAACGTGGGCAAGATCTCCTGCATGGATCAGCCGCTCGAGATCCCGGGAATGCGCCTGCCGCTCTAACTGGAAGTCAGACAAGACAAAGCCCCGCGCCGCGCGGGGTTTTTTTTACCGACTTCGGCCCCGGCGTGCAGGGCGGCCGCGCGAATCTGCAACTTTACTGCGGGCGCCGCTGTGCAGCGTAAGGTTCCCGGGCTTTCCCACTCCGCCGCCGAGCGACAGTCCGACGGGGTCGGTCTGCAGGCATTAGAATGGCGCCCGGGTATTTACCGGGAAAGCGGATGCGCATCGTCGTGATCGGCGGCTACGGCAATTTCGGCGCCCGCGTCTGCCGTGGGCTCGCCGGTTCGCCGGGGATGGAGATCGTCGCCGCGGGTCGTCATCCGGATGCGGGGCGGCGCGGCATCGCCGATCTGGACCTGCAGCACGCGCAGCTGGATTATTCCGCGCCCGATTTCCCTGCGGCGCTGAAGCGCCTCGCTCCCGATCTCGTGATCCATTGCGCCGGGCCGTTCCAGTCGCAGGACTACCGCGTGGCGCTCGCCGCGCTGGCCGCCGGCGCGCATTACCTCGACCTGGCCGACGGCCGGCAATTCGTCGTGGGCTTCGCGGAGGCTGTGCATTCGGCCGCGCGCGCCGCGCAGCGAGTCGCCATTTCCGGCGCGAGCAGCGTGCCCGCGCTTTCCTCAGCGGTGATTGACAGCCTGAGGAGCCGTCTGCCGCAGATCGAGGAGATCCAGATTGCCATCGCGCCCGGGCAACGCGCGCCGCGAGGAGAAGCTACGATCGCCGCGGTGTTCAGCTATGCCGGACGACCGTTCAAGTGGATGAGCGGCGGCGCGTGGCGTGACGCCTGGGGCTGGCAGGAGCTGAGACGCCTTCGCTTCGATGGGCTCGGCACGCGTTGGGCCGCCGCTTGCGACGTACCCGACCTGGAGCTGTTGCCGCGGCTTTATCCCGCGGCGCGCACGGTGGAGTTCCGCGCCGCGCTCGAGATTGGAGCGCAGCAATTCGCGCTATGGTTCGCGGCCATGCTCCGTCGGCAAGGTGTGCGGCTGCCAATCGAGCGGTGGGCACAGCCGCTCGGCCGGATCGCTTCGTGGATGAACGTGTTTGGAGGTGACCGCGGTGGCATGCTGGTGAGTCTCGTCGGCAGGCGAGCGGACGGAAGCCGCGCCCGAGTCGAATGGCACCTGACGGTGGACGCCGGCCACGGCCCCGAGGTTCCCTGCATGGCCGCTATACTGCTCGCGCGCAAGCTCGCCGACGACAAGATTTCGCTGCGCGGCGCGTTTCCCTGCACGGGATTTGTCTCGCTCAAGGAATTCGAGGCGGAGTTTGCGCGCTGGCGCATCACCACGGTGCTGAAGGAGATCAACGCGTGACGCCGTTTACGTTGTGGAAGACCGCGCACATCCTGAGCGCGGCGATCGTCTTCGGCACCGGTCTCGGCATAGCATTTTTTTGCTGGTTCGGCTACCGCAACGCGCGACGCTCCGGCGACATCGGTGCGCTTCGGTCGGCGCTGCGGCTGACCGTCATCGCGGACGCCTGCTTCACCGCGCCTGCGGTCGTGTTTCAGGCTGTGAGCGGCGTTGTGCTCATGAATTACCTGGGTTGGCCGCTCGCGAGTGCGTGGTCGATCGCCGCGTGGACGCTCTTTTTGCTGGCCGGCGCCTGCTGGTTACCGGTGCTTTATATCCAGGCCCGATTGAGTCGCGAGTCGAAGCAGGCGGCCTCGATCGATGCGCTGCCCGCATGGTTCCACGCGTGGTTCAAGCGCTGGTTTGCGCTTGGCATCCCGGCGTTCGCGTCGGTGGTCGTGATCTACTACCTCATGGTCGCCAAGCCGCTCGCGGTGGCCGGTGGTTGAGACCCCGCTGTCCCGGGGTGTCTTGCAAACGCCTGCAATCGAAGCTGACGATCTCCACCCAATTGGCGCCTTTTCCTGTCGGATACTTTTGCAGCAGCCGCAGAGCGCCGCTCGCCGCGCGACCGGCAGGGAGCGCAGGCAACATGAGAGCTGAATACGACTTCTCGAAGGGCAAGCGCGGTGTCATCGTTCCGCAAAAGGGCAAGACGCGCATTTCGATTTTCATCGACAACGCCGTGCTCGACGAGTTTCGCGCGCGGGCGCACAAGGCAGGCGGCGGATATCAGACCATGATGAACGAGGCGCTGAAGCGCTACCTCTCGGAGAGCGATGCGCCCGTGACGGAAAAGGTGTTGCGCCAGGTACTCCGGCAGGAGTTGCCCGGGCATAAGGCCACACCCGTCGGGCGGGCGCGTCGCTCGCGGGCGCGATGATTCCTCCCGGGAGAATCGCGAACCGGCCTCGATCGCCCGCTTTGCCGGGCGCTTCCACCCCGCACGCAACGGGAAGAGACGAGGTGTGCTCCGGCGCTAAACGCGTTTTCTGCCTGGCGATCGCCGGCGCGGTGTTCGCGACGGTCGCAGGCGCTGCAGACGCGCAGAAGCCCGCGGCACGCGATCTCCCCGCGCTTTTCTCCACCCTCGAGAAGACCGACGCCGTCGCCGAAGGCGCGGCCTCGCCCAAACGCACGCTCTACGTGTTCTTCGACGCGAACTGCTGGTACTGCCATCTCACCTGGAAGGCGCTGCAGCCCTATGAGCGCGCCGGGCTGCAGGTGCGCTGGGTGCCGGTCGCGTATCAGAAAGCAAGCTCCGTC
>JBARMB010000109.1:0-9260 GCA_049802235.1 Burkholderiales bacterium | reverse complement strand
TCGCGCAGCGGCCGCTCGAACCGCGGTCCCTCGCCTTCGGCGAAATACAGCCCCAGCCCCATGGCGTCCGGGATGGTGAGGATATCGGAGAACAGGATCGCGGCATCGAGGCGGAACCGCTCCAGCGGCTGCAATGTCACTTCGGTCGCGAGCGACGGCGTTTTGCACAGCGCCAGAAAGTTGCCGGCGCGCCGGCGCGTCTCGTTGTACTCGGGGAGGTAGCGCCCCGCCTGGCGCATCAGCCATACGGGCGTGTAAGGCGTGGGTTGCCGAAGCAACGCACGGATCAAGGTATCGTTTTGCAGCTCGAGCATGAAGAATCTTACCGCAAGGCGCGCATTAGACGCGGAGTGATGCGGGGAGATCGAAAAGAATTTTTCTCTGCGGGGAACGCTGTCCGTGTTTCAGGTGCGCATCAGGTGTCGGGTGATGAATTCCCATTCGCGCTGCTCCACCGGAGTGATCGACAGCCGGTTGCCGCGTGCGAGCACCTGCATTCCGGCGAGCTCGGGGTGACGGCGCAAATCGGCGAGGCTCACCAACCGGGTTTTCTTTACCAGCTTCACATCGACGTTGAACCAGCGCGGGGCGTTGCGCTGCGCCTCGGGGTCGAAGTATTCGCTCTTGCGGTCGAACTGGCTGGCATCGGGGTAGGCGGCCGAGCAGACCTCGGCTATGCCGGCGATGCCGGGCTCGGGACAACTGGAGTGATAGAAGAACGCATGGTCGCCGATACGCATCCGGTCGCGCATGAAATTGCGCGCCTGGTAGTTGCGCACGCCGAACCAGGGCGTCTTCTGCCCCGGCGCCGCAGCGAGATCGTCGATGCCGAACTCGTCGGGCTCGGACTTCATGAGCCAGGTTTGCATGGTCGGGAAGCGTCAATGGTGAAGCGCAAATCGCGCACCGGGATCCGCCGCGGGAAGACGCGATTCGCGATTCACGAAACGAAAACGCAGGCGTTTGCCTGCGTTTTCACTTACGGGTGCCCCCCGCCGATGCCGCTGGGCCCGATTCCTGGACCTTTCGGTTCAAGGTGGTCGCTTTCCGGTCACATCAGGTACATCCGACGAGGGACGCGCACAACAGTGACGCTAGAGTCCGCAACCAAATTCAAGCTGTTGGTTCAAGAATTACCCGGGCCTTGACGCACATCACAGGGAGCAATTTCTCAGGCGACGCGGCGGAACTCCGACTCAGAGCAGCCTCTCCTGCGGAGCGAGAGCCTGATCGAGCGTCGCCTCCATTGCGGCCATTCTACGCCTCAGCCCTTCGATGTCAAAGCCGCTGGCGGAGTTTCTCGAAGTAAGCAGTTCGTGCGTGATGTTCAGCGCCGCCATCACCGCGATGCGCTCGGCGCTCGCCACCTTGCCGGCACTCTTGATCTCGTTCATTTTCCTGTCCAGATAGGCCACCGCCGACAGCAGCGCTTCGCGCTCGTCGTCGGCGCACGCGACCTTGTAGGTGCGACCCATGATGGCGACATCGAGGGTCTTCGGCTTCGGGCTCATCCGGAAGAGGCTTTAATCGGGGATCTGCTTGAGCAGGTTCTCGAGACGGGTGCGGGCGCCGTCGATTTTTTCGGCAAGCTGTTTCTTGTCGCCCAGCACCGTGGTCAATTGCTGGCGCAGGCCGCGGTTTTCGTCGCGCAGCCGCTGGCATAGCTGCGCGGCCTGACGGATTTTTTCCTCGAGCGCGGCGAATTCGGCGTCCATCGGCACACTATAGTTTGGAAAAATCTGTCAAGTCAAGGTGTAAGGAATCGTTTTCAATGTAGATTCCCGGTCCCGAGCGTATCCGGAACCCGGGTGCTTGTGTAGTACAATCAACGCACTCGTTCGAGGTGTCCCGGCGCGTTTCTCGCGCCGGGGTGAAACGGGAAAGAGGTGCGGTGCGGATTATTTGTCCCGCCAATGCCTCTGCTGCCCCCGCAACGGTAAGTGTGCGCGGGCGTATCAACCAGCGGCCCAATCCTGATGTTTTTACATCAGGCCGAAGGCACTGCCACTGTGAGCGCTAGCTCACGGGAAGGCGATACGCCCGATCCCACGAGCCCGGAGACCGGCCTCGGACGAAGGTGGGAAATGCCGCGGGGAGCGGTGCCAAGCCAGTCCGGTCAGCCCTCGCTGTCGGCGTTTCCTCTCGTAACTCGACACAGACCAGCGGGGACGCTGGCCGAGGGAGGAAAATCCATGCAACGTTCCATCATCGCGGTGCTTTTCGTGGCGGCCGCGCAGCCCGCATTCGCCCAGGACCCGGAGGACGCCGTCATCGTCACCGCCACGCGCTTTCCGGAGCGGCGGCTGGACGCGCCGGTCGGAATGACCATCATCAGCGCCGGGGAGATCGCCCGCGACACCGCACGAACCCTGCCCGAGCTGCTTTCGCGGCTCGGTGGCATGCAGGTGCGCAACAACTCCGGCTCGCCCGACCTGCAGATCGACTTGCGCGGCTTCGGCATCACCGGAGACCAGAATACCCTGGTGCTGCTCGACGGCATCCGCCTCAACGAAAACGACCTCAGCCCGACCAAGCTCTCCGCCATTCCGCTGCAGTCGATCGAGCGCATCGAAATCCTGCGCGGATCGGGCGCCGTGCTCTACGGCGGCGGCGCTTCGGGCGGCACCATCAACATCATCACCAGAGGGCCGCGGCCGCAGCACAAGGATGCCGAGGTGTTCCTTGGCGCGGGCAGTTACGGCACGGGGGATGCGCGCGCCAGCGTGAACCTTGCCGGCGAGCGCTTTGGCGCGCTGGTCTCGGGCAGCCACTCGGAGAGCGACAACTATCGCGTCAACAATCGCGTGCGCCAGGACAATGCTGGCGGCGATGTGCGCTTCAATGGCGACGCCGGCAGCCTCGCGGTCAAGTTCGGCGCGGATTATCAGCGGCTCCAGTTGCCCGGGACGCGCGACCAGAACCAGCTCGCGGGCGACCCGCGCGGCACGGCCACCCCCGACGACTGGTCCACCCGCGACGGGGAATTCGTCACCCTGCAGGGGCGCCGCCAGGCGGGCGAAGTCGAGCTCGCCGCCGATCTCGGCTATCGCGATCAGCTTGCGACCGCCAATTTCGTGAGCTTTCTGTCGTACAGCGAAGCGAAGCTGAACAATCTTGCCTTTTCGCCGCGCCTGCGCTGGAATACGGCGCCCTTGGGCGTGCGATCCAGCCTCGTGGTCGGGGCCGACTGGGGCAACTGGGACTACGACCGGCGCATCGCCGCCGATCCCGCTTCCATCTCCATGCCGACTTCCACCACCCGGGCGTCGCAGGAGAGCAACGCGTTTTACACGCAGTACAACGCGCAGCTCACCGACGCCGCCAAGCTGACCCTGGGGTGGCGCTCACAGCGCATTTCGGACGACCTCGTTCAGGCCGGGTTCTTCAGCAGCGCGCAGAACCATGTGCGCACTCCGCATTCCGGCGAGGCCGCAATCCAATATGCGCTTGCGCCCTCCTGGACGGTATTCGGCCGGCTCGCCACCAGCTTTCGCGTCGCGAATGTCGATGAAAACGGCTTTACGGCAAGCGGCAATCTGCTCGAGCCCCAGACCGCGCGGCACCGGGAAGCGGGCGCCGAGTACAGGAATAACGGCTTCAAGCTGCGGGCGAATTTCTACCAGACGAATCTGGACAACGAGATCTACTTCAGCCCGATCGTGGTGCCGTTCGGCGCCAACACCAATCTCTCGCCGACGCGCCGCACCGGGGTGGAGCTGTTCGGCAGCCTGCGCCTGTCGAGCGAGTTCGAGCTCTCGGGCAACGTGATCTACCAGACGGCGAAGTTCACGACCGGCGTCTACGGCGGCATCGACGTCACCGGCAAGGACATTCCCCTGGTGCCGCGCGCGCTCGCCAACCTGCGCGCGGCGTGGCAATTCGCGCCGAAGACGCAGATGGTGGCCGCGGTCAGCTATGTCGGCCGGCAGCGCTACGACAACGACCAGGACAACGCCTTTGCGGGGCTCATGCCGAGCTACTTTCTTGCGGACCTGAAGCTTGCGCGCGCGGTGGCGGGGTGGAAGCTGTCGGCAGCGATCAACAATCTGTTCGACAAGAAGTACTACAGTTACGGCATCGTCAACGCCTTCGGCTGCGCCACACCGGTGTGCGCGTATCCGCAGGCCGGGCGCACGCTGTTCGCCGGCGCCGAGCACGCGTTCAAGTAGAGGCGGAAAACATCGATCCGGGCGGGCCTGGGCTGCTGCCTTGGCCCGGGTTCTCTGCTATCGTGCGCGGCATGCAATACCGCCCCGCCGATGCGATCGATGTCTCCGGGCTGCGGCGCGCGCTGGTGATCCAGCTGCGCCACCACGGCGATGTCCTGCTCGCGTCGCCCGTGTTCACCGTCCTCAAGCGCCACGCGCCCCGGATCGAGATCGACGCGCTCGTTTATGCCGAAACGCGGGAGATGCTCGATCTGCATCCGGCGATCGATCGGGTCCATGGGGTCGAGCGCGGCTGGAAAGAGCGCGGAGCGCTATCGCGGTTCGCCGCGGAATGGCGGCTGTTCTCGGCGTTGCGCGCGCGCGACTACGATCTCGTGATCCATCTTTCCGAGCACCCGCGCGGGGCCTGGCTTGCGCGCGCACTCGGTGTCCGCTTCGCCGTCGCGCCCGATTTTGCCCGCAAGCCGCGCCTCTGGAAAAGAAGCTTCAGTCATTTGTATCCACTGCCTCCGCGCGGCGGGCGTCACCGGGTGGAGCTGAATCTCGACGCGCTGCGGCGGATCGGCGTTCAACCGGGCGAGGACGAGCGCAAGCTGGTGCTGGTCCCCGGCGAAGACGCCGGGCGCGGCGTCGAGACGCTGCTCGCCGCGCACGGCCTCACAGCGAAGCGGTTCATCCATTTTCATCCGGCGTCGCGCTGGCGGTTCAAGTGCTGGCCTCCCGAGCGCGCGGCGGCGCTCATCGACGCGCTCGCGCAGCGCGGCGAGCGCGTGGTGCTGACGGCCGCGCCCTCCGAGTCCGAGGTCGCGCTGGTTGCGGCGATTCGCGAGCGAACCCGCGCCCCGGTGATCGATCTTTCCGCGAAGCTGACGCTGAAGCAACTCGCGGCGCTGACCGCGAGGGCCAGGCTTTTCGTCGGCGTCGATTCGGCGCCCATGCACATCGCCGCGGCGATGCAGACGCCGGTGGTGGCGATTTTCGGCCCGAGCGGCGAGCACGAATGGGCGCCCTGGCAAGTGCCGCACCGGATCGTGGCTTCCGCCGAACATCCTTGCCGACCCTGCGGCAACGACGGCTGCGGCGGCGGCAAGGTGAGCGAGTGCCTAACCCGGCTCCCGCTCGAAGCGGTGCTCGCGGCCGTGGATTCGCTGCTTTCCCGATGACGCGGTTTCTGGCCTGCATCGTAGCGCTGGCTGCGGGCGCGGCGAGCGCGCACACGCTCCGGGTGACCGATGACCGCGGCGTCACGGTCACGCTCGAGCAGCCGGCGGAGCGCATCGTCGCCCTGGCTCCGAACCTCGCCGAAATCGCGTTCGCGGTGGGGGCCGGCGCGAAGCTCGTCGGCGTCTCCAGCTACAGCGATTTTCCGCAGGAGGCGCGGCGGCTGCCCGTGGTGGCGAGCTACGGCCGCGTCGATTTCGAGCGGCTGATCGCGCTCAGGCCCCAGCTGGTGCTTGCGTGGCAGAGCGGCAACCCGGTGCTGCAAGTCGGGCGCCTGGAGCGTCTCGGATTCCGGGTCGTGGTCACCGAGGCGCACCGGCTTGCCGATATCCCCCGCATCATGCGGCTGGTCGGCGCGCTCGCCGGCAGCGGCGCCGTCGCGGAGGAACGCGCGCGGCAGTTCGAGCGCGCCGTGCAGGCGCTGCGCGAGCGTCACGCGGGCGAGCGCCGCATCGCCGTGTTCCTCGAGATCTGGCACCGGCCCATGCTCACCGTGAACGGCGCGCACCTGATCAGCGATGCGATCGGCGTCTGCGGCGGGCGCAATGTGTTCGCGGCCGCGAAAATGCTGACACCGATGGTCTCGCGCGAGCAGCTCCTCGGCGCGCGGCCCGAAGCGATCGTCGCCGGCGGATTCGGCGGCGAAGCGGCGCACGCCTGGCGCGGGCTGGCGTCCGTTCCGGCGGTGCGCAACCACAGGATCTACGCCGTCGATCCGGATCTGCTGCACGGGCAGGGCCCGCGGCTCCTCGAGGGCGTCCGCGAGCTGTGCCGGCGGCTCGAGCTGGCGCGAGGCTAGAGCGGGAGCATGCGCCTCGCCCTGGTTCGCCAGCGCTACAATCCCTGCGGCGGCGCCGAGCGTTTCATCGAGCGCGCGCTCGCGGCGCTCACCGGGCAGGGCATCACCGTGACCGTGTTTGCGCGCGAGTGGAGCGGCGATCCCGGCCGGGTGGTGCGCTGCGATCCGTTCCATATCGGCCGTCTCTGGCGCGACTGGAGCTTCGCGCGAGCGGTTTGCCGCGAGCTGGCGCGACAAAAAGCGGATCTGGTGCAGTCGCACGAGCGCATCGCCTGTTGCGATATCTATCGCGCCGGCGACGGCGTGCATGCGCAGTGGCTGCGCAACCGCCGCGCCGCGCTCGGGCCGTGGGGCCGGCTCGGCCTGGCGCTCAACCCGTATCACCGCTATGTCCTCGCCGCGGAGCGGCGGCTGTTCGCAAGTCGTCGGCTGCGCGCGGTGATCTGCAATTCGCGCATGGTCAAGGAAGAAATCCAGCGGCACTTCGGCGTTCCCGAACAAAAGCTCCACGTCATCTACAACGGCATCGACCTCGAGGCGTTCCATCCGCGCCTGCGCGAGGCGCATCGCGCGGCGATGCGGGAGAAGCTCGGAATTCCGCAGCCGGCGCTGGTGCACCTTTTCGTCGGCGCCGGCTTCGAGCGCAAGGGCGTGTTTCCGCTGCTTGCCGCTTTCGCCCGCATACCGGACAAGCAAGCGCATCTCGTCATCGTCGGCAGGGACAAGGCGCAAGCGCGCGCCGAAGCGTTGAGCCGCTCGCTCGGCATCGCCGCGCGCGTGCATTTCGCCGGCGGGCAGGAAGACGTGCGTCCCTGGTACGGCGCAGCCGACAGCTTTGTCCTGCCGACGCTGTACGACCCGTTCCCCAACGCGGCGCTCGAAGCCATGGCGTGCGGACTGCCTGTCATCACGACCTCGCAATGCGGCACCGCCGAGCTGATCGACGCGGGCGAGAACGGTTTTGTGGTCCCGGCGCTTGATGTCGAGGCGCTGGCGGAGGCGCTGGCGAAGCTGGATCCGCAGCGGGCGCAGCGCATGGGAGCCTGCGCCCGCGCGCGCGCGCAGGCCTTCGGTCTCGACGCCATGGCGGAGCGCCTGCTCGCGCTTTACCGCAGCCTGACCTCGGACTAGAGTCCGGCGGGGTTCCGCGCAAAGTCGCGAGCGCCGGGCCGAAGGGCGGAACCGGTATAATTCGACATTTTCCGGCGTAATCATGGCATCGTCCGACGCCAACAATGGATCGAGGAGGCGACGCCCCCTTGAAAATCCCCCGAATCGGATGAAAGCACAGGAATCCAGCCTGCAGCTCTACCTTCGCCTCCTCCGCTACGTCAAGCCTTACTGGGGGCCGTTTGCTTTCTCCATTCTGGCCATGGTCGTAGTGGCGGCGACCGAACCCGCATTCCCCGCGCTGCTCAAGCCGCTGCTCGACGGCAATTTCGTGCACAAGGAAGGCGGCCTGCTCGCCTGGCTGCCGTTTCTGATCGTCGCCGTGTTCCTGGTGCGCGGCACCGCGTCCTACGTTTCCGACTACGCAATCCACTGGGTTTCGAACAAGGTGGTGATGGATTTGCGCAATGTGATGTTCGCGAACCTGCTGCGGCTGCCGACGCAGTACTACGACAACCATGCCACCGGCAACCTCATTTCCAGGTTCACCTTCGACGTGACGCAAGTGACCGGCGCGGCGACGAGCGTGGTGACGGTGCTCATCAAGGACTCGCTGGCGATCGCCGGGCTGCTCGCGTGGCTGTTCTGGCTCAATTGGGAGCTCACCCTGGTGTCGCTCGCGCTGGGGCCGGTGATCGTGGCGATCACGCGCGGATTCTCGACGCGGCTGCGGGCCATGAGCCGCGCCGGGCAGGAAGCGATGGGTGATCTCAATCACGCGCTCGAGGAATCGATCGGCTGCCATCGCGTAATCAAGGTGTTCGGCGGGCAGGATTACGAGGCCAGGCGCTTCGACTCGGGCGCCGGCAAGGTGCGCCGCTTCAACATGAAGATGGCCTCGGCCGCGGCGGCCAACGTGCCGCTGGTGCAGCTGGTGACGTCGGTCGCGCTGGCGCTGATCGTATACCTCGCGACGCGCCAGGCCGCCGCCGACCAGACCACCGTCGGCGGCTTCGTGTCGTTCCTCACCGCGATGCTGCTGCTGCTCGCGCCGCTGCGCCGCCTGACCGGGGTCAACCAGGTGCTGCAACGCGGGCTTGCCGCGGCGGAGAGCGTGTTCCGTCTCATCGACGAGCGGCCCGAGGCCGACACCGGGACGCGGGAGATCGGCCGGGCGAAAGGCGAAATCGAATTCCGCGACGTGAGTTTCACCTATCCCGCCGCTTCGCGCCCGGCGCTCGATCGCGTTTCGCTTGTTATCCGGGCGGGCGAGACGGTGGCGCTGGTGGGCCCCTCCGGCGCCGGCAAATCCACGCTCGCCAATCTGCTGCCGCGGTTTTATTTGCCGGGTTCCGGGAACATCCTGCTCGACGGCATCGACGTCGCCACGCTGAAGCTCGCGAGCCTGCGCGCCAACATCGCGCTGGTGAGCCAGGACGTGGTGCTTTTCAACGATACGGTCGCCGCCAACATCGCCTACGGCCGCCTGTCGGGAACGCGCGCGGAGGATATCGTCGCCGCCGCCGATGCCGCGCACGCGGCGCAGTTCATCCGCGAGATGTCGCAGGGCTTCGACACCCTGATCGGCGAGAACGGCGTGCGCCTCTCGGGCGGACAGCGCCAGCGGCTGGCGATCACGCGGGCGTTCCTGAAGAATGCGCCGGTGCTCATCCTGGACGAGGCCACCTCGGCGCTCGACAGCGAATCGGAGCGCCACATCCAGGCGGCGCTCGAGACGTTGATGCAGGGCCGCACCACGCTCGTGATTGCGCACCGGCTCTCGACCATCGAGCGCGCCGACCGCATCGTGGTGCTGGACGCGGGCCGCATTGCCGAGGTCGGCCGCCACGCCGAGCTGCTCGCCGCCGGCGGCATCTATGCCCGGCTGCATCGCCTGCAGTATTCGCGTGAATCCGAACGCTAGGCTGTTGTTTGCGAACTGCCGCGCTACCGTCGTGGGG
>JBARMB010000108.1:0-21207 GCA_049802235.1 Burkholderiales bacterium | reverse complement strand
CCGTGCCGGCGCAGGAGGTCCGAAGCCCCGGCCGCCGCGCGCGCGGCCTCCGCATGCACCTTGACGAAGGCGCGCGCGCCCTCGCCGTCCGCGTCGGCAATGCGCGCGAGCGCCGCCTCGGTCAATTCGCGGCTCGAGGTCTTGCCTTGCGCGAGCTCCCGCGCGAGCGTCGCGATCGGTTGCATCGCCATGTGCCGGGGCCCTTTATTGAGCGTTCCGTAACGACAAACGTTCGTCGTCCCCGCGAAGGCGGGGACCCAGCGTCTTTCCAATAGCGACGCTGGATTCCCGCTCCCCGACTAAAACATTCGGGGACAGGTTTCGCGGGAATGACGGACCCCATACAGGGCTTGTCACTCATTTACGAAATTCCCGGCAGCAGCTGAGTGAGTCCCGCAACGTAACTTTAACCGAGCAAGCGGCATTGTCAACCGCGCCTCCCGGCGCTCGCCGGCTATAATCGCGGCTCCGCCAAACCCGTTCCGGAGAAAACCATGCTGAAGATCTACGGCCAGGCACGCTCGCGCACGTTCCGGGTGCTCTGGTTCTGCAAGGAATCGAACATCGCCTACGAGCACATCCCGGTGACGATCGGCGTCGAGAACGCCCAGTGCAAGGAGGACTGGTACCTCAAGCTGAACCCCAACGCGCGCGTTCCCACCATCGAAGACGACGGCTTCGTCATGTGGGAGTCGTCGGCGATCAACCTTTACCTGGCAAAAAAATACAACAGCCCGCTTTACCCCGGGGACATCAAGGGCGAGGGCCGCGTGCTGCAATGGGCGTTCTTCGTCGCCAACGACATCGAGCCGCCAATGATCACCATGTACCAGAACCGCGTGGTGTTCCCGCCGGAGAAGCGCAATGCCGCGCTCGCCGACGATGCCGAAAAAAAGCTGCTGCCCAAACTGAAGCTGCTTGACGACCAGCTGGCGAAGACGCCGAATCTTGGCGGCGGCCAGTGGGACATGGCGGACTTCATCGCCGCAAGCGTGCTGTTTACGCTGCAGGTGATGAAGTTCGACCTGTCGAAGTTCCCCAAACTCGACGCCTGGCTCAGGGCAAGCCTCGGGCGCCCGGCGGCGAAGGAAGCGATCAAGCTGCGCGGGTAGCCGCGTCCGAACGGAAAACCGACATCCGCCTGGGCATGCCGACGTTGAATTCTTTTCTAGGAAGCTGCAACTCCCCTTTCCTCGCGGGAGCGGGAGGGGTAAGGACGGGCGTTACGCTTTCCTTCGCGCCGCACTCACCCGCGCCGTGAACTGCGGCGCCACCTGGCGCAGCCGCTCGTCGGTCATCCGCCCGCTGCGCGTCATGTAATCGTAGGCGAGCCCGGGCGCATCGAAGCGCGCCATCCTCTCCGGGAAGCTCTCGTACCAGTACGAGCTCGCGTTCGCCGCGGCGAAAAGTTTCTCCACCACCGGCCGGCGCTCGCGCTCGAACGCCGAGAGCGCCCGCGGCACGTCCTCTCCGCTTTCCGCAAACGCGCGCTCGAGCGCGATCGCGTCCTCGAAGGCGAGCCGCGTGCCCGAGCCGATGGAAAAGTGCATGGTGCGCAGCGCGTCTCCAATCAGCACCGCGTTCCCCGCTGTCCAGTTGCGGTTGTGCAGGATCGGGAACTGCCGCCAGATCGAATTGTTGGATACGAGCGCATGCCCGCCGAGGTCGGCAGCGAACACGCGCTCGCAGTAGGCGCGCGACTCGGCGTCCGACATGCGGTCGAGCCCCGCGCGCCGCCACGTCGCCGCATCGCACTCGACGACGAAGGTGCTCATCTCCGCACTGTGGCGGTAGTGGTGCGCGACGAAGGCGCCGTGCCCGCATTCGCGGAACGTGAGCGTGAGACACTCGAACATCTGCGTCGTGCCGTACCAGGCGAACTTGTTGGTGAGCCACTCGATCTGCGGCTGGAACACGGCCGCGCGCGTGCGGCGCACGAGCGAATTGAGGCCGTCGGCGCCGACGATCAGATCCGCGCCCGCCAGCTCGTCGAGCGACTGGACGATGTGGCCGAACTCGATGCGCACGCCGGCGTCGCGGCACAGCGCCTGCAGGAACTGGTTGAGCTTGAGCCGGGCGATCGCCGAGAAGCCGTTGCCGTCGATGTCCACGCGCTCGCCGCGATGCACGATGCGCTGCATCGGCCAGTGCTCCATGCGCGACGCAAGCTGGCGATGCAGGTCGGGCGCGTCGCGCTCGAGGAACGCCAGCGCGCCCTGCGAGAACACCACGCCGAAACCGAACGTGGCGTCGGGCGGATTCTGCTCCAAGACCTCGACGCGCCAGAAAGGAAAGCGGCGCTTGATCAGCAGCGAGAACAGCAGGCCGGCCGGGCCGGCGCCGAGAACTGCGAGGTTCATCGGAACCCGGCAGTGCAATATTGTTTCTGGCCGTGCATGGGGCAAGTGTAAAGTGTCGCGAGCCCGGTGGCCAGGCAGTCGCCAGGCGAGTGGCCGGGTGAACTCGTGGCCCTGTTCACCGGGCAGGGGCGGCGCGAACCACCGGGGTGGCGGGGCCGCCAGCTAAAATCGAGCCGCGTGCCGGGCGGCGTGCCGAAGATGCGGATCGGCTTGCGCCTTGGACCATCCGGACTTCTCGTGGAATCGCGACGGAACTTTTCAAGTTTGATTCCATTAAAATTACCGGATAGCGTAGTTTAAACTGCCCGGGTCGTGAAAAAAGTAAGGTACGATCAACGTTTCCCGGCAAAATGATGGAGGACACCATGCGCCGCAAAATTGTGCTTTTTCTTGCCATCCTGGGGATCGGCACAGCAACCGCCGTGCTTCCCGGGTGCAAAACGCCCACCATGGAAGAAAAAGGGGCCGTCGATTACGGCCCCCGTCCGGACGATTATGAACAGATTATCCGCGACTACCTCAAAACGAAGCTTGTGGACCCGGCCTCTGCAATCATCGAGTTCAGGGCAGGACCGAAGCAACTCTTCCAGCAGGAAACGATTCTCCGCCCGCTGCAATACGGCTGGGGCGTCTGTGTGTTCGTCAACGACAAGAACCGCTCCGGCGCGTTCGACGGATTCCGTCCGATCGTCTTTTACATCAATAACGGCAAAGTGATCGCGGCAAACGGCGGGGCGGAGGACGACCCCATAATCGGACCGCGTTACGCCCGTGCCGGCTGCAAGGAGCTCGGCGCCATTTTTTAGCGGCTGCGCAACCCGTACAGCGCCGGGCAGTTTCAAGCGGGCGGAGCAATCGGCCCCTTGGAACTTCACTTCTTCCGCTCGTGTGGCTCCCCGCAACTGCACTTTGGCACCTGCCGGCATGGTCTTGAGCACAGGTTTGAACGCGGTGTCGCGCAGGTTGTGAGCATGGCCACTTTCAGGTGCTCCTGTAATCGGTCGAAGCTTGACCCCGGGGCTCGATGGCGAAGGCTCGGGGCGTCGGCGGACGCAACGCCGCGGAATCGTCGGCCCACGCGACGCCGCGATAGTCGAAGTCATAGGCCAGGATCGGCTTTACCACCTCGAAGTACGGGGAGATATCGAAATCGCGAGGCGCATACAGGCTGTGGTGCCGGATGTGCAGAACTTCGCGGTAACAGTCTTTGCACACCGGATCGCCGGATTTTTCCAGCGTCACATCCGGCAGGATCGGATAACGCAGCGAGTGGAATGCCTGCGCGATCAGGGTGGAACAGATGGCTCGCGACGGATCGCCGCTGCCAAGCGCCAGCATGCGCCGCCTCCAGCGTGCCGGCACCGGCGGGGTCGGAATGAGGTAGCGCGCGAGATCAAACACGTTCTTCATGTCGTACCGGTGCCCGATGCGGGTAACGGCGTAGCGGACTACGTCTTGCACGTCCTCCGGCGAAAGTCCGACCGGCCTGCAAATGCGCGTATGCATATTGGCATACATGCCGAGTGGGACGGCACGCACTCCTTCGCGAAGGTCTGCTTCGATCAGCACCTTTGCCTCTTCGCCGTGCTGCGGCGAACCCAGTGCGTCGCCGACGTACAGGGTCGCGTGCGACCAGGTGGATTGGGTCAGGTACTTGATCGCCACGCTGATCCGGGTGTTGCCCTCGACCAGCAGCACGTCGCCAGGGCGTAGCGCCGCGGCGAGCAGTTCCGGCGCGACCGTCGCGATATGCGAGCCCTGGCGCTTCGGCGTCGATAGATAATCGGCCAGGCGCCTGCCCAACGCGGCGAGCAGCGGGTTCATGGGTGTGCTAAGCCTTCTTGGGCATGAATTTGAATCGGCACACGTTGCCGCCGCGCACCATGCATTCCTGGTGATCGACACGGCTGTCGGTGAAAGTCTCCAGCAGCGCCAGGTCGAAGCGGCAGATCTCGGGATTTTTCATGGCGAGATTGTGAAACACGCAGTTGTCCGCTTCGATCACCGCCGCGCCGCCCGATGCCGATGCATTCCTCGCGTCATAGCCGAGCTGGCCCATCACCTCAGTGAGCTTCTCGACCTTCTGCTTGCGCGTGCCGGGCGCGGGATATTGGTTGCGCAGTTGTTTACCGACGTCGGCACCGATCGCGCTCAGGCGCTTGCCCAGGTTTTCGGCCCCCTCGTCACGCCGGATCGATTCGACCACCAGTTGCGCGAACCACGAGTAATGGCGCGGGAATACCTCTTTGCCCTTCTCGGTCAGCGCGTAGAGCTGGTGTGGCCGGCCCCCCGAAGGACGTGTCGCACCCGCCGCGACGAGGCCGTTGCTGTCCAGGGCGGCGAGGTGCTGCCGTACCGCGTTGCGCGTTATTTTGAGCGCTTTTGACAGCTCCTCCACCGTCAGGCCAGATTTGTCCCTGAGCAGCAGCTTGAGCAGCTGCTTCTGTCGGTCGCTCAATATCTCAAGCATCGGGCCCTCCTTTCAGGCCTGGCGTGCATTTCACCGCACGCACCTCACATAGTATGGCGGATCTAACATTAGAGCCAGTTATAACATATAATACTTGACTAAGTATTCTTAGTATCGTATCGTGCACCCGCACTACTGACTTTTACCCTCAATCGACTTATTAATGGAGAGCTCAATGAACCCGCTTAAACAATCCCTTGTCACCGCTTCGATCCTGGCCGCGTTCCTCGCGCCGGCGGCGCCGGCGTTTGCACATGACGCCGAGCATGTTGTCGTTGCTCAGGCACCCGCTGGCGCGAAAGTGACCGAGACCGACGCCGCGCTGCGCGACCTGTGGGTGGGCCACATCTTCTGGGTGCGCAACGTGGTCGTCGATACCTTCGCGGGGAACAAAAAGGCAGCGGCGGCGGCGGAGAAGGAAGTCGTCGCCAACGCCAGACAGATCGCAGCCGCGATCGAGCCCTATTACGGCAATGCGGCTTCGGAGAAACTGTTCAGCCTGCTCGCCGGGCACTACGGCGCGGTCAAGCAGTACCTGGAGGCGACCGCCGCGGGCAGCAGGGTCAAGCAGGATGCTGCGGTCAAGAACCTGACCGGCAATGCAGGCGAGATCGCCAAATTCCTGAGCGGCGCCAACCCGAATCTTCCGTTCGACACGTTGAATGGATTGCTGCTCGCGCACGGCGGGCATCACATCCGGGAGATCCAGCAACTGCACAGCAAACAGTACGCCGAAGAGGCGCAGACCTGGGAAGCGATGAAGAAGCATATGTATGTCATCGCCGATGCGCTTGCCGGCGCCATCGCCAAGCAGTTCCCGGCCAAGTTCAGTTAACTGCTCCAAGGGTACGCAGTGGGCCGCAGGCCCGCTGCGAATGGGGACAAATATGAATGCTCCGGAGAAAATTGCCTTCCTTGCCGACATCCAATGCGAGTTACAAGTCATTCTTCAACGGCCTGCCAGCTGTCCGTTCTGGTAATCGGCGAAGGCCTGCGCGATTTCCGCCCGGGTGTTCATCACGAACGGGCCATAGGCGACCACCGGCTCGTCGATCGGCGCGCCGCTGAACAGAAGTCCGCGAAAATCTTCCTCCGCGGAAAAAGAAAGCGCGTCGCTGCCCTCACCCGCGCCGGGCTCGAACCAGGCGACTTCGCCCTGCTCCACTTCTTCTTCGTTCGCGCCCAGGCGCGCGCGGCCCGAGAGCACATACACAAAGCCGCGGTCGCAAGCCGGGACTTCCTGCACAAACTTCGCGCCTTTCTCCAGCCGCAGATCGAGCAGCGTCATCGGCCAATCGCTGCCGTGAGGATTCCCGACATCGCCCGAGCGTCCCGCGTACACCCGCACCTGCGCGCCGGCTGAGCGGCGCACGGGCGTGTCGGCGAGGCGCTGGTCCTGGTAGCGCGCCGGAATCATTTTCATCGCGCGCGGCAGATTGAGCCAGAGCTGCAACGTGTGCGCCGTTTCCTTGCCGTGAGGCATTTCGCTGTGCAACACGCCGCGGCCGGCGGTCATCCACTGCACGTCGCCCGCGCCCAGCAGGCCGTGCGCGCCAGTGTGGTCGCGGTGCTCGAGCGCGCCCTCGAGCACGATCGTCACGGTCTGCATGCCGCGGTGCGGATGCGTCTCGAAGCCGCCCGGCGCGCCGAACCAGTCCTCGTTCAACAGCAGAAAAGGCGAATGCGCGGCGAAATCCGCCGGCGGCACGACCAACTGGCTGTCCTGCACCTGCGAGGTCGCGCCGCTATGCTGCACGCGTTCGATGCGATCGATTCGCTTTTCCATGTGCCGTCAATTTCCCCGAACAGTAGTTTGAACCAGCGGCGTAATGGATGCAGTTGCAAGGCCCGACGCGCGGCGCTGATGGGCGCGCAGGTCCGGTAATCGAACGATCGACGGCGCGGGAGACGCGGATGCCGGTGAACGGCGATCGGGGAGCGCCCGGCGCGCGATCCTCAAGTTTCGTCGGCGAACCGGTAACACCCCTTGCCGGCGCGCTTGGCCGCGTACATCGCGCGATCGGCTTGATTGAGCAATTCGTCGGAGATCCGCTCTCGCGCGGCGGCGGGTTCGCTGCACGCGATGCCGACGCTTACTCCGATCCGCAGTCCCCGGTCGGCGAAGATATCGATCTCGCCGGCGGCATTTATGATCGTCTCGGCCACATGGGCGGCATCGGACCTGTCGCGGATTATTTCCATCAGCACCACAAACTCGTCGCCGCCCAGTCTTGCAAAAGTGTCCGCCTGGCGCAGCTGGCGTCCCACCCGCTCCGCGATCTCCTGCAGCAAGCGGTCCCCTGCCTCGTGGCCCAGCGTGTCGTTGACCGATTTGAACCCGTCGATATCGAAAAGAAGCAGCGCAACCTGGCGTCCATTTCTTTCCGCCAGGGCAAGCGTCTGCGACAGACGCTCGTGGAAATACAGCCTGTTCGGGAGATCGGTCAGCTGGTCCTGCCATGCGAGCTGCGAGACTTCATCGATTTTCTCCGCCAGGCGGCGGTTCCCCCAGGCGATTGTTCTGAGCAGGACTGCAACATTGATCGTGTTTGCGATCATCGCGATGATGATCACGGCTCCGAATATCTCGTTCTGCTGCCAGTATCGGCTCGCGACCATGTTGCAGACCATGCCGAGGATCGCGACGGCCGTAGTCATGAACAGGTAGTGGCGCCCGAATCTCAGCCCCCATCCCACCGTCGAGAGGAAATAGAACGCGATGTACGCGGCGAACGCATCCCCGAAAGACACGATAAAGCCGAGCGCGAGATTGTCCGTCAGCACCGCCACCGCCCGCCTTGCGCGCGTTGGCGCCGGATGCACGCGAACGTGTATGGCGTACCCGATCGCATACAGGGGAAACAAAACTGCCGTAGCGACAATGCCATCGGGCAGACTTGCAAAGCGTCGGATAACCACGAACCCGCAGAGGCCGATGAGGGCGCAGATCAGGCGCGTCCTGGCCTGTCCCTGCTCGATATCGAGGGACGAATCCGGGCCGAGCCAGGGCTTGAGGGGCAAGAGCCAGTCGAGGAAGCCGTTGCCCCGGCCTGGGATTGCAGCGGAAATCGCGTCCATGAAGGCCACCTTATCTACCCCGTACCGGATCGGTCAAGGGGCGCCGACCACCGCACCGACGATGCGCGGCAGCGTCTCGCCGATCAGGCCGGAGAATACCGCATCGGCGATGGCGTCGAAAGGCGTCGGCTCGGCGTTCACGATCACCACGCGCGCGCCCGACTGCCTCGCCGCCGGCACCGTGCCCGCGACCGGATAGACCCGCAGGCTCGTCCCGACCGAGAGAAACACGTCCGCCTCGGCGGCGGCCTGCATCGCGCGCTCGATCACCTCGGGCACCAGCGCCTGGCCGAACGAGACCGTGTCGCTCTTCAGGATCCCGCCGCAGCGATCGCAGGGCGGATCGGATTCGCCGGCGCGCACGCGCTCGAGCGCCGCCTGCATCGGCCCCTTCCAGCCGCAGGCAAGGCACACGACATCGTGCACCGTGCCGTGCACCTCGATCACGCGCCCGGGCGAATTGCCCGCCTTCTGGTGCAGGCCGTCGATGTTCTGCGTGATGAGCGCGTGCAGCTTGCCGCGCCGCTCCAGTTCGACGATCGCCGCGTGGCCGGCGTTCGGCCGCGCCGACCACGCCGGGTGCGCAAGGCGCGCCTGCCACGCCTTCTTCCGCACCTCGGGATCGGCGCGGTAGCAATGGATGTTGGAGAGCTTTTCCGCCTCGGGATCCTGCGTCCATACCCCCTGAGGTCCGCGAAAATCCGGAATCCCCGAGTCGGTGGAAATGCCGGCGCCGGTGAGCACGACGACGCGCTTCGCCGCCTCGGCCCAGGCGCGGACCGATTCGATCTGCAGTTCGATTGAGGTCGTCGTCGTCATGCGCTCGCGCTGCCCGGCATTGTTCGCCTGCGCGCAGACAGCGTCAAGCGGCGCGGAAATCCGGCGGGGGCGATGCCGTCTTTGGAATGGCCGCCCCTTGCGCTATCCTAGCGCCACTCGAATAACAACGGAGCGGAAATATGAAATCCCTGAGCAGTTACCTCGGCGGCCGCTGGATTGAGGGCACGGGAACGCCGCAGGTGCTGGTGAACCCCGCCACCGAAGAGCCGCTCGCGCGCGCGAGCAGTGAAGGCATCGATCTGGCCGCGGCGCTCGATTACGCCCGCCGCGTCGGCGGACCGGCGCTGCGCGCCTTGAGCTTCGCCGAGCGCGGCGCGCTGCTGAAAGGCATGGCGCAGGCGATGCAGGCGCATCGCGACGAACTGCTCGATCTCGCGGTGGCGAACGGCGGCAACACCCGCTCGGATGGCAAATTCGACGTCGAAGGCGCCATCTTCACGCTGTCCACCTACGCCGAGATCGGCGAGAAGATGGGTGCGGCGAAATTCCTTGTCGACGGTGAAGGCATGCAGCTCGGCCGCTCGCCGCGCTTCCACGGCCAGCACGTGTGCGTGCCGCGGGCGGGCGTCGCGGTGCACATCAACGCTTTCAATTTTCCCGCTTGGGGCTTCGCGGAAAAAGCGGCGGCGGCGCTGCTCGCCGGCATGCCCGTGCTCAGCAAGCCGGCCACCAGCTCGGCCATGGTCGCCCACCGCATCATGGAAATCCTCGCGGAGAAGAAAATCCTCCCCGCAGGCGCGCTGTCGCTCCTCGTCGGCAGCCCGCGCGATCTGGCGTCGCTGCTCGGCGGCCAGGACGTGCTCGCCTTCACCGGCTCGGGCGACACCGGGGCGCGCATCCGCGCCCTGCGCAATGTCCTCCTCGAGTCGGTGCGCGTGAACGTCGAGGCGGACAGCCTGAACGCGGCGGTGCTCGGGCCGGACGTGGAACCCGGCAGCGACATGTACGAGCTGTTTCTGAAGGACGTGCAGCGCGACATGACGCAGAAGGCCGGCCAGAAATGCACCGCCATCCGGCGCGTGATCGTTCCGGCGGCGCTCGCTGCCGGCGTGCGCGACGACCTGGCGGGGTTGCTCGGCAGCGTGCGCGTGGGCGATCCGGCGCTGAGCGACGTGCGCATGGGACCACTCGCCACCGCCTCGCAACTCGCCGACGCGCGCGAAGGCGTCGAGCGGCTGGCCGCGGAAGGAAAGCTCGCGTTCGGCAGCGCCGCGCCGCTCGCGGGAGCAGGGGCTCCGGCCGGCAAGGGCTACTTCATCTCGCCGGTGCTGGTCGAGTTCGCGGCGGGCGCGCCCGGGGAGGCAGTCCACGCGCGCGAAGTCTTCGGTCCCGTGGCCTCGCTCCTGCCCTACTCAGGCGAAGCTGCCGCAGCGACGGCGATCGTCGCGCGCGGCGCGGGCGGCCTGGTGTCCTCGGTGTACTCCGACGACGCCGCCTGGATCGAGGCAACGGTCCTCGGCATCGCTCCCTATAACGGCAGAATCTACCTCGGTCATCCCAGGATCGAGCTCTCGCCCGGCCCGGGAACGGTGCTGCCGCAACTGGTGCACGGCGGCCCGGGGCACGCCGGCGGCGGGGAAGAGCTGGGCGGTGCGCGCGCCCTCGCATTTTACCTGCAGCGCGTGGCGCTCGAAGGATCGCGGCCGGTGATACAGAAAATACTTGGAACACAACCCGGCTGAGGCGGGAATAATTTCCGCGCCATGCGCGCGGCCGCGTCGAGCTTGCGCACCCGCTCCATGGCCGCGGAGCCCGCGGCGAGCAGGTCCTTCATGCGGGTTGGCAATTCCGGCTCGCCGCCAGTTTATGCCAGGCGGGGCTCCGCGGGATCGGCGGCGACGCCCCGGACTGAAAAACGCGTGCGACAGACACTGCATGGCCCGGACGAGCGCGGGCAGCCGCCGATTATGCCGATATGACCCTGTCCCGGCCCCCGGATTTGGCGTCATACAGTGCCTGGTCCGCGACACGGACGAGCGCGTCCGGAGTCATGCCATGATCCGGATAGGCCGCGACACCCAGCGAAATGGTTATCGCGCTCAGATTCTGGTCTTCGTACTTCAGCTGCAACTCGTGTACCGCCCTGCGGATGTCCTCCGCGCGTTGCGCCGCGATTTGAATGGGCGCCTCCGGCAGGAGCAGCGAGAATTCTTCTCCGCCGACACGGCACGCGATATCGCTCTCGCGGACATATTTTTGCAACAGGAGACCAATGCGCCGCAGGACTACGTCGCCCGCGCCATGGCCCAGCGTGTCATTGATGCGCTTGAAGTGATCGATATCCAGCGTGATTATGGAGAGGGGGTGCTTCTTGCGGTCCGCGCGCGCCAGCTCGCGTAAAAGGAATTCCTCCAGAAAGCGGCGATTGTACAAGCCGGTGAGCGGATCACGGACCGATTGTTCAATCAAGGTGTCGAGAACCTTCAGATTCGCGAGGGCGATACTGGTCTCTTCTGCCACGGCCGCCGCGAGATTCAGGCTGGACTCCATCGAACCGGAATTTTCCGGAAGTTTTGATTCTTCCTTCGCACGCCGCAAGTGCAATAGTCCGAGCATATCGCCCTGCGCGAAAAGCGGCACGCACAGATAGGGCGGCGTCGAATTGGAAACCGCCGCAACGTGTCCACAGAGCAGTTCAGCGCGCGGATCCCGGACCAGGTGAGGTTGCGCCTGCCGCAATGCCCAGCAATCCTGGGTTGTGAACGTCTGCTCGTCTCGCGACTTGTCACCCCAGGCTGCGACCGGCTCCAGATGTTTTCCCGGAGGGCGAACGAGATACAGCTTGCCGTTTGTGCCATGCAATAACTGAGGGCCAAAACATTCTACAGCCGCGTAAACTTCGGCCGGCGTCAAGCTGGCCTGGAGATAGCGGCTCAGTTTCCGAAGGGTAACGTGTTGACGCTGGAGTTGTTCCAATTCGCGAACCTGATCAGCGTACATGCGTGTCAAGCGCGCGATTGCAGACTCCTGAGTTTTTCTTTTTCGGCGTTCTTCGGCTTCCTTGACGGCGTGACCGAACGCCGAGGGAAGTTCCGCGAGGCTGGTCTTGAAAACATGGTCGGCTGCCCCGCCATTGAGCGTTTCGACCGCGGCTTCTTCGCTGCTTGTTCCAAAGACGATGATAAATGGCGTATCGGGACACAGCCTTTGCGCCATCGCCAGGGCCGTGAATCCGCTTAAGCGCGGCAAGGAGGCGCCGCAAAGTATCACGTCTGGAACAAAGAATTCCAGTTGCCGCGCGAAATCCTCGGGTGTTTCGACGCGTCGCGCCTCGCACGCGAACCCCGCGCGAATCAACTTGAGAAGCTGGAGATCCACGTCCGCTTCGACATCCCCAACGATCAGGACCTTATACATTTGCGATCGTCACCAGATGAAGCGGAGGCTCATCGAAAATTCCGCGGAGAGGCCGCGTCAGGTTCCCCTGAATCTACCGACACGGGGCTGCGGGGCCGGGTAGCGCATTGCGAGTCAGGAATGCGTGCCGCGCTCGCCGCTTTCCCGGCGCGCCTGGCCTTGGGCTTGACGAATTCCGGCATCTTTTTCGTCTCGGGAGAAAAGTCGAAGTCTAATGGGCGCGCCTGTCAGTCGCTGCCATGAAGGATTTTTGCTGCAGCAGTTCTTCGAATTCGTGAGAGTGAAGCGGTCTGCCGAAGTAGAATCCCTGGGCTTTATCGCAGCGGCGCCCTTGAAGGAAATCGATGTGTTCCTTTGTTTCCACCCCTTCCGCCGTTACTTTCAGGTTGAGCCCGTGCGCCAGGGCAATAATCGCCTTGGCAATGATAGCATCGTCCGGATCGGTCATGACATCGCGTACGAAGGACTGATCGATCTTGAGTTCGTCGATGGGAAAGCGTTTCAGGTAGCTCAAGCTTGAATATCCCGTCCCGAAATCGTCGATTGAAAGCTTCACGCCCATTTGCTTCAGGTTCTGCAGCATCAAGGCTCCGGCCGCTGCATTGTGCATGAGAAGGCTTTCCGTCAATTCCAATCCGAGGCATTCAGCATTCAAACCGGTTTCCTGCAGTGCGTGCGCGATCGTATCGGTAAGTCCTTTCTGGCGGAATTGGCGGGCCGACAGGTTTATCGACACCGTTATCGCGGGCAGGCGAGCATCCTGCCAGGCCTTGTTTTGCGTGCAGGCGGTTCGCAAAACCCATTCACCGATCGGATCGATCAGGCCCGTTTCTTCCGCGAGCGGAATGAACTTGTCGGGCGATACCATGCCCAGATCCGGGTGTCGCCACCGTATCAAGGCTTCGGCGCCGACGATTTCCCCTCGATTCAGATGAATCTGCGGCTGGTACTGCAGAAGGAATTCCTCCCGCTCGATCGCGCGACGCAGGCTGCTTTCCAGCGCCAACCGTTCATTGATCTTCGCGTCGATCTCCTTCGCGTAAAACTGAAAGGTATTTCTCCCCAGCTCCTTTGCGCCGTACATGGCGGCGTCCGCGTTCTTCAGCGTTGTTTCTCCGTCGGGGCCGTCTTGCGGGTAAAAGCTCGCACCGATACTGCAGGTAATGTTGAGCTCGCGGCCCTTGATCAGGATCGGGCAGGCAATGGCAGCAAGGATCCGTTTGATGACCTGGGACGCGTGTTCGTCGCCGGCTTGATCCGGGAGAACGATGACGAATTCGTCGCCGCCCTGGCGGGCGATCGTATCGCCGTCACGCACGCAAGACCCGAGGCGCTCGGTGACGGCCTTCAGCAGCTGGTCGCCGGTGTTATGCCCCAGGCTGTTATTGATGTATTTGAAATTGTCGATGTCGACCGATATCACCGCGACCTGACGCCCGTGACGACCGGCGTAAGCGATGGCGTGAGCCAGACGGTCCCGAAGCAGGCTGCGGTTCGCGCTCTTTGTCAGGACGTCGTAGTAGGCAAGGTGATTGAGTTTTTCCTCATTCTCGAAATATTTCAGAGCAAGGGAAATATCACCCGCCAAATGGTTGAGCAGGGTCAGTTCCTGGTCGTCGAAAAACCCGGTATCCGCCGAGTAAAGTACGAATACCGCAACGACCCGGCCATCCACCCGAAGCGGCAACGACGTCATCGACCGGTAGCCGCGCGCAAGCGCCGTTTGCCTGCAAGCGACGCCCGGGTCCGCCTCGATGTCGTTCACCACCACGACCTTCTCCTGGCGCAGGGCTTGACCGCAGGCGCCGTGATCTTCGCCGGCGTCGCGGAGCGAATCGACGATCTCTTTCAGGTAACCATGGTCAAAGCCGGCCTGCGCGACGGGCGATAATCTGTTCGTCTCCGCTTCCGGCACTCCTATCCACGCCATGCGGAATAACCCGTGCGTGACCGCGATACCGCAGGCCTCCTCGAATAGCTGGTGACGATCGCGGATTTGATTCATCGCCGAATTGAATCCGCTCAGGACGGCGCATATTCGTGCCGAGCGCGCAATCATGTCTCGAAATGCCGCGTTTCACACCTGATTACCGCGCGAATCGGCTCGAGAAGCACTTCCAGGCCGGCGTGTATCCCGACGTCCTTGGCAATCAAAACCCTATGCACTCACTCCCCCGGGCAAAATGACGCGCCAACCCGCCGGCCCGCGACCCAAACCGACCTTTGCCGGTTGCCCCGGACGCAGCGCCACCTGCGCCGGGAATTTTTTTGAGTCTTGCTTAGCCACTACGTATAGTTGCCAAGCGGGCTCGCACCGCAACTTCTACCCCCTTTTGGGGCAATCGTCAAGGAGTGCAAGCGGTCAGGCCCTTGAAATTACACGATTGATTCCGTGCCTGTCGACGACGGATTCCAGTGCAGGAGAGCTTCAGCGCTGCGCCACGTGATCGGGGTCGCGTGCAATATGCGATCGGAGCTTGCGCAATGCACGTCCTGCGCGCAGCCCGGCGCCGACGATCGGCAACGCCGTGCCGACCCAGCGCAGCAACCTGCCGCGGCTCGCGATCATTGCCGCCGCGAACGCGACACCGACCAGCAGCGGATGCGCGCGCAAATAGCGCGCGATGCCGAGCGCACGGTCGGCGAGTTGGGAAGCGGATTTGAGCGGTTGCGCGACTTCGGCGATCTGCCGGCGTTGCGCCTCGCATTGGGCGATCAGCGCTTCGCGCCTGTGCGCCAGCTCGCGCGCGGGAGGGCTCATGATCGGCCGCGCAGTTCGCGTTCGTCTTTGGCGAGTTCGGTCAGCGTGGCGTCGAGCGGTCGCGGTCTTTCGCGTACCGATGCGCGCAGGCTGAACCACAGCACCCCGCCCACGCCAAGAGACCCCGCGGCAAGCAATATCGCGGCGAGCAGTCGATAGGAATCCCAGAACGCTATGATGACTGCGACGGCGGCGAGCAGGAAGCCGAGACCGAGAAGGAACAGCGCGAGCAATGCCCGCAGCAACAGCGACGCGGCGCGATCGACTTCCTCGCGCAGCTCGGTGCTGAACAGCTCGATCCGCGTATAGACGATGCCCACCAGGGTGGCGAGCAGCGACTTCGCAGAATCAAAAATCCCCGGCCGGACCGGTTCCCGTTCCTGGTCTTCTTGCATCGAACGCTTCAGCGGCGGCCGATCAGGTAGCCGATGAGAAAGCCGAGGCCCGCACCGGTGCCGATCGCGGTCCAGGGGTTATCGTGGACATATTTGTCGGTTACCTGCGCAGCGGCGCGGGTGCGCTCGGCAACGTCCTCGCCGGTCTCCGCGAGGCGCGTCTTCGCGGCTCGAATCGATTCTTCCGCCCGTGCGCGCGCCGCATTCACTTTTTCGCCGGCCTGGCTGGCGGTCGCCTTGAGCAAATCCTCCGCGTCTGCAACCACGAGACGCAGGTCCTGTACCAGCTTATCGGTATTGGCTCGTTCCATTTCTCAAGTCTCCATAAGTGTTTCGGGCCGGAAATCGGCGAGCAGGAATGGTTCTGACGCTGTCCGGCCCTGGCTTCGAGACTACACGGGCGGCGGCGTGGGGACTTGAGCTATGTCAAAGCCCTATGCCGGAGCCCGGGCAGCACCTGGCTCGGGAACGTTTGCATCCGTTTCCGGGGAATTGCCTGCGCGTCGCAATGGGGCCAATGGGGCAATCCGTTTGCGCTATCATTCGGATTTCCACCGGAACCGGAGGGGGAACACCCATGAAAACCTGCATTCGTTTGCTCGCCCTATTGGTGCTCGCCGGAACCGGCGCGGCCTTTGCGCAAGGATACCCCAACCATCCCATCAAGGTCATCGTACCTTGGCCGCCGGGCCAGGCGACGGACCTGGCGGCGCGGATGGTGGCGGAGAAGCTCGTCCCTGTGCTCGGACAGCCGCTCATCGTCGATAACCGCCCCGGGGCGGGTGGAGTGATCGGATCGGAGGCGGCGACCAAGGCCCAGCCGGACGGCTACACGCTGCTCGCGGGCTCGAGCGGCCCGATCTCGATCAGCCCCAACGTGCAGAAGGTTCCCTACGACCCGGGGAAGGACTTTGCGCCGATCAGCCTGATCGCGGTCAATCCGTTCGTGCTCGTGGTCAATCCATCGGTCCCGGCGAATAACGTGAAGGAGTTGATCGCGCTCCTCAGGGCGAATCCCGGCAAGTATTCGTTCTCCTCGTCGGGTTCCGGCGCGACCAGCCATCTGATGACGGCGCTGTTCAACTCGATGGCGCAGGTCACGGCTACGCACGTGCCGTACAAGGGCAGCTCGCAGTCGGTCACCGACGTGGTGAGCGGCCAGGTGGCCTACACCATAGAGACGGTGCCCGGCGTCATCAGTTACGTGAAGGGGGGACGCCTGAGAGCCCTCGCCGTGTCGAGCGCAAAGCGCGCCGAGGCGATGCCCGAGCTGCCGACCATCGCCGAGGCGGGCGCCCTGCCCGGCTACGACATGATCGGCTGGATCGGCTTTCTCGCGCCTGCGGGCACGCCGCGCGAGCTGCGCATGCGGCTCTCGTCGGAGATTGGGAAAATTCTGCAGGCACCCGACATCAGACAGCACTTCCTCGCGCTCGGATTGGAGGCGACGGGTTTGGCGCCCGACGAGTTCGCCGAGTTCATCAGGAAGCAGAACGCGAGGTACGGCTCGATCGTGAAGCAGGCGAACGTGAAACTGGATTGAACCGATACGGCAGCCGCGGAATTCCGGAGAAGGATGCGCGCTCGAGTTCGGCGACGGACGGATGAATCCCCGTCGCCGCGCGGCGCCGTGGCGGGATCGGGCATCCGCCCGGGTATCCTGCCGGCCCGCGCGCCGGTGCACGGGCAACTCCGTCTTTTGCGGCAGAAGTGATCAACCTTACCCGGGAGGAATGCCCATGAAAGAGATCGTCGTTGTCGTTCTCGCAGTCGCGGCGCTTGCGGGCTGCGGCGTAGAAACCGCGAGCACCGCGGCAACCGCCGCCGCGCTCAAGATGCAGGAAGTCGAGCAGGCCAAGAAAACCATGGAACAGGCGCAGCAGAAAATAGGGCAGGCGATGGAACAGACGCAGCAGAGCGCGCAGCAAGCGGGCGACGCGGCCGACAAGTAGTCCGCGCCGCCGCGCGGCGCGCGCGACATCGCTCCGAGCTGAATTCCTTCCCTGCGTGGCGAGGCCGATGCCGGACAGTGGCGCGGCAACAGCGACGGCGGCGTAACACGGAATTGCCTGACGATCTTATGCTGAAAGTTGAAGTCATTCGTCTAACTTGTTGTCCTGGCAGCGTATCGATACGGCGCCCATCAGGCAAAGCTTACAAATATCCCCTGTAGACTTTGACAGCGTGTGTTTTGAGACAAGAACGTGCAGAATAGGCAAAATTCATAAGGCCGCCGCGCGACGATGAATTGCCGCTGAAATCAGCGGCTCGACGCGAGCAAGCCATAAAACAGCGGTAAGAAAATACTGTAGCAGCGGAGGAAAATCCCTACTCGTTCTTAACAGTGCGCAGCTTCAACAAAGCGCACGGGTGGTTTGAAGCACGCTCGCGGTACTGGGCAGGCTTTTTGCATTGAACGTCCGACTTTTCCGGGCACCGCCGCTTACAGGGACGGTCAGGCAGTTTTCCCGGTGAGTGGCAAAAAAACGCAGGCGCGCGTCGCGGTGGAGATGTCTTGCAGGAATTCTCCGTTTCGGCGCACATGCCTTGCAAAAAAGTGTCATCTTCGCTTACTCAAGGAGGCAGTGAAAATGTTTACCGGATTTTCTTCCCGCACTTCACAAGATTCACCAACGTCACCGCACGCAAGATCTGAGCGTCGCCCGAACTGCGCGCCACGGCGCACCCGACTCGCCGCGATCCTCTCGGCCCCGGCGCTGTTCGGGGCCTTGTCGCTCGCGACATCCGGCGCGGCGTTCGCCGCATGCACCGGCCCGGGGGCGCCGACCACGACGCAGACCCGGTGCCTGACCGCTGTTCAAATTCCAGGACATGCGCTCCGGTCGTTCGACATCAGCTGGGTCAATCCTGACCGCGCCGAGTACTATCTGGGCGACCGCTCGAACGCGGGCATCGACGTCATCGACACCCAACACCTCACCTTCAAGCGGACCATCATCGGCTTCGTCGGCATCGTACTCAACGGCGCCGGCACCGCCGTGGACAACAATCACTCCGGACCCGATGGCGTCGTATCGCACGGCAAGTGGCTTTATGCCGGCGACGGCGACAGCACGCTCAAGGTGATCGACCTCAATGCACCCACCGCGTCGGCCATCCAGCAAACCATTCCCACCGGCGGCACCACAAGAGTCGACGAAATGGCGTTGACGCCGGACGGCGAACGGCTGCTTGCAGCGAACAACGCCGAGGATCCGCCGTTCGCGACACTGTTCGCGGCCAATGGCGATCGTGGCTTCAGTGGGGTCTACTTCATCACCCGGATCACCGTTGACCCCGCAATCATGCCGGCCGGCTCCGGCCTGTCGCTCGAGCAGCCGACCTGGGAGCCCAGGACCCGGCGTTTCTATGTGTCAGCTCCGATCATCGCGAACAACCCGGCAGGCTGCAATTATGGGCAACTGCCCGGCGATATTACCTGCCACGGCGGAATGGTGGTGATCGATCCGACCACCCTAACGGCGCCGTCCGCGGTGATCGGCGCCTTCAATGCGGGCACGAACACCGGGGTCGTGAAGCTCAGCGCGTGCGGACCGAACGGTATCTCGGTCGGACCGCATGGCAATATGCTGCTGGGCTGCACTCCGCAGAACAACCCGAGCGACACGACCACGCTGGTCATCAACGCGAAGACCAAGAATTTTGCCAACATCGGCAACATCACCGGCTCGGATGAGGTCTGGTACAACGCGGGCGACAACCGCTACTACACGGGCTCGAGCCGCGCCTGCGGACTGGCGGCCGGCTGTCCGGCTCCGGCCGGTGGGGCCGCGCTCGGCGTGATCAATGCGGAGACCAATCTCCTGATCGAGACCATCCCGCAATCGCAGAACTCGCACTCGGTAGCGGCCGACTCCAAGCGCAACCTCATCTTCGTCCCGCAAGTTGCGCCTGTTGCGGTGGTTCACTCCGGCGGTGACAGCACGGCCGTGGGCGCGGGCATCTGCGGCAGCAACAACGGGTGTATCGGTGTTTACGTTCATAATGTCGACGGCGACAGGGACCGCGACGACGATCGCGACGGGGATCACCGGCACTGAAACAACCGGTAGTCGTGTCATCTCTTGTTGAGTCCTGACACGCGGTTTGCGGCAAACATCGGTGGGCGCGCAGCGCGGCGCTCACCGATTTTCATTTTGCGGTTTCCGGTTGCGGCCGCTCATGGCGGCGACGACGAGGATGAGGAGCATCACCGGCGATAGCGCACGCGCAGCAACGATAAGGGCCGGCTGTTTGCCGGCCTTTTTTTTGTACGCCGCACGCCAGGCAGCCTTCGGCGCCGCCGTCGAATTTCTCCTCAGACGTGCTTGCGCCGGTCAATCGCCCGTTTGGGCGCTGACTGCGCCGCTCAGTTTTCTGCCGGCGACGGGTTCGCCTGCGCTGGCAAGGAACGGGTGCGAAGAGACCACGCCGCGCAGTACAGCCGGTAGAGCGCGACGCTCACCACCATTCCCCAGATCATGCCGCCGATCATCCCGCCCAGCATGGCGGATGCGCCGCTGCCGCCGAGCAGGGGCGCCAGACGGTAATAGAGCGCGACGCCGGCGCTCATGCCGGCGAGCATCCAGCCCGAGCAGGCGATGTTCTGCACGAAGCGGGCGCAGAATTGCCTGCGGCAATCGTGACGCGCGCGCCGCAGCAGCACCAGCGCCGCCAGACCTCCGGCGATCATGCCGGCATGCATCGCCGGCAGCCATTCGAGGTGAAGCCGCGCGATCTCGACCCAGTCCGGCGCCCGCACGGCGCACAGCGAGGCGAGCGCGTCCAGCCCGACGCTGCGCGTGTCCCAGGACAGGCCGCAGAGCATGCCGAGCGTGCCGAGCAGCAGCATCGCCTGCGGCGCCGTGATGCCGACCCGCGCCGGGCGCAGCCAGCCGAGCGCGGCGAAACCGCTCAGCACCGACAGCGCGGTGACGGCCAGCCACATCAGTTCGCGGCTCTCCTGCAGCGCGCGCAACTGCCACCACCAGACCGCCGCCAGCACGAGGGTGGCACACACCCAGCTGATTCGCCGCTGCAGGAAACCGCCGAAGGATAGCCCGAGTGTCGTCATGGTTCAGGCCGAATGCGGAGCGAGCTGTTGCGGCTGCAGGCCCAAACGCCCGAGGATGCGCGCATAGTCCTCGGGCGTGTCGAGATCGATGAAGAAGCGGTCGTGCGCGGCCTCCCAGGCGAACACCTCCTCCGGATTGTCGGCGATCAGCTTGCGGCAGCCGACGTTGGTGCGGCCGGCGGTCACCTCGGGAATGTAATTCACCGAGAACACTACCGGGTTGCCGCGCTGTCCCGCGGCATGCGGAACGAGTATGGAGCCGTGCGGTTTGGCGACATACGCCTCGAGCAGCTCGAGGTAATCGGCCGGCTCGAGCAGCACCATGTCGCCCAGGCACACCATCACGGCATCGGTGGGCGCGGTCAGCGCCGACACGCCGGCGGCCACCGAGCTCATCTGCCCCTCCTCGTAGCGCGGGTTGGGTTGAAACTTTACCGGCAGGTCGATGAGCGCCTCGATGACCGCCTTGCCGTTGAAGCCGGTGACGACCACGGTCTCCTGCGGACGCGCCGCCAGCAGCGCGCGCAGCGTGCGCCGGATCACCGGCTCCTCCCCGACCGGGAGCAGCAGCTTGTGGCGTCCCTGCATGCGCGAGGACGTGCCCGCCGCCAGCACCACCGCCGAGAAGCGCACCGCGCTCACGCTGCCGCCGGCGCAGTCTTGCGCAGCCTCTCGGCCTGGATCGCCGCGTAGCGGGCCGGCTCTTTTTCGAATTCGAGCTTGCAGCCGTCGCAGCAGAAGTAGTACTGCGTGCTTTCGTACACCACGGTGTGCTTCGCCGCCGCGGGATCCAGGGCGATGCCGCACACCGGGTTGATGTAAGACCCCGCGGCTGCGGCGGCCGGCGCCGGCCGTGCGGCGTGCGGCTGCAC
>JBARMB010000107.1:0-210324 GCA_049802235.1 Burkholderiales bacterium | reverse complement strand
GCGCTCGGCTGCGCGCTCGAGCAGGAGCGCGCGTGCCTCGGCGCAGGCGCGGCGCAGCGCCGTGCCCGAATCCTGGATCGAGAGGCTGCCCGAAGTCACGCCCTCATCGGGACTGCGGGCCGTATCGGCTGCAACCATGCGGATGCGCGCAGGATCGACGTCGAGTTCCTCGGCCGCGATCTGCGCCAGCGCGGTCAGTATGCCCTGGCCGATCTCGACCTTGCCGCTGTAGATCGAAACCGTGCCGTCGCGATTTATGCGCAGCCACTGCGAGAGGCGCGGGTTCTTTTCCAGACTTCCCGGGCGCACCAGTTTCTTGTCGGCGATGGTATTCATGCGGCCGCTTCCGCTGCCGCGCGCAGCACGGCGCGCACGACGCGATTGTGCGAGCCGCAGCGGCACAGATTGCGGTCGAGCGCCGCGCGCACCTCGGCCTCGGTTGGCCGGGGATTTATCCGCAACAGCGCGGCGGCGCTGATGAGGATGCCGCTGGTGCAGTAGCCGCACTGCGCCGCCTGCTCGGTAATGAAGGCCTGCTGCAGCGGGTGGAGCTTGCCGTTTGCGCTCAACCCCTCGATGGTGATGATTTCCTTGCCGACGGCCGACCACAGCGGCGTGTCGCAGGCGGGAACCGCATGCCCGTCCATCAACACGAAGCAGGCGCCGCACTGGCCGCTGCCGCAGCCGAAGCGCGCGCCCTTGAGCTGCAGATCGTTGCGCAGCGCGTACAGGAGCGGCGTGTCGGAACCCGCGACGACCTCGCGCTCGGCGCCGTTGACGCTGAGCCGGTATTGCTCGGTCATTTTCCCGGCGCTCTATCGACTCGACAAAGCGGTGGGCGTGCCCGCGGGCGAATTCCCGCCGCTAATCGACCTTTGCCCCGGAAACCTTCACCACCTTCGCCCACTTCTCGATGTCCTGCTCCATGAACTTTCCGAATTCGGCCGGCGTCATGTGCATCGGAACGGCGCCCTGCTTGGCCCAGGCTTCCTTCACGTCGGGCAGGTTGGTGATTTTCTGGATCTCCGAATTGAGTTTTTCGACGATCGGCTTCGGCGTGGCCGCAGGTGCCATGATCCCGAGCCAGATGACGGCCTCGTAACCGGGAACGCCGGCCTCGTTCATGGTCGGCACATCCGGCATGATGGAAGAACGCGTCTTTCCGGATGTCGCTATGGCTCGCACCCTTCCGGCGCGCACCATCTGCGCCATCGTGGTGATCGCGTCGAACATCATCTGCACGTTGCCGGCAATGACGCTGGTGCGCGCCTCTGCACTTCCCTTGTGCGGTATGTGCACGACGTCGATTCCGGCCATTGCCTTGAACAGCTCGCCGGCCATGTGGTAGGGCGTCCCCGGACCCGAGGAGGCGTAGTTGAGCACGCCGGGCTTGGCTTTGGCGAGCGCGATCAGCTCCTTCAGATTCTGCGCCGGGACCGACGGGTTCACCACCAGCAGCAGGTCGGAATAGTTGATGGGCGAGATCGGCGCCAGGTCGCGCATGAGGCTGTAGGGTTTTTTCGAAATCAGCGATTCGTTCACCGTATGCGTGTTCGACATTGCCAGCAGCGTGTATCCGTCCGGTGCGGATTTTGCCACCGCGTCGGTGCCGATAATCGCGCCGGCGCCCGGCCGGTTCTCGATCACGAACGGCTGCCCGAGGGATTTCTCCATCCGGTCGCCGAGAAAGCGCGCATAGATGTCGGCCGGACCGCCGGCGGAGTAGGGCACGATGATTTTCACCGGTTTCGCGGGGTAGGCGCCCGCCTGCGCGCATGCGCTGCCCGAGAACGCCGCGGCGAATACCGCGCTGGCTGCGATTCCAAGGATTCCTGCTGATTTCATGCTTCCTCCTCCTGTCGTTAGGTTTCCAATTCGGCGACCACCGGAGCGTGGTCGGAGGGCCGCTCGAGCCTGCGTGGGTCGAGGTCGATCCTACATACCTTGCAGCGCGTTGCCAACTCGGGGCTGAGCAGAATATGGTCGATGCGCAGGCCGAGATTGCGCTTGAACGCGTTCATGCGATAGTCCCACCAGGTGAAGGATTTCTCCGGCTGGCTAAACAGCCGGAAGCTGTCTTTCAGTCCCAGCCCGGTGATGCGGTGAAACGCGTCGCGCTCAGGGGGGCTGCATAACACCTGCCCTTTCCAGGCCTTGGGGTCGTGGACATCCTCATCGGCGGGCGCGATGTTGTAGTCGCCGAGCACCGCAAGGCGCGGACTGTGTTTCATCTCCTCCGCCAGCCAGTCGCGGAACGCGTCGAGCCACTGCAACTTGTATCGGTACTTGTCGGAATCGACCGACTGCCCGTTGGGCACGTACGCACACACGATGCGCACCTTTTCATTTGTCCCCACGGTGGCGGCGATAACGCGCTTCTGTTCGTCGGCAAATCCGGGGATGCCGGCGGCGACGTCGTCGAGCGGTGCGCGCGACAGTATGGCGACGCCGTTATAGGCTTTCTGGCCGGAAAACGCGCATTGGTAGCCGGCGGCCTCGATCTCCTTCAGCGGAAAAACACCGTCCTCGAGCTTGGTCTCCTGCAGGCACAACGCATCGGGCTCGTGTTTCGCCAGCCAGTCGAGCAGGTGCGGCAGCCGCACCTTGAGCGAATTCACGTTCCAGGTCGCAAGCCTCATCGCGCAGGCGCCGCGCCCGGGGCATCCATCTTGCGCAATGCGTCGAGCGGCAGTTGCATACCGGAAGACGGATAGCCGGCGGAATCGAGAAGGCTGTTGTAAGCGTCGTCCAGGAAACCGCTTTGCACCTGGCTGCCTACAGTCAGAAGCGGCACTCGATTTTTTCCGGCGATCTTTTCCACCTCGTCGATACCCTGTTGGTCGACGACGCTGATCTCCCTGAACGGCACTGCGCGCTTGACCAGCAGCGCGCGCGCCTGGTCGCAGGGTGCGCCGCAATCGGCCGAGGTGTACAGGGTCACCGGGAAGTCCTTCGCCGCAGTCTGCGCGGCGTAGGGCAGGCTGGATGACTCCACCACGCTGCCGCGAAGGGTCTTTTTCTGCGCGTCTTTTGCGTCCGGCGGTGGCGGCGTCTGGGTGTAGTGGACACGGCCGTCCTTGTCCACCCAGCGATAGGCCTGCGCCGACGCGTCGGCACAGGCGATCGCAACGATTGCTGCGGCGATGAACAGTATGCGCACGAGTTTCTCCGGCGATGCTGGTTACGCGGAAATCATACCATTGTGCCGCAGCAGGGCATCGATGCTCGGCTCGCGGCCGCGGAAGGCCCTGAACGAGTCGATCGCCGGGCGGCTGCCGCCGACGGCGAGGATTTCGTCGCGAAAGCGCGCGCCGGTTTCCGGATCGAGAACGCCGTTCACGCCGCGCTTCGAGTCGCGCATTTCTTCGAACACGCTGTAGGCGTCGGCCGACAGCACTTCGGCCCACTTGTAGCTGTAATACCCGGCGGCATAGCCGCCGGCGAAAATGTGCGCGAAATTGTTGGGAAAGCGGTTGTATGCGGGCGGGATCGCCACCGCGACCCTCGCCCGGATCTCGTTCAGAAGCGCAAGCGGCGTCCTGCCGCCCGCTTTTTCGTAATGGGGTTCGAAGTCGTGGTGCAGGTGAATGTCGAACAAGGAGAATTCGATCTGGCGCATCGTCTGCATGCCGCTCTGGAAATTCTTGGCGGCGACCATCTTGTCGAACAGCGCCCGCGGCAGGGGCTCTCCCCGATTTTCGCCTTCGGCGGCGTTCGCCGTCATGTGGCACAGCACCTCCCACTCCCAGCAGAAATTCTCCATGAACTGCGACGGCAGCTCGATCGCGTCCCACTCGACGCCGCGGATTCCCGAGACGCCGGAATAATCGACTTTGGAGAGCAGGTGGTGCAGGCCGTGGCCGAACTCATGGAACAGCGTGATCACTTCGTCGTGGGTGAACAGCGCGGGCCTGCCCCCGGCCGGGCCGGAAAAATTGCAGATCAGGTAAGCGACCGGAGTCTGCAGCCAGCCGTGGACGCGGCGTCTGGCGATGGCCTCGTCCATCCAGGCGCCGCCGCGCTTGGTCTCGCGGGCGTAGAGGTCGGCGTAAAACTGGCCGAGCAGGGTCCCCGAGGGATCGGTGATGCGGTAGAAGCGCACGTCGGGATGCCAGACCTCGCCCGAGTCGGGGGCGATGTGCACGCCATAGAGAGTTTCGACGACGCGAAACATGCCTTCCAGGACCTTCGGCTCGGGGAAGTACTGCTTCACTTGTTCGTCGGAAAAGGCGTAACGCTTCGCGCGCAGTTGCTCCGAAGCGTAGGCGATGTCCCAGGCCTGCAGCGGGTCGAGGCCGAGTTCCGAGCGCGCGAACTCCTGCAGCTCGGCGTAGTCCCTGCGCGCAAAAGGCAGCGCCCGGACGGCGAGGTCTTCGAGGAAATCCAGCACCTGCTGCGCGGACTCCGCCATCTTCGGCACCAGCGAGTACTCCGCGAAGCTCCCGTAGCCGAGCAGCTGCGCTTTTTCCCGCCGCAACAGCAGCACCCTGGCGATGATCGGCGTGTTGTCGAGCTCCGGCTTGCCGAACTCGCTCGCCCGGGTGACGTGGGCGCGATAGAGCGCCTCGCGCAGACCGCGGTTCCCGGCGTGCTGCATCACCGGGAGGTACGAAGGCGCATGCAGAGTGAATTTCCAGCCGTCGCGGCCGTCCTTGCGTGCCGCCTCTCGTGCTGTCTGCAGCGCGTCCCCGGGGATTCCCGCCACTGCGGCCTGCTCATCGATGAGCGCCGAGAACGCGTTGGTGGCATCGAGCAGATTTTCGGAGAACTTCGCTTCCAGCGCCGCGAGCTCTTCCTGGATGGCGGCGAAACGCGGCTTTTCTTCCGGCGGCAGTTCGGCGCCGCCGAGGCGGAAATCGCGCAGCTCGTTGTCGATGGTGCGGCGCTGCGCCGGCGACAGCGCGGGGAAGCCGGCCGATTCGCGCAATGCCTTGTACTTCCGGTACAGCCCGGGGTTCTGCGCGATCTCGGTCCAGTACTGCATGACCTTGGGCAGGTTGGCGTTGTACGCCTCGCGGATCGCCGCGTTGTCGTCCACCGCGTACAGGTGACCCACGGTTCCCCAGGCGCGCGACAGCTTCTCGTTGGCGTCGTTCAGCGGCTCGGCGAATTCGTTCCAGGTCGCGGGCATGACGGCATCCGCAAGCCCGGTCATCAGCGCCCGGTTTTCGGCGAGCAGCCGGTCGATCGCAGGCGTGACGTGTTCCGGCCTGATCGAGCCGAAGCGCGGCAGCCCGGAGAAATCAAGCAGCGGGTTCATGCTCATGAAAATGCGTGAATCGTGAATCGTGAATGGTGAATCGTGGTCATGACGCGATGTCGCCGTTTCGCTTTCCGATTCCCGATTCCCGATTCACCAGCCTTTCGGCGGCGAGCACGGTGTTCTCGATCAGCATGGCGATGGTCATCGGCCCGACGCCTCCAGGCACGGGAGTGACGTGCGACGCGATTCCGAGCACGCTGCGGAAATCCACGTCGCCCGAGAGCTTGCCGTCGGGCAGGCGGTTGATGCCGACGTCGATGACAACCGCGCCCGGTTTGACCATGTCCCCCCTGACGAGGTTCGGCTTGCCCGTGGCCACGACGAGGATGTCGGCCTGCCGCGTCACGGCGCCGAGGTCGGGCGTCTTCGAGTGACAGATGCAGACCGTCGCGCCTCTTTGCAGCAGCAGCAAGGCCATCGGCTTGCCGACGATGTTGCTGCGGCCGACGACCACGGCATGTCGCCCGGCGGGGTCGATGCCTTCGTGCGCGAGCAGCCGCATCACTCCCAATGGAGTGCAGGGCACGAAGCGCGGATGGCCGACGGCGAGCAGGCCGACGTTGACGGGCTGGAAGCCGTCCACGTCCTTGTCGGGCGCGATCGCTTCGAGCACGCGCTCTGCCGAGATGCCCTGCGGCAGCGGCAGTTGCACCAGAATGCCGTGGATGCGCGCGTCCCCGTTGAGGACCCGGATGCGCTCGAGCAGCTCGGCCTCGGTCAGCGTCGCGGGCAGATCGATTTGCTCCGAGTGCAGGCCGGCGTCGGCGCAGGCCTTGATCTTGTTGCGCACGTAAATCCTCGAAGCCGGATCGTCGCCGACCCGGATCGCCGCGAGGCCGGGTTGCACACCCAGTGCAGCGAGTGCGGCGACACGCTGCCGCAGGCTCTCGCGCACTTCGAGCGCGATGGCATTGCCGTCGATGATGCGGGTCTGCATGGGAAAAGGAGGGACAGGGACAAAGGCGCGCATTCTATCATCCGCATATCGGCGCTTGCCGCAGAGCCGAAGCCGCTGCTCGCCGGATTGAAAACCGCGGATTTAAAAAATTGTATAATGCGAAACGTTATTCCGGGATGCGGTAGAGGACGCATTTGATCCGGGTCGGCGGGCGGGGTAAGCTTCCGCTCAATCCCGGCAGACCCTGAAGTCCCGCCCGCGCATCCGCACCGAAAGGGAACCGTCATGTCCGCGCTGCCTGATTTTTCCGCCGCCAGCGATCCCGACACGGTCGAGACGCAGGAATGGCTCGATGCGCTCGAGGCGGTGCTCGAGCGCGAAGGCCCGGAGCGCGCCCACTACCTGCTCGAGAAACTGGTCGACAAGGCGCGCCGCTCCGGCGCCTACATTCCGTTTTCCCTCAACACCGCGTACCTGAATACGATTCCGCCGCACCTGGAGGAGCGCTCGCCCGGCGACTATGCCCTCGAGGAACGCATCCGTTCGTACTGCCGCTGGAACGCGATGGTGATGGTAGCGAAGGCGAACAGGAACGACGACGAGCTGGGCGGTCATATCGCGAGCTTCGCCTCGGTCGGCACGCTTTTCGGCCAGGGCTTCAATCACTTCTGGCATGCGCCCGCGGGGGACCCGTCCAGTGGCGGCCATGGCGGCGACCTGATCTACTTCCAGGGCCATTCGTCGCCGGGGATTTACGCCCGCGCCTTCCTCGAAGGCAGGTTGACCGAAGAACAGCTACTGAATTTCCGCCGCGAGGTGGACGGCAAGGGCATTTCGTCGTACCCGCATCCCTGGCTGATGCCGGATTTCTGGCAGTTTCCAACCGTGTCGATGGGCCTCGGTCCGATCCAGGGCATCTACATGGCACGCTTCCTGAAGTACCTGCACGCGCGCGGCCTGGCCAATACCGGGAATCGCAAGGTATGGGTGTTCTGCGGCGACGGCGAGATGGACGAGCCGGAATCGATGGGCGCGATCGGCATGGCGGCGCGCGAGAAGCTCGACAACCTGATTTTCGTCGTCAATTGCAACCTGCAGCGGCTGGACGGCCCGGTGCGCGGCAACGGCAAGATCATCCAGGAGCTCGAGGCGGATTTCCGCGGCGCCGGCTGGAACGTGATCAAGCTGATCTGGGGTGGGTACTGGGACCCGCTGTTCGCGCGCGACAAGGAAGGGCGGCTGCTGCGCGTGATGGAGGAGACGGTCGACGGCGAATACCAGAACTACAAGGCGAACGACGGCGCCTTCGTGCGCAAGTACTTCTTCGGCAAGGACCCGAAGCTGCTCGAGATGGTCTCGCGCATGACCGACGAGGACATCTGGCGGCTCAATCGCGGCGGCCACGACCCGCACAAGATCTACGCGGCGTACGCGGCGGCGGTGAAGCACGAGGGCCAGCCGACGGTGATTCTCGCCAAGACGATCAAAGGCTATGGCCTGGGCAAGCAGGGCCAGGCGAAGAACCCGACGCACCAGCTCAAAAAGCCGGACATCGAGACCATTCGCGAAATCCGCGACCGCTTCAACGTGCCGATCCCGGACGACAGGCTCGAGGAACTTCCGTTCTACAAACCCAAGGACGACGACCCGGTGATGGTGTACCTGCAGGAGCGCCGGCGCGCGCTCGGCGGCTACCTGCCGCAGCGCCGGCGCAAGGCCGACAACGTGCCGGCCGTGCCGCCGCTGTCGGCGTTCGAGCCGGTGCTCAAAGGCTCGGAGGGCCGCGAGATCTCGACCACCATGGCGTTCGTTCGCATCCTCACCGCGCTGCTGCGCGACAAGGGCATCGGCAAGCATGTCGTGCCGATCATTCCGGACGAGGCGCGCACTTTCGGCATGGAGGGCATGTTCCGCCAGCTCGGCATTTACTCCTCGGGAGGGCAGAAGTACGAGCCGGTGGACCGCGACCAGGTGATGTATTACCGCGAGGACAAGGCCGGGCAGATACTCGAAGAGGGCATCACCGAGGCAGGCGCGTTCTCGTCGTGGATCGCGGCGGCGACGTCCTACAGTCACTCGAACCTGGCGATGGTGCCGTTCTATATTTTCTATTCGATGTTCGGCCTGCAGCGCGTGGGCGACCTTGCCTGGGCTTCGGGCGACCAGCGTGCGCGGGGCTTTCTCCTCGGCGGCACTGCCGGGCGCACGACGCTGAACGGCGAGGGGCTGCAGCACGAGGACGGGCACTCGCACGTCCTCGCCTCCGTAATCCCCAACTGCATTTCCTACGATCCGACCTACGGTTACGAGCTGGCGGTGATCGTCCACGACGGCTTGCGCCGCATGATCGCAAACCAGGAGGACATCTTCTTTTACGTCACCGTGATGAACGAGAACTACGAGCATCCGGCGATGCCGCAGGGCGCGGAAGACGCGATCCTGAAGGGAATGTATCTTGTGCGCGAGTCCAAGTCGAAAGCGAAGGGGCGCGTGCAGCTGCTTGGCTCGGGCACGATCCTGCGCGAGGTGATCGCCGCCGGCGAGCTGCTGGAGAAGGAGTGGGATGTCGGCGCCGACGTGTGGAGCGCGACCAGCTTCACCGAGCTGCGCCGCGAAGGGCTGGATGCCGAGCGCTGGAACATGCTGCATCCCGAGGCGAAGCCGCGCGCTTCCTATGTCGAACAATGCCTGTCGAAACGCGCGGGCCCGGTGGTGGCGGCGAGCGACTATATCAAGGCCTTTGCCGATCAGATCCGGCCGTTCGTGCCGAAGGACAAGGCGTACCGCGTTCTCGGCACCGACGGCTTCGGCCGCTCGGACTCGCGCGCGAAGCTGCGCTACTTCTTCGAAGTGAACCGCCACTTCGTCGCCGTCGCGGCGCTCAAGGCGCTCGCCGACCGGGGCGAGGTGAAGCCGGCGGTCGTGGCGCAGGCGATCAAGAAATACGGCATCGATCCAGACAAGCCCAGTCCGGCGACTGTTTAACCAAGCTGGAGTCCGGAGACCGGATTCGGGAGCGCGAGGCTGCCGACACCCGCTTCCGGATCCCGGAACGAGAATGAGCATGGGAGCCACCAAGGAAGTTTTCGTCCCCGACATCGGCGATTTCAAGGACGTCGATATCATCGAGGTCCTGGTCAAGCCGGGCGACGCAATCCAGCCCGAGCAATCGCTGATCACGGTGGAATCGGACAAGGCGACGATGGAAATTCCGTCGCCCGCCGCCGGCGTGGTGAAGGAGCTGCGGGTGAAAGCGGGCGACAAGATTTCCGAGGGCAGCTTGATCCTGCTGCTCGAAGCAGCCGACGATGCCGCTGCGTCAAAACCGTTACCCACACCGGCATCACGCGCCGCCGCGCCTGCGGCACCCGCGCGTGCGCCGGCGCCGGTGCCGGCAGTGGCTGCGGCGATCGGCAAGCCCGGTCCGGTCCCGTACGAGTTGACGGTGGTGGCGGCGACGATCAAGCCGCACGCGAGTCCCTCGGTGCGCAAGTTCTCGCGCGAGCTCGGCGTGGACCTGGCGAAAGTGAAAGGCTCGGGGCCCAAGGGCCGCATCACGCAGCAGGACGTGCAGGCGTTCGTGAAGAGCGTGATGAAAGGCACTCCGGCAACTGCGGCGGCGCCGGCAGCGGGCGGATTCGGATTCACTCTGCCGGATTGGCCGCAGGTGGACTTTGCCAGATTCGGACCGGTTGAAACCAGGCCGCTGTCGCGCATCAGGAAACTCGCCGGCGCGAATCTGCACCGCAACTGGGTCACGATCCCTCACGTCACCCAGTTCGACGATGCCGACATCACCGAGCTCGAGGCGTTCCGCAAGGCGAACAGCGCCGAGACCGAGAAGCAGGGCTTCAAGCTCACCATGCTCGCTTTCCTTATCAAGGCTTGCGTGACGGCGCTGCGGCAGTTCCCCGATTTCAACGCCTCGCTCGACAAGGGTCTGGAGAACCTGATCGTCAAGAAGTACTACCACATCGGGGTCGCGGTGGACACGCCCGAGGGCCTGGTGGTGCCGGTGATCCGTGATGCGGACCGCAAGGGCGTATTCGACCTCGCCCGCGAACTCGGGGAAATCTCCAAGCTCGCGCGGGAGAAAAAACTCAAGCCCGGCGACATGCAGGGCGGCACATTCAGCATCTCCAGTCTCGGCGGCATCGGCGGCACGTCATTCACTCCGATCATCAACGCGCCCGAGGTGGCGATCCTCGGCGTGTCGAAGGCGATGATGCGACCGGTGTACAAGGACGGCGCGTTCGTGCCGCGCCTGATGCTGCCGCTGTCGTTGTCCTATGACCATCGCGTCATTGATGGCGCCGCCGCGGCGCGCTTCACCGCGGATCTTGCCTCGGTGCTCTCCGACATCCGCCGCACCCTGCTATGAGGCACGCATGGATCAGCTGATCGAAATCAAGGTCCCCGACGTCGGCGACTTCAAGGACGTCGAGGTCATAGAAGTCTTGGTGAAGCCGGGTGACCGGGTGGAAAAGGAAGCCTCGCTCGTCACGCTTGAGTCGGACAAGGCGACGATGGAGATTCCTTCTTCGCATGCCGGCGTCGTCAGGGAGATGAAGCTCAAGATTGGCGACAAGGTTTCCGAGGGCGCGGTGATCCTGCTGCTCGACGCGCAGGGCGCTGCGGCGGCGCCGGCCAGACCTGCCGCCGCCGCGCCTGCCCAGGCTGCCGCGCCTGCGAGACCTGCGGGGCCGGTGCCTGCGGCGGCGGCATTCACCGGCGCGGCCGATCTCACCTGCGACGTGCTGGTTCTCGGTGCCGGCCCGGGGGGCTACTCGGCGGCGTTCCGCGCCGCCGATCTCGGTCTCGCGACGGTACTGGTCGAGCGCTATTCCGTGCTGGGGGGGGTGTGCCTCAACGTCGGCTGCATTCCCTCCAAGGCGCTGCTGCACGTGGCCGCGGTCATGGAGGAAGCGCAGCTTCTGGCCGCGCATGGGATCAGGTTCGGCAAGCCCGAAGTCGATCTCGACGGACTGCGCGCCTGGAAAAACAAGGTTGTCGGCAAGCTGACCGGCGGGCTTGCCGGCATGGCAAGGGCGCGCAAGGTGACAGTGCTGCAGGGTGTCGGCGCCTTCGTCGGCGCGAATCATCTTGCGGTCAAGACCGAAGACGGGCGCAGGGTGGTCGAGTTCAAGAGCGCGATTATCGCGGCCGGCTCGCAGTCGGCCAAACTTCCATTCTTGCCCGAGGATCCGCGCATCGTCGACTCCACCGGTGCGCTCGAGCTGCGTTCACAGCCGAAACGCATGCTCGTCATTGGCGGTGGCATTATCGGGCTGGAGATGGGTACGGTCTATTCGACTCTCGGTGCGCGCCTCGACGTGGTCGAAATGCTCGATGGCCTGATGGCGGGCGTCGATCGCGACCTTGTCAAGGTGTGGCAGATGTTCAACGCACGCCGTTTCGACAACGTGATGCTTAAAACGAAGACGGCAAAGGTCGAGGCGCTGCAAGAAGGGCTGAAGGTGACGTTCGAGGGGGAGAACCCTCCGGCGACCCCGCAGCTCTACGACATGATCCTGGTCTCCGTCGGCCGCACGCCCAACGGCAGGAGAATCGGCGCCGAGGTGGCTGGTGTCGCCGTCAACGAGCGCGGTTTCATCGCTGTCGATTCGCAGATGCGCACCAACGTGCCGCACATCTTCGCCATCGGCGACATCGCCGGGCCGCCGATGCTCGCACACAAGGCGGCGCATGAGGGCCACGTCGCCGCCGAGGCCGCGGCGGGGCTGAAGTCCCATTTCGACGCCGGCGTCATTCCGTCGGTCGCCTACACTGACCCCGAGATCGCCTGGGTGGGTCTGTCCGAGGAAGAAGCAAAGAAGCAGGGCGTCAAGGTGGGTGTCGGCAAATTTCCGTGGGCGGCGTCCGGCCGCGCCATCGCCAACGGCCGCGACGAGGGCTTCACCAAGCTGATCTTCTCCGCAGAGACACATCGCATCGTCGGCGGTGGTATCGTCGGCTCCGGCGCCGGCGACCTGATCAGCGAGATTACGCTCGCGATCGAGATGGGCGCTGATGCCGTCGACATTGGCAAGACCATCCACCCGCATCCGACGCTCGGCGAATCCATCGGCATGGCAGCCGAACTCTACGAGGGCGTCTGCACCGACATGCCGCCGCAGCGCGGGAAATGACGCAAGACGAACTCAAGCAAGCCGTCGCGCGCGAGGCGATCAGGCACGTCGTTGAAGACGCGGTGATCGGCGTCGGCACCGGTTCCACCGCGAATTTCTTCATCGACGAGCTGGCGAAAATCAGGAACAGAATCGCCGGCGCGGTGGCGAGCTCGGACAAATCCGCCGAGCGCCTGAAGGGCCACGGCATCCGTCTCTTCGATCTCAACAGCGTCAACGAGCTGCCGGTCTACGTCGATGGCGCCGACGAGATCACGGAGCACCTCGCCATGATCAAGGGCGGGGGCGGGGCGCTCACGCGCGAGAAGATCGTCGCCGCGGTGGCGAAGAAGTTCGTCTGCATCGCCGACGAGTCGAAGCTGGTGCCGGTGCTGGGGAAGTTCCCGTTGCCGGTGGAAGTGATCCCGATGGCGCGCGCCTGGGTCGCGCGCCAGATGGTGAAGCTCGGCGGCAGCCCCAAGCTGCGCGAAGGCTTCACCACCGACAACGGCAACCTGGTCCTCGACGTGTGGGGACTTTCCATCCTCAACCCGGTCGAGCTGGAAGCGACGCTCAACAACGTCGTCGGTATCGTCACCAACGGCCTGTTTGCGCGGCGCGGCGCCGATGTGCTGCTGCTGGGAACGACGTCGGGTGTCAGGACCTTGACGCGAAAGTAGCTCCGTCGTCCTCACGAAAGCGGGGACCCAGTGTCGCTACAGTCGCTGGATTCCCGCATTCGCGGGAATGACCGATCAGCTTGTTGGCGGGACGTAGCCGGAAGCCGCATCGGCGCCCTGACCGAAGAAATACTTCTCCATCTGTTCGGCCAGGTATTTCCTGGCGCCGCTATCTGCAAGGTTGAGCCGGTTTTCGTTGATGAGCATGGTCTGGTGCTTGATCCAGCCCTGCCAGGCTTCCTTCGAAACGGTCTCGAAAATCCGCTTGCCGAGCTCACCGGGGTAGGGCGGGAAATCCAGCCCCTCGGCCTCGCGCCCGAGTTTGATGCACTTCACCATTCTTGCCATGGCTGCGACTCCGTTTAAAGGGATTTCACCAAAATCTTCGAGCGCCGCTGGAAGTTGTACAGCGCTTTCTTTTCCTTCGGCAGCGCGGCGAGCTTCGCTTCGGCGAAGCCGCGCTCGATGAACCAGTGCGTGGCGCGGGTGGTGAGCACGAACAGCTTTTTCATTTTCCGGGCGCGCGCCTGGCCCTCGATGTCGCGAATCAGCCGCTCGCCGTAGCCTTCGTTGCGGTAATCCGGACGCACCGCAAGGCAGGCGAGCTCGCCGGCGCGGGCGCTCGGGAAGGGGTAGAGCGCGGCGCAGCCGACGATCACGCCGTCGTGCTCGATCACGGCGAAGCGCCCGATCTCGCGCTCCAGCAGCTCGCGTCCGCGCCGCACCAGCGTGCCGTCCTCCTCGAGCGGCTCGATCAGCTTGAGGATCCCGCCGGCATCGTCAATCGCGGCCTGGCGCAGCTTCACCACCTTGTCGGCGGTGATCATGGTGCCCGAGCCTTCGTGCGTGAACAGTTCGATCAGCAGCGCGCCGGATACCTTCCGGGTGATGAGATGCGCGCGCTGCACGCCGGCGCGCACCGCTTCCATCGCGTGCGCGAGGTAGAGCCGGGTATCGTCGCTGAGGCGGTTGCCGCCCGCAAGCAGCGCGGCCGCCTCCTGCGCGGTCAGCTCGGGCAGCAATTGGCCATTCTTGTCCTCGACCGGCGCGTCGGAGAAGAAGATCAGCTTTTCCGCGCGCAGCGCGGTCGCCGTCGCCACCGCCGCGTCCTCCATCGCCAGGTTGAAGACCTCGCCGGTGGGCGAGTAGCCGACCGGGGATACGATCGCGATGTTGCCGGCATCGAGGCAGCCCGAGATCGCCGGCGCGTCGACCTTGCGCACCGAGCCGGTGTACTGGAAGTCGACGCCGTCGTGCACGCCCATCGGTTGCGCGGTGATGAAGTTGCCGGATACGGTGTTGATAACGGCGCCGGCCATGGGCGAGTTGGGCAAGCCGAGGGAAAGCAGCGCGTCGATCTCCACGCGCAGCAGGCCGACCGCCTCCTTCACGCATTCGAGCGCGAGTGAATCGGTGATGCGCAGGCCCCGGGCGTAGCGCGAACGCGCCTTGCGGCGCTTCAACTGCGCCTCGATCTGCGGCCGCGAGCCGTGCACCAGCACCAGGCGTATGCCGGTGCTGTGCAGCAGATTGATGTCGTGTGCGAGTTCGACGAACTTGCCCTCGAGAAAAATTTCCCCGCCGAACGCAAGCACGAAGGTCTTGCCGCGGAATGCGTGGAAATACGGCGCGACCGAGCGGAACCAGCTGATGAACTGGGCGTCGAGGTAGGCCGGCATGGTTGTCGTTCTTGTCACGGAAGCCCGATTTTAGCCAGTTGTCGCCGGGAGATACAGCGGTAATGCGCGCAACGCGGATTTCCCCAAGAGCCTGTTGCAGAACGATCGGTAACAACCGCAATTACAGGGAGGCATGAGCGGAGGTATCCCCTCATTTTGTAACGCCTGCTAACAATCCCCCCACAGCGCCTGCATCGCCGCGATCACGGCGAGCGGCGCGGTTTCGGTGCGCAGCACTCGCGGCCCGAAGCGCACCGGAACGAATCCCCTGGATTCCGCCCGCTGCCGTTCCGCGGGCGAAAGCCCGCCCTCCGGGCCGACGAGCAGCGTCACCGCTCGCGCCGGATCCAGGGTCTTCAGATCCTGCGCTGCGTCCGGCGCGAGAAGCAGCCGCAGCGCGTCACTCGTGGTGCCGGCGAGGAAGGCGTCGAAGTCCATGATCGCTGCGACTTCGGGGACGCGATTGCGTCCGCACTGTTCGCAGGCCGCGGTGACGACACCGCGCCAGTGGGCGACCCGCCGGTCGGCGCGCTCGTGCGACAGCCGCACGATGGAGCGCTCGCTCGCGAGCGGCACGATCCGCGCCACGCCGAGCTCGGTCGATTTCTGCAATGTCACGTCCATCCGGTCGCCGCTGGAGACGCACTGGGCGAGCGTGATGGCGAGCGGCGATTCGCGCTCGATCGTCCGTCCCAAGACCACACGAGCGCGCGCCGCGTCCTTCGACACGCGGGTAAGTTCGGCCTCGAACTCGCCGCCGTCGCCGTTGAACAGGGTCATCGCGTCGCCGTGGCAAAGGCGCAGCACGGCGACATGGCGGGCGGCGCGTTCAGGCAGCTCGATTTCGGCCCCGGGGGAAAGGGCCATCGGGACAAAAAAACGCGGCGTAGCGCGGATAATGTCCGGCTTCATGCGTTGATTCTAAACTCTTCCGCGCAGTCTTCTTTCGCCAGTTGCTCGACCAAGTGGAGGCGCCTGACGCGCCGATCGTGTTGTTTCGGCCTGTCAAATGGCTTTGCTGATACAATGGCGGCCCTTTTTGCAAGGCCGCGCCTGAATGTCCCGCTCCATCCGCAACCTCGCCATCATCGCCCACGTCGATCACGGAAAAACGACACTGGTCGACAAGCTGCTGCACCAATCCGGCACGTTCGCCGCTCATCAGCACATCGCCGAGCGGGTGATGGATTCAAACGATATCGAGCGCGAGCGCGGCATTACCATTCTCGCCAAGAATACCGCGGTCGATTACGAGGGCGTGCACATCAACATCGTCGACACTCCCGGTCACGCCGACTTCGGCGGCGAGGTGGAGCGCTCGCTTTCGATGGTGGACGGCGTGCTGCTGCTCGTCGATGCGGTCGATGGGCCGATGCCGCAGACGCGCTTCGTCACCCGCAAGGCGCTGGCGCTGGGACTGAAGCCCGTCGTCGTGGTCAACAAGATCGATCGGCCCGGCGCGCGGCCCGAGTGGGTGGTCAACGCCATCTTCGACATGATGGACAAGCTCGGCGCCTCGGAGGAACAGCTCGATTTTCCGGTGGTGTACACCTCCGCGCTGCTTGGCACGGCGACGCTCGAACTGAACCAGCCGGGGCACGACATGCGGGCGCTGTTTCAGACCATCCTCGAGCGCGTCCCGGCGCCGTCGGGCGATCCCGACGGGCCGCTGCAGTTGCAGATCAGCAACCTGGATTACTCCAGCTACGTTGGCCGCATCGGCGTAGGGCGGATCGCCCGCGGCCGGCTGCGGCCGGCGCAGGAAGTACTGGTGCTCGACGGCGACCGCACTCCCGTCAGAGCCAAAGTCAACCAGGTCATGGGGTTCCAGGGCCTTGAGCGCATTTCCATGGAAGAGGCGGTTGCGGGCGACATTGTCCTCGTGACGGGCGTCGAGGGGGTCGGCATCGGCGTCACGCTCAGCGATCCGCTCAATCCCGAGGCGCTGCCGCTGCTGAGGGTCGACGAACCCACGCTCACGATGAATTTCCAGGTGAACACTTCGCCCTTCGCCGGACAGGAAGGGCGTTTCGTCACCAGCCGCCAGCTGCGCGAGCGCCTGTTGCGCGAGCTGCAAGGCAATGTCGCGCTTCGCGTCGAGGAGACCGCCGATGCCGACGTGTTCCTGGTGTCGGGGCGCGGCGAGCTGCACCTCACCATCCTGCTGGAGAACATGCGTCGCGAGGGCTACGAGCTCGCCGTATCGCGGCCGCGCGTGGTGGTGAAGGAAATCGACGGCGTGAAATGCGAGCCGTTCGAGGTGCTCACCGTGGACGTCGAGGAGCAATACCAGGGCGTGGTCATGGAGGCGCTCGGCGCGCGCCGCGGCGACCTGCTCGACATGCAGCCCGACGGCCGCGGCCGCGTGCGGCTCGACTACCGCATTCCCGCGCGCGGACTGATCGGGTTCCAGTCGGAGTTTCTCAACCTCACCCGCGGCAACGGCCTGATAAGCCATGTGTTCGACGACTACGGCCCGATGAAGCCCGGGATTCCATCGCGGCGCAACGGCGTCCTGATCTCGGCCGAGAGAGGCGAGGCGGTCGCCTACGCGCTGTGGAAGCTGCAGGAGCGCGGCCGCATGATGGTGAGTCCCGGGGAGCGCGTATATGAGGGCATGGTGATCGGCATTCACAGCCGCGACAATGACCTCGTCGTCAACCCGATCCGCGAAAAGCACCTTACCAACATCCGCGCCGCGGGCAAGGACGAGGCGATCCTGCTCACTCCGCCGATCAAGCTGACTCTGGAGCTTGCGGTCGAATTCATCGAGGACGACGAGCTTATGGAGATTACGCCGCAGTCGATCCGCGTCCGCAAGCGCTACCTCACCGAGAACGAAAGACGGCGCGCATCGCGCGCCGACGCGAGCCACGGCAGCGAAGCCCGCGCCGTCCAGCCGGTCGGCTAGGCAGCGAGCTCCGGGCTATGGTGCGCCCAGCACTGAGACCTGCCCGGCGCAGGGAGCGTTGTGGCCGCTACGCATGTCCCCGGCATCTGCTCGGCCGCGCCACCACCGGTATTGGCGCCGGGGCACAGGCCTGCCTGAAACCGCCCCCAAGCCCGAATCGGACCGCCTAACCTGATGATTACACGGGGGGGAGCGGTTTTTCCTGGAAGGCGCTGATATAATGATCCGCTTTCTTTACAAGAAAATCTCCGGGGGAGAACCGCTGAGCAGGAGACGGGCCGGAAATTCTGCCTGTGTCACGGCAGTGGGCCGATGCATGCGGCGGCTCGGGGCCTTCGACGAAATCAACCCCTTACTTTGTGGGCCTCGCTTCCAACGAACCCGCGTTTGCCATCGGCATCGCGTTTTTCGTGGGCAGCGGCATGACGATCTAGCATGACGATCTGGAAAGGAAGCAAAAAATGAAGCTTTGTCGTTACGGCAGGAACGGATTCGAGAAACCGGGCGTGATCGACGCGCAAGGTCAGTTGCGCGACCTGTCCGGGGTCATCTCCAACATCGATCAGGACGCGATTTCCCCCAAAGGGCTGGCGAAGCTGCGTAAAATCCGCCCCGAATCGCTACCCTTGGTGCGCGGCAACCCGCGCTTCGGCGTGCCGTATACCGGCATCTCCAAGTTCGTCGCGATCGGTCTGAACTATATCGATCACGCCCATGAGGCGGGCCTGCAGATTCCTGCGGAGCCGGTGGTTTTCATGAAAGCCACGACCTCGATCATGGGCCCGAATGACGACATCCAGCAGCCGCGCAACTCGACCAAGCTCGATTACGAGGTGGAGATCGCCATCGTCATCGGCGCCAGGGCCCAGTACGTGCCGGAAGAGAAGGCGCTCGACTATGTTGCCGGCTACACCATCGTCAACGACGTCTCCGAGCGCGCATTCCAGTTGCAGTCCTCCCAATGGGACAAAGGCAAGGGCTGCGACACCTTTGGCCCAATCGGACCGTGGCTGGTGACGACCGACGAGATCACCAATCCGCAGACGCTCGACGTCTGGCTCGATGTCAACGGCGAGCGCAGGCAGTCCTCCAACACCAGAAACATGATCTTCGCCTGCGCCAGGCTCGTCTCCTACGTCAGCAACTATATGACCCTGCTGCCCGGGGACATCATCACCACGGGAACACCTTCCGGCGTTGCGCTCGGCATGAAGCCGACGCCGGGATGGTTGAAGCCGGGCGACGTCGTGACTCTTGGCATCAAGGGTCTGGGCGAGCAGCGGCAGAAGGTCCTCGCCTATTCGGGCAAGTGAGGTGACGCGGCACGCCCGGCGCGCGTCGTGTTAAAGCTGTCAAGTCGGAGCGGACCGCCGGTGGCCCCGGGATTTCCGACCGGTCGGATGATTGAACCACGGGACCCGGGCCTTGTGCCTTGACGGGCAGGCTTGATCAGACGGAAAGAGCTGGATCGTGTACAGAAAAATTCTGGTGCCGGTGGACGGCAGCCGCGCGTCGAACCGAGGCCTGAGAGAAGGCATCCGGCTCGCCCGCGACCAGAAAGCGAGCCTCCAGCTCCTGCACATCATCGACGACCTGGTATTTACGCCGAGTTTCGGTGCGGCCGTCTATGCCGACCGCCTGCTGGACGCTCTGCGCGAGGCAAGCCGGAAGGTTCTGCAAAGAGCCGAGGCGACAGCTCGCAGGCACGGGATCAAACCGGACGCAGTCATGCTCGACAGCCTGGGCGAGCGCGCCGGCGACCTGATCGTGAGACAGGCGAAGAAATGGCATGCCGATTTGATCGTGATCGGCACCCACGGCCGCCGCGGTCTCGGTCGTCTCGTGCTCGGCAGCGACGCCGAGAGCGTGGTCCGCGCTGCGCCGGTGCCGGTGCTGTTGGTGCGCGCAAAGCCGACCGGTCGAAAGCCGGGGGCGCAACGAAAGTCCGGATAACGTTTCTCCCTTCAGCGCCGGTGTTGTCCCGCCGCGGGCGGGAAGCGATGGCCGACAAATAAACGCCAGAACCTGCTTGCCCGACAGGGGTCGAATAGGTAAATTGATTTCACTCTCCTGGAAAGGCGCAATGCAACGTCGCGGCGCCATTGCAAAGGCGTAATATCCGAAATCGGCCAGGCAGCCGCGTCATGCGATTTGGAAGGACAGAGTGCGCCCGTCCGAGAACACGCTTGGGAGCGTCGACATGATTGCCTGTCGAAGGGGTATGCGGGCCGAACCGCTATTTACCGGATGCCGCAATCTCCCGGGTAAAAGGAATGAAGGGGCGAAGCTGAAGTTTTGCCCCACTGCTTTCTATCGGAGGCGGGCATGAAAGTCGTCGTTCTCGGCGCCGGCGTAATCGGCACGACGAGCGCCTGGTATCTCTCCCGGGCCGGCCACGAGGTACTGGTTGTCGATCGGCAGGCCGAGCCTGCGCTCGAGACCAGCTTCGCCAACGGCGGACAGATTTCGGTCAGCCACTCCGAACCCTGGGCCAATCCGACCGCGCCGTTCAATATTTTCCGCTGGCTCGGGCGCGAGGACGCTCCGCTTCTGTTCCGGCCGCACGCCGATGCCGCCCAGTGGTTGTGGGGCCTTCGATTCCTGCTCGAGTGCCTGCCCGGACGCGCCCGCCGCAACACTGCAAGCGCGTTTGCGCTTGCTCTCTACAGCCGCGAGCAATTGCGCGATTTGCGCGGCGAGACCGGTATCCGTTACGAAATGCAGACCCGCGGCATCCTGCATCTGTACGAGGAGCGCCGCGAGTTCGAGCACGCGTGTTCGGAGGCCGTGCGGCTCAAGGCGCAAGGCTTCGAGGTCGAGATCAAAGTGCCGGAGGAATGCATCCTGATCGAGCCGGCATTGAAAGGTGCCAAGGCGCATTTTGTCGGCGGCGTCTATGCCGCCTCGGACGAATCCGGGGATGCGCACCTTTTCACCCAGAACCTTGCCGCCCTCTGCGCCGCGAACGGCGTGGGATTCCGCTTCAACGTCAGTGTAAAGCGCATCGAAACGGCGCCCGGGCGGATCGAACGCGTGGTCATCGACGACGATAGCGGCATCGAGGAATCACTGCGCGCCGACGCTTACGTGATGGCACTCGGAAGCTACAGCCCGCTGCTGCTGCGCCCGATCGGCGTGGTGGTGCCGGTGTATCCGGTAAAAGGTTACTCGATCACGCTGCCGCTTGAGCCGGATGCCGAGGCGCCGCAGGTAAGCCTCACTGACCACACGCGCAAGATCGTGTTCTCCAGGCTGGGCGACAGGCTTCGCGTGGCCGGCACGGCAGAACTCGACGGTTACAACACCGAGATCAATGAGGCGCGTTGCGAGGCGCTGGTCAAGCGCTGCTTCGAGTTGTTTCCGCAGGCCGGCCGCCGGGAGCAGGCGCAGTTCTGGACCGGCCTGCGGCCGGCAACGCCGAGCAACCTGCCGCTCATCGGACGCTCGCGCTATCCGGACCTGTTTCTGAACACCGGCCACGGCACGCTCGGCTGGACCATGGCTTGCGGTTCGGGCCGCGCGCTCGCCGACATCGTCAGCGGCCGCGTGCCTGAGCCTGACTTCGGCTTTCTGGGGCTGGCGCGCAAAACAAAAAGGGCGGCTGTCTCGACCGCCCCTCGACTAAGCGGCTGACCGGCGCCGGACGAACAGCGGAGCTCGTGCTCCGCTTGCTCCATCCGGTCCAACGCTACTTGGCTCCGCCCGCGGCGCGGCGCTTGGGCACCAGCTTCGGGGTCGGCCGCACGCCGACGGTGAGATCGCGCACGTAGTTCGGCAGCGCAAACACGCCGTGGTGCGTAGCGCCGTTGTAGTACTGCAGATGGCCGATGCCGCGCCTGGCGATGCGCCGGTCGATCTCCGCCGCCGACACCGCAAGCGGATCGAGCGTGTCCGAGCAGCAGGCCATCGACCACAGGCAGCCGTACAGGGGAATGAACATTGCGTAAGGCCGCACCACCGCGAATGCCCGGGTGAGGCGCGCGTAGTGGCTCCTCACGCGGTCGGGCCGCGATACCGGCGAGCCCATGTGCAGGGTGAGCACGCCGCCGGGGGAGAGCGCCCGCTTGCAATCGCGGAAGAACGACTCCTCGTAGAGCGCCGCCGCCGGTCCGATGGGATCGGGCAGGTCGAGCGCGATCAGGTCGAATTTCTCGTCGGTCCCGGCGAGGAACTTCAGCCCGTCCTCGATGCGCAGCCTGAGCTTGGGGTTGTCGAAAGCGCCGCGGTGGATCTCGCCGAAGTGCTCCTTGGCGATCTCGACCACCTTTTCGTCGAGCTCGACCAGGGTGACGCGCTCGACGCAAGGGTGCTTGAGCGCTTCTTCCGATGAGCCGCCGTCGCCGCCGCCGATGATCAACACCTGCCTCGGCTCCGGATGCGCCATGGCTGCCGGATGAATGAGGTTCTCATGGTAGACGAACTCTTCCTTCTCCGAGGTCATGAAGCAGCCATCCAGCCGGAACAGCTTGCCGAACTGGGGCGTATCGTGGACCTCGAGGCTCTGGAAGCGGGTGCGGCATTCCTCAACGAGCTTTGACGACCTCAGGAAGAATCCATAATCGTCGTTCAACCACTCGTACATGAACTGCTTGTCGCGGGGTACGTCGTGCTGGACGTGCTCTTCGGGGCGAAAGAGATCCATCAGGTCCTTGACGACCTGCCGCGCCTTGGCGCCGTTATCCTGGGTGTAATTGCAGACGTAGACGTCGAGGGTGACGCTTTGCAGCTCGGGCCACGTGTGGATCGCCAGATGCGATTCCGCCAGCACCACTGTGCCTGTGACCCCGCCACCGTCGAACTGGTGGAACAGGTCCCCGAGTATGGTCAACCCGGACCTGTTGATCGAGTCGTGACAAAATTGACGCAGCGCGGCTGCGTCAGTCAAGTACCGTGCATCCCCCCGGCAACGGTACAGATTGGCGACAACGTGCAATCCGTCCAATTTGCATAAATCCTCACGCCCGTTGAAACATGAGATGCCGACCTACGATGCAAGCATCTCCCCTGTTGCCGCATCGATCAATCTGCGAGCGATGCTGATTGTAGCAGGAAGTCGCGGCAATTTTGCAATATCGAACCACCGCGCGTCCTCGATTTCCGAACCGTCGGCACGCACTTCGCCTGAATCGTAGTCGGCAAAGAACGCAATCATGAGCGAATGCGGGAACGGCCACGGCTGGCTGGCGAAGTAGCGCACATTGCGCAGACGGACCCCGACCTCCTCGCACACTTCGCGCTCCAAACACTGCTCAAGCGTTTCTCCCGGCTCGACGAACCCGGCCAGCGCGCTGTACATCCCCGTGGGGAAACGCGGCGAGCGCGCCAGCAGCAGCTCTCTCCCGCGCCGCACCAGCCCCATCACCGCCGGCGCGAGCCGCGGATACACCACCAGCCCGCAGCCCGGGCACTCACGGCTGCGCTCGCTCGAGCGCGCCGCCGTCGCCACGCCGCACGCGCCGCAGTACTGGTGCGTGCGGTCCCACTCGACGATCTGCAGCGCCCGCCCTGCGAGGGCAAACTGCGCTTCGTCGAGCACGCCGAACAGCGCCCGCAGGCCCTGCCAGCCCCATCCCGGCGGCGTTGCGGTTGCCGCCGTGGCTTCGGCGGAGAAGCAGTGCAGCTCGTCGAGGACCCCAAGATATTGTGTCCGCTGCAACAGCATACCCAAATCCTTGGGGTTATTGCAATGGGGCAGTGCAGCCGGGGCGGGCGCCATGGCGACCAGCAGCTCGGCGCCGCGGAACACGAACCAGAGCGAGCGCTGCGGCGCTTCTGCGGGAGGCTGCGTGCCCGCGACATAGGCCGGCGGCCACTGGAAAGGCATGGTCATGGGAGCCCCGGGGATCGGGAATGGTGAATCGCGAATGGCAAGGCCCCGGCCGGGGCGGTCCGGGCCGGCATCCCGCGGGCATTCGATTTCCTATTTACGATTTACTGCCTTTGGCGCAGGCGCCGGATCAGGCTTGATGTGTCCCAGCGCCCGCCGCCCATTTTCGAGATTTCGTCGTAGTAGCCGGCGACCAGTTGCGTTACCGGAATCCGGGCGCCGTTCTCGCGCGCAGTTTCGGCGCAGATGCGCAGGTCCTTGCGCATCCAGTCGACGGCGAAGCCGAAATCGAATTTGTCGTCGACCATGGTCTTGCCGCGATTTTCCATCTGCCAGGATTGTGCCGCTCCCTTGGAAATGACGTCGAGCACCAGTTTCGCGTCGAGCCCCGCATCGAGAGCAAAGTTGATGCCCTCGGACAGCCCCTGCAGCAGGCCGGCGATGCAGATCTGATTCACCATCTTGGTGAGCTGGCCGGCGCCCGGGGGACCCATCAGCGTCACCGCGCGGGCGAAATGCGCGATGACCGGCTTGGCGCGCTCGAATTCCGCGGCGTCGCCGCCCACCATCACGGTCAGCGCGCCGTTCTCGGCGCCGGCCTGGCCGCCCGAGACCGGCGCGTCCAGAAACCCGAAGCCGCGCTTTTTCGCCTCGGCCGCGAGTTCGCGCGCCACTTTCGCCGAAGCCGTGGTGTGGTCGACGAATATCGTGCCCCTGCCCATTTTCTGGAAAGCGCCGCTTTGCCCCAGCGCTACCTCACGCAGATCCGGATCGTCGCCGACGCAGGAGAACACGATCTGCGCGCCCTCCGCGGCCTTCGCGGGCGTGTCGGCGAGCTTGCCGCCGTGCTTGGCGACCCAGGCTTCCGCCTTGGCGCGGCTGCGATTGAAAACGGTGACGTCGTGTCCGCCTTTGACGGCGAGGTGGCCGGCCATGGGAAATCCCATCACGCCGAGGCCGATGAAAGCGACTTTTTGCTTGCTCACTTCTCCTCCAGACTCGCGTTGCTCTCGCCAAAGCGGCAAGATTCACCGATAATTATAGGCCCGTATCCCCACCTGCCGAATTATCCCCACGATGAGCAAGAATCCCGCCGCAGGCGTTCGCACCGCGGCCGACGAGCGCGAGATGGCCAACGCGATCCGCGCATTGGCGATGGACGCGGTCCAGGCAGCCAACTCCGGGCACCCCGGCATGCCGATGGGAATGGCCGAAATCGCGGTCGCGCTGTGGAGCCGGCACCTGCGCCACAACCCGGCCGATCCGCAATGGGCCGACCGCGACCGCTTCGTCCTCTCCAATGGCCATGGCTCGATGCTGCTGTATGCGCTGCTGCATCTCACCGGTTATGCGCTGCCGATGGAGGAGCTGAAGCGCTTCCGCCAGCTGCATTCGAAGACCCCCGGCCACCCGGAATACGGTTGCGCGCCGGGCGTCGAGACGACCACCGGGCCGCTCGGGCAGGGCCTCGCCAACGCCGTCGGCATGGCCATCGCCGAGCGCATCCTCGCCTCCGAGTTCAACCGGCCGTGGTTCGAGATCGTCAACCATCATACCTACGTGTTCCTCGGCGACGGCTGCATGATGGAAGGCATCTCGCACGAGGCCTGCTCGCTCGCCGGGACGCTCGGCCTGGGCAAGCTGATTGCGTTCTATGACGACAACGGCATCTCCATCGACGGGCACGTCAAGGGTTGGTTCGCCGACGACACGCCGAAGCGCTTCGAGGCCTATGGCTGGCACGTCGTTGCGAACGTCGACGGCCACGACGTCGAAGCCGTCGACGCCGCCGTCCGCGCGGCGCATGCCGTCGCCGATAAGCCCACCCTGATCTGCTGCAAGACCGTGATCGGCAAGGGCTCGCCCAACAAGGCGGGCAGCCACGATGCGCACGGGGCCGCGCTCGGGGAGAAGGAGGTGGCGGCCACGCGCGAGGCCATCGGCTGGGGTCATCCGCCGTTCGAAATCCCGCGGCACCTCTACGAGGCATGGGATGCGCGCGAGCACGGCGCGCAGCTCGAGGGCGCGTGGCGGGAGCGGTTCGCGGCGTACGCGAAGCAGTATCCCGAGCTTGCCGCGGACTTCGAGCGCCGCACGGCCGGCGAGCTGCCCGCGAACTGGCAGGCCGATACCGCGGCACTGGTGGAGCGCATTCACGCCAAGGCGGAGACCATCGCGACGCGCAAGGCCTCGCAGAACGCCATTGAAGGCCTCGGCAAGCTGCTGCCTCAGCTCGTCGGCGGCTCGGCGGACCTCGCCGGCTCCAACCTCACGCTGTGGTCCGGCTCGAAGGCGTTCGTGCGCAACGACGGCGGCAACTACGTCTTTTACGGCGTGCGCGAGTTCGGCATGAGCGCGATCATGAACGGCATGGCCTTGCACGGCGGGATCATTCCCTACGGCGGCACCTTCCTGACCTTCTCCGACTACTCGCGCGCCGCCCTGCGGCTGGCTGCGCTGATGCGGCTGCGCTCGATCTTCGTCTTTACCCACGACTCGATTGGCCTGGGCGAGGACGGTCCGACGCACCAGTCGATCGAGCATGCCGCGAGCCTGCGGTTGATTCCGGGCATGGACGTCTGGCGCCCCTGCGACAGTGTCGAGTCGGCGCTGGCGTGGGTCGCAGCGATCGAGCGCAAGGACGGGCCGAGTTCGCTCCTGTTCTCGCGCCAGAACCTGCCGTTCCAGAAGCGCGGCGCGACCGCGATCGCCGCGATCCGCCGCGGCGGCTACGTCCTGTCCGATGCGGCTGATCCGAAGGCGGCGAAAGCGGTCATCATCGCCACCGGCTCGGAAGTGCAGCTCGCCATGGGCGCGCAGGCGAAGCTCGCCGCGGAGGGCATCGCGGTGCGGGTGGTGTCGATGCCCTGCACCGGCGTGTTCGACCGGCAGGACGCGGCCTGGCGCGAATCGGTGCTGCCGCGTGGAATTCCGCGGGTTGCGGTGGAGGCGGGCGTGTCCGACGGCTGGCGCAAGTACGTCGGGCTGGAAGGGGCCGTGATCGGGATCGACCGCTTCGGCGAATCGGCGCCCGGCCCGGAGCTGTTCAGGATTTTCGGCTTCACCGTGGATAACGTCGTGAAAGCGGTCAAAGGTGTTCTTTAGCCGCGGATCGTTGCAAAGCGCCCCCGGATTGATCCTGCTCAAAACGGGCACGGGACGATCTGGGTATACATCTGCGAATCCGCGGCATCGCTTTTTCTCTAGGAGCAGTCGATGACCATTCGAATTGCCATCAACGGCTACGGCCGCATCGGCCGCAACACCCTGCGCGCCCATTACGAGGGCGGAAAGAAGCACGATCTCCAGTTCGTTGCCATCAACGACCTCGGCAACGCGCACACCAACGCGCATCTGACGCGCTACGACACGGCACACGGAAAATTCCCCGGCACCGTCGTCGTGGACGGCGAATCCATGGTCGTGAACGGCGACCGTATCCAGGTCTGCGCCAAGCGCAACCCGGCGGAGCTGCCCTGGAAGGAGCTGAAAGTGGACGTGGTGCTCGAGTGCACGGGGCTGTTCACGAGCAAGGAAAAAGCCGGTGCGCATCTGACTGCGGGTGCGAAGAAGGTGATCATTTCCGCGCCGGGCGGCAAGGATGTGGACGCGACCATCGTCTACGGGGTGAACCACAAGGTGCTCAAGCCTTCGCACACGGTGATCTCCAACGCTTCCTGCACCACCAACTGCCTCGCGCCGTTGGTGAAGGCGCTGCACGACCGCATCGGCGTGGTCTGCGGCCTGATGACGACCATCCACGCCTACACCAACGACCAGGTGCTCACCGACGTCTATCACGAGGACCTGCGCCGGGCGCGCTCGGCCACCATGTCGATGATCCCGACCAAAACCGGCGCGGCTGCCGCGGTCGGGCTGGTGCTGCCCGAGCTGAACGGCAAGCTTGACGGCTTCGCCATCCGCGTGCCGACCATCAACGTTTCGATCGTCGACCTCTCGTTCATCGCCAAGCGGCCGACCACGGTGGAGGAAGTGAACAGCGCCGTGAAGCAGGCCTCGGAGACCGATCTGAAGGGAATCCTGCAGTACAACACCGAGCCGCTGGTCTCGATCGACTTCAATCACAATCCGGCTTCCTCGATCTTCGACGCCACGCTCACCAAGGTGTCCGAAGGCACGCTGGTGAAAGTGTCGAGCTGGTACGACAACGAGTGGGGCTTCAGCAACCGCATGCTCGATGCCACCGTGGCGTTGATGAACGCGAAGTAAAAGCTTCCACCGCCAAGACGCCAAGAAAGAACGTTTTCTCGTTCATCTGACCCTGCAGGGCCAAGAATTCCGCGACGAATTGTCATGGTGCTCCGAGCCACCGCAAACAAGACTTCCTTGGCGCTCTTGGCGTCTTGGCGGTGAAGGGTTCGTAATGCCAGTCCTCAAGATGTCCGGCGTCGACCTGCGCGAAAAGCGTGTCCTCATGCGCGTCGATTTCAACGTTCCGATCCGGGACGGGAAAATCACCGACGACACGCGCATCCGCGCCGCGCTCCCCGGGATCAGGCAGGCGCTGGCGCAACGCGCCCGCCTGATGCTCGTCTCCCATCTCGGTCGGCCGACCGAAGGCCAGTTCGACGAAAAAGAATCGCTCGCCCCGGTGGCGAAGCATCTCTCGGGACTGCTCGGCGCCGACGTGCCGCTCAAGCGCGACTGGCTCGATGGCGTGGCGGTCGAGCCGGGCAAGGCCGTGCTGCTCGAGAACTGCCGCTTCAACAAGGGGGAAAAAAAGAACGACGATGCGCTGGCGCGGAAAATGGCGGCGCTGTGCGAGGTTTACGTCAACGACGCCTTCGGCGCCGCGCACCGGGCCGAGGCGACCACGTACGGCATCGCCAAGTATGCGCCCGTCGCCTGCGCCGGGCCGCTGATGGCGGCGGAAATCGAAGCGCTGTCGAAGGCGCTCGAGCACCCGGCGCGGCCGCTCGTCGCCATCGTCGCCGGCTCGAAAGTCTCGACCAAGCTCACCATCCTCGCGGCGCTCGCCGAGAAAGTTGATCGCCTGATCCCTGGCGGCGGCATCGCCAATACATTCATGCTCGCCGCCGGCATGAAGATCGGCAAGTCGCTCGCCGAGCCGGACCTCGTCGCCGAGGCGAGGACGATCATGGCGATCCTCAAAGCGAAGGGCGGCGAAGCGCCGCTACCGGTGGACGTGGTGTGCGCGAAAGAGCTCTCGGCCATGGCGAAGGCCGAGATCAAGCCGGCCGCGGAGGTCGACGACGACGACCTGATCCTCGATGTCGGCCCCCGGACCGCAGCGGCGTTGGCGAAGAGCCTGTCCGAAGCCGGCACCATCGTCTGGAACGGCCCGGTGGGCGTGTTCGAGTTCGACCAGTTCGGACAGGGAACGAAAGCCGTTGCGCAGGCGATTGCCGGCTCGCGCGCGTTCTCCCTCGCCGGCGGCGGCGATACGCTCGCCGCCATCTCCAAATATGGCGTGACCGACCGGATCTCCTACATCTCGACCGGCGGCGGCGCCTTTCTCGAATTCCTCGAAGGGAAAAAGCTGCCCGCGATCGAGATCCTCGAAGCGCGGGCGACTGCGTAGCGCCGGTTACAAAATGAGGGGAAACATCCCCTCATGCTCCCCGATATTGGAGGCCATTTCGGTCATTCTGAAACGGCTTCTTGGCGTCGCCGCAAAAGTTCGACCGGAAGGCCGCCGTTGCGCCAGGCGCGCTTACTTGGCGGCGCGCGTTTCGATCCCCGCGATGCGGGCGAGCTCGCGGTGCACGCGGCTTACGCGCTCGATCTCGCCCTTGGCAGGGAAGCGTTCATAGAAGCCGTCGACGCGGAACGCTTTCAGCTGCTCGCTCCAGGGCGCAAGCCGCTCCTCCCAGCGCTTGATGCGGCCTTCGGCCGGCTCGCCGTCCTCGCGCGCGAGGTCGGCGCATACGCGGATCATCGCCTTGAGCGTCACCGGCTTGATCACCATGTAGTTCGCGTGGCCCCAGGCTTCGCCCCACACCCGCTCCGCCGCCTTGAGGAAATCGCGCAACATGCCGTAGTAGCGCGGGACTTCACGGCTGCTGCCGCCCGCGACCTGGATGCGGCGCCAGTCGCGGCTGACCCAGCGGTGCAGTTCGTTGAACAGCTCCGCCTGCAGGATCCACTTGTCCTGCTGGCTGCGGCCGCCGAGGCGGTTGATGCGGTAGCGCAGCGGGCTGTCGCCTTCGCTGTAGAGGCCGGCGACGAGGCGCGAGGCGAACTTGCGGTGGGGCTCCGCCCAGGACACGCGCTCGTACAGGTCCACGAGGTGGCTCTTGTTGATGCGCGTCGGCGTCGAGTTGATGATCACGAACATCTCGGTGGCGAAGTCTTCGCTCCTGCCGTCGAAGATGATGCACGGAACGTTGATGGTTTTGGCGTCGTCCGGGTGTTCGTCCAGGTAGAAGCGCAGCGCCGCGAGCCGGTGCTGGCCGTCGATGATGAGGAACTTCTGCTGCGGCTCGGACAGATTGCCCACGGTTTCTGTGCCGCTGAGGGCCTGGAAGCGCAGCTTTTCCGAGGTGAATAGCAGTACGGTCCCGGGGATCGGGGGCTGCGTGATCGCCGTCTCGTAGAAGTTTTTCAGCTGGCGCACCTTGGCGCGCGACAGCGTCCTCTGGAAAGCCTTGTCGGTGCGCTCGATCTTGGCGATGAACTGCGCAATCTCGTCGTTCTGGGCGATGTGCGCCGGGGCGATTTCCGCGCCTTCGCCGTAGAAGCGGCTGATGAAGCGCACCTTGGCGAGCAGCTCCGGCGCGCGGTAACTGCCGAAGTAGAAAATGCCGTCTTTCTGTCGAATCTGCGTGGCAAGCACGGATGTTCTCCCTTGAGGTTTGGGCTCGACCGTTGGCGCAGACCGGAAATATAGCCGAATCCGGCCCCAAGCTGCCAAAAACCGTATGCCCACCCCAACTTCCGGCAACCGGCGTCCGGACGGCCGGCGTTCCGAGGAGGCGGCGCATTGAGCCGTCGTGGGTCCGCTCCAGCGCGTCCAGGCTGGGGCGGCGGGGCAAGTCCCGCCCCGGTCGCCAGTGCGGGCGACGCGGCGAGTACAGTGCGCCAGCCCGGATTGTCGGGATTTTCCATGGGCTTTTCCTTTCCCGCAGGCAAAGGCCCGTCATAGGCATCTGGTAAAGTAGAACCCATTTCCCGGGGGGTCAATGCTCAGAAGCACCAAGATCGTCGCCACGCTCGGCCCCGCATCGAGCGATGCCGAGACCCTCGAGCGCATGTTCCTCGCCGGCGTCGACGTGGTGCGCATGAATTTCTCTCACGGCAGCGCCGAGGACCACCTCCGCCGCGCGGAACTCGTGCGTGACACCTGCCGCAAGACCGGCCGCACCGTCGGCATCATGGCCGACCTGCAGGGGCCGAAGATCCGCGTCGGCAAGTTCAAGGACGGCAAGGTCAGCCTCATGCCGGGGGACGCGTTCGTGCTCGACGCCGAGCGCGAGCTCGGTGACGAGACAGGCGTCGGCCTCGACTACAAGGAGCTGCCCCGCGACGTGCGCGCGGGCGACGTGCTGCTGCTCGATGACGGCCGCATCGTGTTCGACGTGGAGAAGGTCGTGGGCGCCGAAGTGCACTGCCGCGTGCGCCACGGCGGCGTGCTCTCCAACAACAAGGGCATCAACCGGCTCGGCGGCGGGCTGACCGCGCCGGCGCTTACTCCCAAGGACATGGAGGACGTCCGCACCGCGGCGCAGCTCAAGGCCGACTATCTCGCGGTGTCGTTCCCGAAATCGAGTGCCGACATGTACATGGCGCGGCAACTGATGCTCGCGGCGGGGGGCAATGCCTTCCTCATTGCCAAGATCGAGCGCGCCGAAGCCGTCGAGCCAAAAGCCCTGCTGGACATCATGTCGGCCTGCGAAGGCATCATGGTGGCGCGCGGCGACCTTGCCGTCGAAGTCGGCGACGCCTCCGTCCCTGCCCTGCAAAAGCGCATGATCAGGCTCGCGCGGGAGCAGAACAAGATCACCATCACCGCGACACAGATGATGGAATCGATGATCTCGAGCCCCGTTCCGACCCGCGCCGAGGTGTCCGACGTCGCCAACGCCGTGCTCGACGGCACCGACGCGGTGATGCTCTCGGCGGAAACCGCCAGCGGCAAATATCCGGTCGAGACCGTCGCGGCGATGAGCCGCATCTGCGAGGTGGCCGAGGACTCCGCCGAAGTCACGCTCGACGAGCATTTCCTGCGCCGCGTCTTCACGCGCGTCGACCAGTCCATCGCCATGGCGGCGCTGTTCACCGCTTATCACCTCAAGGTCAAGGCGATCGCGGCGCTGACCGAATCGGGCTCGACTGCGCTGTGGATGTCGCGGCTGAACTGCGGCGTGCCGATCTACGCGCTCACTTCCCAGACCACGACGCGCTATCGTTGTTCACTGTTTCGCGACACCTATCCGCTGATGGTGAAATACATCGGCCACGACCGCGAGGAGCTGCTCGAGGAAGCCGAGAACGTCCTGGTGAAGAACGGCGTGGTGCAGAAAGGCGACCTCATCGTCCTGACCATAGGCGAGCCGATCGGCACGGCGGGCGGGACGAATACGATGAAAATAGTCAAGGTCGGCGAACGCCGCCGGGGTTGAGCAATCTGGACGAGGCTAACGCGCGAAGCGGGTTAAGCGAAGCGGCCGAGGCCAAAATTGCCCCCGGCGAACGCCGCCGGGGTTGACCCGACGTAGCATCAGTCCCGCCCCGCGGAGTAAAATTGCGGTTTATCGCCCTGTTTCTGAAATCAACCGGAGATTCCAATCCCATGGACAAGAACCTGCTTTCCAAGACCGCCGCAGCCATGGTCGCCAAGGGCAAAGGGCTGCTCGCCGCCGACGAATCCAGCGGCACCTGCGAGAAGCGCTTCAAGTCGGTCGGCGCCGATTGCACCGAAGCCAATCGCCGCGCCTACCGCGATCTGCTGTTCACCACCAAGGGGATGGAGGAGTTCGTGAGCGGGGTGATCCTGTTCGACGAGACCATTCGCCAAGGCACGGTGGCCGGCAACGAGCCGTTCCCGAAATACCTGGAGAAAAAGGGCGTCATTCCCGGCATCAAGGTGGACAAGGGTACGCATGACCTCGCCCTATGCCCCGGGGAGAAGATCACCGAGGGCCTGGACGGCCTGCGCGGGCGGCTGGCCGAATACTTCAAGCTCGGCGCGCGCTTCGCCAAGTGGCGCGCGGTGATCACCATCGGCAACGGCATCCCGAGCCATGCCTGCCTCTACGCCAACGCGCATGCGCTGGCGCGGTATTCGGCGCTGTGCCAGGAAGCGTCGATCGTGCCCATCGTCGAGCCCGAGGTTTTGCTCGACGGCGACCACACCATCGAGCGCTGTTTCGAGGCGAGCGAGGCGACGCTTTCCGCGCTGTTCGCCGCGATGCGCGCCCACAACGTTTCGCTCGAGCACACCATCCTGAAGGCATCGATGGTCGTTTCGGGCAAGGATTGCCCGAAGCAGGCCGGCGTGGAACAGGTGGCCGAGGAAACCCTGCGCTGCCTGAAGCGCACCGTGCCGGCGGCGCTCCCCGGAATCGTGTTTCTTTCCGGCGGCCAGAGCGACTTGGATGCGACCGCGCACCTGAACGAGATGGCGGGAATGCCGCACCTGCCCTGGCAGCTCACGTTTTCCTACAGCCGCGCGCTGCAGAATCCGGCACTCAAGACCTGGCGCGGCTCAGCCGGCAACGTCGCCGCGGCGCAGAAGGCGTTTTACCACCGCGCGCGAATGAATGGCCTCGCGAGCCAGGGCAAGTACCGCCCGGATCTGGAAAAGCAGGCGGCGTAACAAAGAGCATGGCTGCACCGCTGTACGAATCCAATCTCAAGAGCCTGCCGTTGCTCGGGCGGGGCAAGGTCCGTGACATGTATGCCATGGGCGGCGACCGCCTGCTGATCGTCACCAGCGACCGGCTGTCGGCATTCGACGTGATCCTGCCCGACCCGATTCCGGACAAGGGCCGGGTGCTGAACGAGATGTCCAATTTCTGGTTCAGGAAACTCGCGCATATCGTTCCGAATCACCTGAACGGCGCCGCGGCGGAATCGGTGGTCGCGGGCGGCGACGAAGCGGCGCAGGTGAAAGGCCGTGCGGTCGTGGTAAGAAAATTGAAGCCGCTGCCGATCGAGGCCGTGGTGCGCGGCTATCTCATCGGCTCGGGCTGGAAGGACTATCAGAAGACAGGTACCGTTTGCGGCATCCGTCTGCCGGCCGGCCTCAAGCAGGCAGACAAGCTGCCGGACGTGATATTCACGCCCGCGACCAAGGCCGAGGCCGGCACGCACGACGAGAACATTGCGTTCGAACAGGTGGAGAAGCTGATCGGGAAGGCGCTTGCCGCCAGAGTGCGCGACGTGAGCATCCGGCTGTATCGCGAGGCCGCCGACTACGCGCGCGAGCGCGGCATCATCATCGCCGACACCAAGTTCGAATTCGGCACGAACGACAAGGGGGAGCTTGTTCTGATCGACGAGGCGCTCACCGCGGACTCCTCGCGCTTCTGGCCCGCGGACCAGTACCGGCCCGGCACCAGCCCGCCTTCCTTCGACAAGCAGTACGTGCGCGATTACCTCGAGACGCTCGACTGGAACAAGACGCCGCCCGCGCCGCGGCTGCCGGCGGAAGTGATCGCCAAAACTTCGGAAAAATATCGGGAGGCGCTGTATCGTCTGACAGGACAGAAACTGGGAGGATGAAAATGGCCAGCCGCGCGCCGCTCGTCGGCATCGTCATGGGAAGCGCAAGCGACTGGGATGTCATGCACGAAGCGGCGAAGCAGCTCGCCGATTTCTCGGTGCCTTACGCAGCCAAAGTGCTGTCGGCGCACCGCTCGCCGGATGCGCTCGTCGAATGGGTCGAACGCCTGGGCGCGAAAGGCGTGAAATGCTTCATCGCCGGGGCCGGCGGCGCCGCTCACCTCGCCGGCGTGATCGCGGCGAAGACCACGCTGCCGGTGCTCGGCGTTCCGATGCCTTCGAAATACCTGAAAGGCCTCGACTCCCTCCTGTCGGTCGTGCAGATGCCCAAAGGCGTTCCGGTTGCCACCTTTGCGATCGGCGAAGCGGGCGCCGCCAATGCCGGCCTGTTCGCCGTCGCCATGCTCGCCCTCGAAGACGCGAAACTGGCAAAGAAGCTCGCAGCCTTCCGCCGCGGCCAGGCCGAAGCGATCAAGAACGCCAAGCTGCCGGGTTGACGCTGCGTCGGCAAGCAAAATATCGGCGGGCGCGACCCGCCCCGCCGTATGCGACCCGTTCCCCGAACTCCGCCTTCGATCGGCGACGCTGCCGCCGTGCTCAAGCGCGGTGGGTTGGTCGCGTTCCCCACCGAAACCGTCTACGGCCTCGGCGCCGACGCATCGAACCCGGCGGCGGTCGCGCGCATCTACGCCGTGAAGGGCCGGCCTCCGAACCACCCGGTCATCGTTCATATCGGCGACGTCGCGCAACTGTCGCGCTGGGCGCGCGAGGTTCCCGAAAGCGCAAGGAAACTCGCGGCACATTTCTGGCCGGGGCCGCTCACGCTGCTGCTGAAGCGCGCGCCGGGCGTGGGCGATTACCTCACCGGCGGCCAGGACACCATCGGCCTGCGTATTCCCGGACATCCCGTTGCGCTCGAGCTGCTGCGCGCATTCGGCGGCGAGGACGATGGACGGCGCCGGGTCGGCGTGGCCGCGCCCTCGGCCAACAAGTTCGGACGCATCAGCCCGACGACCGCAGAGCACGTGCATGACGACTTGGGCGACGAGGTCGACCTGGTGCTCGACGGCGGCCCTTGCGAGGTCGGCATCGAATCGACGATCCTTGATCTCTCGCGCGGGCGGCCGGTGCTGCTGCGGCCGGGGCGAATCAGCGCAGAAGAAATTGCTGCAGTAATCGGCGTCATGCCCGAGCGCCGCGACGCGCAGGCGCCGCGCTCACCGGGCGCGCTCGAGTCGCACTACGCGCCGCGGCAACCGCTGCTGCTCGTCGGCGCGGAGGATTGGAATAAGGTGCTGCGGAGCGAAGCGAACCTGCGTCGCAGCGTGCTCGCATTCCGCGCGCAGCCGGCGGGCGATGCGAGCCTGCTGTGGATCGCCGCGCCGCCGGAGCCGGGACGTTACGCGCATGACCTGTACGCGAACCTGCGCATACTCGACGGCTCGGGCTGCGCGGTGATATTGGTCGAGGCCCCGCCCGAAGGCGGCGAATGGTCCGGGGTCAATGACCGCCTGAGGCGCGCTGCACGCGCGGAATGAAATAGCCCTGAACACGTGCGCGTTGCAAATGCGCTTGCCGCGGAAGCGAGACCGTCAGACGGCGATGGCCGCAATCCGCCTGGCAGGCAGGCTGCCGGCGCGCAGCCGCTCGCCGACCTGATCGACGAACGGCTGCGACCCGGCGAGATAAACATCGCAATCCTTCAGCTCGGCGCACTCCGCCATGATGCGTTGAGCGAACTCGCCGACATCGCCGGCCAGGGCGGCGTAGCGGACGTTGTCAAACGCCTCGGACCAGGCGCGACAGAGGTTGGCGAGATAATGGCCGCCGGGCCGGCTGGCGTGCCAGTAGATCCGCAACGCCTCGGCGGTGTCGAGTGCCATTGCATGCTCGATCAGGCTTTTCAGCGGTGCAAAGCCCTCGTCGCCCGCAACGAATACCAGCGAACGCAGCGAATCCTCGCGCAGCACGAGGTCGCCCCAGGGACCCCAGATGGTCACATTCTCGCCCGCGTCGAGGCCGGCGAACACGCGCTCGGCAAATGCGCTTTGCGCATCGCGCACGACATGAAACTGGACGTTGCGGTCATCGCAGGGACAGCTTGCGATATAGAGTTCGGACTCCCCCGCGCCGGCGAGGCCCAGGGTGACGCCCTGGCCGGCCAGAAAGCGCAGGCGGGAGGTTCGCGGGGTCTGCAGATGCAGCAGGCATACGTCCTCGGACAGCGGCGTCACGGACTTCACCCGGGCGGTGATTTGCTGCTGCGGAATATCGCCCGGCGCGGCGGCCTCCAGCGCCTCGATCACCACATCGCTCACCGCCGTGTGACAACACATCAGCGCGTGGCCCTGCAGGCGCTCGGCTTCGGACAGAACGTAGTCGTGATGGCGCACTTTCTTGACCTGTCCCGAAACGACGCGCGCCTTGCACAAACCGCAATTGCCGACGCTGCAACCGTAATTCAGGGACAGGCCGGCGCGCAATGCGGCTTCGAGGATGGTTTCCGCGCCCTCGACAAAAAAGTCCCGTCGGCTGGGCTGGACGATGACGTGGGCGGACACGAGTTTCAGCATATCATCCATGAGCGCGAGCGAGTCCGGCACCGTGGTTTCCGCGAGGATTCGTCGCAGTTCGTTCTCGATCCAGGAATCGAGCTCCTCGATCGCCCGCTCCGCAGTGCCCAACGGGGCAGTGTGCACTTCGCGAAGACGGGTCTGCAGCGCCACCACGAGGCTGTGATAACGCTGCAGATGGGAGCGGACGTCGGCGAGCTCGAGACTCTGCTCGTACAGGCGCTCGGCGAGGATCTCCCGCTCGGGGAGCACGCGCTCGCGCACGCGTCTGCCGAATGCCTCCTCCTTGATGCGAGTGATGCGCTCGAATATTGCATCGTCCGCCAGGTGCGCCCCGGGGAACGCGATCAGCAGATCTTCCGTCGAAACCATGCCGTCGTGCGACGGGAGATCCCCGTCCCGGATTCTTTTTTGCAGGACTCCGCGGGTCATTCCCATCAGCCGAGCCGCGCGCGACAGGGTGAGAAGCTGCGCCATGGGATGGTCCGGGACCGGGGCTTCCCTGGGCGATCAAAGGGCCAGCACCGGCTCTTCCCGCTCGATGTTTTTGTCGAGGCTGCCGGCATCCCCGCCGGCGAGTTTGCCGATATCGAGCAGGCGGCGCGCTGCCTCTTCCCAGTGAGCCCGGCCGGAACGCACGGTGTCGGCGAACTCGGCGAGCTCGCCGCCGTCCCGCCAGCGGCGATACGCCCGGTCGAGCTTCGGAAACAGCGCCTTTCTCATGCCGTCGAAGTTCGCGAAGTAGAAATGGATCGAGGCGTCCGCACCCGCGGCGAAAAGTGCCGGTAATGTCGACGCGCAGTCGGCAAGGTTGTCGCGCACCGCGCGCGCGACCAGTTCCGCCCGCTTGCTCGACAGCGTCCCAAGCATGTCGCACCAGGGCGTGCCGAGCAGCAGCTCGGCCTGGCTCTCGCCGAGTTCGTGCAGGATGATGGCCTCGGTCTCGGCCTCCACCATGCGCTCGAGCGCTTGCGCGGCATTGTCGCCAAAGCCGTAGCATGTCAGCGCGGAAGCGAGTGCGCCGTCGGTTTTCTTCATGCGCCACAATTCGACCTTGTCCCACAACCAGCGCCTCACCGACTCTGTCCGCAGATAGACGGTGTCGTTGTGGAGGACGGCGGGCGGCGCGGACAGGTCGCGCGCATATTCGCAGCCGGCGACCAGCACCCGCAGTCCGTCGCGTCGTTCCATGCGCTCGAGCCGGGCGAGGAAAAAATGCGGACGATGGAAGCGACCGATACCGCCGCCATAAACAAGCCCCTCCGGGGCCAGCCGGGTGTTGATGCCCTCGGCATCGAATGGATCGAGGGGGTGCCCGTTGACGGATATGGCGTCGAACGGCGCATCCTCCATGCCCGACCACAGGGCCTCGCGCTCGGTGAGCCATGTCCCCAGCTCGTTCCGGCGCGGCTGCTCCTCGAGGGGCAAATCATTTTCCCAGCGGTAGTACTCGCGCATCTGCAGCAGATAGATGCACAGCGAGGTGTCACGCGCATGGCGCGCATCTGCAACGTGGCAGTTGCGCTGCACCGAGTCGACCAGCCGGTTCAGGTTGCGCATGTCAGCCGGGATCCGCACCGGCGTCTTCCGTACCGGTGACGCGTTCATAATAGCGCGCGCGGTAGATCAGGCGCCGTCGGTCAGGCGAATCGCTGAAAGCCGAGCGATTGTGAAGGATATTGTTGCAGACCAGTCCCATGCCGGGCTCGAGCCGGGCGCGGAACACGTAGGATGAGCTCCCGGCGAGCAGGCGCTCGAGCGCCGCCACCGCGTCACGCATGGCGGCGCTGTCCTTCCACGAAATGCTGACGGTTCGGGCGGTGTAGCGCATGTGCAGGCAACCGTCCGAATCGACCGAAAAGACCGCACCGGACTGCGCCGGGCGCTCGATGCGTCCGGATTCCACTCTCGGGGGGATCGTCAGGGCGTCGGCTTCCTGCAGTGCGCGCACGTGCTCCGGGTTGCCGTCGCGCAGCAGCAGATAGGCGATCTCGTGGTCGAGCAGCAGATTCTCCCCGCCTTCCAGCGCACTCTGCACGCAGTGCAGGACGAAGGCGCGAACCCGGCGCTCGGGCCGATTGTAGTAGCCGTCGGTGTGCCAGTTGATGCCGCGGCTGGTGTATGGAATGTATTCGCCGCGCCCGCCCGTGCCGGCGACGGTGAGCGGCGAGATGCCGTCGTCGTCGGCCAGGTAGTTGGGATCGAGATGCTCGAGCCCAAGCTGCCGGCCCAACCGGCGCGGGATTTCTTTGTCCGGGTCGCTGCCGCAGCCGCTCGCGTAAATTGCCATATTGGCGCGGCGACAGCGATCCAGGATGGCCTGTCTTTCCGCAGTGCTCAGCGAGCGCGGGTCGCCTACCTCGACGACAAGCTCGGAGACCGATTTCGGATAGTACGCAAGTTTCCGCTCGCGCCAGGCGGCGTAAGCATTCGCGTCACCGATGTCGAACGCACCGCTCATTCGCCGACCAGTCCCCCGCGCTCACGCCGTGGCGGCTCACTTGGCGGCGCAAACAACCCCGCCAGCGTGCGCTCGAACGCCTGCACCGCCTCCGGCACCTCGATTTCCATCACCTGATCGACCACCCACGTCTGATCCTTTTCGAGAAAGATCTCCAGCAGCCGGCTGCCGAAGTAGCGGCGAAAACCGAAATCGGGCCCGTCGCGTTCATCGTAACCGAACTCTGCGTAGTCCGCCCCGCGCTGGTTGGCAAGATCGATGAAATGGCTGCGGCATTGTCCGGGCTCGTTTTCGCCGAGCAGCATCTCGCGATTGTCCTCGACGATGTCCGCGAGCCTGAGGGCGAGGGCGGTGGCGAACGCGATGCGGCTGTCGGCATCGAGGCGGCGATGGGCAATGCGGTCCGCTGCATGCAGGGTGAACGCAAGATACTCGCAGACGAAATCGAAATACTGGCTGCCTATGTCGATGTCGAATTGCGCTGTGCGCATTCGCCGGATCGCATCCTGCGACAGCTTCCAGCCGAGGATCGCGATGACGCTGGCGAGCTCGGGCATCGAGCGCTCGCGCCCCTTGTGGAAACGACTGCGGATGCGGATGGCCAAGAAACGGATCCTTCGGGTCGCTCCGGATTGTCGCCGGCAGGCGACAATCCTCCGGAGCTCATCGGGGGGCGTCGTCCCCTTGTTCGGAGTTTTCCTGAGAGGCCGTTTCAGAATGACCGAAACGGCCTCCAATATAGGGGCGCACGAGGGGGGTGTTTCCCCTCATTTTGCAGCCGGCCCTAATGCTCGCCCTTGGTGCGTAACAGCCCCGCGAGACGGTTGCCTTGCTTCTGCGGCCCGCCGCGCGGGAACATTTCGTGCAAATGATGGTTGCTGCCCTTTTCCGCTCCCCATTTTTCGGTGAAGTGCCGGATCATCACCCGCACCTGCGGTTGCACGCCGTGCTCGCGGTAGTAGTCGCGCAGAAAATGGATGACCTGCCAGTGCTCGTCGGTGAGGGACAGCCCCTCGTCCTGCGCCAGCGCCACGGCAAAGTCCTCCGACCAGTGCTCGAGGTTGCAGAGATATCCCTCTGCATCCATCAGCACCTCTTTGTCGCCGACCTTGATCGAGCGCGCAGGTGCAGTGCTGTAGAGGCGGCCGCCCATGGCGATTGGGTCAGTATCCGCCCTTGCCGAAGGGCTTGGGCAGCCCGGCAACGCGTACGCCCTGTTTTGCCGGCCCCCCGGGGAACAGGTCATACAGCACCTTGCTGTCGGCATCGGGCAGGATTTCTGCCGCGTCCTTGGTCATGGTGCGAAAATTCGGCGTGCTGCCATGCTCGCGGTACTGATCGCGCAGGTAGCTCACAATCCGCCAGTGCGCATCCGTCAGCGCAATGCCCTCGGCCTGCGCGATGGCTTTGACCACTTCCTCGCGGTAGTCCGGCGAGAGCAGGTAGCCCTCGTCGTCGGTTTCGATCTCGGCGCCGTCGACTATATATCCCATCTGGCTGATATCCGTGGCGTCCGGGGAACCGGGGCTTGCATCCCCCGACATTTTGTTTCCGGCAATCGCGCTGCCGGGCAAGCTATTTCTTGCGCAGCAAAAAAGTGTAGACCTTGTCGGCTTCGGAGTGCGAAAGGAGGTCATTTCCGGTTTGCTTGGCGAATGCCTGGAAGTCCTTCTCCGATCCGGGGTCGGTCGAGAGGATCCGCAGCACCTGGCCGCTGGTCATGTCACCCAGCGCTTTCTTGGCGCGCAAGATAGGTAGCGGGCAGTTGAGGCCGCGAGCATCGAGATCTTTGTCGTATTGCATGATGGTCAGTTATAACTCCGGTCCGTTAAACAGAAAGGGTGGGATAGCGTCCTGGCTTCCATGCGACATATGTTTTCCGGTCGATTATTACCCGCTACCGGGTCTTGCGTATGAAGAATTCGTGGTTGCCCCGGCCCGTCTCCAGCTTTGCCAGCAATTCGAGCGAGGTGGCTTTCACCCAGGCGCTCACGTCGTCCGGCGACCCCGGGCAATTGCTGATCAGCAACAGCACTTCCCCGGCCTTCATGCCATCGAGGAGTTTCTTCGCTTCGAGAATCGGGCCGGGACAACTCACGCCGCAAATATCGAGCACCACGTTCGCCGTCGGCCTGCCTGCCGCGGAGCCGCGCTTGATCGTGTAGGCCACCTTGGCGCCCTCGAGCTTCTCGGTCGCAATGACTTCGTTACCCGTGTAACGGGCCCACGCAAAAAGGTCGTCCGGGGTTCCTGGGCAATCCGAAATAAGCAGCATGACCTGACCCGGGCGCAGGTCATCCACCACGCGTTTGGCGCCGAGCAGCGGAGCCGGGCAGGTGAGGCCGCTCAGGTCCAGTGTCACCAGTGGCTTTTCGACGGTATTCTGAGCACCCATGCGCATCGTTTCTCTGTTCGCCTTGCGGCCGTTCCCTGCCGGCAGTGAAGAAGCGCTCCGCGCGCGCCGGCACCGCCGGTGCGCCTTGCGCTCATGTCCCCACCGCCGCCGCCGATCTGTGCGGCACAAAAATGCCGCAACCGAGTTGGCGCGCGCGGCCGATACCCGACTCCTGGATGCGCAACGACTCCCCCGGCGGCAGGTCGTGCAGCATCAGGCTGAAGCCGCGGATCTCGCCGCTTCCGGTGACGGCCTGCCGTGCCCGGCCACAAACCACTTTGCACGCGATTCCGGCGGCCTGCAACTCGTCCATCACTTGGTCTCCGAACAAAAGTTCGTCATCGCTCCCGGTGGTCACGAAGTACGAGTAAATCGTGCCGTGCGGCAGCAGCTTTCTTATCTGCCCGGGGCCGACCTCCACGCCGGCGCCGAGTGCGAGCCTTGCGCCACAGAGTGCCAGCGACTTCGCCGCCTGCGCCTGCGGCAAGCGCAGCGTCAACCGTCCCCGTTTGCCAAGATGCAGCAATCCGCTTCCGATATGAGCGCCGCGGATGGGATGCACCCCGACGCCGTCGTCCGACTCCAGCCATTCAAGCCGGGGGACGAGCGCCTGGTACAGGTCCCAGGCATGGTCTGCCGGAATCGTCTCGCCCCGTAGCGAGAAAACCACGTCCACGATCCCCGCCACGGCCTCATCCTTTCAGCGCCTTGTGATCGTCCGGCTGGTTCTCCGCCCACGAAACCATGGCTTTTCCCCAGCGTGCCGCATTCGCTGCATCGATCTCGAAAATCGTGAAACGCGCCCCGCGCTCGCGGATACGCACCCGCAGGAGCGGGATGCCGCCGGATTCGTACTCCACCTGCTGCAGCTCGATCTCCTGGCCTCCGAACGGACAGGTGAACTTGTCGAGGCTCTCGATTCTGGACACGCGCACCCCTGAATCGGGGCACTATGGCACCCGTGGGGCGGGCGGAAAATCACCGCCTTGGATGAGGGTTGATACTCCTTTCGGGTAGGTAGGACATTACCCGATCAGGGGGGGCACGCTTCCCTGCCCGAGTAATGGTCGACCCCTTGCCGCGGCGTTTAGCATGGCGAACCTGGGGGAAATGTATTTACGCAGGACAGGAGGAAAAGCGATGGCGAAGAAGCCGCATGACACACCCATGCTCGACACACTCGAAACAGGGCCGTGGCCGAGTTTCGTGACCGGCCTAAAGCGTCTGGCCAAGGATAAGGATTACATGGTCGACCTGCTCGGCCATCTGGAACATTCCTACGAGACCAAGAAGGGTTACTGGAAAGGCGGCACCGTCGGTGTCTACGGCTATGGCGGCGGCATCATCCCGCGCTTCACCGAGGCCAAGGGCGAAGACGGCCAGCCGCTGTTCAAGGACGCGGCCGAGTTCCACACCTTGCGCGTCATGCCCCCGGCCGGTATGCACTACGACACAAAGATTCTGCGCAAGCTCTGCGACATCTGGGAAAAGCACGGCTCCGGCCTGATCGCCTTTCACGGCCAGTCAGGGGACATCATGTTCCAGGGCGCCACTTCCGAGAACGTGCAGAAGGCGTTCGACGAGATCAACGAAGCCGGTTTCGACCTTGGCGGCGCCGGGCCCGCCGTGCGCACCTCGATGTCATGCGTCGGTGCGGCGCGCTGCGAGCAGTCCTGCTACGACGAAGGCAAGGCGCACCGCATGGTGATCAACGAATTCCTCGACGATATTCACCGTCCGGCACTGCCCTACAAGTTCAAGTTCAAGTTCTCGGGCTGTCCGAACGACTGCATGAATTCGATCCAGCGCTCCGACATGGCGATCATCGGCACCTGGCGCGACAACATGCGCACCGACGAGCCGTTGGCCAGGAAATGGTTTGCCAGGCACGGCATGAACGAGCTGGTGAATGACGTCATCGCGCGCTGCCCGACCAAGGCGATCCAGTTGAAAGAGATCAAGACGCTCGGGAAGAGCGAGAGCATTTCCTCGGTCGCGGTGAGCGATACCCACGCCCTGGAGATCGAGAACCGCGACTGCGTGCGCTGCATGCACTGCATCAACGTCATGACCGGAGCGCTCGCCCCCGGCAAGGACAAGGGGGCGACGATTCTTGTCGGCGGCAAGCGCACGCTCAAGATCGGCGATCTGATGGGGACCGTGGTGGTGCCGTTCTTGCCGCTCAAAAAGGAAGAGGACTACGCGAAGCTCGTCGAACTGGGCAAGAAGATCGTCGATTTCTTCGCGGAAAATGCCCTTGAGCACGAGCGCACCGGGGAAATGATCGAGCGCATCGGCCTGGTGAACTTCCTCGAGAGCATCGACCTCGAAGTGGATGCGAACATGGTGGCCGCCCCGCGCACCAATCCCTACGTTCGTACCGACGGCTGGGATGAGGAAGTGGCGAAAATCAACGCCAAGAAAGTCGCCGCCTGAGCGGCGTCACGAAGCCTGGAGACAAGTCATGGCGCAAGCCCAGCCGATGCGTAGAGCCAAGGAAACCGGGGTCCCGGACAACAAGCAGTACATGCATCCGACCCTGTTGAAGAACTACGGCAACTGGAAGTACCACGACCGCCCGCGCCCGGGGGTGCTGCATCATGTATCGCATTCAGGCGAGGAAGTATGGACGGTGCGCGCCGGCACGCAGCGGCAGATGGACGTCTATACCATCAGGAAGCTGTGCGATATCGGCGACCAGTATGCCGACGGACACGTGCGCTTCACCATTCGTTCCAACATCGAGTTCATGGTCGCGGAGCAGAAAAAGGTCGCTCCCCTGGTCGAGGCCCTGGAGAAAAACGGGTTCCCCGTCGGCGGCACCGGCAACTCGGTTTCGATGATTGCGCACACGCAGGGCTGGCTGCACTGCGACATTCCCGGCACCGATGCCTCGGGCGTGGTGAAGGCGCTGATGGACGAGCTCTATCACGAGTTCAGGCACGAGGAGATGCCCAACCGGGTGCACATGTCCACCTCGTGCTGCGAGATCAACTGCGGCGGCCAGGCCGACATCGCCATCATCGTGCAGCACACCAAGCCGCCCAAGATCAACCACGATCTGGTCGCCAACGTCTGCGAGCGGCCGGCCGTGGTCGCCAGGTGCCCGGTCGCCGCGATCCGCCCGGCGCTGGTGAACGGCAAGCCGTCGCTGGAAATCGACGAGAAGAAATGCATGTGCTGCGGCGCCTGTTATCCGCCCTGCCCGCCGATGCAGATCAACGATCCCGAGCATACCAAGCTGGCGATCTGGGTCGGCGGCAAGAATTCGAACGCCCGCGCCAAGCCGACCTTCATGAAAATGGTCGTTTCGGGTCTGCCCAACAATCCGCCCCGGTGGCCCGAAGTCGGCGAGGTGGTGAAGAAGATCCTGCACGTCTACAAGGAGGACGCGCGCCCCTGGGAGCGCCTGTCCGACTGGATCGACCGGATCGGCTGGCCGCGCTTTTTCGAGAAGACCGGGCTGACCTTTACCAAGTACCTCATCGACGACTGGCGCGGGGCGCGGGCCAGTCTCAATGCCTCGACGCATATCCGATTCTAGAAATATCATCCGGCATGATTTTCGGTATCCTGGTCAATGAAGGGCCTTACACCCACCAGGCCTCGGACAGCGCCTATCACTTCTGCAAGGCGGCGCTGGCCAGGGGGCACAAGATCCATCGCGTGTTCTTCTATCACGACGGGGTCGACAACGCGACGCGGCTCACCGAGCCGCCGAATGACGACCGCAACATCGTCGTCCGCTGGTCAAAGCTGGCGCAGGAACACGGGCTCGACCTGGTGGTGTGCGTCGCGGCGGCGCTGCGACGCGGAATCAAGGACGAGATTCTCGCGCCGGGATTCCGCATTTCAGGGCTGGGCCAGTTGATCGAGTCCGGCATCCAGGCCGACCGGATGCTGGTGTTCGGGGACTGATGGAGGCGCGATGAGCGAGCACGGCCAGATCAAGAAGTTCATGTACGTCAACCGCAAGGCGCCGTACGGCACCATTTACGCGCTGGAGTCGCTGGAGGTGGTGCTGATTGCGGCGGCCTTCGACCAGGACGTGTCGCTGGCGTTCCTGGACGACGGGGTCTACCAGCTGAAAAAGGGGCACCAGACCAAGGGCATCGAGATGAAGAACTTCCAGCCCACCTACCGGGCGCTGGAGGACTACGACGTCACCAAGCTGTACGTGGAGCAGGAGTCGCTCAAGGCGCGAGGCCTTACCGCCGATGACATGTGCGTGCCGGTAGAGGTGGTATCGCGCGCCGATCTGGGCAAGCTGATGGAGCGGCAGGACGTGCTGTTCAGCTTCTGACAGGGGTTTGAACAAGGGGGCACGCCCCCTTGCATATCCCCCGGGTCAGAAATAAATCTTGGAAACTAAGGAACATGGTGCTGCACATCGTCAACAAGTCCCCGACCGAACGCAATGCGCTCGACAGCTGCCTCGAGACGGCGCAGGCAGGCGGAGCCGTGCTTCTGATCGAGGACGGCGTCTATGCCGCCACGCGCGGCGGCGCGGCGGAAGCCAAGCTGTGTGCGGCGATGGCGCGCCTTGAAATCTATGTTCTGACGCCTGACCTGGAGGCGCGGGGCATGGCAAATGCGGCCACCGAGGGCGTGAAGCTCGTGGACTACGGCGGCTTCGTCGACCTGGTGGCGAAGCACAGCACCTGCCAATCCTGGCTGTAGCGACATCAAAGGAGTGCATATGGCTATCGAAGTAGGCGGCAAGACGATCGAGACGGACGAGGAAGGGTATCTCGTCAACCTCTCGGACTGGAACGAAGACATCGCCGGCACCATTGCCAAGCAGGAGAATCTCGAAATGACTCCGAATCACTGGGAAGTCATCAATTTCCTGCGCGAGTATTACAACGAATTTCAGATCGCACCGGCGGTGCGGGTGCTCACCAAGGCGATCGGCAAGAAGCTCGGCTCCGAAAAAGGCAACAGCCAGTATCTCTACGAGCTGTTTCCCTATGGACCGGCGAAACAGGCCTGCAAGATTGCCGGCCTGCCCAAGCCGACCGGTTGCGTCTGAGCGCGGGTGAAACCCGCGGCCAAGTGAGACGTCATTCCGGACGCGCAGCCGCTCCTCCCGCGAAAGCGGGAGGTGATCCGGATCAGCGTTTTTCGCAATGACAGTGGCAACCCTCTTTTTCGCGCTGCTGTTCTACGCCGCAACTTTGTTGTGCGTGACCGGGCTTGCCTGGCGCATTTACGACTATGCCCGTACCCCGGTGCCGCTCAAGATCCCGACCACGCCCGCCCCGACGACCGCGAGCGGCGTGGTGCTGCGGATGTTCCGCGAGGTGACGCTGTTCGAGAGCCTGTTCAAGGCAAACCTCTGGATCTGGCTGTTCGGCTGGATGTTCCATGTCGCGCTGCTGCTGGTGCTGGCGCGGCACCTGCGCTACTTCACCGAGCCGGTGTGGTTCTGGGTCGGCTGGATCCAGCCGTTCGGCATCTACGGCGGCTTCGCGCTGGTGGCGGGTCTCGCCGGCCTGTGGGCGCGGCGATTCCTGGTGGAGCGCATCCGCTATATCTCCACGCCCTCGGATCATCTGATGCTCGCGCTGATCCTGGCCATCGGCGCATCGGGGCTGCTGATGAAATTCGCGAACCACACCGACATCGTCGCGGTGAAGGCGTTCTTTCTCGGCCTGATGGTGTTCGACTGGCAGCCGCTGCCGACGCACCCGGGGCTGTTCGTGCACCTCACGCTGGTCGCGCTGCTGATCGCGATTTTCCCGTACTCGAAGCTGCTGCACGCGCCGGGCGTGTTCTTCAGTCCCGGGCGCAACCAGGCCGACAATCCACGCGAAGTGCGCCATCTCGCGCCGTGGGCCGCCGAGCTGGAAAAGGCGAAGTCTCTTAGGTAACGCCATGGCCACTGCCGAAGTCATCGCGCCGCCGCTGAAGCCGTATCCGGTCATTCCGATCCTGCAGGCCGGCGCCATGGCGGCGAGCAAGCCGTATGTCGCCAACGCGCAGATGCAGCAGGCGCTCGGCTTCCCCGGTGAGCTCGTCGAGGGTTGGCAGGACAAGGCGATCTTCAAGCTTGGCGAGCTGCTGGGCAAGTACCGTTCGCTGAAGGTCTATCTCGATGCGTGTGTCCACTGCGGCGCCTGCACCGACAAGTGCCACTATTTCCTCGGCACGGGCGACCCCAAGAACATGCCGGTCGCGCGCCAGGACCTGCTGCGCAAAGTCTACCGCCGCTACTTCACCTGGTCGGGCAAGCTGTTCCCCAAGCTGGTCGGCGCCGAAGACCTCACCAAGGAAGTACTCGACGACTGGAACACCTATTTCAACCAGTGTTCCGAATGCCGACGCTGCTCGGTTTTCTGCCCCTACGGCATCGACACCGCCGAAATCACCATGGCCGCGAAGGAGATCATGGACTCCATCGGCGTGGGGCAGAAGTACTCCAACGAGATTATCGGCAAGGTACACAAGATCGGAAACAACCTCGGCCTTCCCGGCCCGGCGCTCGAGAACACCCTGCAGAGCATCGAGGAAGATCTCAAGGAGGAAACCGGCCAGGACGTGCGCCTGCCGCTCAACGAAAAGGGCGCCGAAGTGCTGGTAGTCGTGCCTTCGGCCGACTTCTTCGCCGAGCCGCACGTGTTCAGCCTGATCGGCTACGCCAAGGTGTTCCACGCCGCCGGCATCCGCTGGACGCTCTCGACGCATGCCTCCGAGGCCGGCAATTTCGGCCTGTTCATCGGCAACTACGGCCAGATGAAGTCGATCGCCATGCGCGTGCGCGAGGCGGCGCTCGACCTAGGCGTGAAGCGCATCGTCGTCGGCGAATGCGGCCATGCCTGGCGCGTCGCCTACAGCTTCTGGAACACGCTGATCGGCCCGTTCGATTTCCTCGATTCGCGCTACCCGGTGCCGCAGCATATCTGCGAATTGACTTACGATCTGATTCAGCGCGGCGCGATCCAGTTCGACAAAAGCGCCAACGACCAGTACGTGGTCACGTTCCACGACTCCTGCAACGTGGCGCGCGCCTCGCGCATGGGCGACATGCCCGGCGGCCAGTTCGAGATCCCGCGCGCCATCATCCGCGCGGTGGCGAACAAGTTCGTTGAAATGCACGCCGACAGCATCCGTGAGAAGACCTTCTGCTGCGGCGGCGGCGGCGGGCTGCTGACCGACGAACTGCTCGATCTGCGCGTCAAGGGCGCGCTGCCGCGCATGGAAGCGCTGAAGTCCGTCGTCGATAGCGACGGCGTCAATTTCATGGCGACCATCTGCGCCATCTGCAAGGCGCAGTTCACCAAAGTCCTGCCCTATTACAAGTTCAAGATGAGCATGGTGGGCGGGGTTCATCAGCTCGTGTCCAACGCAATCCGGCTCGGGCCGAAGTAGGAGAAATCGATGTCAAACGCGACCGAACAATCCACCAACCTGACCTTCCGCCGTTTCCGCGAAGGCGATGCCCAATGGAAACGCTGGCAGGACAAGATTTTCGACGCCGATCACTCGCACAAGTGCCCGACCTACGTGCAGGCGACGCCGCCCTGCCAGGGCAGCTGCCCCGCGGGCGAGGACATCCGCAGCTACCTCAACATCGTGCGCGGCATCGAGAAGCCGCCCGCGGGCCAGAATCCGATGAGCTGGCAGGAGTACGCCTTCCGCCGCCTCACCGACGCCAATCCCTTTCCTTCGGTGATGGGGCGCGTCTGCCCGGCGCCGTGCGAATCCGGCTGCAACCGCAACCAGGTCGAGGATTTCGTCGGCATCAATTCGGTCGAGCACTTCATCGGCGACAACGCGATCGCGAAAAACTTCGTTTACGAGAAGCCTGCAGCCACGACCGGCAGGAAGGTCGCCGTGATCGGCGGCGGACCGGCCGGACTGTCCGCGGCCTACCAGCTCGCGCGCAAAGGACATGAGGTCACCATCTTCGATGAGCACGCCGAGCTCGGCGGCATGATGCGCTACGGCATTCCGGGGTTCCGCACGCCGCGCGAGGTGCTCGACGCGGAGATCAGGCGCATTCTCGATCTCGGCGTGAAAACGCGCATGAACTGCCGCGTCGGCACGCATGTCACGATGGAGCAGATCCGCGCCGGGTTCGATGCCGTGTTTCTCGGTCTCGGCGCGCAGGCGGGCCGTGCGCTGCCCTGCCCGGGGAATGAAGCGCCCAACATCGTCACTGCGACCGCGTTCCTGCGCGCCTTCAACGACGGCCGCATGCGCCACGTCGGCAAGCGCGTCGTGGTGGTGGGCGGCGGCGATACGTCGATCGACGTCGCCACGGTGGCGCGGCGCCTCGGCCACATCGAGCAGACGCACGAGACGGACCGCCCGGAGCACGCCATCGCCGGTCACATGGCGCACGACGTCGCCGAAATTTCCGCCAAGCAGGGCGCCGAAGTGACGCTTACCTCCGTATTTGCGATCGACAAGATGCAGGCCAACAAGCACGAGATCGAGCAGGCGCGGGCCGAGGGCATCGCCATCCGCGGGGGCCTGATGCCGGTCGCGGTGGTGCGCTCGGCCAACGGCCGCGCCACAGCGCTGCGCGTGGCCCGATGCGAAGCTAAATTCGTCGGCGGGCGGCTCGAAATCAAGAAAATAGACGGCACCGAGGAGGATATCGCCGCGGACCTCATCGTCTCGGCCGTTGGCCAGGCGGTGGATTTCTCCGGCCTGGAGGAATTCGACAACGGCAAGGGCGCGGTCGCCGCGGACAAGAATTATCAGGTCACCGGCAAGCAGGGCGTGTTCGTCGGCGGCGACATCGTGCGGCCGCACCTGCTGACCACGGCAATCGGCCACGGCGCCATCGCCGCCGAGGGCATCGACCGCTTCCTGGCCGGCGAAGAACTGGAGAAGCGCCCGAAGATCGACGTGCATCACTTCGATCTCATGCGCAAGCTGGTGGAAAAGGGCCTCAAGGTTGGGGAAACCCACGAGCCGCTGCGCGGCACCGACAGCGCCAACGTCGCCGTGCACAACTACGAGAACCGCTCCGACCGCTACGTGATTCCGCACACCGAGCTGTTTCTCGGCCATTTCCCGTTCACCCCGCGCAACCGGCGCAAGACCATCACGCTCGACGAAAAAAGCGCGCTCGGCAACTTCGAGGAACGCATCGTCGCGCTCGCCGAGGCGCAGGCGCAGGCCGAGGCCAAGCGCTGCATGAGTTGCGGGCTGTGCTTCGAGTGCGACAACTGCGTCGTCTATTGCCCGCAGACCGCGGTGAAAAAGACGCCAAAGGCGCAATCGACCATTGGTCGCTACGTGTATACCGACTACGACCGCTGCATCGGCTGCCACATCTGCATGGACGTGTGCCCGACCGGCTACATCAAGATGGGGCTGGGCGAGTAGCATGCGCCGAAAATCCCCCCGCGCTTCGTGCGGCCCCCTTTTTGCGGAAAAGGGGCAAACGCCGCCCCTCGCTTTGAAAAAGGGGGCGTGGGAGGGATTGGCGTTGCTCGTGCTGCTGCTGCCTGCGCTTGCGTTCGCCGCCGACCGAACGCCGAAGCCAACCATCGCCATCGAGAGGCCGGGGCAGTGCGTGGCGGACACGCAAGTCATGCGGCGCGAGCATCCGGAAATGCTCAAGCATCAGCGCGACAGGACCGTGCACGAGGGCATCCGCACGCGTCAATACAGCCTGAGCGCTTGCGTCGAGTGCCATGCGAGCAAAAAAACCGGCAGCGTACTGGGTGAGCAGGGCTTCTGCCAGAGCTGCCACGCCTACGCGGGCATCGCGCCGGACTGCTTCGAATGCCACGCCTCGAGACCGAGGCTCGCCGCGGCAGCGAAGCCATGAGCGAAGACGCAAGCGTCAGCCGGCGCGGGTTTCTGGCCATCTCGGCGGCGGCCCTGGGCGGTGCGGCGCTCGCGCCCGGCATCCGGCTGATCGAGATCGCCGGAGCGCGCGCGCCGGAGGAGGCGGCATCTGCCAAGGTCCGCTGGGGCCTTCTGATCGACGCGGACAAGTGCGCCAGCGGCTGCGACGACTGCGTGAAAGCGTGTGCTACGGAGAACGGTCTCAAGGATACCGGGCATCCCCGCACCGATGCCCAGTGGATCCGCAAGGTCGAGCTGAAGGACATGCGCTCCGGACGCACCCATGCCGCGCCGGTGATGTGCCAGCATTGCGCCGATCCGCCCTGTGTCGATGTTTGCCCCACCGGGGCATCGTTCAAGCGCGCAGACGGCATCGTGCTTGTCGACCGGCACACCTGCATCGGCTGCCGCTACTGCGTGATGGCCTGTCCCTACAAGGCGCGCTCGTTCGTGCACGAGAATCTGGACGACCAGAAACCCGAGGTTCCGCGGGGCAAGGGCTGCGTCGAGGGCTGCACGCTGTGCGTCCATCGCATCGACCGCGATGGCGAGCCGGCGTGCGTCGAGGCCTGCCAAAAGGCCGGACATGGCGCGATGTTGTTCGGCGACTTGAACGATCCTTCGAGCGAGATTGCCCGGCGCGTGGCCCGGGAAGCATCGATGCAGTTACGCGCCGATCTCGGCCTCGATCCGGGTGTGCGCTACCAGGGAATCTGAAATGCAGGCAGCGGAATTCAGACGGCTTGACGGCCCGGGTCGCCGGTTCTGGTGGCTGCTTGCGTGCCTGGCCGTGCCGCTTGCGCTCGGCTTCGCATCGTTCCTGCACATGGAAACGCAAGGGCATATCGTCACCGGCATGGATAACCAGGTCGTCTGGGGAATGCCGCATGTATTTGCCGTATTTCTGATCGTTTCCGCATCGGGGGCGCTCAACATTGCCTCCATCGCGTCGGTGTTCGGGAGAACACTGTACAAGCCGCTTGCGCCGCTGTCGGGGCTGCTTTCGGTCGCGCTGCTCGCGGGGGGGCTGGCTGTCCTGATGCTTGATCTCGGCCGGCCCGAGCGGCTGATCGTGGCGATGACGCATTTCAACTTCCAGTCGATTTTCGCCTGGAATATTTTTCTCTACACCGGGTTTTTCGCCGTCGTCGCGGTGTACCTGTGGTTCATGCTCGATCCCGGCCTGAACCGTCTTGTCACCCTCGCCGGATTCCTGTCTTTCGTGTGGCGGCTGGTGCTGACCACCGGCACGGGTTCGATCTTCGGCTTCCTGGTAGCGCGTCAGGCCTACGACTCGGCGCTTCTCGCGCCGATGTTCATCGCATTCTCGTTTGCGTACGGAACGGCTCTTTTCATTCTGGTGCTGGTCGCGATCAGTCGCTTTGACGGCCTGCCGCTAGGCGGGGAACTGTTTTTGCGCCTCGGGAATCTGCTCGGCATCTTCGTCGGCGCGTCGCTTTACTTCATCGCGATCTTCCATTTGACCAAGCTCTATCTCGCGCGGCATGCCGGTATCGAGCGCTTCATTCTTCTCGATGGCGGGGTCTACACATTCCTTTTCTGGGGCGGCCAGATCGTTCTGGGCGGTTTGCTGCCGCTGGTGCTGGTATTCCATCCCGCGACCGCCAGATCGCGGGCCGCGCTCGTGGCCGCCGCCGCGCTCGTGGCGCTCGGAGGCCTGGCGCAGATGTACGTCACCATCATCGGCGCGCAGGCCTGGCCGCTGGTGCTTTTTCCCGGCATGCAGGAATCGTCGAGCTTCTTCGACGGCGAGATTCACCCCTATGCGCCGAGCATGGTCGAGGCCCTGCTCGGGATCGGCGGCGTGGCTCTGGCCGCGACCCTGGTAGCCATCGCGCTGCGGGTATTGCCGTTCCTTCCCCGACGTCTCGATCAAGCCGAGGCTGCGGCCGGGCAACATTGATCCGGCCCGGGGCAGCGTCCATGCACCGCTTCCTGATTTCGGCCGCGCACAAGTCCTCGGGCAAGACCATGGTCAGCATCGGGCTTGCTGCCGCACTGCGGCGCAGGGGGCTGACGGTGCAGCCGTTCAAGAAGGGGCCCGATTACATCGATCCTATCTGGCTCGGGCTTGCCAGCGGGCGTCCTTGCCGGAATCTCGATTTCAATCTGTCAACGGGTGAGGAATTGCGCCTGCAGTTTGCGCGTCACGCAGCGACTGCGAACGTTTGCCTGGTCGAGGGCAACAAAGGGCTCTACGACGGGCTGGACCTCGACGGCGGCAACAGCAATGCCGCGCTGGCGCGGCTGCTCGAGTTGCCGGTGGTGCTGGTGCTCGATGCGCGCGGCATGACCCGGGGCATTGCACCGCTCATCCTCGGCTATCAGGCATTCGATCCGGCAATCCGCATCGCCGGTGTCATCCTGAACCGGCTGGGCGGCGCCCGGCATGAAGCGAAGCTGCGGGCGGTAATCGAGCACTACACCGACGTCCCGGTAATAGGGGCGGTGGCCGAGGACCCTGCTCTGACGATCGCGGAACGTCATCTCGGGCTGATGCCCGCGAACGAATCAACCGCAGCCGAACGGCATATCGCCAGGCTCGCCGAAGTCATCGGCCTGCAAGTGGATATCGCCCGGCTGCTCGCCCTTACGGCGACGCCTCCGCCGGTCGCGCCACCGCTGCAGAGCAGCGCCACTGCGGAACCGGTGCGCATCGGGCTGGCGCGGGATCGGGCCTTCGGGTTTTACTACCACGACGATCTGGAAGCGCTGGAACGCGCCGGCGCCGTGATCGTGCCTTTCGATACACTGTCCGATCGGCGCCTGCCAGCGGTGGACGGCGTATTCATCGGCGGCGGTTTCCCGGAACGACTTGCCGGCGAACTGGAGGCGAATGCCGGGCTGCGCCACGATCTGCTGCAGGCGATCGAAGCCGGCCTTCCCGTCTACGCGGAATGCGGCGGCCTGATGTATCTGGCGCGCTCGATCAGCTGGCGAGGCAAGGCGCACCGCATGGTCGGCGCCCTGCCCGCCGACATCGTCATGCACGACAAGCCCGTCGGACGCGGCTATGTGCGCCTGCAGGAAACATCCGCACATCCCTGGCGGGCCGCCGGTCAGGCGCCGGCGGGGGAAATTCCGGCGCACGAGTTCCATTATTCCGGGCTGGAGCACCTGGATCCCGCCACCGTATTTTCGTACCGGGTGTTGCGCGGCCACGGCGCCGACGGGGCGCACGACGGCATCGTCCACAAGAATGTCCTCGCCTGCTACAGTCATTTTCGGTCCTGCGCCGGATATGATTGGGCGGGACGGTTCGTCGCCTTCGTGCGGCAATGCGCCGCCGCCCGAAGCCCGCACGTCGGGTACACTGTGAGTGTCTCGTGAGAAGGCGGCAATGACCGATTCCGAACGCCAACGCGGTGCGGTGTATCTGGTCGGTGCCGGTCCGGGGGATCCGGATCTGCTGACCGTGCGCGCGCTGCGCCTGATCCAGCGGGCCGATGTGATCGTCCACGATCATCTGGTTGCGCCTGAAATCCTTGATTTGGCTCGTTCCGAAGCACAGCGCATCTACGCCGGCAAGGAGCGCGGCAACCATACGATGAGTCAGGGGCAGATCAACGCGCTGCTGGTGCGGCTCGCCTCTGAGGGGAAGTTGGTGGTCAGGTTGAAGGGCGGTGACCCGTTCATTTTCGGGCGCGGCGGCGAGGAAGCCGAAGCGCTGGCCGAGAACGGGGTGCCTTTCGAAATCGTGCCGGGCATTACCGCCGCCTCGGGCGTTTCAGCCTATGCCGGCATCCCGCTCACGCACCGCGACCACGCCAGCAGCTGCATTCTGGTTGCCGGCCATCTCAAGGAAGGACGGATGGATCTCGACTGGCGGGCGCTTGCACGTCCCCACCAGACGGTGGTCGTCTATATGGGGCTGCTCGGGTTGCCGACGCTGTGCCGCGAGCTCATCGCGCATGGATGTTCCCCCGACACGCCGGCCGCCGTGGTGCAGCGGGGAACGACGCCTCGGCAACGCGTCGTCGAGGGAACGCTGAAGACGCTCCCGCAGCGAGCGCAGCAGGCACGCATCGTGCCGCCCACGCTGATCATCGTCGGCGAGGTCGTCAAGTTGCGGCGCAAGCTGGACTGGTTCGATCCGGCCCGGGGGCGGCCTGCGGCGGCTATTTCTGAGGAGCGGAACGAAGTTCCACCGCAAACACGGCTGCCTCGACGCGCGATGTCAGATTGAGCTTGGCGAGAATGTGGCGCACGTGCAGCTTCACCGTGTCGTGGCTGATGTTGAGCGTGCGCCCGATCGCCTTGTTCGACAGGCCCTTGGCGAGATAATCGAGGATCTGGCGTTCGCGGTCGGTCAGCTGGCTCAGAAGACTTTCCTTCGGTTTGCCGCCCTTGCCCGGTTGCAGCAGGTTGACCAGCTTCAGGGTCATCGCCGGGGCGACCACTGTTTCCCCGCGTGCCGCCCGCACCACGGCGTCTGCCAGATCATCGGGCTCCATGTCCTTCAGCAGGTAACCGCGCGCGCCCAGGCGCAGCGCATTTGCCAGGTCTTCCTCCGAATCGCTTACGGTCAGGATCAGGGTCGCGCCGCTCCAGCCTGAATGTTGCAGATCGCGCAGCAGGGCGAGCCCTCCGTGCGGCGGCAGATTCAGGTCGAGGATCAGCACTTCCGGCGCCAGCTTGCGCACCAGCGACTCGGCTTCTGCGGCACTGCCGGTGATGGCTACGATCTCGATCACGCCGGCACGCTGAAGCAGTTCCGCCAGCCCCTTGCGAAACAGCGTGTGGTCATCGACCACCATTACCCGTATCGGTGCGCTCACGACCCGTCTCCGCTTGCGTTCGCGGGTAACACCAGCCGCATGCGGGCCCCTCCCTGCGGCAGATTGGCGATCTCGATTCTGCCGTTCATGCTCTGTGCACGTTCGCGCATGATGTTGATGCCCAGATGGTGCCGCAGGTGCGTTTGCTCCCCGATTTCGCCCAGCCTGTTTCCCATGGCGAAAAAACCGAGTCCATCATCCTCGACCGTGAATTCGTACTGGTCGTCGCGCCGGTCTACCGTCAGCCTGGCGTGCTTTGCGCCGGAATGCCGCACCACGTTCGCAAGCGCTTCCTGCACGATGTGAAACACCTGCGCTTCCTGATTCACCGTGAGGTCCAGGTCGGCGACCCTGTTTTCGAAATCGAGCGAGATGCCGGTGCGGTCGTAGAATCGCGAAACGACCTCCTGCAGCGCGTGCACCAGTCCGAGCGGATCCATCCGGTTGCGGAACTGCGACAGAAGGTCCCGCAGGTCGGCATACGCGCCCTCCAGCGCCTGCTGCGTGTCGGAGGCATATTTCAGCGCCTGCTGTTTTTCATCGTGGTTGACGGCTTCCAGCATCATCGTCAGCCGGATGTTCATGTAGGCCATGGTCTGCGCCAGCGAATCATGCACCTCGTTCGCCATCATCTGGCGCTCGTTCATGAGCGTCATGCGCATGTTCTCGCGCAGCAGGCGTGCGTGCTCGAGCGCCATGCCGAGGTGCTCAATGATGGATTGAAACAGCAGCGCGAGATCTTCGGGAAGGTCGCGTTTCTCCGAAAAAAAAAGCGTATATGTGCCGAGCACCTTGTCGAGGTGCTTGAGCGGGATCGCCGTGATTGCCCGGTAGGGGGCCAATCCGGCGGCCCCGGCACGCCCGGCACACAACGACAGGTCGTGCGCTGCGTGCACGGCATCGTCGCTCACGGCGGCGCCGCAAACCCCGCAGTCGAGATCGACCAACTGCTCGCGCTCCACGACCTCGGCAGGCAGGCCGGCCGCGGCCACCAGTCGCATGTGTGCGCCGTCGCCGGTTACCACGCGTACGATGCCGGCGGCGGCGCCTGCGAGCCGCATCATGATTTCAAGCGAGCGGCCGAGCAGTGCCTCCGGATCGCGCTCTCCCGTCCCCGCGGCTTCGGCAAGAATCTTCAGTGCCTCGATACCGTGCCGGCTGCCCGAGACGGCGCTCCCGGAGCCGGCCGTGTCGCGCCGGAGCAACGGATGCACCGTCGGGGATTTATCCATGTCGGACGCTGTTTTGCGTGTCGTGCGCATCGGGTAATTTTCGCCGGAGCGGGCAAGGATAGGTTAGAGCGGACGATTCCGGCCCGGTTCCGCAATTCATCAGCGGATCATCCATCGCCCGGGAGCACCGCCCTGTGGATGACGGGCAGCAGGTGCTCGGGCAGCTTGATCATCGAAAGCGCTGCCTCATGGCCGCGTGTGGACATCTTTTTCCAGGTCTTATTCAGGATGTCGGCGAATTTCGCCTCGTCGTAGTCGGGATGGGAAGCGACAAAATCCGCCAGATAGTTTTCCAGAAATACAAGGTCCACCACATCCTCGAGCGTCTGGCAGTCGGGGTCGCGCTTCAGGCCCTCCTTGCGGACCAGCGATTTGACGCGTCCGATCATTGCTTCCTCGTAACCGACCTCGCGCAGGATGCGGCCCGCAGTCTCGGCGTGGAATTTCATCAGTTGCGTCCGCCACTGCTGATAACCCAGCGGCGTCCTGGGGTAGGTATCGCGCGGTGTGCGCCAGCGCTGGATATGCTGGCAGCGCACCGCCAGCCGCAGCGCCTCCGGTGCTTCCGGGGCGAAGCGTTCCAGCATGGCGCTGAGACGCCTGCCGTAGAGCAATTCCTTCGGCTGTTCCCGGCCGTCGGCGAGCGTCCGGTTCGGGTCTTCGCCATTGGCGGCGTCGAAGCGCTCGATCGCGTGCAGGAACCGTTCCTTTTCTGCTGTCATACGGGTGGTCGCGCCTGGTGTCCTGTCTTAAAAAATCTCTATGTCCCGATCAATTTTTTGGCTGGTGGATCAGGGGACACCACAGGATATCATCGCCCGCTCCGCGCCAGTCCTCAGGGCGGGTCACACAGGGACTTGTATGTTCGCCTGATTCATTAGAAAATCACCAACTATTAATATACTCTACCGGAACCGGAACCTGTTCGGATCGGCGAGTGGTCACGGCGCAACAGCCGTCGCGGACGGTTGCTTTATCAATCTCAATTGAAGGGGGACACGTCATGGGAGTCATGCCGGACACCGCTGCCATCGATGCAATGATCAAGCAGCGCATAGACGAAATCCTTTCCGAAAGACTCGAACAGAAGCTGGCCGAGCGGGAGGCGAAGAAGACGCCTTCCATGACCATCATCGCCACCCGCGGAACGCTCGACTGGGCGTATCCGCCGTTCATCCTCGCTTCCACGGCTGCGGCGCTGGGCTGGAACGTGTCGGTTTTCTTCACCTTCTACGGCCTGCTGCTGCTGAGGAAGGACCTGAGCGACCTGAAAATCAGCCCGCTGGGCAACCCGGCGATGCCGATGAAAATGCCCTTCGGGCCGGATTGGTTCAAGGGCATCAGTTGGAACATACCCAATGCGGTGCAGGCGATTGCCCCGGGATTCGAGGCCATGGCGAGCGGGCTGATGCGCCAGACCATCAAGAACAAGGGCATCGCCACCATTCCCGAGCTGCGCGAAGCCTGCATCGAATCCGGCGTCAACCTGATCGGTTGCCAGATGACGGTGGACCTGTTCGGCTTCACCCACGACGATTTTATTCCGGAAGTAAAAGAGTACTGCGGCGCGGCGACCTTCCTGCCGATGGCGAAGGACGCCGACGTCTCCCTGTTTATCTGATATTTCGGGTTTGCTTTGCGAGGGGGCAGTTTTCAACTGATAGGAGGGGAAGATGAAATCCAAGGCAATCGCAGTGGCAGTAATGGGGGCGTGCCTCGCACCGGGGCTGGCCGGGGCGACCGACGGCTATTTTTCCCACGGTTACGGCATGAAGTCGAAAGGCATGGCCGGCGCCACGACCGCTTATACGGGCGACACCTTCGGCGGTGCGACCAACCCGGCGACGATGGTCTGGGTCGGCAACCGTTTCGATCTGGGCATCGACCTGTTCAGCCCCGACCGTGATGCCGCGCGTACCGGCTCGCCGACAGCGACAGTGGGACTCGACGGTTCGGTCACCAGCGGCGACACGATGTTTTTCATACCCGAGTTCGGTTACAACAAAATGCTGAGTCCGGATCTTTCGCTCGGCGTGACGGTGTACGGTAACGGCGGCATGAACACCAATTACCCGGGCGGGCAGATCACGAGTGCTGCCGGTACTGGTACATGTAATTTCTTTCAGACAGGTGGTCTCGGAACCCCCAAGGCCAGCTACAACATGTTGTGCGGCGATGGCAATCTGGGTGTCGACTTGTCGCAGTTGATTTTCGCTCCCACGCTGTCGTGGAAAATGATGCCGAACCAGTCCATCGGCATCTCGCCGCTTCTCGGTTATCAGCGCTTCAAGGCCGAGGGCTTGCAGGGCTTCGCCGGATTCTCGACCGATGCGTCCAAGCTCACCAACAACGGCTACGACACCGCGACAGGCTGGGGCGTGCGCTTCGGCTGGCTGGGCAAGCTGAGCGACAGCGTGAGCATCGGCGCCGCGTACTCGACCAAGATCGCCATGTCCAAGTTCAGCAAGTACGCCGGCTTGTTTGCCGAGCAGGGCGGCTTCGACATGCCGGCCAACTGGAGCATCGGCGCCGCGTTCAAGGCGGCACCCAAGCTCACCGTTCTGGCGGACTACAAGCAAATCAATTACAGCGGCGTCAAGTCCGTGGGCAATTCGAGCACCTTTGCCGTTGCCGGAAATCCGGGAATCCCGAACTCGCTCGGCGGGACCGATGGCCGCGGCTTCGGCTGGCAGGACGTCAACGTCATCAAGCTGGGCCTCGAATACCAGTGGAGCGATGCGCTGACGGTGCGCGGCGGCTACGGCAAGAGCAAGAACCCGATCCGCTCCGCCGACGTGACGTTCAATATCCTCGCGCCGGGTGTCGTTCAGGATCACTGGACCGCCGGTTTCACTTATGGTGTGGCATCCGACTCGGATATCACCATGGCGGCGATGTACGCGCCGCGCAAGAGCGTGACCGGGGCCAGCCTGTTCGATCAGTTCATGGGGGCTGGCGCTGGCGGAACCGAAACGATCAGCATGAGCGAGTACTCGGTGGGCGTTGCCTGGCAGAAGCGATACTAGCCTCGAAGCGGTTGCGGGCTGCTCTAAAAAAAGCCCCGGAGGCGAGCTTCCGGGGCTTTTCATTTGCCGTTGCCGGCGCGAGGCGGGATTTGTCTCGGCGCGGCCGAGCCGCTACAATATACAGCTCTTCTTTGGGGTGGTAGCTCAGCTGGGAGAGCGCCGCGTTCGCAATGCGGAGGTCGGGAGTTCGATCCTCCTCCACTCCACCACGATTTTCTGCGGCCGGGGTCCATGCTCCAGCCGTCCCGGTCGCCCCGCTCGCGACGCAACCCGTACTTCTTCAGTCCGTTCCTAGGCGCTGAGCTTCATCGGCAGGATGATCATCTGCATGCCTTGCAGGTGCAGCCGCTGCTGCAGCGCGAGCGGCGCCTGGTTGTGGAGCAGATGGGTGAACCAGTTCTCATGCTCGAAGATGAGCTTGCTGGTGAAGAAAATCGTATTCGGGAAATCGCGGCTGACCTGGTCGGCGAGCTTGGTGATCTCTTCGATCGGGTCGGTGCCGAATGCCAGATAGGATTTCGCCGCGAGCCCGTAGCTGTTGGAGAAGTTCACGAAATAGTTGAGGGAAACCGTCGCTTCCTGCCTCAGCAACCGCAGCGACTCCTCGCCGCCGTAGCTCTGCGAGTCGACGCTGCGCGCATTGATGAACACGAAATTGCGGAAATGTCCCGGAAACATGCGCTGCACCCAAAGCAAGGCGTGCAGGCCGCCGCCGCGGCTCGATCCGACGATGAATGCCGCGGTCGGCTGATCACGGTCTATTTTCGGGGCGTTCACAATACTGCCGAACGGCTGATTGGCGAACACCTCGTCGATTTTCTTCAGGCGAACCTTCGTGTCCAAGTAATGATGGTGAACGATCAGGCCCAGCACGATGACCACGCTGGTGATCAACACAGTCAGCCAGCCGCCTTCGGCGAATTTCTCGATGAGGGTCACAATCAGGATGCTGAAGGTGACAGCAAGCCCGACGCCGGAAAGTGCCAGGCGCTTCAGCCAGCGCCCGTCCTTGGTGCGCATCCTCCACCAGTAGACGCAGAGCCCGACCAGCGACAGCGAGAACGTGAGAAACACGTTGATGCTGTAGAGCACCACCAGCAGCGCCACGCTCCCGCGCGTGAAGATCAGGATGGCAATCGCGGCGATGCCCATCAGCAGGATGCCGTTGATGGTGACAAGTCGGGTCGACAGGTAGCGGAACTGGTGCGGCACCCAGGAGTCGGCCGCCATGTTTGCCAGTACGGCCGGCCCGCCGAGAAAGCCCGTGTTCGAAGCCACGAACAGGAGCCCCGCCTCGAATGCGAGCACGAGCCACAGCGCCGTCCCGTTCATGAATGAGTCGTTCCAGCCAAAGCTCTGGATGATCGAGCCGAACACGACCGCGTTGAGCGTCTGCCCCTCGACCGGCCTCGCCTGCCACAGCAGGTAGAGCAGGATGATGCCCCCCGCCGTGAACGCGAGCGAAAGCGCCATGTACAGCATGCTGAGCTTGCCGGTCTGGACCCGCGGCTCGGCGAGCGACTGGACGTTGTTCGACACCGCCTCGATCCCGGTATAGGTTCCGCCGCCGAGGGAATAGGCGCGCAGAAACAGCGCCGCGACGAAGATCCAGCCGTGCTCGCGGGTGAGATCGACGGTTTCGCGCAGTGTGTCCGGGACGAGGCTCGGGACACGTTCCACGTGATCGAGAATGCCGTAGCTGATCAGGAAAGCGTGGCTGATGAAAAATCCCAGGAAAATCGGCAGCAGAATGGTGATCGATTCTTTCATGCCGCGCAGATTGAGATACATCAGCAGCACCACCAGTCCAAGGTCCGCGGCGAGCTTGAAGCCTGTCGCGCCCACGGGCAGCAGGGAAAACAGCGCGTCCATGCCGCTCGCGACGGAGATCGCGATGGTCAGTACGTAATCGAGGATCAGCGCCGACCCGGAGACGAGTCCGGCATAAGGTCCGATGAGGCGCGTGGCGACCTTGTAGCCGCCGCCGCCGCTCGGGAACAGCTCGATCACCTGGTTGTAGGCGAGGGCAATGATGAACACCGTCGCCGCGGTGGCGAGCGCCAGATAGATGCCCAGATGCGTGTGCTCGCCGAGTGCGCGGAACGCCTCCTCCGGGCCATAGCAGGAGGACGACAGCCCGTCCGCGCCGAGGCCCACCCAGGCAAGAAAAGCCACCAGCGCGATGTGCTGGCGGGTTTTCGGATTGAGAGGGTCGAGCGGCTTGCCGAAAATCGTCTGGCGCAGGGCGGCGAGTGGCATGGTCAAGAGGCGTCTTGTTCTTTGGTTTTCGGCTGCTTCGCGATGCGCCGCGCGAACACCGTCATCTCCTTCGCCGCCTGCTTGTCGCCTTTGCGCTCGGCGACGGCGATGCCCGAGCGCCAGGCTTGCAGCGCAGCACCGGCGCGGCCCGACTCGGCGAGCGCGCGCCCGAGCAGCTTCCAGGCGGCGGAGTGGCCGGGATCCTTTTCGACCGCTGCGTTCAGGTACGCAATGGCGTGCTCGAAATCGGCGATTTTCAAGTATTCGTTCCCCAGGGAAAAGCGCAGCAGCGCACCGTCCCTGGGCGTGCCCAGAAGCTTTAGGAGATTGGCGATGTGCGGGGAGGTCATCGAAGGCGCTGGCGCAGCCTGGCCCAGCGCGGATATTATAGATCAGTCGCCTCACGCCAACCCGACCCTCGCCATGACCCGATCGATCATTTCCACCCGCAACGCGCCGGCGGCGATCGGCGCCTATTCGCAGGCGGTGCGCGCCGGCGATACCGTGTATGTTTCGGGCCAGATCGGACTCGATCCGGCGACCGGCCAGCTCGTGGAAGGCGCGGACAATCAGATCCGCCGCGTGTTCGCCAACCTCGGCGCGCTCGCCGAGGCGGCGGGCGGATCGCTCGCCGATGCGGTGAAGCTCACGGTGTACCTGACCGACCTCGCGTACTTCGCCCGCGTCAACGAGATCATGGCCGGGTATTTCGACCCGCCGTATCCGGCGCGCGCCGCGGTCGGCGTCGCGGCCCTGCCGCGCGGGGCGCTGATCGAGGCCGATGCGATTCTGGTGCTCAAGCGATGAGGATCGAGGATTCGGGGTTGCGTGCCGGTGCCGGGACTCTTTACGCGCAAAACCTCTGACCGGTCTCCCCGCCCCGGGACGGCGTCGCCCGGTCGCGCACGCGCCGCGATCCCTGCGGCCTCAATCCCCGGCGTCGCGCCGGCGACGGTGAAACGCCTGGAAAAGCTCGGCATCCGCCGCGACTTCGACCTGGTCCTGCATCTGCCGTTGCGCTACGAGGACGAAACGCGCATCACGCCGATCGCCGACGCCCCGGCGGGTGTTCCCGTGCAGGTCGAAGGCACGGTGCGTTCGACCGACATCGTCTATCGCCCGCGGCGGCAGCTCGTGTGCCGGATCGAGGATGCGAGCGGCGAGGTGGTGCTGCGCTTTTTCAATTTCTACGCGAGCCAGGCGAAAGCGCTTGCGCCCGGAGAAACGGTGCGCGCCTTCGGCGAGGTGCGCGGCGGATTTTTCGGCGGCGAGATGATCCATCCGCGCTTTCGCGTGCTGCACGGCCCGGCGCCCCTTCCGGCTGCGCTGACGCCGATCTATCCGACCACCGCCGGGCTGGCGCAAAACGCTCTGCGGCGCCTGATCGAGGGTGCGCTTGCGCGCGCCACGCTCGAGGACACGCTGCCTGACAGCGTATGCAAGCCGCTCGGACTGTGCGGATTTCGCGAGGCCGTCGACACGCTGCATCATCCCCGCCACGGAGCCGATCCGGCGGCGCTCGGCGCACGCACGCTTCCCGCCTGGCGGCGGATGAAATTCGATGAGCTGCTGGCGCAGCAGCTGTCGATGCGCAAGCATTACCGCGAGCGCAAGGCTCGCACCGCTCCGGCCCTGCGGCGCCCAGGCGAAAGTCAGCGCGGCTGCACGGCGGCCCTGCTCGAGCGACTGCCGTTCCGGCTGACGCGAGCGCAGCAGCGGACGTGGCAGGAAATCGAGCGCGACGTGGCGCAGCCGCATCCCATGCATCGTCTGCTGCAGGGCGATGTCGGCAGCGGCAAGACCGTGGTGGCGGTGCTCGCCGCCCTGCGCGCGGTCGAGTGCGGCCTGCAGGCTGCGGTCATGGCACCGACGGAAATCCTCGCCGAGCAGCATTGGCGAAAATTCAGCGAGTGGCTCGCCCCGCTCGGGGTACAGGTGGCGTGGCTCACGGGAAGCCAGACGAAGAAGGAGCGCGAATCCGCGCTCGCGGCGATCGCCTCCGGCGACGCCGGGGTGGTGATCGGCACGCACGCGCTGTTCCAGGGACAGGTGGAGTTCGGCGCGCTCGGACTCGCGATCGTCGACGAGCAGCATCGATTCGGCGTGGCGCAGCGCCTGGCGCTGCGCACGAAGGGTACGGTTTCACGCCGCTCGCGGGGCGCGGAGCCGCATCAGCTGATGATGAGCGCGACGCCGATCCCGCGCACGCTGTCGATGAGCTATTACGCCGACCTCGACGTGTCGGTGATCGACGAGCTGCCGCCGGGCCGCAAACCCGTGGCGACCAAGCTGGTCGCCGGCTCGCGCCGCGACGAAGTCGCGCGCCGTATCCGCGAGGCCTGCGCCGCGGGCCGCCAGGCCTATTGGGTCTGTCCGCTGATCGAGGAGTCCGAAGAACTGCAGTTGCAGACCGCGCTCGATACCCACGCCGCACTCAGCAGGGAATTTCCGGAGATCGAAGTGGGGTTGATCCACGGCAGATTGAAGCCCGCGGAAAAGGCCGCGACGATGGCGGCTTTCCTGGCGGGCCGCATTCACCTGCTCGTCGCGACCACCGTGATCGAAGTCGGCGTCGACGTGCCCAACGCTTCGCTCATGGTGATCGAGCACGCCGAGCGCTTCGGCCTCGCGCAACTGCACCAGTTGCGCGGGCGCGTCGGTCGCGGCGCCGAGGAATCGGTGTGCATCCTACTCTACCAGAATCCCCTGGGCGAGGCGGCGCGCAGGCGGCTGCGCGTGATTTTCGAGAACACCGACGGCTTCGTCATTGCGCGCGAGGATCTTCTGTTGCGCGGTCCCGGCGAATATCTGGGATCGCGCCAGAGCGGCGTGCCGTTGCTGCGCTTTGCCGACCTCAACGAGGACGCCGATCTGATCGAAGCGGCGCGCGTAACGGCGCAGTCGCTCCTCGCCGATCATGCCGAAGCGGCGGAGCGGCACCTCGAGCGCTGGCTCGGCGACCGCGCCGATTTTCTCAAGGCCTGAATTCAGGAAGGTCTGATGCCCGAGCAGGCTAGAATGGCGGGCCCATGAAAATCGCCGCGCTCGCCGCCAGACTGACGCTCTACGAGCGCCTGATGCGGCTCGACAAGCCGATCGGCACGCTGCTGCTGCTGTGGCCGACGCTGTGGGCGTTGTGGCTCGCTGCCGGGGGCGTGCCCGACTGGAAGATGGTGTGGATCTTCGCGCTTGGCACGCTGCTCATGCGCTCGGCGGGGTGCGTCATGAACGACATTGCCGACTGGCGCTACGACGCCAAGGTCAAGCGCACCAGCGACCGCCCGCTCGCCACCGGCGCCGTGAGCCGCCGCGAGGCGGCCATGCTGGCCGCGCTGCTGGCGCTCGCCGCGTTTGCGCTGGTGCTGTTTTTGAACCGGCTCACGGTGCTGCTGTCGTTTGTCGCGCTCGCGCTCGCCGCCACCTACCCGCTTACCAAGCGTTTTTTCGCCATTCCGCAGGCGTATCTCGGCATCGCCTTCGGCTTCGGTATCCCGATGGGCTACGCCGCGATTCTCGATCGCGTGCCGGCGGAAGGCGGGTGGCTGCTGCTGGCGAACATTTTCTGGGCCGTTGCCTACGATACCGAGTATGCGATGGTCGACCGCGACGACGACGTGCGCATCGGCATCAAGACCGCGGCGATCACCTTCGGTCGCTACGACGTGGCTGCGGTGATGGTCTGTTACGCCGCGATGCTCGCGGTGCTCGCCGGCATCGGGCTGCAGCACAAGCTGGGCGTGTATTACTATGCGGGTCTGGCTGCGGCAGCCGGAATCATGCTCTATCACTGGCGCCTGATCCGCGGCCGCGAGCGCGAGCCATGCTTCAAGGCGTTCAATCACAACAACTGGGTGGGCGCGGCGGTGTTCGCCGGCATCTGCATCGATTTCGCAATGCGGGGTTGAAAGGGTTTTCATGGATATGGATCTCACCGGGCAGGTGGTGCTCGTTACCGGCGGCAGCAAGGGCATCGGGCTGGCCTGCGCCGAAGCCTTCGCCGCCGAGGGCGCGCGCGTGGCGATAAACTCGCGCAGCCGCGACAACCTCGCCGCAGCGGAACGGGCGCTCGGGGCGAAGGGCCATGCAGTCGCCGCCATCGCGGCCGATCTCACCGATCCGGAGGCCGCCGCGGAAATGGCGGCCGAAGTCGAGCGGCGCCTCGGCGCGATCGACGTGCTCATCAACTCCGCCGGCGCGGCCCGGCGCTATGCGCCGGAGAACCTCGACGTGCAGGCATGGCACGCGGCGATGGACAGCAAATACTTCACCACCATGCATGCGATCCAGGCGGTGCTGCCGGGAATGGCGGCGAGGAGGCGCGGCGTCATCGTCAACATCGTCGGCCAGGGTGGCAAGGTCGCGAGCCCGAGCCACCTCCCCGGAGGCTCCGCGAACGCGGCGCTGATGCTGGTTTCGGCCGGACTCGCGAGCGCTTACGGGCGCGCCGGCATCCGCGTCAATGCCATCAATCCGGGCATCACGCTCACCGAGCGCGCCAAAAGCGGCTTCGAGGTGGAAGCAAAACGCCTCGGGATCTCCGAGGAAGAGGCGCGGCAGCGAGGGGAGAAAAACATTCCGCTCGGCCGCTTCGCGCGGCCGGAGGAAGTCGCCGCCGTCGCCGTGTTTCTCGCTTCCGGGCGCGCGAGCTACGTCACCGGCGCCGTCATTCCCATGGACGGCGGCGCCGCCGCGACCGTCGTCTGAGCATGGCATATCGCGACCTGCGGGATTTTCTCGCGCAGCTCGAGCGCGCAGGCGAGCTGAAGCGCATCCGCGTCAAGGTCGACCCGAAACTGGAGATGACCGAGATCTGCGACCGCGTGCTGAAAGCGGGCGGCCCGGCGCTGCTGTTCGAGCGGCCCAGAGGTCACGTCATTCCGGTGCTCGGCAACCTGTTCGGCACCATCAAACGCGTGGCGCTCGCCATGGGCGCGGCCGCCGATGCGGACCCGCGCGCGGCGCTGCGCGACATCGGCAAGCTGCTCGCGTTCCTGAAGGAGCCCGAGCCGCCCAAGGGTTTCCGCGATGCCATCGAGCGCTGGCTGCCGATCGGTCGGAAGGTGCTGCAGATGGCGCCGAAAGAAGTTTCGGGCGCGGACTGCCAGCAGGTCGTGTGGGAGGGCAAGGACGTCGATCTCGCGCGCCTGCCGGTGCAGACCTGCTGGCCGGGGGACGCGGGGCCCCTGATCACCTGGGGCCTGACGGTGACGCGCGGGCTGCGCAAGGCGCGGCAGAACCTCGGCATCTACCGCCAGCAGGTGATCGCGCCGAACAAGGTCATCATGCGTTGGCTGCCGCACCGCGGCGGCGCGCTCGACTTCCGCGACCATTGCGAGGCGCGCCCCGGCGAGCCGTTTCCGGTGGCGGTGGCGCTCGGCGCCGACCCGGCGACGATCCTCGGCGCGGTGACGCCGGTCCCGGATGCGCTCTCGGAGTACCAGTTCGCCGGCCTGCTGCGCGGCTCGCGCACCGAGCTGGCGAAGTGCATCGGCTCCGATCTGCGGGTTCCGGCGACGGCGGAAATCGTGCTCGAGGGCGCCATTCACCCGGGTGAGACGGCCCTGGACGGGCCCGCCGCCGAAGGCGGGCGTGCGAACGAAGGCGGGCGTGCGAAATACGAAATGGCCCTGGAAGGGCCATTTGGAGATCACACCGGCTATTACAACGAGAAGGACAGATTTCCGGTGCTCACGATCGAGCGCATTACGATGCGACGCGAACCGGTCTATCACTCGACCTACACCGGCAAGCCGCCGGATGAGCCGGCGGTGCTGGGCGCGGCGCTGAACGAAGTGTTCGTGCCGATCCTGCAGAAGCAGTTCCCGGAGATCGCCGATTTTCATCTGCCGCCCGAAGGCTGCTCCTACCGGCTTGCGATCGTGAGCATTAAAAAACAGTATCCCGGCCATGCCAAGCGCGTCATGTTCGGCATCTGGAGCTTTCTGCGCCAGTTCATGTACACCAAGTTCATCATCGTTACCGACGACGACGTCGATATCCGCGACTGGAAGGAAGTCGTGTGGGCTCTGACCACGCGCGTGGATGCCGCGCGCGACACCGTCATCGTCGAGAACACACCGATCGACTACCTCGATTTCGCCAGTCCGGTCGCGGGGCTGGGCTCGAAGATGGGGATCGACGCGACCAACAAATGGCCGGCGGAAACCGCGCGCAACTGGGGCCGGCCGATCGAGATGGACACGAGCGTCAGGAAACGCGTCGATGCGCTGTGGCGCGAACTCGGGCTATAAGGCGGACTTCGGCCGCCGACCAGGGAGAAAATCGTGGCAGAGGAAAACGCGCCGCCAGGTGGAGCGGCGAATCCGTCGCTGGTCAGGCTTACCCATGTGATCTACGGGCTGCACTCGCTTTCAGTCGTGATCGGCATCACCAGCGTCGTGACCATTGTCGGCGCCTTTGTATTCGGCTGGCCCTCGATCATTGCCGTGATCCTCAACTATGCCAAGCGCAGCCAGGCGCGGGGCACGTTTCTGGAATCGCACTTCCGCTGGCAGATTCGCACCTTCTGGTTCGGATTGCTCTGGTGCATCACCGGGGCGATCCTCATTCTTACTCTGATCGGCATTCCGCTTGCCTGGCTGGTATTCGTGGCCGCCGGGTTGTGGGTGATTTATCGCATCGCGCGGGGCTGGGTGGCTTTGAACGATCGCGAGGCGCTGCCGTTCTGAGTAGCGGTGGCGCAGCTCCTCCCAGGGAGCTCACAGTTTGCCAGCGCCGGGCGCGGCGAAGCTAGCGGAGGAGAAGGCACTCCAGCTCGCGCAGCCGCCGTTCGAGTTCCTCGATTTGCTCGATATAAGTCAGCGCCAGGGCCATGCCGGAGGGATTCAGGTCGAAGTCGTCGCGCAGCCGCGCTGCCTGGCGGCCCAGGACAATCGCACGGGCGGAAAAACGCCAGGCTTCGCCGGCAGGACCGCGCGGGTGAAACACGCCAAACTCGACCAACTCGAGCAGTTCCTCGCGCGCGAGACCCGAAGCTTCGAGCAACTCATCGAAGGCGATCTCGGTGACGTCGTCGAGAAATTGCAGGATCGGCTCGCCGGTCATGAGGTGCTCCTTGGGCGCAGGTGCGCGCGCGGGTCGAAGTCCGTGATTCCCGCCAGCTCCTGGTAAAGCGTTTTCTCACGCTCGCTCGGCGCTGCGGGCATTACGATCGACAGCACGCAATATAAGTCGCCTGCGCCGCCCCGCGGCAGCGGCAGTCCGCGACCCGGGATGCGCAGCTTCTGCCCGGCCTTCGCGCCTGGCTTTATAGTCACGGCGATGCGTCCCTCCATGGTCGGCACCTCGATCTGCGCGCCAAGCACCGTTTCCCAGGGCGTCACCGGCAGCTCGAGATACAGATCGTGGCCGGAGACGCGAAACAGCGGGTGCGGATCGAGTGCGATGTTGAGATACAGATCTCCCGCCTGCCCGCCGTTGGCGCCGGGACCCCCCTTGCCGGGAACGCGCAGCCGCTGCCCGTCGGTCGCGCCCTTCGGTACCCGCACCTGCACCGTGCGCGGCACGCGCCGCATCCCGCCGTCGGCACCCGCTTCGGGGGCCGAGAGGTTGAGCGCCAGCTCGGTGCCGCGGTAGGCATCCTCGAGGCTGATGCGGGCAGTGACTTCGTAGTCCTGCCCCGGCATGGCGAAACCGCCTCGTCCCCTGCGCCCGCCGCCGAAATGAGCGAACAAGTCGCCGAGGTCGAGAACGTCATCGAGGCCGCCGGGGCCAAAACGCGCCTCCCAGTCGGGCGGCGGCCGGAACTCCTGCCCGGTCTGATAGCGGCCGAGCTGGTCGTAGGCGGCGCGCTTCTCCGGATTCTTCAGCGTTTCGTAGGCTTCGGCCACTTGCTTGAATTTTTCCTCGGCGTTCGCTTCCTTGGAGACGTCGGGATGGTATTTGCGCGCGAGCCGCCGATACGCCTTCTTGATGTCTCCATCCGAGGCGCTGCGCTCGATGCCGAGAGTCGCGTAATAGTCCTTGAATTTCACGGTGTGAGTCGTTTGCCGGATTGCATCGATGAGTATGGCTGCGACCCGCCGGATTCTCAAGAGCGCCGGCGGCGCGCGCCGTTGCCGGCGCGGGTGGTCCCCTCAACTATAGCGCGACAGGATGCCGGTCAGCTGCTCGACTGCGGTCCGGCTCGATGTCTTGTCGCGGCCGTGGCCGGTGACATGCTGGTCGACCATGCAGGCAACCATGACGTGAAACGCCTTGTCGAGCGCCCGCCGCGCGGCGGAGAGCTGCTGGGCGATCGACTCGCAGGGGGCTTCGCTCTCGATCAAATGCTGCAAGCCGCGCAACTGGCCCTCGACGCGCTTGAGACGCAGGATCAGCGCGCGCTTGTCTTCCTCCCGGTTGAGACGCTCCATGGCTTGTGTCTCCTGATGATGGGGCCAACGGCCCCGTTGACAAAATACTATACCCCCTATAGTATATAACAACAAGTATGATTGATGGTGGGCCAGCGATGGGGACGTCGGGGGTCCAACCAATACGAGGAGCGGCAGGCATGACATGGACGATCGCGGTGGAGAACATCAGGTGCGGCGGGTGCGCGAGGACCATCGACAGGGCGTTGGCCGCAATTTGCGGCGTGGAGGGCGTCGTGGTGGACATCGACGCCGGGGAGGTTCGCGTCGACGGCAATGAAACTGCGCGCCCCGCGGTGGTCCGGCGGCTGCTTGAGCTCGGCTACCCCGAGCGCGGCGCGGTATCCGGATTGGGCTCGGCGACAGCCAAGGCAAAGTCGTTCGTGAGCTGCGCCATCGGCCGTGTTTCCTGAAGCTGCCGTTGCGAAACCGGCGTGGAATTTTCTTGGATTTGAATATCAGAAAATGCTGATGCACCACCGGAGCGCGACACTTCTCGCAGGGAATTCCGTTGTGCTCCGCCGCGGCGTTTCGCGGCTGTTCGCGGTCTTGGCGCTGTTTGCTGTCGCCGCCGTTGCCGCGCCGCCGGATACGGCCGTCGTCGGCATGCAGGAAGTCGACCAGACCTGGCCGGCCGAAGGCGTCGTCGAAGCGCTGAATCAGGCGACCGTGGCCGCGCAAATCGCCGGCCGCATCGTGGAGACGCGGGCCGATGCCGGCGATGCGGTTGTCCGGGGGCAAGTGCTCGCGCGCATCGATGCGCGCGAGGCCGCACAACTCGTTGCGTCCAGCGAGGCACAGGTCGCGCGCGCGGAGGCGGACTTCCCCAATGCCACGGCGAGCGTGGAGCGCGCCAGAAGGCTGGTCGAGCAGAAATTCATCAGCCAGGCCGCGCTCGACAAGGCGCAGGCCGATTACGACGCGGCGCGGGCGCAGGTCGCAGCGGCCAGGGCGGGCGCCGGGCAGGCAATCACGGCGAAGGGCCACGCCACCATCACTGCGCCGTTTTCCGGCGTCATCGCGGCACGCCACCTGCAGCAGGGCGACATGGCGCAACCCGGCGTTGCGTTGTTTACCCTCTACGAACCGGGACATCTTCGGGTGGTGGCGAACGTGCCGCAGGCAAAGCTTGCGGAAGTTCGCGCCGCGGGCTCGGCAGTCGTCGAGTTACCGAGCCTGAACCTGCGGATCAAGGCGAAATCGGTCACGGTGCTGCCCGCGGCGGATGCGCGTACCCACACCACCCAGGTTCGGCTCGATCTTCCCGGAGACGTCAAGGACGCCTATCCCGGCATGTTCGCGCGCGCGCAATTCAGCCTCGCGCGCTCCGGGAAGCTCATCATTCCGGCACGGGCGGTGGTCTACCGCAGCGAGGTCGCCGGCACCTACATCGTCAATGAAAATGGCGAGATCCATTTCCGCCAGCTTCGCCTCGGCGAGCCCGCGGGGGAAGCCGGCGTCGAGGTGCTGGCGGGGGTACGGCGCGGAGAAAAGGTCGCGCTCGATCCGGTGGGCGCGCTGGCCCAGTTGAAGAGCAGCGGGAAGTAACCGACGCGCGCATGGAGCCGCTCGGCATTTCCGGACGCATCAGCCGGTTCTTCATTTCCTCGCAGCTGACGCCGCTCATCGCGCTCGCGCTGTTGCTGCTCGGGGCGTTCTCGGTCGCGGTGACCCCGCGCGAGGAGGAGCCGCAAATCAACGTCACCATGGCAAACGTCCTGATCCCGTTCCCGGGAGCGTCGGCAAGGGACGTGGAGGCGCTGGTCGCGACGCCCGCCGAGCAAGTCCTCTCGAGGATCACCGGCATCGAGCACGTGTTCTCGGTGTCCAAGCCCGGCATCGCAATCCTGACCGTGCAGTTCAAGGTCGGCGAGGACCGCACCCAGGCGCTGGTGCGGCTGTACGACACCCTTTACTCGAACAAGGACTGGGTGTCGCCCGACCTCGGCGTCGGCGAGCCGATCATCAAGCCGATGGGAATCGACGATGTGCCGATCGTGACGCTGACGCTGTGGACGGCCGATCCGCAGCGCGGGGCATTCGACCTGGAGCGCGTCGCGCACGCCGCCGAAGTCGAGTTGAAGCGCGTGCCGGGCACCCGCGTGGTCCAGACCATCGGCGGCCCCGGGCGCAGCGTGCGCGTTCTGCTCGATCCCGAACGGATGCAGTCCTCCCGGGTGACGGCTCAGGACGTGCGAGGTGCGCTGCTCGCGGCCAACGTTTCGCTTCCCGCGGGGAGTCTGATCGGCGCGAACCGCGAGGTGTTGGTCGAGGCGGGAACTTTCCTGTCTTCGGCGCGCGACGTCGCACGGCTGGTAGTGGGGCAGCAGCAGGGGCGCCCGGTGTTCATCGAGGACATCGCCCGTGTCGTCGATGGTCCGGAGCTGCCTGGGCGTTATGTCTGGCACGGATTCGGGCACGCGGGCGCCGAATCCGTGGCGGCCGGCTCCGAGTTTCCGGCGGTCACGATCGCCGTCTCGAAGAAGCCTGGCGAGAACGCGGTCGAGGTTGCCGAGCGTCTCATCCGTCGCGCGGATCAGTTGAAAGGCAGCATCATTCCCGAGGGCGTCTCCGTCGCGCTCACCCGCAACTACGGCGAGACCGCCAACGACAAGGCGATGAAGCTGATCCAGAAACTGATTTTTGCTACGCTGTCGGTGGTGGCGCTGGTGTGGGCAGCGCTCGGCAGGCGCGAGGCGGTGATCGTCGGCGGCGCGGTGCTGCTGACCCTTGCCGCCACGCTGTTCGCCTCCTGGGTCTGGGGCTTCACGCTCAATCGCGTGTCGCTGTTTGCGCTCATCTTTTCCATCGGCATCCTGGTCGACGATGCCATCGTGGTGGTGGAGAACATCCATCGCCATCGCGCCCACGCCGGCGACTCCCTCGAGTTGATGATCCCCCTGGCGGTGGACGAAGTCGGCGGCCCGACCATTCTTGCCACCTTTACCGTGATCGCCGCGCTGCTGCCGATGGCGTTCGTCACCGGGTTGATGGGGCCGTACATGAGCCCGATCCCGATCAACGCCAGCATCGGCATGCTGATTTCGCTTGCGATCGCGTTCGTGGTGACGCCGTGGCTGGCGTTGAAGCTGCTCCCCGCGCATCCCCAAGTGCACGGCGAGGCCGCGAGCAGCCGCACCGCGCGCGCGTTCGAGCGCATCATCGCGCCGTTCCTGCGCGGGCGCGACGGCGCCCGCGCGCGGCGCAAGCTCTTCGTCGCGATCGGCGTGCTGATCGCCGCCAGCATCTCGCTCGTGGCGGTGAAGCTCGTGGTGCTGAAGATGCTGCCGTTCGACAACAAGTCGGAGTTCCAGGTCATGGTGGACATGCCCACCGGCACGCCGCTCGAGGAAACCAGCCGGGTGTTGCACGAAATCGGCGCCTTCCTTGCCACCGTGCCCGAAGTCACCGACTACCAGGCCTATGCCGGCACCAGCGCTCCGATCAATTTCAACGGCCTGGTGCGGCAGTACTACCTGCGCGCCGCGCCGGAGTTGGGCGACATCCAGGTCAATCTCGTAGACAAGCATCACCGCGACCGCAAAAGCCACGATATCGCGCTTCGGGTTCGCCCCGCGATAGACGCGATCGGCGCCCGATACGGCGCCACCGTGAAAGTGGTCGAGGTGCCGCCGGGTCCGCCCGTGCTGTCGCCGATCGTGGCGGAAGTATACGGCCCCGATTACGCCGGCCAGCTTGAGCTGGCACAGTCGCTTCGCGGTCTTTTCGCCGCCACGCCGGACATCATCGACATCGACTCGAGCGTCGACGAGGACGCGCCGAAGCTGGTGTTGCGCGTCGACCGGGCGAAAAGCGCGTTGATGGGCGTCGCGCAGCGCGACATCGTGCTCGCCCTGCGCGCCGCGCTCGCCGGCGACGAGGTGACGCCGATCCACGACGGGCGCGCCAAGTACGAAGTCCCGGTCAGGATCAGCCTGCCGCCCGAGCAGGCGGGCAGCGCCGAATCGCTGCTCAAACTGCGGGTGCGCTCGCAGGACGGCAATCTCGTGCCGCTGTCGGAACTGCTGATCGCAACCCCGACGCAGCGCGACAAGACCATCTATCACAAGGACCTGCTGCCGGTGGCCTACGTCGTCGCCGACATGGCCGGAAAGCTCGACAGCCCGCTCTATGGCATGTTCGGCATGCGCGCCGGCGTGCACGCATTGAAGGCGCCGCAGGGAGGGACGCTCGGCGAGTACTTCATCAGCCAGCCCGAGGACGCATACGGCGGCTACGCCATCAAGTGGGACGGAGAATGGCAGGTGACCTACGAGACTTTCCGCGACATGGGCATCGCCTACGCGGTGGGCCTCGTCCTGATCTACCTTCTGGTGGTGGCACAATTCCGCTCCTACCTCGTTCCGCTCGTCATCATGGCGCCGATCCCGCTCACGGTCATCGGTGTGCTGCCGGGTCACGCGCTCCTGGGCGCGCAATTCACCGCGACTTCGATGATCGGCATGATTGCGCTTGCCGGGATCATCGTGAGGAACTCGATCCTGCTGGTCGATTTCGTCAACCTGCAGGTCGAGGGGGGCGTGGATTTCCAGCGCGCCGTGATCGGCGCGGCCGCAACGCGCGCCAAGCCGATCATCCTCACCGGCGTCGCGGCGATGCTCGGGGCGCTGTTCATCCTCGACGACCCGATCTTCAACGGCCTCGCCGTGTCGCTCATATTCGGCATCCTCGTGTCCACCGTTCTTACTCTGGTCGTCATCCCGGTGCTCTATTACGCGCTCAAATGGAAAGAACTCGGCGCTCCGGCCGCCGATCCGGAGCCTCTTCCCCAATCTTGACTTCCCTGAGGAGACATCAATGACGCTCGAACGTGCGATTCGCGCTTTTGCAGGAAGTTTCGTCCTGGTGTCGCTGGCGCTCGGTGCGGCGGCGAGCCCGCTATTCCACAGCGGCTACTGGCTGTGGGTCGCGGCGTTTGTGGGAGCCAATCTTCTGCAAAGCAGCTTCACCGGGTTATGCCCGCTCGAGTCGCTGCTCAAGCGGTTCGGGCTGAAGGAACGCGGCGCCGCCGGCTGAATTCCCGGCTTCCCGCCCGGGCGTGGCGCGCAACCGGGAAGTCCGCCGGCTGCGGCGGGCCCCACATGATTCCGGCGCTTCCGGACTCCGGCGGGTCGCGTCTCGGTGCGGCAAGCGGACAGCCTGAAAACGCGACACGACGCGGGTCCACAAGACCTGGGCTTGTGAAGGTGTCGCGACCTTGGTATATATTGCGTCGGTCGTTTGTCGGCCTTTCGGCCATAATCCGCGGGAGCGGATCCTCTCGGTCCGTACGCCGGACCGGACATGGGCAAGGGGATCTCTCTCCGTAGATAATAAGAGAAATTAAATCCGTCGCGACGCGCGGAAATCCGCTCAAACGGATCTGCGACGCGGCGATCCGCGCGGAGACATCGGAAAAGCGACGGCTTGCGAAACCCTCTGGAAGCTCTTCCCCCGCTGTTCGGGGTTTAACGGATATCCCAGTTCAATGCACGATAACGTCCCTGTCGCTTCCGCCCATGTCTCGGCACTCTCCGAGGCGCCGGCGGACCTCCGGAGCGGCACGCGGTGGCGCTTGGCGGCGCGCACGGTATTTCCGTTCCTCGTGGTGGGCGGCATCTGGGAGATCGTGGCGCGCACGGGCACCTTTCCGGCGCAGCTGTTTCCGACGCTGGAGACGGTGGCGGCCGCGTTCGTGCGCCTCGCCGCCTCGGGCATCCTGCTGCACCACACCGTCGACACGCTCGGGCGGCTGCTTGCCGGGTTTGCGCTCGCCGCGGTGCTCGGCGTGGCCGTCGGCATCGCGATGGGCCGCTCGCGCGTCGCCGAGGACGTCTTTCTCCCCCTGGTGAGCATCGGTGCACCGATTCCGGGCCTCGCCTACGCGCCGCTCTTCATGCTCTGGTTCGGCCTGGGCAACGTGCCCACCATTTTGCTGGTGGGTTTCGTCGCGACCTTCCCCGTCATCGTGAACACCTGGACCGGCGTGAAGGCGGTGAAGGAGATCTGGGTGCGCGCGGCGCAGGCGATGGGCGCGAGCGACCGGCGGCTGTTCTATCATGTGATCCTGCCGGGCGCGCTGCCGCACATCCTCACCGGGCTGCGCCTGGGGCTGGCGCAGGCCTGGCGCATCCTGATTGCCGCGGAGATGCTCGCGGCGGTGAAATGGGGGCTCGGCTGGCTCATCTTCGGGGCACAGGAGTTCCTGAACACGGACGTGATGCTGGCCGGCATCGCGATGATCGGCGCCATCGGCCTGATCCTCGAGAACCTGGCGTTCAGGCGGCTGGAGCAGTACACGGTGGTCCGCTGGGGGATGATGACCGCATGAGTGCCTCCGGCGAGAGAGTGCGGTCGATCCGGCGCGCGGCGATCACGCTGGCGGTCGCGGCGGCGCTCTACGAAGCCGCCGCCCGCAGCGGATTCTTTGCCGCGGCGCTGCTGCCGGCAATTCCCACGGTGGCGCACACGCTGATCGGCATGCTCGCCGACGGCAGCATGGAGCGCCACGCCTTCTACACCCTGTACCGCGTGCTGCTCGGCTTCGGGCTCGCGGTCGCAGTGGGCCTGCCGCTGGGGTTCCTGATGGCGCGTTTTCGCGCCGTCGAACACTTCTTCCTGCCGCTGGTGAGCGTGCTCATGCCGATTCCGTCGCTCGCCTGGGTACCGGTGTTCATCCTGTGGCTGGGCCTGGGCAACGCGACCACCATCCTCATCGTCGTCTACGCGGCGACCTTTCCGATGCTGCTCAATACCTGGACGGGCGTGCGCTCGGTCAACCCGCTGTGGCTGCGCGCGGCCGGCGCGATGGGCGCCGGCGGGCGCGCGCTGTTCTGGAAGGTCATCATCCCGGGCGCCTCGCCCTTCGTCATCACCGGGCTGCGTCAGGCGTTCCTGCGCTCCTGGGTCGCCGTGGTCGGGGCCGAGATGATCGCCGCGTCCGACTGGGGGCTGGGCTGGGTGATCTTTGACGCCAAGGAATTTCTCAACGCCGACGTGATGCTCGCCTCGCTCGCGGTCATCGGATGCATCGGCTTCCTCTTCGAGCGGCTGGTGTTCGGCTCGCTGGAGCGCGCGACGATCCTGCGCTGGGGCATGGTTCGAACGGCAAAAGGCTGAAAGCGCGACAATGCTTCCCATCGAAGTCGGCAACGTCACGCTCGCGTACGACACCCCCGGCGGCAAGGTGCCCGGCGTGCAGGGCGTCAATTTCAGCATGCAGGCCTCCGAGTTTCTCTGCATCGTCGGCCCCAGCGGCTGCGGCAAGTCCACGCTGCTCAACATCATCGCGGGATTCCTCGCGCCCTCCGCCGGCGAGATCCGCATCGGCGGGAAGGCGGTGACCGGCCACGGCCTGGATCGTGGCGTCGTGTTCCAGGACTTCGCCCAGCTCTTTCCCTGGCGCACGGCGATCGAAAACGTGGCCTTCGGCCTGGAGATGAAGGGCGTGCCGAAGGCCGAGCGCGAGGAGATCGCGATGCAGCAACTCCGGCTGGTGAAGCTGGAGAAGTTCGCGCGGTCCTATCCGCACCATCTGTCGGGCGGGATGCAGCAGCGCGTCGCCATTGCGCGCGCGCTTGCCTACAATCCGGCAGTGCTCCTCATGGACGAGCCGTTCGCGGCGCTGGACGCGATGACGCGTGACAACATGCAGCAACTGCTGGCGGACGTGTGGCGGGAGACGCGAAAGACGGTCATCTACGTGACGCACAACGTCGCCGAGGCGGTCTTCCTTGCCGACCGCGTGGTCGTCATGACGCCGCACCCCGGCACGGTGAAGGCGGTGATCCCCATTCGCCTGCCCCGGCCGCGAGACGCGCTCAGCGTAGAATTCCTCGAGCATCAGAAGGAACTCCTGCGCCACCTCAGCGAGCAGGCCGTGAAGGCCTGATGGAGAACTGAGGGACGGTGCGCCCATCATCCACCCGAAAGGAGAAACGAGCTATGACCATTCATAAAACGATGATTGCCCGTCGGCAATTTCTGGCCACGTCCGGCGCTGCGATGCTGGCGGCGGGCCTGGGGCGCTCGGGATTGACGCTGGCGGCGGAGCCCGTCCGCCAAGGCTATCAGACAAACATGTGGGGCATGCCCACCTACTATCTCATGCACTCGGGCCAGCTCGAGAAGCACGGCGTCAAGTTCCAGGATTTCGCGGTGCCCTCGGGCAACCTCACCATGCAGCAGATGGTCGCCAGGCAGGTGGACATGGGTACCTACGCCGGGCCGTCGTTCATCATCGGCAACGCCCGCGGCGGCCTCGTCGCCATCGCCGTGATCGAGCAGGTGGGCAAGACCACCCGCGTGATGGCGCGCAAGGACCTGAACATCACCAAGGTCGAGCAGCTGCGCGGGAAGAAGATCGCCAACCAGACCGGCTCGTCCATTGGTAACATTTTCGTGGACACGATCGGGCCGACGCACGGGCTGAAGAAGGGCGACTATCAGGAGGTGCGCATGAACGTCAACGACATGGTGTCCGCGATGGCCGCCAAGTCGGTGGACGCCATGGTGTGCGTGGAGCCCTACAACTCGATCGCCGAGGCCGACGGCATCGCCACCACCATCATGGACTACTGGGACATCGACAAGATGCCGGTATTCATGGCCGCTACCCCCGACTTCATCGAGAAAAATCCGGACGTCGTGGTGGCCTACCTGAAGTCCTGGCTCGCGGTGGCGCGCGACTTCAAGGAACTCCCGGACAAGGTGGCCGACACCATCTACGCCTTCTATACCTCGAAGGGCTACAAGATGTCGAAGGAGACCTTCAGGAAGGCGATCGCCACCGTGGACGTGAACCCGGGCTTTCCGTCGAATCTGAAGTCCTATATGCAGGAGCAGGCGGAAATTCTCCTGAAGGCGAAGAAGATTCCGGCCATACCGGACTGGGACAAAGCCCTGCGGCCGGATTTCATGGAGAAGGCGCGCGCCTAGGTGCCCCCAGTTCGGGACCGTTGCTCCAAAGTTGCCGGGCACTGCGCCGGACGCTCCGCGACCGACCGGCGCGGTGCTAAAGAACGGGGGGCGATTCGCGGCCGAACGGGCCGGGCGCTCGGGCCAGCCGCCCGGATTTGAAACGGCAGCGCGATTGCTCAGCGATGGTTCTCGTTGTTGGCGTCGCGCTCCGCATTGACGTCAGTGTCGCGTTGAACATCGACCGTCTTTGTCGATGACGGGCTCAATCCGCGTCCCGAATCGTCACGCCAGCTGCAGCGTCGCGATCGCCAACCGCCTTAGCCGCGCGTCATGCGGCGTATCGATGGGAAGGCACCGGCAATATCGAAATTTCCGCCCGCATCGGGCGTAGGGCTGACACTCCGGGATCCGGTGTCACCATTGAGCTGCAGGAAGTCAGCAAGTCGACACTTCCCCACACAGGTGCTTGAAATCCGGCACCGAAAGCCGTACTATTAGCACTCGTCCTATACGAGTGCTAACAAGTTCGTTTCACATGATTTTCTTGGCCGCATCGTCAGTTAGCGGGCACTAACCCACTGTTAAAGGAGCAATTGTATGAAGATCCGTCCCTTGCATGACCGCGTCGTGGTGAAGCGTCTCGAAGGAGAAAGCAAGACCGCCGGTGGAATCGTCATTCCCGATACCGCGGGAGAGAAGCCCGACCAGGGTGAAGTCATCTCCGTCGGCAAAGGCAAGATCCTCGAAGACGGCAAGGTGCGCCCGCTTGACGTCAAAGTCGGCGACCGCGTCCTGTTCGCCAAGTACAGTGCCGGGCAACCGGTGAAGATCGAAGGTACGGAGTACCTCGTAATACGCGAAGAGGACATCTTGGGCGTCCTCGCATAAATCCACCAAACCCAATTTCAAATTCAGGAGCAAAACATGCCTGCTAAAGACGTACGTTTCCACGAAGATGCCCGGCACAAGCTGCTCGCCGGCGTCAACATCCTCGCCAACGCGGTCAAGGCGACGCTCGGACCCAAGGGTCGCAACGTCGTGCTGGAGCGCTCCTTCGGCGCCCCCACCGTCACCAAGGACGGCGTGTCGGTTGCCAAGGAAATCGAGCTGAAGGACAAGTTCGAGAACATGGGGGCACAGATGGTGAAGGAAGTCGCCTCCAAGACTTCCGATGTCGCCGGCGACGGCACTACCACCGCCACGGTGCTCGCACAGTCGATCTTCAAGGAAGGCATGAAGTATGTCGCCGCCGGCATGAACCCGATGGACCTCAAGCGCGGCATCGACAAGGCGGTCATCGCCGTGGTGGAGGAACTGAAGAAGATCTCCAAGCCCTGCACCACCAGCAAGGAGATCGCCCAGGTCGGCGCCATCTCCGCCAATGCCGACGAGGTCATCGGCAAGATCATTTCCGACGCCATGGATAAAGTCGGCAAGGAAGGCGTCATTACCGTCGAGGACGGCAAGGGCCTGGAGAACGAGCTTGAAATCGTCGAGGGCATGCAGTTCGATCGCGGCTACCTGTCGCCGTACTTCATCAATAACCCCGACAAGCAGATCTCGGTGCTCGAGGACCCCTATATCCTGCTGTATGACAAGAAGATCTCAAACATTCGCGATTTGCTGCCGCTGCTGGAGCAGGTGGCGAAGGCCGGCAAGCCGCTTCTGATCATCGCCGAGGATGCCGAGGGCGAGGCGCTCGCGACGCTGGTCGTGAACAACCTGCGCGGCATCCTCAAGACCTGCGCGGTGAAGGCGCCGGGCTTCGGTGACCGTCGCAAGGCCATGCTCGAGGACATCGCGATCCTCACCGGCGGTCAGGTGATCGCCGAGGAAGTGGGTCTGACGCTGGAGAAGACCACGCTGAAGGACCTCGGCCGCGCAAAGCGCGTCGAGATCGCGAAGGAAGAAACCACCCTCATCGACGGCGCGGGCGACGCCAAGGCGATCGAAGCGCGGGTGAAGAACATCCGCACGCAAATCGATGAGGCCACCAGCGACTACGACAAGGAGAAGCTGCAGGAGCGCGTGGCCAAGCTCGCCGGCGGTGTGGCGTTGATCAAGGTCGGCGCCGCGACCGAAATCGAAATGAAAGAGAAGAAGGCGCGCGTCGAGGACGCGCTGCATGCGACCCGCGCCGCAGTCGAGGAAGGCATCGTCGCCGGTGGCGGCGTGGCGCTGATTCGAGCGCGCGTCGCGCTCGGCAAGGTCAAGGGCGACAACCCCGACCAAGAAGCCGGTGTCAAGATCGTGCAGCGCGCCCTGGAAGAGCCGCTGCGCGCCATCGTCGCCAACGCCGGTGCGGAGCCCTCGGTGGTGATGAACAAGGTGGCCGAGGGTAAGGGCAACTTCGGTTTCAATGCCCAGACCGAGCAGTACGGCGACCTGGTCGAGATGGGTGTTGTCGATCCGACCAAGGTGACCCGCACCGCACTGCAAAATGCGGCCTCGGTCGCCGGGCTGCTCCTCACCACCGACGTTGCGGTGGCCGAGCTGGTCGAAGAGAAGAAGAACGCCGGCGGCCATGCTCACGGCATGGAAGGCATGGGCGGCATGGGTGGCATGGGCGGTATGGACATGTAATGCGCCCTTAGCGCGCATTACATGCCGGCAGGCTCGAAACGGGGGAACCCGAGGTTCCCCCGTTACCCCCTCCGCAGCAATTCCTGAAAGCCCCGCTTCGGCGGGGCTTTTTTATTTCCGGCTTCCGCTGCAGCGGCTACGGCGCTTTGCTACACTTTCCCCGAGAGGGCGTGGCCCGGGCAACTTTCCGACATGGGGCCGCGAAAGGAGGGGACATGCACATCCTGGTAGCCGAGGACGATGCGCTTCTCGCCGACGGGTTGACACGCAGCCTGCGCGTCTCGGGCTACGCGGTGGACTGCGTCAAGAACGGGGTCGAAGCCGATTGCGCGCTCACCACCGGGGAATTCGACTTGCTCATTCTCGATCTCGGTCTTCCGAAAATGGGGGGACTGGAGGTGCTCAAACGGCTGCGAGGCCGCGATTCCCGTCTGCCGGTGCTGATCCTCACTGCCATGGACGGGATCGGGGATCGTGTGCGCGGGCTTGACCTCGGTGCCGACGACTATCTCGCCAAGCCGTTCGCGCTGGAGGAGCTGGAGGCGCGCGTGCGTGCATGCGCGCGGCGTGGAAACGGGATGTCCGGCGTCGGCGCGTCGCTCGGGCCGCTTCGCTTCGACCAGGCCGGCAAGGTAGCGCACCTGGAGGGCCAGAAGCTCGAGCTCTCGGCGCGCGAGCTCGCCCTGCTGGAGATTCTGATGCATCGCCCGGGACGGATGGTGAGCAAGGAACAGCTGGTGGACCACCTGTGCGAGTGGGGCGAGGAGGTCAGCACCAATGCCATCGAGGTCTACATCCACCGCCTGCGCAAGAAGCTCGAATCCAGCGGCGTAAGGATCGCGACCGTGCGCGGCCTGGGCTATTGTCTCGAGAAGCTGAATGGCAAAGGCTGATCCCAAGCGCAATCCCTCGCTTTTCGGCGAGATTCTCAACTGGATGCTCATTCCGCTGGTCTTGCTTTGGATCATCAGCATGGGCATTGAATACCTGCTTTCCCTGTCCATTGCGGATGCAAGGTACGACGGCGAGTTGAGCATTGCGGTAAAGCGCCTCTTGCGGCAGACAACGGGTTCCCACGGCCGAATCGTGGTGAATCTGCCGGCCGCGGTGGAGGCAGAAATTCGCGACGACGATGAAAGCGGGCTGCTGTACCAGGTTCGCGGACCGCACAACGCAATCGTATTCGGGTCGAAACTGTTGTCCGTGCCGCAGTTCACCGCGGATACGGAATTGGACACGGCTTATTTTCGTGATGAAGTCGTCGCGGGCAGGGATATGCGGGTCGCCTACATGTTCGCACGCCTGCGGGGGCGCGAGGACAACGTCGTCGTCCAGGTCGGCGAGAGCCGCGCAAAGCGAGTCATGCTTGCGTCTGCGATGACGGGTGGACAACTTTCCATCCAGTTCCTCCTCGTACCTGCGGCGATGGTCCTGGTCTGGTTCGGACTCGCCAAGGGCATCGAACCGCTCAACGAGCTCACGACGCGAGTGCGCGGCAGGAAACCGCAGGATCTTTCGCCTCTTGATCCGCTGGACGCGCCCGAGGAGGTGCGGGCGTTCATTTATTCGATCAACCATCTGATGGACCGGCTCGATCAGAGCCTGAAGGGCCAGAGGCGGTTCGTCGCCGACGCGGCGCACCAGTTGCGCACGCCGATTGCGGGGCTCAAGACTCAGGCGGAGCTTGCACTGCGCCAGCGGGACAGGGCCGGGCTCGAGCTCACCGTACGCCAGATCGCGGCGGGGGCGGATCGCGCGTCCCGCCTCATCAATCAGATGCTCGCCCTGGCGCGTGCGGATGCCGACGTGCCGCCGCAAACTGAGCCTCTCGATTTGATTGCGGTGGCACGGGAAACGACCCGCGAGTGGGTGGCCCGCGCGATGGAAAAGGGTCTTGACCTGGGTTTCGACGCTCCCCATGAATCATGCGAGATCGAGGGCAACAACCTGCTGTTGCGAGAACTGCTCAACAATGTCGTGGACAACGCGATTCGGTATACAAATGAAGGCGGGACCGTCACCGTGCGCGTTTTGGCGCGGGCCGAGCAGGCCCTGCTGGAAGTCGAGGACAACGGAATCGGGATCGGAACCTCCGACCGGGCGATGGTGTTCGAGCGGTTCTACCGCGTGCTGGGCACCGGCACGGAGGGCACCGGACTGGGGCTGGCGATCGTGAGGGCGATCGCCGATTTGCATCGCGCCCGCGTCACCCTTGAGAGCAATCCAAACGAGACCGGCACATTGGTCCGGATTGCTTTTCAGCGGACAAACGGCTCACCCGAACAAATCAGGCGCGCGGCGTAATCACGGCCGCAGCAGGCCTAGTCCATAACAATCTGAAATAAAAACGTATTTCAGTCCGGTGTGTCTGGTCCAAAGTAAGATTCGTGTAAGGTTCGCGTCAGTTCCAGGTAAGTTAGGCACGGCACACTGCATGCGCTACCAAAAGGCACGGGGCTTTCGCTCTGTGGAGGGGATTGGCGCTTCGCGCGAGGACAGCGCGGGATTCCATCTAAAAACAAGGAGAGGTCATGTCGACAGCAGCTGCCGCAACGCACCCGGACTTCAGTACCGAGGAAAAACGGGTCATATTCGCGTCTTCACTCGGAACGGTTTTCGAATGGTACGACTTTTATCTGTACGCGGTACTGGCGCCCTTCTTTGCGGTACTGTTCTTTCCTCCGGGCAATGCTACGGCGGCGCTGCTATCGGCGTTCGCTGCTTACGCCGCCGGCTTCCTGGTCCGCCCCTTCGGCGCGCTCCTATTCGGCCGCGTCGGCGATCTGGTGGGGCGCAAGTATACGTTCCTGATCACGATCGTCGTCATGGGCGCCTCGACCTTCGCGGTCGGGCTGTTGCCGACCTACGCGACTATCGGCTGGGCGGCGCCCGTTCTGATGGTGACGCTGCGCTTGCTGCAGGGCCTGGCGCTCGGCGGCGAGTACGGCGGGGCGGCAACTTACGTTGCCGAGCACGCCGCGCACGACCGGCGCGGGTATGACACCAGCTGGATCCAGACGACCGCCACGCTGGGCTTGCTGCTCGCGCTGGTGATCATCGGAGCCTGCCGCGAAGTCATGGATGCCAAGGAATTTGCGAACTGGGGCTGGCGCATCCCCTTCTGGGTAACCCTGATTCTGCTGGCGTTCTCGGTGTACATCCGGCTGAAGCTGCAGGAGTCGCCGATCTTCCGCAAGATGAAGGAAGAAGGCAAGGGGTCGAAGGCGCCGCTCACCGACAGCTTCTTGAAGTATCCGAACAACAAGTACGTGCTGCTCGCGCTGATCGGCGCCACCGCCGGCCAGGGCGTGGTTTGGTACACGGGCCAGTTCTACGCGCTGTTCTTCATGCTGATCACGCTGAAGCTCGACTACGTAACGACCTATACGCTGATCGGGGCGTCGCTGATCATCGGCACGCCGGGCTTCATCTTTTTCGGCTGGCTCTCGGACAAGATCGGGCGGCTGAAGATCATCCTCGCGGGCTGCCTGATTGCCGCGCTCACGTACTTCCCGCTGTTCCACGGACTGACCCACTACGTCAACCCGGCGCTGGAGGCGTTCCAGGCGAAGACCCAGATCACCGTTGCCGCCACCGACTGCGAGTTCCACCTGTTCGTGGGACCGTGGAGCACGTTCAGCGACTGCGACCGGGCCAAGGACTACATGACCAAGCAGGGCCTGAGCTTCAAGTCGGTTCCGGCCATTGCGGGCAAGTCGGTGGTGACCACGGTCAACGCCGTCCAGATCGAGGGCTGGGACGAGAAGAAGCTCACCGAGACGCTGAAGGCGGCCGGCTATCCCGGCAATGCCGACAAGTCGCAGGTGAACTACGGGATGACGCTCCTGATTCTGGTCATCATGGTGATTTACGTGACGATGGTGTACGGACCGATCGCGGCGTTCCTCGTCGAGCTGTTCCCGACGCGGATCCGCTATACGTCGATGTCGCTGCCTTACCACATCGGCAACGGCTGGTTCGGCGGCATGCTGCCGCTCACCGCCACCGCCATGGTGGCGGCAACGGGCGACATCTATTACGGGCTGTGGTACCCCATCGTCGTCGCGGTGATGACGCTGATCGTCGGCGCGCTGTTCCTGACGGAAACCAAGGATCGGGACATCCGCACCTACGACAGCGCGTAATCGTTCGTTTCCGGCGTTAAAAGGCCCGCTAGTGCGGGCCTTTTCTTTTGGGTCTCCCGGATTTCTTGGCGGGATATCGTTTTCCCCTTATAATCCGCGCTCCTTTCTCGCGCGTTCCGGTTCGTGGGACGCGCGCTGGTTTAACACCACGGCCTGTCCGGGGGTGCGGGGCCAAGTAGCTCAGTTGGTAGAGCAGAGGACTGAAAATCCTTGTGTCGGCGGTTCAATTCCGTCCTTGGCCACCATCAATTTCTGCGAGTGAGGCGAGGAGAAGAACTGCTTTCACACAGCCCGGAACGGAGCCTTCAGCGAGGACTGGCCTCTAGGGGACCATGAGCGGCGCGTCGCAAATCGTCATCGACCGGGTAAGCCATCTCTATCGCCCGCCCCGCGGGCGCGCGCTGCTCGCGCTCGAGGACGTGTCGCTGGAGGTGCGGGAGCGCGAGTTCATCGCCCTGCTCGGCCCGTCGGGGTGCGGCAAGTCGACGCTGCTCTACCTCATCGGCGGTTTCCTGCCGAGCGAGAACGGCACCATCCGGGTCGACGGCAAGCCGGTCACCGGCCCGGGACCCGACCGCGGCATCGTGTTCCAGCATTTCGCGCTGTTCCCCTGGAAGACGGTGCGTGCGAACGTCCTCTACGGCCTCGAGAAACTCGGCCTGCCGCGCGAGGAGCGCGAGCACCGCGCGCAGATGTTCATCGACATGGTCGGCTTGCGCGGCTTCGAGGACAGCTATCCGTCGCAGCTCTCCGGCGGCATGAAGCAGCGCACGGCGATCGCGCGCACGCTCGCGATCGATCCGGAGATCCTGCTCATGGACGAGCCGTTCGGCGCGCTCGACGCGCAGACGCGCAGTCTGATGCAGTCGGAGCTTCTCGGCATCTGGCAGCGTTCGCCCAAGACGGTCATCTTCGTCACGCACGACGTGCAGGAGGCGGTCTACCTCGCCGAGCGGGTGGTGGTGATGTCGGCGCGGCCCGGTCGCGTCAAGGCGATCGTGGACACGAATTTCGATCGCAGCGATCCCCGCCTTTTCAAGTCCGGGCCCTTCATCGAAAAAGTCGATGAAGTCTGGGCCCTGGTGCGCGAGGAGGCGCTGAAGGCGCAGGAGCGGCGCGGACCGTGACGGCCGCGGTCCTGCGCTATTTGCCGCTCGTCCTTCTCGCGGCGCTGTGGGAGGCGGTCTCGCGTTTCGGCATTGTCTCGGCCGATACGCTGCCGTCGTTCACCCAGGTGCTCCATTCGTGGTTCGAGCTGATGAAAGGCGGCGACCTGTGGGCGAATGCCGCATCCTCGCTCTATCGCGGCGGCATGGGCCTGCTGCTCGCGGTCGTGATCGGCGGCGCACTCGGCGTCCTCATGGCGTGGTGGCGGCCGGTGAATGCGGTCATGAGCCCGATCGTGGAGATTTTCTATCCGCTGCCGAAATCGGCGCTGATTCCGGTGACGGTGCTGTGGCTGGGATTCGGCGACGGCTCGAAGATCCTGCTGATTTTTCTCGGCTGCATGCTGCCGGTTACGCTCGGCGCGTTCAACGGCGCGCGCGGCAGCGAGCAGGCGCTGGTATGGTCGGCGCGCAGCATGGGCGCGAGCCGCCTGCGCACGCTCTGGGATGTGGTGCTGCCGAGCGCGCTGCCGGAGATGCTGAACGGCATCCGCACCGCGCTCGCCCTGAGCTTCGTGCTGCTGGTGAGCTCCGAGCTGATCGTGGCGCGCTCGGGGCTCGGCTACCTCATCGGGTTTCTCGGCGCCGGCGGCACCTACGACGCGATGTTCGCGGTCGTGCTCACCGTGGCTTTCCTCGGTTTCGTCGCCGATCGCGTCTATCAGAAGGTCGTGAACAGGGTGCTGCAATGGCGCGAATGAACGGCAGCGGCGGGCGCTTCTTCTGGCGCGCGGTGTCATGGATCTCGATCGTCTCGGTGCTGCTCCTCTGGGAAGGCGTTGCGCGAAGCGGCCTCATTACGCCGTTCATGCTCCCGGCGTTCAGCGTCGTAGTGGAGCGCATCGGCAGCGACGCGATCTCGGGCGAGCTGCTGCGCAATCTCGGTATGACGATGTACCGGGCGCTGGCGGGCTTTTTCATCGCCACCGCGCTCGGTGTAACGATCGGCATGGGCATGGTGCGCAGCCGCGTGGTGCGCTGGCTCTTCGACCCGATCATCTCGGTCGGGTTTCCGATGCCCAAGATCGCGTTCTTGCCGATCGTGACGCTGTGGCTCGGCTACTACGACGTGTCCAAGATCACGATGGTCGTGCTCGACGCGATTTTCCCGGTGGTGACAGCGACCGTCGCCGGCGCGCAGGCCGTGGAGCGCGAACTTCTCTGGTCAGCGCGCAACCTGGGCGCGAGCGAACGGGGCATCCTGTGGGAGATCGTGCTGCCGGCGGCGCTGCCGCAGATTCTCACCGGCCTGCAGGTGGCGCTGCCCATCGCGCTCATCGTGTGCGTCGTGGCCGAAATGGCGATGGGCGGCATCGGTCTGGGCGGGGCGATGCTGAACGCGTCGCGTTTCGCCGATTCTCCGGGCGTATTCGCCGGCATCGTCGAGATCGCGGTGGCCGGGCTTGGCCTCGTGAAAGGCATGGCGATGCTGCGCCGTCGGTTGCTGTTATGGCATCAGGAAGCGCTCGCGCCTGCGAATGTCTGAGCGACTCTCTCCCGCGAGCTTGACAAGGACTGCGTCGGCAAGAAACAATCCGGACACGTTCACCAAGAAAGAGCCGCGGGCTTCGTGTCCAAAGGCAATTTGATTCAGTTCCGGTACACGCCGTCGCAACCGCGCGCGGCGGAAATTACTCCGGCCCATCATCGTGAAGGAGGAATCATGCGTCCGTCTAAATTCCTGTCAGTTGTTCTTGCCGCGGCATTCGCGCTCGGCATGTTCGCCGCGCACGCCGATCCGGTGAAAATCCGCGCCGCCTTCGTGGTGCCGGTCGCCAACTGGCCTTCGATCCTGTTCGAGAAGCCGGGTCTCGCGCGGCACATGGGCAAGTCCTATACCTTCGAGGCAGTGCATTTCCAGGGTACGCCGCCGATGATCACGGCGCTCGCCAACAACGAACTAGAGATTGCCGATTTCGCGTTCTCCTCGTTTGCGCTCGCGGTGGAGAACGCCGGCATGAAGGACCTCAAGATCATCGGCGATGAGTTCCAGGACGGCGTCGAGGGTTACTACAGCGACGAGTTCTTCGTGCTCAAGGACAGCCCGATCAAATCAATCGCCGACCTCAAGGGCAAGGTCATCGCCACCAACGCGGCCGGCAGCGGGGTGGACATCGTCATGCGCGCCGCGTTGAAGAAGAACGGGATCGACGACAAGACCGGCGTCACCTTCGTCGAGGCGGCGTTCCCCAACATGAAGGCGATGCTGGCCTCGAAGAAGGTGGATCTGATTCCCGGCGTGGTGCCGTTCTCGCTCGACCCGGAGCTGCGCGGCATGGCGCGCGTGCTGTACACGCAGAAGGAGATCGTCGGACGCACGCAGATGATCCTCTGGGGGGCGCGCGAGGAATTCCTCCAGAAGAACCGCGCGGCGATGGTGGATTTCATGGAGGACGCGATGCGCGCGGCGCGCTGGTGGACCGACCCGAAGAATCACGCCGAAGCCGTCGAAATCGCCGCGCGCGTCTCCAAGCGGCCGGCCGCGTCGTTCGACAAATGGCTGTTCCTCAAGGGCGGGCAGGGAGGCGACTATTATCGCGACGCCAATTTACTGCCCGACCTGAAAGCGCTTCAGGCCAATATCAAGCTGCAGAAAGATCTCGGCTTTCTCAAGAGCGATCTCGATGTCAGCAAGCACGCCGATCTGAGCATCGCCCAGGAGGCCGCGAAGCGCCTGAAATAGGGTTAAAGCGGGTGCGGAGCGCCGCTTTGACTGAGCGTGTTGGAACGGGCGCCTTCGGAGCCGCTCGACACGCTCAGGGGCCGCGCATGTCCCGGGCGGGCCTTGGGGGGGGCGAAGGGCGGGTAGTTTATAATTACGCGCTTGACAGGCGCACCCGCCATGAAACTCTTCGCTCTCGGCCTGAACCATAACACCGCGCCGCTCGCGATCCGCGAGCGGGTGGTGTTTCACGTCGAGCGCCTGCAGTCGGCGCTTGCCGAGCTGACCCGCCGCGAGCCGGTCGCCGAAGCGGCAATCCTCTCCACCTGCAACCGCACCGAGATCTACGCCGCCTGCGGCTCGCCGGAGGCGGCGCTGGAATGGCTGGCGGGTTATCACCGGGTCGAGCCGCGGGAGCTGAAGCCCTACCTCTACACCCTGCCGCAGGACCAGGCGGTGCGGCACGCGTTTCGCGTCGCCTCGGGCCTGGACTCGATGGTGATCGGCGAACCGCAGATCCTCGGCCAGATGAAGGAAGCGGCGCGCGCGGCGGAGTCCGCCGGCACGCTCGGCACGCTGCTCTCCAAGCTGTTCCAGCGCTCATTCGCGGTGGCGAAGGAGGTGCGCAGCAACACCGGCATCGGCGCCAACGTGGTCTCGATGGCGGCGGCGGCGGTGAAGCTCGCCGCGCGCATTTTTCCAAGCCTCGCCGAGCAGAAGGTGCTGCTGATCGGCGCCGGCGAGATGATCGAGCTGTGCGCCACGCACTTTGCCGCGCAGCAACCGCGCGAGATGACGGTGGCGAACCGCACGCTGGAGCGCGCCGAGGCGCTGGCGCACCGCTTCGGCGCGAAGACGCTCGAGTTGCGCGACCTCCCGGAGCGCCTGGCCGAATACGACATCGTCGTCTCGTGCACCGCCAGTTCGCTGCCCATCATCGGCAAGGGCACGATGGAGCGCACCGTGCGCGCGCGCCGGCACCGCCCGATCTTCATGGTCGATCTCGCCGTGCCGCGCGACATCGAGCTCGAGGTCGGCGAGATGGACGACGTGTTTCTCTACACTATCGACGATCTGGCCGCCACGGTGCGCGAGGGAATCGACGCGCGCCAGTCGGCGGTGGCGCAGGCCGAGGCCATCATCGAGTCGCAGGTCGGCTCGTTCCTGCACTGGATGAAGGCGCGCGAGAGCGTGCCGCTCATCCGCCGTCTGCGCGAGTCGGCCGAGGAAGCGCGCCGGCATGAGGTCGAGCGTGCCGCGCGCATGCTCGCGCGCGGCGACGATCCGAAGGCGGTCCTGGAAGCGCTGTCGCACGGCCTCACCAACAAGCTGCTGCACGCTCCCACCCAGGCGCTCAATCAGGGCGACGCGAACGACGAGTCGCTCAAGGCGCTGGTGGCGCGCCTGTACCACCTGCGCGCGCGCGACTGAGCGCGCCGCCTGTCTTTCTTTCGATGAAGCCCAGTATCGCGGCCAAGCTCGATCAATTGCACGCGCGCCTGGCCGATGTCAGCGCGCTGCTCTCCTCGGAGAACGCCACGCGCGACATGGAGCAGTATCGCAGGCTCTCGCGCGAGCACGCCGAACTCGAGCCGGTGGTCGATCTGTTCAACAAGTACCGGGAAACCGAGGAGGGCGTCGCGGAAGCGCAGGTGCTGCTCGCGGACGCGGAGATGAAGAGCTACGCCGAGAGCGAAGTCAAGACCGGACGCGAGCGGCTTGCCGCACTCGAATCGGAGCTGCAGAAGCTGCTCCTGCCGAAAGATCCGAATGACGAGCGCAATATTTTCCTGGAGATCCGCGCCGGCACCGGCGGTGACGAGTCGGCGCTGTTCGCGGGCGACCTGTTCCGCATGTATTCGCGCTACGCCGAGCGCCAGGGCTGGCAGGTGGAAGTGATTTCCGAGTCATCCGGCGAGATCGGCGGCTACAAGGAAATCATCGCCCGCATCATCGGCCAGGGCGCCTATTCGAAACTCAAGTTCGAGTCGGGAGGGCACCGGGTGCAGCGCGTGCCGCTGACCGAGACCCAGGGGCGCATCCATACTTCGGCATGCACGGTGGCGGTGCTGCCGGAGGCCGACGCGCTCGGCGAAGTGGTGCTCAACCCCGCGGAGCTGCGCATCGACACTTTTCGCGCTTCCGGCGCGGGCGGCCAGCACGTCAACAAGACCGACTCGGCGATCCGCGTCACGCACCTGCCGACGGGGATCGTGGTCGAGTGCCAGGACGACCGCTCGCAGCACAAGAACAAGGCGCGCGCGCTCGCGGTGTTGGCGGCGCGCATCAAGGACAAGCAACTGCGCGAGCAGCAGGCAAAGGAGGCCGCCACGCGCAAGTCGCTGATCGGCTCAGGCGACCGCTCCCAGCGCATCCGCACCTTCAATTTTCCGCAGGGCCGGGTTACCGACCATCGCATCAACCTCACGCTCTACAAGATCAGCGCCATCATGGACGGCGACCTTTCCGATCTGACCTCGGCGCTGATGGCGGAGCACCAGGCCGAGCAGCTCGCGGCGCTTGCCGAAGAGCGCTGAGGCTGCGGCCATAGCGTGAGCGCCGTCGCGACCGTCACCATCGGCAGCCTGCTGCGCGAGTCCGGCTTGCCGCGGTCCGAGGCGCAGTTGCTGCTTCGCGTTCTTCTCGGGCGCGAACGCGCCTGGCTCATCGCCCACGCGGAAGAAACGGTCGATCCCTCCCGGCTGCGTACAGCTCGGGACTGGTTTGCGCGCCGCCGTGCGGGCGAGCCGATCGCCTACATCAGCGGCGAGCGCGAATTTTTCGGCCTGGCGCTGCGCGTGACGCCCGAGGTGCTGATCCCGCGCCCGGAAACCGAGCTGCTGGTCGAGCTCGCGCTCGAGCGCATCCCCGCCGGCGGAGCCGGACGCGTCCTCGATCTGGGGACAGGCAGCGGGGCCGTCGCGCTGGCGCTCGCGCATGAGCGATCAGGGCTTCGGATCACGGCGACCGATATTTCCGCCGCCGCGCTCGCCGTCGCCCGGGAGAACGCGCAGCGCCATGGGGTCGCGATCGACTTTGTGCTTGGAGACTGGTTCGACGCATTCGGTCCGGAGCGGTTCGACCTGATCGTCTCCAACCCGCCCTATGTGGCGAGACAGGATCCGCATCTAGAGCGAGGCGACGTGCGCTTCGAGCCGCGCCTCGCGCTCGCGGGTGGCGACGACGGCATGGAATTCATCGGGGAAATCGCTGCGGGGGCGCAAGACCGTCTGCGTCCCGGCGGCTGGCTCCTGTTCGAGCATGGTTTCGACCAGGGAGCGCGTTGCATGGCGCTGTTGCGCGGGCTCGGCTACGCGGATATCGACGACTTCACCGATCTCGCCGGTCTGCCGCGCGTGGGCGCCGGACGCCGGCGCGGTTGACCGGGCCATAAGCGAACGGTAAAATACCCGACGGTTTTCATCGGGTATTATTTCTGGAGGCAGACATGGACGTGCAGCAACGCATCAGGCAACAGGTCACCGGTCATCCAGTCGTGCTGTACATGAAGGGCACGCCGCAGTCTCCGCAGTGCGGTTTTTCCGCCAACGCGGTGCAGATACTGAAGGCTTGCGGCGCGCAGGAAGTGTTCACGGTCGACGTGCTCGAGGATGCGGAAGTCCGCCAGGGCATCAAGGCATTCGCCAACTGGCCGACGATCCCTCAGCTCTACGTAAAAGGCGAGTTCGTCGGCGGCTCCGATATCATGCGCGAGATGTACCAGTCGGGCGAGCTGCAACGCCTGCTCGGAGGCACTGCGTAAAAAACTCTTCGCCGCCCAGACGCCGAGAAGGGCCTTTTTGTTCAGCACGGTATTAATTCAGCACTACCCACGTCAAAAAAAAGCGGTTCTTGGCCTCTTGGTGCTTCAGCTTTTGATTTCCGCCAGGAGCCGTTCGATCATCGTTTCAGCCTGCGCCACGTAGCCGCCGCCGAAGAGATTCGCGTGGTTGAGCACGTGGTAGAGGTTGTAGAGCGCCTTTCTTGCCGCATAGCCCGCATCGAGCGGCGCGATGTCGCGGTAGGCGCCATAGAACGCCCGGGGAAACCCGCCGAAGAGTTCGGTCATCGCCAGGTCCGCCTCGCGGTCTCCGTAATAGACCGCGGGGTCGAACAGCACCGGCGCGCCGCCGGCGAGAAAGCCGGCATTGCCGCTCCACAGGTCGCCGTGCAGTAACGATGGGGCCGGTTCGTGCCCGGCGAGAAGTTGCGGCAATGCCGCGACGAGTTTCCCGCCTTTTTCCGCCAGGCGCTTCCCAAGGCCGTTCTTCCTGGCCAGCTCGAGCTGCGGCAGCAGCCGCTGATTGCGCCAGAAGCCGCTCCAAGATTCCGAATAGGCGTTGCGCTGGGGCGTCGCGCCGATATGGTTGTCCCGGTGCCAGCCATGGCGCTCGCCATGCGTCGAATGCAGTGCCGCGAGCACTCGCCCGAGCACCGCGAAATCGCCGGCGCCGCCGAGCGGCAGGAACTGCATTGCGAGCCAGGCATGCCGCTCATCGCCGCCGTGGCAGATCGGCCGCGGCGCGGGCGCGCCGGCTGCGATCAGCGCCGCTAGTCCGTCGGCTTCGGCCGCGAACGCATCGGCGAACCCGGCGTCGTTGGTCTTGACGAAAAATCGCTCGTCGCCCCCTTCGACGACGAAGGAGCGGTGAATACAGCCTCCCGGTGCCGGGAGCATGCGTTCGATGCGAAAGCGGCTGCCGGTCGCGTCCGAAATCGCGGCCTCAATCGCAGATCGGAGTTCAACCGGTGACATGGGGTGCAGCGATTTTCAAGGTCCTCCGCCGCTGGCGCGGCATCGCCCTTGACAAGGGGGCTATACGGCGGTGAGGCGGGTGTTGGCGAGGGTCAGTCGCTCGACCAGGATCGCCATGAAGGCGCGGTCAAATCGGTGCCGGCAGTGATCGGAGGCCCGGTCGAGGTCTTCGGTGCGGATCCTGATGATGCGCGAATTGCTCATTGCCGACACGTCGGCGGTGCGCTCGTTGCCGTTCTTGGAAAGATAGGCCATCTCGCCGAAGCATTCACCGGGGGTCAGCACATTGAGGAGTTTTTTCTTCTTTGTGACCTTCAGTTCCCCGGAAGCGAGGATGCAGAAGAAGTCGCCCTGGCCGCCGTCGCTCATGATGACGGATCCCGCCGAGAGGTTCTCCCATTGCGACAGGCGCAGCACTTCCCACAGCTCGGCATCGGAAAAATCGGAGAAGAACGACATCTCGCGCAGCGTGTTGAACTTCTCGCTGTCGGCGACCTCCTGGCTTTGACTGCCGAAGTGCTCGCTGCGGAACGCTTCGGCGAGATCCAGGGAGAACTCCTCCCAGCTCTGGTAGCGCCGGTCGAGTTCCTTCTGCATCGCCTTCTTCACGATGTTGTCGATCGACGGCAGGATTTCCTTGCGGTGCGACGAGGGCGACGTCGGCTCGACGTTGGTGATCTGGTACATCATGCTGAAACTGTTGGTCGCCATGAACGGCAGCGTGCCTGTGAGCAGCTGGTACATGACTACGCCAAGCGAGTAGATATCGGTCTGGTGGTTGAGCGGTTGCTCCTTGATCTGCTGCGGCGACATGTAGGCGGGGGAGCCGATGCCGTTCACCTGCGTCTGGTCGGAGGCCGCCATCAGCGCCGCGCCGAAGTCGGAAATCTTGATGTCGGTTTCGCCTGCGAGCAGGATGTTGGCCGGCTTGATGTCGCGGTGGGTGATGCCGATCCGATTGGCGAACCCGAGCGCCCGCGTGCACTTGAAGACGATCTCGACGATCTTGTCGATCGGCAGGAGCTTGTCCTTGTTGCAGAACGGCTCGAGCGTCCCTCCGGAAACATACTCCATGACGATGTAGCTCATCCCGGTGTCGACCACGGCGTCGTAGATCTGCACGATGTGCGGGTGCCGCAGCTTGCCGGCGAGAGAGGCCTCGGTGACGAACAACTTTCTCGAGAGCTTGGCGGATTCGCCGCCGTCCTTGAGCAGATCCTCGAATACCACCTTGACCGCGACATCGCGGTTGGCAAAGGGATCAAGGCAAAGATAGACCTCGCTCGTGGCGCCTTTGCCGAGCCTTTTCCTGACTTCGTATTTGCCGAATTGCTGCATGTTCGCGTGGGGCGCGTTGAGCGGCGGCCCTCGGGTGACGCGGGGGAGGCTTGATCCCTCCTTGCCGTCCGCTCCAACGCGCTGCTTTCGCAGATTATGCCATCGGGTCAGCTTGCAAGAATCCTGCGGGCGCGCTTCACTGCCGCGCGCACCCGAGCCGGAGCCGTGCCCCCGATGTGCTTGCGGCTCGCTGCCGAACCTTCGAGCGAGAGCACGCGGAACACGTCGGCTGTCACCTTGGGAGAAAAGCGGCGCAGCTCGGCGAGCTTGAGCTGCGACAGGTCGCGGCCCGCGCCTTCGGCGAAGCGCACCGTGCGCGCCACGGCCTCGTGGGCGTCTCGAAACGCCAGCCCCTTCCTCACCAGATAGTCGGCGAGGTCGGTCGCGGTGGAGAAGCCTGACCGCGCAGCCTCGCGCATGGTCTTGGCGTTCACCCGGATGCCGGCGACGAGTTCGGCGAACACGGCGAGCGTGTCGCGCAGCGTGTCGGCCGCATCGAACAGCGGCTCCTTGTCCTCCTGGTTGTCCTTGTTGTAGGCGAGCGGCTGCGCCTTCATGAGTGTGAGCAGCGCCACCAGGCTGCCGATGACCCTGCCGGTCTTGCCGCGCGCGAGCTCGGGGACATCAGGATTCTTCTTCTGCGGCATGATCGACGAACCGGTGCAGAAGCGGTCCGGCAAGGCGATAAAGCCGAACAGGGGGTTGACCCAGAGGATCAGCTCTTCGCACAGCCGCGACAGGTGCACCATGGCGATTGCCGCGCAGGCGCAAAATTCGATGGCGAAGTCGCGGTCGGACACGGCGTCGAGCGAGTTCTCGCAGAGGCCCTCGAAGCCGAGCTCGCGCGCTACGCGTTTGCGGTCGATCGGAAACGAGGTGCCGGCAAGCGCCGCGGCGCCGAGCGGCAACCGGTTCGCGCGCCGACGGCAGTCGGCAAGGCGCTGGCGGTCGCGATCGAGCATCTCGAAATAGGCCATGAGATGATGGCCGAAGGTCACCGGCTGCGCCACCTGCAAATGCGTGAACCCCGGCATCACGGTTGCCGCGTGTTTTTCCGCCTGGTCGAGCAGGCGCGATTGCAGGTCGCGCAGCAGGCCCGTCAGCTCGTCGATGGCATCCCGCAGCCATAGCCGCACGTCGGTTGCGACCTGGTCGTTGCGTGAGCGCGCAGTGTGCAGGCGCTTGCCGGCGTCGCCGGCAAGCGCGATCAGCCGCCGCTCGATGTTGAGATGCACGTCCTCGGCGTCGAGCGACCATTCGAATCGGCCGGTTTCGATCTCCTTCGAGATTCTCGACAGTCCGCGCTCGATCGTCGCCAAGTCCGCGGCGGACAGGATGCCGACGGCGTGAAGCATGCGCGCATGCGCTGTCGAGCCGCGAATATCGTATTGCGCCAGGCGCCGGTCGAACCCGATCGAGGCGGTGTAGCGCTTGACCCTTTCAGACACCGGTTCGGCAAAACGCCCCGACCATGCCTCGTTTCCGGATTTCGGCTTGGCTGCCATGGTTGACTGTAAAATAGCCGTTTTCGTCGCGTGCACCGGATATTCCCCGGGAGCATTGACATTGTTGGCGCGCAATTCAGAAAGTATAAGGCAAAACGACAGCTCTGACGCCCTACCGGATTTCCGCAATCTGGGCGTGATGTCGCGCATCCTGCTCGCAGTCAATGCCGCGGCGTTGCTGGTCGCGCTGGCGCGCTCGCGCGAGCTGGCCGAATTGCCGGGAAAGCTGATGGAGATCGCCGGCTGGCTCGAGATGGCGTTGCTCGCGAACCTGATCGTGCTTTACGTGTTTTCGCGGCTGCTTGGCCGGCTCGAATACCGCTTCGGGCTGCTGTGCGTCTTCGCTGCGGTAGCCGCCACGACCGCGGCGCTGCTGCCGCTGCAGCAGCTGCTCGGCGAGGGCGGCGGCTGGCGCGATCTGGCGTGGGGCGTCAGTTATGCGTGGCTTGCCACCGCTCTGCTTGCCTCGTATTTCCATCTGCGCAACCGCGCCTTCTCCCCGGCGCTCGCCGAGGCGCGGCTGCAGGCGCTGCAGGCGCGCATCCGCCCGCATTTCCTGTTCAACAGCCTGACCGCCGTGCTGTCGCTGATCCGCAGCGATCCCAGGCGCGCGGAGGCCGCCATGGAGGATCTCGCCGAGCTGTTCCGCACGGTCATGGCCGACACCCGGGAACTGGCGGTGTTGCACCAGGAGGTGTCGCTGTGCCGCCAGTACCTCAACCTCGAGCAGTTGCGCCTGGGGGAGCGGCTGCAAGTCGAATGGCAGCTTGAGCCGGCGGCGGAACGGGCCCTCGTGCCGCCGATGCTGCTGCAGCCGCTGGTGGAGAACGCCGTCTATCACGGCATCGAGCCGGGGCTCGCCCCGGGCGTCATCGAGATCCGCATCGCGCGCCAGGACGATCGGCTGCGGCTGCGGCTCTCCAATCCCTATCACGAAGAGCACCAGCACCGCCAGGGCAACCGCATGGCGCTCGCCAATATCCGCGAGCGGCTGCAGCTGCATTTCGACGCCGAAGCGAGCCTCGATACCCGCGTCGCAGGCGGCCGTTACGAGATCGATATTGTCATGCCGTACCGCGCCGCGCCATGACGCCGCTGCGCGTGGTGATCATCGACGACGAGCGGCCGGCGCGCAATCGCCTGCGCGAGCTGCTCGATGATTGCCGCGCGGAGCTGCCGCTGGCGGTTGCCGGCGAGGCGGAAAACGGGATCGAGGGGCTCGAGCTCGTCCCCGCCGCGGACGCGGAGCTCGCGCTCGTGGATATCCACATGCCGGGCATGAGCGGCATCGAATTCGCCCGGCACCTGCAGGTGCTGGAGCGGCCGCCGGCGGTGATCTTCGTCACGGCGTACGACCAATACGCGGTGCAGGCGTTCGAGGTAAACGCAGTCGACTACCTGTTGAAGCCGGTGCGCGCGGCGCGCCTGCTTTTGGCGCTGAAGAAAGCGGCGAACGGGGCGCGCGTGGAACGCAGCGTGCTCGAGCGCATCGATCCCGATCCGCGGCGCTTCCTGAGCGTCGCCGAGCGCGGGCGCGTGACCCTGGTGCCGGTGACCGAGGTGATCTACCTCAAGGCCGAGCAGAAGTACGTCACCATCCGCACCCGCGAACGCGAACACCTGCTCGAAGAATCGCTGGCGCAACTGGAGCAGGAGTTCGCCGGCATATTCGTGCGCATCCACCGCAACTGCCTGGTGGCGCGCAGGCTGATCCGGGGCTTCGAGCGCGGCGTCGAGACCGAGGGCGAAGCCGGCTGGTCGGTGGTACTGGAAGGCCGGGAGGAGAGGCTGCCGGTGAGCCGCCGGCAGTGGGGGCACGTGAAAGTGCTGGCGAAATGAGCAACGTACTGTGAATAATGCCCCTGAAAGACTCGTGATCGCCTCGCGCCAGAGCCGGCTCGCGTTGTGGCAGTCCGAGCACGTGGCGAGCGAGCTGCGGCGGCTGTACCCGCACTGCGAGGTCAGCATTCTCGGCATCACCACGCGCGGCGACCGGATCCTCGATCAGTCGCTGGCGAAAATCGGCGGCAAGGGCCTGTTCGTCAAGGAGCTCGAGACTGCGCTGGAGGAGGGCCGCGCCGATCTCGCCGTGCATTCCGCGAAGGACGTGCCGATGCAGTTGCCGCGCGGGTTTTGCCTGGCGGCCACCACGACGAGAGAGGATCCGCGCGACTGCGTCGTCTCGAACGACCATGCCGGTCTCGACGTGCTGCCGGCGGGGAGCATCGTCGGCACCTCGAGCCTGCGGCGCGAAGCGCAGCTGCGCGAACGTTACCCGGGGCTCGAGGTGGCGCCCCTGCGCGGCAATCTCGACACGCGCCTCGCCAAGCTCGATCGCGGCGATTACCAGGCGATCGTGCTCGCAGCCGCGGGGCTGAAGCGGCTGGGCCTGGAGGGACGCATCCGCGCCATGATCGAACCCGAGCAGAGCCTGCCGGCGCCGGGGCAGGGAGCGCTTGCGATCGAGTGCCGCGAAGAGCGCGGCGAGCTGCATCGATGGCTTATGCCGCTCGACGATGCCGGCACTGCGGCGTGCGTGCGCGCCGAGCGCGCGCTCTCCCGCGCCCTGTCCGGGAGCTGCCAGTTACCGCTTGCCGCCTACGCAGTGGCGGCGGGCGGCGAGATTCATCTGCGCGGCCTGGTGGCGATGCCCGATGGCCGCAGCGTCGTGCGTGCGGAAGCGCGCGGCGCCGCGGGTGCGCCCGAGAGCCTGGGCGAGGCGCTCGCGGCAAAATTGCGCGAGCGCGGCGCCGACGCGATCCTCGCCGCCCTGTCATGACGGTGGGCCCGCTCTCCGGCCGCGGCATCGTCATCACCCGGCCGCGCGAGCATGCTGCGGGACTCGCGGAGCGGATCCGCGCCGCCGGCGGCGAGCCGATCGTGTTTCCCGCGATCGAGATACTGCCTCCCGACGATTCCGACGCGCTTCTGAGCCTCGTTTCCGGCCTGGATCGGTTCCAGCTCGCAATTTTCATCAGCCAGACGGCGGCGGTGAAAGGGTACGCAGCGGTGACGGCGGAACGTGCCTGGCCGAAGGACCTGCGCGTCGCAGCCGTCGGTGCCGGCACCGCCGCGATGCTCAGGCACCTGGGCTTCGACTCCGTCATCGCCCCCGAGGGAAGGGCCGACAGCGAAGCGCTCGCGGCATTGCCCGAGCTGCAGGACCTGCGCGGCAAATCGGTGGTCATTTTTCGCGGCCAGGGCGGGCGCGAATGGTTGCGCGCGGCGCTCGAAGCGCGCGGCGCGCGCGTGGACTATGCTGAATGCTACCGGCGCGCCCGGCCGAGCGCCGACAGCGGGCCGCTGCTGGCGCGCTGGCGGCGAGGCGAAGTCGCAGCGGTGTCCATTACCAGCGCCGAAGGGCTGACGAATTTCCTCGAGGTGCTCGGGCCGGCGGGGAAGGATTATCTTTGTGCAACGCCGGTGTTCGTCCCGCATCGGCGCGTGGCCGAGGCCGCCGCCAGTCTCGGCCTGCGTGAAGTCATCGTCGCCGGGTCCGGGGATGAGCAAACCGTCGCGGAGATGGCGGCTTTTTTTGTTAAAGTATGACCGCACCCTGAACATTTCCCCCATGGAAGACACTACACCCCGCCCAGCCGAAGCCCCGCGCCGATTGAAGCGTGCGGCGTGGTTGACCTCACCGGTCACCATCGCGCTTGCCGCCCTGGCGTTGTTGCTTGCGTGGCAGTGGTACGACAGCCGCGCCGAAATGGGGCAGCTGCGCGAGGAGCTTGCGCGGCGGTTGCGTGACAGCGACGCCGAAAGCCGCGACGCCCGCCTGGTGGCGAGGCAGTCGCAGGAAGGGCTGCGCGAGGCGCAGGCGAAGCTGTCGCAGCTGGAGCTGAAGCTCGCCGAGTCGCAGAACCAGCAGGTCGCGCTCGAGGCGCTCTATCAGGAGCTTTCGCGCGGCCGCGACGAATGGGTGCTTGCCGAGGTCGATCAGATCCTCACTATCGCCTCGCAGCAACTGCAGCTCGCCGGCAATGTCCAGGCGGCGCTGGTCGCGCTGCAGACTGCCGATGCCAGGCTTGCGCGTTCCAACCGCCCCCAGTTCGCGCCGTTGCGCAAGGTGCTGGCGCGGGACATCGAGCGGCTCAAGACCACGCCGAATCTCGACATCGCCGGACTCGCCGTGAGACTCGACCAGGCAATCGCGAGCATCGACTCCCTGCCGCTGGCGCAGGATGCGCGGCCGCAGGCAAGCGCCGAGTCCGCGAGAGTGGGGGCGCAGGAAGGATTCTGGAGGCGGTTCGGCGCGGAACTGATGGCGGAGCTCGGGCAACTGGTGCGGGTGGAGAATGTCGAGCGCGCGGAGCCGGCGCTGCTCGCGCCGTCGCAGGTGTTTTTCCTGCGCGAGAACCTGAAACTGCGCCTGCTCAATGCGCGGCTTGCGCTTCTCGCGCGCGACGAAGCCACCTTCCGCAATGACATCAAGACGGCCACGAGCTGGATCGAGCGCTATTTCGACACCCGCGCCGGCGCCGCTGCGGCGGCAATCGCCGGCCTGAAGCAGATCGGGTCGAGCGGCATCAGCATGGCGCTGCCGACGATCGGCGACAGCCTTGCGGCCGTACGCAACTACAAGGTGTCGTCCCGGGGCGGGGCGGCGCGGTGAGAGGGCTGCTGTGGCTGCTGGCCGCATTTGCGCTTGCAGTGGCGTTGTCGCTTGCGATGCGGGCCAACGACGGCTACGCCCTGTTCGTGCTGCATCCCTGGCGCGTCGAAATTTCGCTTAACCTGCTCGCGATCCTGCTGCTCGCCGCCTTCGGCGCGGGGTACCTGATCGTCAGAGCGGTGTCGCATACGCTGCGGCTGCCCTCGCACGTGCGCGCTTTCCACGCTCGCCAGCATGAGAGCAAAGGACGCGTCGCGGTCCTCGGCGCCATCCAGGCGTTGTTCGAGGGCCGCTTCGGCCGCGCCGAAAAGCTCGCTTCCCGGGCGCGCGAGCTCAAGGTCGCCCCGGCGCTTGCCAGCCTGATCGCGGCGCGCGCGGCGCAACGCATGCGCGATTTTAAGCGGCGCGACCAGTGGCTCGAGCGCGCGAAAGAAGACGACGGCGACTGGCGCCTGGCGCGTCAGGTGGTCATGGCGGAACTCCTGCTCGAGGAGCGGCGCTTCGATGAAGCGCGCATGGTGTTGCGTGAGCTGCACGCAAGCGGCCCCAAGCACATCGCCACGCTGACCCTGCTGTTGCGCGCGGAGCAGGGCCTGGGGAACTGGAGCGAAGTGATCCGCCTCGCGAAACTGCTGGAGAAGCGTGCCGCCATGCCGCCTGAGGCGATCGAGGGCATCCGTGTCAACGCGAACATCGCGCTGCTGTCGCGCAAGACCCACGATCCGGCCGACCTCGCCCGGCACTGGCGCGAAGTTCCGGAGCCCGAGCGCACTCATCCCAAGGTGGCGGCGGCCGCGGCGCGCGCCTTCATGCAGCTCGGCGACTGCCGCACGGCGCACCGGCTCATCGGGGAGGCGCTGGAGCGGGAGTGGCACGGCGAGCTTGTCCTGCTTTACGGCGAATGCACCGACGCCGATGCGCTCGATCGGATCGAGCGCGCCGAGCGCTGGCTGCGAGAGCGTCCCGACGACGCCGGGCTGCTGCTTACCCTGGGCCGGCTGTGCGCCCAGCGCGAGCTGTGGGGAAAGGCGCAGAGCTATCTCGAAGCGAGCCTCGCCGTGCAGCCGACGCAGGCGGTGCATGTGGCGCTGGCGAACCTGTTCGACCGCATCGGCCGCACCGAGGACGCAAACCGGCATTTTCGCGCCAGCGCCAATGCCGGTGTGGCGCCGCAGGCCGGGCGCTGAAGGAGCGCGCGCATTCGCGGTGCTGTGGCGAAATCCGGCCTCGCGAAACTCTTCTTTCTCCGCAAAGCAACTGACCCGGCGTCAGATGCCGAGCCCACCCAACTGCTTCTCGGGATAGCGCGTGCCGGCGGGGACACCGGGCGGGAACGCCTGCGCGAGCTGCGCGATTTCGGCGGCCGTGAGCCGGATGTCGGCCGCTGCGGCATTCTGCTCGAGATAACTGCGCCGCTTGGTGCCGGGGATCGGCACGATGTCCTCGCCCTGCGCCAGCACCCACGCCAGCGCTATCTGCGCCGGCGTGCACTTGTGCGCGGCGGCGACGCTCTCGAGCGGCTGCAGCAACTCGACATTGCGCCTGAGATTTTCCGGATTGAAGCGGGGATGGTCGCGGCGGCGGTCCGTCGGCAGCAAGGCGTCGAGCGTCTTGATGGTGGCGGTGAGAAAGCCGCGTCCGAGCGGCGAATACGCCATGAAGCCGATGCCGAGCTCGCGGCAGGCGGGAAGTATTTCTCTTTCGACGTCGCGGGACCACAGCGAGTATTCGGTTTCGAGCGCCGCGATCGGGTGCACCTTGTGTGCGCGCCGAAGGGTCTGCGGACCGGCTTCGGAGAGCGCGAGATAGCGCACCTTGCCCTGCTCGATGAGCTTTTTCATCGCGCCGACCGTGTCCTCGATCGGCACCTTGGGATCGACGCGATGCAATCCGTAAATGTCGATCACATCGACTCCGAGGCGCTTGAGCGATGCGTCGCACGCCAGCGACACATAGCGGGGATGGCCGCCGGATAGCCCCTCCGGCACCTTGCCTCCCAGCCCGAGATTGCCGAACTTGGTGGCGATCAGCGCCCGGTCGCGTCTGCCCTTGATCGCGCGCCCGACCAGATCTTCGTTGACGCCGTTGCCGTAGGCATCGGAAGTGACGATCAGGCCGATGCCGAGATCGATGGCGCGGTGAATGGTGGCGATCGATTCGGGATCGTTCGGTTCGCCGTAGGCGATCGTCATTCCCATGCATCCCAGGCCGAGCGCCGATACCGATGGTCCGTTCTTTCCAAGCTTGCGCGTTTTCATTTTTTCCCCTCCGTTGCTGGTGATTGCGTTCAGATGATGCCAAGGTCGCCGGCCGCGTGCCGGCGCGTAATACAAGAAAGAGGTTGTGCTAAATATCAGGCTCCCCGAGCCAGTCTCTCGGACGCAGGAATTCGCGCACCAGCCGATCCTCCGGACTGCCCGGCTCGGGCTTCCAGTCGTAGCGCCATTTCACCAGCGGCGGAAGCGACATCAGGATCGACTCGACGCGGCCGCCGGATTGCAAGCCGAACAGGGTGCCGCGGTCATAGACGAGGTTGAATTCGACGTAGCGTCCGCGGCGGTACGCCTGGAAATCGCGCTCGCGCTCGCCGTAACGCGCGTCGCGGCGGCGCGCGACGATGGGCGCGTAGGCGGGCAGGAAGTGGTCGCCGACGCTGCGCAGGAGCGCGAAGCAGTGGTCGAATCCGCGCTCGTTCAGATCGTCGAAGAAAATGCCGCCGACGCCGCGCGGCTCGCCGCGGTGCCTGAGAAAAAAATACTCGTCGCACCAGCGCTTGAAGCGCGGGTGGCAGTCGGCGCCGAAAGGCTCGAGAGCGTGCCTGCACGCGGCGTGAAAATGCCGCGCGTCTTCCTCGAAGCCATAGCAGGGCGTCAGGTCCATGCCGCCGCCGAACCACCATACGGGATCGCTCGCCGCCTTGGTCGCGACAAGGAAGCGCACGTTCATGTGCACGGTCGGTACGTAGGGATTGCGCGGATGCAGCACCAGCGACACGCCCATGGCCTCGAAGCCGCGGCCGGCGAGCTCGGGGCGCGCGGCGCTCGCCGAGGGCGGCAGCTGCTCGCCGGAGACATGCGAGAAATTGACCCCGCCGCGCTCGAACAGCCCGCCTTCCTCGATGATGCGGCTCTCCCCGCCGCCGCCCCCGGGCCGCTCCCAGCGGTCGCGACGGAACGCGCTGCCGTCGAGCTGCTCGAGCGCGGCAACGATGCGATTCTGCAATTCGAGCAGATAGGATTTGACGCTATCGGGATTCACACGCAAATCTTCGCGTTCTTGCGTCAATGCTTTCTCGCCGCAATGGCGCGATGGCCGATGTCACGGCGATACTGCATGCCGTCGAAGCGGATGCCCTCCAGCGCCTGGTAGGCGCGCCGCTGTGCCATCTTGATCGAGTCTCCGAGGGCGGTTACGCACAGCACCCGGCCGCCGCTGGTGACGACTTTGCCGTCCTTGAGTGCGGTGCCGGCGTGAAACACGCGGAAATCTTCCCCCGCGGCGGGAAGGCCGGTGATGACATCACCCTTTTTCGGCGCCTCGGGATAACCCGCGGCCGCCAGCACCACGCCGAGCGCGGCGCGGCGATCCCACTCGGCCTCGACGCGGTCGAGCCTGCCGTCCACCGCGTGCTCGATCAGTTCGAGCAGATCGCTTTTCAGGCGCAGCAATATCGGCTGCGCTTCGGGGTCGCCGAGGCGGCAGTTGAACTCCAGCGTCCTGGGATTGCCCGACCTGTCGATCATCAATCCGGCGTAGAGAAATCCGGTGTAAGGCCGGCCTTCTCTCGCCATGCCGGCGAGGACCGGCTGGATGATCTCGCGCACCACCCGCGCGTGCAACTCCGGCGTCACCACCGGTGCGGGCGAGTAAGCGCCCATGCCGCCGGTGTTGGGCCCCTGGTCGCCGTCCTTCAGGCGCTTGTGGTCCTGGCTGGTTGCGAGCGGCAGCACGTGTTCGCCGTCGGCCAGCACGATGAAGCTCGCTTCTTCGCCGTCGAGGAATTCCTCGATCACCACGCGGTTGCCGGCGGAGCCGATGGCGTGATCGACGAGCATGCGGTCGATCGCCTGGTGCGCTTCGGCCGTCGTCATCGCCACGACCACGCCTTTGCCGGCGGCGAGGCCGTCGGCTTTCACCACGATGGGCGCGCCGCGCGACTCGACGTAATCGTGCGCGAATTTGGCTTCGCCGAAGCTCGCGAATGCCGCCGTGGGTATGCCGTGACGCAGCATGAATTCCTTGGCGAATTCCTTGGAGCTCTCCAGTTGTGCGCAAGCCCGGGTTGGACCGAATATGCGCAAGCCCCTGGAGCGGAACAGGTCGACGACCCCTTCGGCGAGCGGCGCCTCGGGCCCGACCACGGTGAGGTAGATGCTCTCCGCGAGAGCGAACTCCGCCAGCGCGTCGAGGGCAGTGATGGCGACGTTCTCCAGCCCGGGCTCGCGCGCGGTGCCGCCATTGCCGGGGGCGACGAAGACTTTCTGCACCCGCGGGCTGTGCGCCAGCCGCCAGGCGATCGCGTGCTCCCTGCCTCCTGATCCGAGCACGAGCAGTTTCACGTCCGCGCTCTCAGAAAGATACCCGGGCGAATATGAACAGGACGTCGCCGTTGCCCTTGTGCACGGACAGGCGGGGGACGTACGAGGCCATGATCGATACGCGATCCATCGCGATCTCGGCGGTCGGAACGATGCCTGGCACCGGGATAAGGTAATGGTCGTAATCCGTGCGCGTGGTGATGAAGGCGGTAAAACCGGCGCCGAGCCGCAGGGCCGGGTCCGGCGACGGGCGCCAGTACGTCAGCCACGCATATCCCGCCATCCACTCGGGCTTGTAGTGCGAGTCCTGGAATCCTATGGCGTAGAGCAGGTGGGTCGTCCCGTCCGGGCTCTCGTAGCGCCTGCCGAAGCCTGCGCCGGTGGATTTATCGTTGAACTCCTGGAGCTTTTCGGCCGTGTAGGTGCTGTGCCCATGATAGGTGACGCCGCTCAGGTACAGGTCCCAGCGTCCTTCGTTCCACGCCTTCGAAGCACCGTCGCAGAAATACGGAAGCTCGCGCCAGATCCGCGCGCAGCCGGAGGCGTTGGCCTCCTGCGGCAGCGCCTGAACGCTGGCAGCGGCGAGAACTGCGCCCAGAAGGGCGCTCACGAGTCGGCGGGCGCAGGGCATCGATTCGATTCAGTGACGGAAGTGGCGGACACCGGTAAACACCATCGCGAGGCCGAGCGCGTCGGCGGCGGCGATGACTTCGTCGTCGCGCACGCTGCCGCCGGGCTGGATGATCGCTCTGGCGCCGGCCTGGGCGACGACGTCGACGCCGTCGCGAAATGGAAAGAACGCGTCCGAAGCGACCACCGAGCCGGCGAGCGAGAGCCCGGCGTTCTGCGCCTTGATCGCGGCGATGCGTGCGCTGTCCACGCGGCTCATCTGGCCGGCCCCGACGCCCAATGTCCGGCCGCCGCCGCAGAACACGATCGCGTTCGACTTGACGAACTTGGCCACGCGCCAGGCAAACAGCAGATCGGCGAGCTGCGCCTGCGACGGCTGGAGTCGGGTGACCGCGCGCAGCTCGGAGGCCTCGACGTTGCGGCTGTCCGGTGTCTGCACCAGCAGTCCGCCGCCGACGCGCTTGAAGTCATAGGCTTGTGCCGCGCGCGCCATTGGCACCTTGAGCAGCCGCACGTTCGCTTTGGCGGCGAACACCGTGCATGCCGCGGCGTCGAAATCCGGCGCGATCACCACCTCGACGAACTGCTTCGACAGCGCCTCGGCCGCGGCGCCGTCAAGCCCGCGGTTGAAGGCGATGATGCCCCCGAACGCCGAGGTGGGATCGGTGGCGAAAGCACGCTCATAGGCTTCGCGCGGCGACTTGCCGACCGCCGCGCCGCAGGGGTTGGCGTGCTTGACGATGACGCAGGCGGATTCCTCGAATGTCTTGACGCACTCCCAGGCGGCGTCGGCGTCGGCGACGTTGTTGTAGGACAGCTCCTTGCCCTGCAACTGCGTGTAGCCGGCGATGCCGCCGGCGACGGGGGCGCTGTCGCGGTAGAACGCCGCTGCCTGGTGCGGATTCTCGCCGTAGCGCATGTCCTGTGCTTTCTCGAACTGCAGCGTCAGGTGCCCGGGGAAAACGGCGGGCCTGCCGGCACCGATTCCGGTGAGGTAGTTGCTGATGGCGGCATCGTAGGCGGCGGTGTGCGTGAACACCTTCGTGGCGAGGGCGAAGCGCGTGGCTTCGCTGACCGCTCCGCCGCTTGCCTTCATTTCCGCGAGCAGCGCCGGATAGTCCGCCGGATCGGAGACTACCGCCACGCCGGGGTAATTCTTGGCGCCCGCGCGCAGCATGCTTGGGCCGCCGATGTCGATGTTCTCGATCGCCTCGGGCAGTGTGCAGCCGGGCTTCGCCGTCGTTTGCGCGAACGGGTAGAGGTTGACGACGACGAGGTCGATCGGCTCGATCCCGGCCGCCTTGATCGCGGCCATATGCGCCGGCGTGTCGCGCCGGGCGAGAATGCCGCCGTGCAGCCGGGGGTGCAGCGTCTTGACCCGGCCGTCCAGCATTTCCGGAAAGCCGGTGTAGTCGGCCACCTCGGTCACGGCGATGGCGTTGCCGGCGAGCAGCTTCGCCGTGCCTCCGGTGGAGAGAATCCTCACCTTGAATTGCGCCAGGCCGCGTGCAAGCTCGACCAGCCCGGTCTTGTCGGAAACGCTTATCAGCGCTGTCCGGATGGGAATCATGGCGATGAATCGTGAATCGTGAATCGGGAATGGTGAAAGATCCAGAAGTGCCGCCGGCACTTCCGATTTACCATTTACGATTCGCGCTTCACGCCTTTATCTTGAGCGACTGGATTTTCTTGCGCAGCGTGTTGCGATTGATGCCGAGCATCTCCGCGGCGACGGTCTGGTTGCCCTCGGCCCGGTCGAGCACGAGCTCGAGCATGGACCGCTCGACGTTCTTGAGCACCATGTCGTAGACGTCGCGCGGCCTGGCGCCGTCGAGGTCCTTGAAATAGCGCTCCAGGGACCGGCGCACGCAGTCCGCAATTTCGTTCGTCTGCCTCATGCTGCCGCCTCCTCATAGCGCAGGTGGCGGTGCTGCTGCGCCAGTTGTTCGAAGAAACCGTTGACGGCGTCGAGTTGTTCTTCGCAGGTTTCGAGCCGATTCATGTGGTGCCGGAAGGCCGCCGAGCCGGCGAGACCCTTGGTGTACCAGGAAATATGCTTGCGCGCGACCTTGACCCCGGTCTCGCGGCCATAGAATGCGTACAGGTCGTGCAGGTGTTCGACCAGCACCGCATGGATTTCCGACACGAGCGGCGGCGGCAGTTTCCTTCCGGTGGCGAGATAGTGCTCGATCTCGCGAAAGATCCAGGGGCGCCCTTGCGCGGCGCGGCCGATCATGATGCCGTCGGCGCCGGTGTAGTCGAGCACCCGCTTCGCTTCCTCGGGCGTGGTGACGTCGCCGTTCGCCACCACCGCCAGGCGCGTGGAGCGCTTGACCTCGCGAATGGTGTCGTATTCGGCGCGGCCGGAGAAGCCGCAGGCGCGGGTGCGCCCGTGCAGCGACAGCAGTTGCACGCCGCTGTCCGCGGCGATTTTCGCCACTCTAAGGGCGTTCCTGCTGGTCTGGTCCCAGCCGGTGCGGAACTTGAGCGTGACCGGTACTTCGACCGCCTTGACCACGGATTCGAGGATGCGCGCGACCAGCCCTTCGTCCCTGAGCAGCGCCGAGCCGGCCAGCGTGTTGCACACTTTCTTTGCCGGGCAGCCCATGTTGATGTCGATGATCTGCGCGCCCTGCTCGACGTTGTAGCGGGCGGCCTCGGCCATCATCTCCGGATCGGCGCCGGCGATCTGCACCGAGATCGGGTCGACTTCGCCCTCGTGGTTGGCGCGGCGGCGCGTCTTCGCGCTGCCCCAGAGCAGGGAGTTCGATGCCACCATCTCGGAGACTGCGAGCCCCGCGCCGAATTTCTTGCACAGTTGCCGGAAGGGGCGGTCGGTGACGCCGGCCATCGGCGCGACAAACAGATTGTTGCGCAGCGAATGCGGACCGATGTGCATCGACGATTACGGACTTTTGTTTGCGGACGGGGAGCGCAATTCTATACCTAAACACTGAAATTTAGGGAGGGGCTGCGCCACGCCCGGAGTCGACTCCGATATTGACTGTGGAAATCCCGCGTGTTATGTCGCAACGCTGGAAAATCCCCGGTTTTTGCCCTGCGGCAGCGACCGGTTTCGCGCTAGGGAAGCGCGCGCGCGCCGAAGATCATGCGGCGCGCAAGAAAACGCCGCGCCGGCGGCAGAACATCCAGTAAGGCCAGTCCTGCGCCGCGCGCCGCGGCCAACGGCGCAAAAGAGCTGGAGAAGGCGCGCACCAGGAAATCGGTTACGCCGATGCCGGCATAACGGTCGAGGCGCCGCCGGCGCGCGTAGCGGGAGACAAAACGGCCGGCGCCGATCTCCTCGCTCGGCGTCTCCAGCAGCATCTGCGCCAGCTCCCAGGCGTCGCGCAGGCCGAGGTTCAGTCCCTGGCCGGCCACCGGGTGCAGCGTCTGCGCGGCGTTGCCTACGGCAACGGTCCGCGCCGCCGGATTGATTGTGTTGCAGCGCAGAGCGAGCGGGAAACCCGCGCGCGGGCCGGCCGACACAAACTCGCCCAGCCTGCCGCCGAAAGTCTCGCGCAGGCGCGCAAGGAATTCCGCATCGGCAAGCCCGAGCAGCCCGGCCGCGCTTGCGGGCCGCACGCTCCACACCACGGCGTAGCGGTCCCGGAACGGCAGCAGCGCGAGCGGCCCTTCGGCGGTGAAGCGCTCCCAGGCGATGCCGCGATGCGCTTGCCCGGTGGCAACCTCGGCGGTGACGGCATGCTGATTGTAGTCGCTGACACGTTCGTTGCCGAGTGTCGCGCCGCCCTCGGCGAGCACCAGCAGCCGCGTACGCATGCGGACATCTTCGCCGCCGCGGGTCAGGCGCAAATCGATGCCCTTGTCGTCCGCTTTCCAATCTTTCAGTGTTGCCGTGATTGCGGGCGTCCACGCCGCAAGCGCTGCGAGCACTTCCGCGTACGCAGTCACGTACCCCAACGCCGGCAGGCCGTGTTCGGCGCTGCGCATGACGGTGCGGCCGAATCCATGCTGCTGCGACACGTGGATCGTCTCGATCGGAGTGGCCGGGATCTGCTTCCATGCTCCCAGGCGCTCCAGTATCAGGCGGCTGCCGTGTGAGAGCGCGATGGGCCGGTCGGCGGCGCTGCTTTCGCCGCCGATCCGGGCAATGGAAACACGGCTTCCGGCGAGAGCGAGCGACAGCGTGCAACCGACCGGCCCGCCGCCGGCGACGACGACATCGAAATCGCGGTTTTCAGCCACGGCCGACCAGCGCTTCGATGTCCCGCACCGATTTCGGCGCCGCGGCCGTCAGCACCTCGCATCCCGAAGGCGTCACCACTACGTCGTCCTCGATGCGCACGCCGATGTTCCAGAATTGCTGCGGCACATTGTCAGCAGGGCGGATGTAGCAGCCGGGCTCCACGGTGAGCGTCATGCCGGGATCGAGCCGGCGCCATTCGCCGCCCGACTTGTATTCGCCGGCGTCGTGCACGTCCAGGCCGAGCCAGTGCCCGGTGCGGTGCATGAAGAAACGCTTGTAGTCCTCGGTCTCGATGACTTTTTCGAGCGGGCCCTGGCACAGCCCGAGATCGACGAACCCTTGCGCCAGCGTTTTCACCGCGGCGTTATGCGGCTCGTCCCAGCGATTGCCGGCCTTCACCGCGCCGATCGCCGCCGCCTGCGCAGCGAGCACCAGCTCGTAGATGTCGCGCTGCGGTCCGCTGAATTTTCCGCTCACGGGGAACGTGCGCGTCAGGTCGGAGGCGTAGCCGTCGAGTTCGCAGCCGGCGTCGATCAGCAGCAGTTCGCCTTCGGCGAGCCGGGCGTTGTTGTCGCGGTAATGCAGGATGCAGGCGCTGGCGCCGCCGGCGACGATGGGCCAGTAGGCGGGGAACTGCGAGCCGCGGCGGCGGAACTCGTACAGCAGTTCGGCTTCGATCTCGTATTCGCTGCGTCCGGGGCGTGTCGCGCGCATGGCGCGTTGGTGCGCGGCGGCGGAAATCGCCGCCGCGCGGCGCATCACGGCGATCTCGGCGTCGTCCTTGATCAGCCGCATCTCGTCGAGCGCGGCGCGCACGTCGTGGATGTCGGTGGGCGCGGCGATGCCCATGCGCGACCGGGCGCGCACCTGGTTCAGCCAGCCGATGACGCGCGCGTCCCAGCCGCCGTCGGCGCCGGGAGCAAAATGAAGCGCGGGCTGGTTGGCCAGAAGATTCGGCATCTGCTCATCGAGCGCGCTCACCGGATGCGTTTCGTCGAGGCCGAATGCGGTCTTCGCGCCCTCCGGACCGTGGCGGAATCCTTCCCAGAGCTCGCGCTCCAGACTGCGCTCGCGGCAGAACAGGATCGACCGGGGTTCATCTCCGGCGACCAGGACGAGGACCGCCTCGGGTTCGGGGAACCCGCTCAGATAGTAGAAATAGCTGTCGAAGCGATACAGGTAATCGCTGTCGCGGTTACGGATGTGCTCCGGCGAAGTGGGAATGATGGCGATGCCTTTGCCCATGCGCTGTTGCAGCTCGCGCCGGCGCTCGGCGTGGCGGGAAATACTGCTCGTGGCGTCCATGTGCGGAATTGTCGTCTGCTTCCCGCCGGCGATCAAGCGTCGTGTTCGTTCAGCGCAGCGAGACGCTCGGGCGTGCCGACGTCGTGCCACGCGCCGCGATGCAGCTCGCCGCTCACCCGCTGTTGCGCCATCGCCGCGCGCAGCAGCGGCGCGAGCTGCGCCCTGGTGCCGGAGCCGATGCCGTCAAACAGCTCCGGGCGGTACAACCCGATGCCGCTGAAGGTCCACCTCGGCTCGCCCTCGACGCCGACTTTGTCCCCGTTCAGGCTGAAATCCCCCTGCCGGTGATGCGGCGGATTCCCGACCAGCACCAGATGCGCGAGATTTTGCCCGAGCGCGCGGCCGGCGAGACGGGAAAAGTCGAAATCGCAGAAGACGTCGCCATTGACGACGACAAACGGCCCGGCGCCGAGAAGCGGCAGCGCGTTGGCGATTCCGCCCGCGGTCTCGAGCGCTTCCGCTTCCGGCGAGTAGCGGATGGCGATGCCGAAGCGGCTGCCGTCGCCGAGCGCCGCCTCGATTTCCGAGCCCAGGTGCGCGTGATTGATCACCAGCTCGCGAAACCCCGCGCGCGCGAGCGCTTCGATCGTCCGGACGATCAGCGCCTTGCCGCGCACCTCGAGCAGCGACTTGGGCTTTGCGTCGGTGAGCGGGCGCATGCGCTCGCCGCGCCCGGCGGCGAGGATCATCGCCTTCATTGCATGAATCGTGAATGGTGAATCGTGAATCGGAATCCGGCGCGACGGTTCGATGCTGTCGTACGATTCACGATTTACGCTTCCCGATTCACGCCGTCAGAACGTATAGCCCACGCGCTTTTCGTGCGGCTCGATCTCGTCGAGCAGGCGCGCGAGCGCAGCAAGTTCGCGGTAGCGTTCGCAGGTGCGCCGCAGATAGCGCATCACCCGGGGCTGGTCCTTCAGGTATCCGGCCTTGCCGTCGCGGTAGAAGAGCCGCGCAAAGATTCCCAGGACCTTGAGCTGGCGCTGCGCCCCCATCCACTCCAAATCGCGGTAGAAGTCGGCAAAGTCACCGGCCACGGGCAATCCGGCATTGCGCGCCATATCCCAGTAACGGACGGCCCAGTCGATGACGCGCTCCTCCTCCCAGGCGATATAGGCATCTCGCAGCAACGACACCAGGTCGTAGGTGATCGGGCCGTACACCGCGTCCTGAAAATCGAGGATGCCCGGGCAGGGTTCGCATACCATCAGATTGCGCGAATGATAGTCGCGGTGGACGAAGACGCGCGGCTGGCCGAGGTTGTTGGCGAGCAGTATCGAGAAGCTCTGCTCCAGCGCCTCCCGCTGACGCGCGTCGAGCTCGCGCTCGAGCTGGCGCGCGACGTACCAGTCCGGAAACAGACGCAGCTCGCGCTCGAGAAGCTCGCGGCTGTAATCGGGCAGCGCCCCGGGCCGGCTGGCAAGCTGAATGCGCAGCAGCGCGTCGAGCGCATCGCCGTAGAGCTGGTCGGCGTTGCCTGAGTCGAGCGCTTGGAGATAGGGCGTGTCGCCAAGGTCGGAAAGCAGCAGGAAACCCCGCTCCGGATCCTGCGCATGAATGGCGGGGACGTGCACGCCGGCTTCGGCGAACAGGCCGGCGACATGCACGAACGGCCGGCAATCCTCCTTCTCCGGCGGCGCATCCATCGCGATCAGCGACGGCTGGGCATCGGCGCGGCAAATGCGGAAATAGCGCCGGAAGCTGGCGTCATCGGAGGCGCGCGCGAGGCGGAAGTCGCCGTTTCCGAGCGTCGCTTCCAGCCATTGCCGCAATTGCCCGGCACGATCCAAATTTTCCCCGCGAAAAGAGAATTGCCTTCACCGCTGATTTATGCGATTTTAGCACCCGCATCCACGACTATAATTCCAAGCTTTCCTCATGCCCTTGCTCCGTTCGCGCCTCGCGGCGCTGGCGACCGCGCTGCTTTTGCCGGCGGCGGCGCATGCAGGCGGGCCCGAACTCAAGTTCCAGCGCTCGATCGTCGCGTCGCCCGCGTCGGCGAGCGCGGAGCTGTTGCCGGTGTTCATCGACGCGGACCGCCTCGAAGGCGTATCCGACAAGGAATCGACCGCGGAGGGCAATGCCGAGGTGCGCAAGGGCAGCACCTCGATCAAGGCCGACATGCTCAAGTACTACAACGAGAACGAGGACGTCGATGCGCACGGCAACGTGCGTATCGACCGCGCAGGCGACGTGCTGACCGGCCCCGCGCTCAGATACCGCATGAAGGACTCGACCGGCGTATTCGAGAAGCCCGATTACTCGCTCGCGCCCCGCGCCAGGCAAGACCAGATTCCGATTTCCGGCCGCGGCCGCGCAGAGAGCATCGAATTCGCCGGAGAAGACAACTACAGGATAAAAGACGGAACCTTCACCACCTGCGCGCCGGGCAGCGATGACTGGCACATCGAGGCCAACGAGCTCGATCTCGATTTCACACGCCAGGTCGGCACGGCGCGTGACGCCACCCTGGTGTTCAAGGGATTTTCCGGACCTAAACTGCCGTCGTTCGATTTCTCCCTCAATAACCAGCGCAAGTCGGGCTTTCTGCCGCCGTCGTTCGGCACCACCGGCAAGGGCGGTCTTGAATTCACCGCGCCTTATTACTTCAATCTGGCGCCGAACTACGATCTCACCGTTACGCCGCGGTACATGGCAAAACGCGGTCTGCAGCTCGGCGAGGAATTTCGCTACATTCAGCCGAACTACAACGGCATCTTCAGGGCCGATGTCCTTCCTCACGACCAGGCAAGCAATTTGAACCGCTCGTCGCAGTCGCTATTCCATACCTATAGCGAGGGGCCGGTTACCGCGGGGCTGAATCTGAACCGGGTGTCGGACGACAACTATTTCCGCGATTTCGGCACGCGCATCAACGTCACCTCTCAGACGTACCTCATTCGGGACCGCTACGTCGGTTACAGCGGTCCCTGGTTGGGTACGGGCGGATACGGCCTGACCGCACGGGTGCAGAATTTTCAGACGCTGCAGGACCCGCTCAACCCCGTTCCGATCCAGTATTCGCGCGAACCGCAACTCACGTTGAGCGCCAACCGCCCGGATCTTCGCGGCCTCGATGTCGCCGTTTCCGGCGAATACGTCGATTTCGAGCACCCCGTCAACGTGATCGGGAGACGGACTACGCTCTATCCCAGCGTGACGATGCCGCTGATTCTGCCGGGTGCGTTCCTGACGCCGAAAATGGGACTTCACGCGACACACTACGAGCTCGAGCGCGTTGCGGCCGGAACGCCCGATTCGATCGATCGGACAGTTCCCATTTTCAGCCTCGACAGCGGCCTCGTATTCGAGCGTGAAGCTCAAATGCGCGGACAATCTTTCACGCAGACTCTCGAGCCGCGCGCCTATTACCTGCGGGTGCCGTTTCGGGATCAGAGCCAGATCCCGCTGTTCGATACCGGACTGGCCGACTTCAATTACGCGCAGATCTTCTCCGAGAACAGCTTTGCCGGCGGCGACCGCATCAATGACGCCAATCAGCTTACGCTCGCGGTGAGTTCGAGGCTGCTGGCGCCCGCGACGGGCCAGGAGGTCATCCGCGCCACGATCGGCCAGCGATATTACTTCGAGGACCAGCAGGTCATGCTCAATTCCACCGACGTGCCCCGTGCCTACCGCAGTTCCGACTGGCTCGCCGCCTTGTCCGGACGGATCGCGCCGAAATGGATCGCCGACGCCGCAATGGAGTACAACCCGCGTGAGAATCGCTCGGAGCGCCTGACCGTGTCGACCCGCTACCAGCCCGAGGCGCTGAAGACGTTCAATGTCAGCTATCGCTACCTGCGCGACCAGATTACACAGGTCGACACCTCGGCGCAGTGGCCGCTTGGCGGCCGCTGGTTCGGCGTGGGGCGGTTCAACTATTCATTGCGCGACAAACGCGTGGTCGAAGGTCTCGGCGGTTTCGAGTACGGCGCCGATTGCTGGATCGGCCGTATCGTGCTGCAACGCTTCGCACTGACGGTGGGCGCCTCGACATCGGCCTTGTTCTTCCAGCTCGAATTGAACGGATTTTCTCGTCTCGGGTCGAATCCCCTCGAAGCTCTGAAGCGCAATATTCCGGGATACCAGCGGCTCAACGCGCCGGCTCCCGACAGCCCGTTCGACTTCTATAATTGAATCCGGATCCCGACCGATGAGACTTCTTCTTGCATTCGCGCTCGCGCTTGCCTGCGGCGCCGGCGTCGCCCAGAGCCCACCCCCGGCGCGTTCCGTTCCGGGACGCGCCCTGGTTGATCGCATCATCGCCGTCGTCAACAGCGAAGTCATTACGCAATACGAGCTTTCGGCGCGCGTGGACCGTGTGCTGAAGGAACTCCGCCAGCGCGGCACGCCGCCACCCGATCGCGAACAGCTCGAGCGCCAGGTGCTCGAGCGCGTCATCACCGATAAAGTCCAGCTCCAGTACGCGAAGGAAACCGGGTTGCGCGTCAACGATCTCGACCTTGACCGTACCATCGGCCGGGTGGCCGAGGGCAACCGCATGTCACTGACGGAATTCCGGCGGACGCTCGAGCGTGACGGCGTTCCCTTCGACAAGTTCCGCGAGGAAGTGCGCAACGAGATCCTGATCTCCCGGTTGCGCGAGCGCGAGGTCGACAACAAAATCACCGTCTCGGACAGCGAGATCGACAACTATCTCGCCGAACAGGACGGGAAGAAGGACACGGCGGTCGAGTACAGCGTCGCGCATATTCTGCTGCGTGTGCCGGAGCAGGCCCGGCCCGAGCAACTTGAACGGCAGCGCGCCCGGGCAGAGGAGGTGGTCAGGCGGTTGAAGAGCGGCGCGGATTTCGCGCAGCTCGCGGCCACGTATTCCGACGCGCCGGATGCTCTCCAGGGAGGCGCCATGGGCTGGCGTGAACCGCGCCGCCTGCCGGAGATGTTCGTGCAGGCGCTTGCGGGGCTGCGGCCCGGCGATGTGAGCGATGTGTTGCGCAGTCCCGCGGGATTCCATGTCTTGAAGCTCGTCGACAAGCGCGGCGCCGGGACGGCGCCCATGCTCGTGGAGCAGACCCACGTGCGCCATATTCTGGTGCGCACCAACGAGGTCGTTTCCGAGGACGACGGCAGGCGCAAGCTGCTGCAACTGCGCGAGCGCATCGTCAACGGCGCCGATTTCGCCGAACTGGCGCGCCTGCATTCGGACGACGGCTCGGCCGCGCGCGGCGGCGACCTCGGCTGGCTCTATCCCGGAGACACGGTGCCGGAATTCGAACGTGCCGTCGCCGAGCTCAAGCCGCTGGAGGTGAGTCAGCCGGTGAAAACGCAGTTCGGGTGGCACCTCATCCAGGTCCTGGAGCGGCGCACCGCCGACGTGTCCTCCGATCGCAAGCGGCTCGAAGCGCGCAAGGCGCTGCGCGATCGCAAGAGCGACGAGGCCTACCAGGAGTGGCTGCGCCAGTTGCGCGATCGCGCCTATGTCGAGTACCGGCTGGACGAGCGGTGAGGACGAAGAAGCGAACAGGGGGAAAGGGGAAGACGGGCGGGAAAGCGCGCACCGGTGCGCGTGCCGTTCCACGCCTCTTCGCACCCACCGGCCGCCTGGTGATCGCAGTGACTTCCGGGGAGCCGGCCGGCATCGGTCCGGACATCTGTCTCGCCCTCGCGCGTCACGCGTTCGCGGCGCGAATTGTCGTCCTGGGGGATCGCGCACTGCTTGAGGAACGGGCGCGGCGACTCGCGCTCAAGGTGCGATTTCTCGATGCCGCTGCCGGGGTTGCGATTGCGCCGGGCTCACTCGAGCTCGTTCACGTTCCCCTCGCAGCTCCCTGTCGGGCGGGAACACTCGATCCCCGCAACGGTGCCTACGTCATCGCGCTGCTTGAGCGCGCGGTCGCAGGCTGCCGCTCGGGTGAATTCGCGGCGATGGCGACTGCGCCGGTGCACAAGGGCGTGATCAACGACGCCGGGATCCGGTTCGTCGGCCACACGGAATTCCTGGCCGAGCGCCTGGGCGCCGGGCAGGTCGTCATGATGCTGGCGGGCGGCGGCCTGCGCGTTGCGCTGGCGACGACGCATCTCGCCCTGAAGGACGTCCCGGCCGCGCTGACCCGTGAAGGACTGGAGAGGAGCATCCGCACCCTTTGCGCGGAGCTCAGCGGCCGGTTCGGCGTCCGCGCGCCGCGCGTGCTGGTGGCGGGGCTCAACCCCCACAGCGGCGAAGGCGGCTATTTCGGCCGGGAGGAGATCGAGGTCATCGCGCCCGTCCTCGACAAGCTGCGCGCCGAAGGGTTCCGGCTCACGGGGCCGCTGCCTGCGGACACGCTGTTCACGCCGGCGCTGCTGGCAAAAGCCGATTGCGTGCTGGCGATGTATCACGATCAGGGCTTGCCCGTGCTCAAGTACGCGAGCTTCGGCACCGGGATCAACGTGACGCTGGGCTTGCCGATCATCCGCACTTCGGTCGATCACGGCACTGCGCTCGATCTTGCCGGCACCGGCAAGGCCGATCCCGGCAGCCTGATTGCAGCGGTCGAGACGGCGATCGAGATGGCCAGGACCGCGGCGCGGAAGTCGCGCTGAATGCAGGTGGCTGCGGGTCCGCACGTTGCGCGAAAGAGGTTCGGGCAGCATTTCCTCGCCGATCGCGGGATCATCGAGCGCATCGTCGCCGCGATCGATCCGCAGCCGGACGACCCCATGGTCGAGATCGGCCCCGGGCTCGGGGCACTGACCGGTCCGCTGCTCGAGTGCGTGCGGCACCTGCATGTGATCGAGCTCGACCGCGATCTCGCCGCGCGCTTGCGCGAGAGCTACCCGGCGGAGCGCCTGACGGTGCACGAGGGCGATGCGCTGCGCTTTGACTTCACGACGCTGCCGGTGGCGCTCAGAGTGGTGGGCAATCTCCCCTACAACATTTCGACACCGCTGCTGTTCCATATCGCCGCGCACGCGGAACGCTGTGCCGATCTGCACTTCATGCTGCAACAGGAGGTCGTCGAGCGGATGGTCGCCGCGCCTTCGCAACCGGAGTACGGACGCCTGTCGGTGATGCTGCAATATCGCTTCCGGCTGAAGCGGCTGTTTGCCGTCGCCCCGGGCGCGTTCCGGCCGCCGCCCAAGGTGCGCTCGGCGGTGGTGCGGCTCGCGCCGCGTCCGGCGACGGAACTCCATGCCGCGGATGAAGCCGTTTTTGCCCGGGTCGTCGCCAAGGCATTTTCCATGCGGCGAAAAACCCTGAGGAACGCTCTATCCGGCCTGATCTCCGGAGCCGATCTTGCCGAACTCGGTGTTGACCCCGGCCTGCGTGCCGAAGCCCTTCCGGTCCCGGCTTTCGTCGCCATCGCCAACCGGGTCGCAAGACCCTAGAGGCTGCTGTGCAAACGTCCCGGAGAACGGGATCGAGTCGCGTACTGTATCCTTGCATTTCCCGCAACGGCTTTAGACTTGTGAGGACCGACAGGGGCACGCGCTTTTTTCCCGCATCGTGCATCCTGCTAGACCGTGCGGGCGGCTGCTGGCAAAATGTCGTTCTCTTTATGGAAGAAGTGCGGAGACCACCATGGGACTCTTGGACGACCTGAAAAAACAGGCCGACCTGCTGAAGACCCAGCAGATTCAGTCGCAACGGCAGAATCTGCAGGTCGACAAGATCAAGCTGGTTGAAGACAAGATGAAGCAGGTGTTTCAGTACGTGAACGAGCTGCTCAAGCAACTCGCCGTACTGAAGCCGGCCAGCCCGCTGATGTTTTCGATCCCCGGCGTCACCAATCTGCAGGGTCTCGCCTTCGCCGATTCCTTCATTGATTACCGGCGCAAGCGCATCAACGACAAGGAGCACTTCGACACCATCAATTTCTACATCAAGTGGGCGTCGGGAAACACCGTGGTGATCGACTGCGACAGCCAGCCCATGGTACAGAAGACCCATGAGGCGCTTTGGGCGAGCAAGGTGAGATTCACCGAGGAAGAAAGGAAAAGCCCCAAGGGGGTAGTCATCGGGGCCAAATTCACCATACCCGCGGCGGTCCTGACGGATATTGTCATCAAGGCCGACCACGACCAGGGCAGGTTGCTCGTCCTGGCCAAGAACCTGTTCGGGCTGGGGGTGGAGCAACTCGTGGTGCCGGCGCCCGAGGTGGATGAGGCGACGCTCGATGACTTTGCCAAGGCCTTGATCGGGCAGCAAAGCAACTTTCAAAGGTTCCGCGTCGTGACCGCGCAGACCGGCGCTCACGGGCAGACCGGTATTCCCGCGCAGACCGGCGTTCCCCGGCCCGGCGTTCCCCGGTAAGGGCCAACCGCGACGCCGGGTCTTACTTTCTCTCGATCAGCTCGATCTTGTAGCCGTCGGGGTCCTCGACGAAAGCGATGACGGTCGATCCGTGCTTCATCGGCCCGGCCTCGCGCGTGACCTTGCCGCCGCGCTTCCTCACCTCTTCGCAGGCCTTGCGGGCATTGTCCACCGCGATCGCGACGTGGCCGTAGGCGTTGCCGAGCTCGTACTTGTCCACGCCCCAGTTATAGGTCAGTTCGATCACCGCCGTTTCGGATTCCTCGCCGTAGCCGACGAAAGCGAGCGTGAATTTCCCTTCCGCATAGTCCTTGCGGCGCAACAGGCGCATGCCGAGCACCCCGGTATAGAAGCGCAACGAGCGTTCGAGGTCGCCCACGCGCAGCATGGTGTGAAGTATTCTCAATTAAATTCTCCTAAAGTAGTTCGGGCAGGGTCCTCGCCAGTGCATTCAGCTCGCGCCGCGCCGAGCGATGTTCCGGATAGAGCCTGGAAACGATATCCCAGAAGCGCGCCGAATGGTTGAGCTCGCGTCGGTGGGCCAGTTCGTGCGCGACGACGTAGTCGATGAGATGCGGCGGCAGCAGCATCAGGCGCCAGTTGAGGCGCACGCGGCCATCGGCGCTGCAGCTTCCCCATTGCGTCTGCGCGTTCGACAGCCTGACGCCGGATACGCGCAGGTCGAGCGGGCGCGACAGCTCCGCGACGCGCTCGTGGAACGTCGCCAGCGCCTGCTCGCGGATCCACGCGAGCACCCGTTCGCGCACGCCGGCGCCGTCGGCGAGCCCGACTTCGAGCCGGTCGCCTTCGATCCGAACGCCGCTGTCCCCGGTCTGCAGGGTGAGCGTCACCGGCCGGCCCAGCCACGGCAGCCTTGCCCCCGCCTCCCAGACGAACGCTCGCTGGCGCGGCTCGGCCTGACGTCTGCGGATCCAGCGCTCCTTTGCCCGGATGAAAGCCTCGACTTCGGCCACCGTGATCCAGCGCGGCGCGCGCGCCTCGACGCCGTCGGCATCGACGTACAGCGCAATGGTGCGGCGCCTGGCGCGCACGAGCTGATAGCTGAGAATGCCGCCCGCGAGATGCACCTCGCGGATTCGCCCCGGTTTTTCCGGCCGCGGGGCAATGTCGAAAAGAAGCTGCAGCTGTCTCAGGGCCCGGGACATAGGCTCGCCATCCGGCCTTCGATCCATTCCTCGACTTTCGCGTTCAGCGATTCCGGCGTGTGGCTGCGCGAATCGATCGGCGCGCCGATCTCGAGTGTGATCGTGCCGGGACGCACGAGGAATGCCTTCCGCGGCCAGAGCAGCCCGGCGTTGTGCGCGACCGGTACCACCGGCACGCCGCATTGCACCGCGAGCCAGGCTCCGCCCAGACGGTATTTGCGGCGCTCACCCGGCTTCACCCGCGTCCCCTCCGGATAAATCGCGATCCAGAATCCCTGCGCGAGCCGCTTCCGCCCCAGCTCGGCCAGGCGCCTGAGCGCCTGGATGCCGCGGCTGCGGTCAATGGCGATCGGGCTCATCAGCGCGAGGCCCCAGCCGAAAAACGGTATCCACAGAAGCTCGCGCTTCAGCAGCTGCACCTGCGGCGGAAAGATCAACTGGAATGCGAGGGTTTCCCAGGCCGACTGGTGCTTGGACAAAATCACCGACGGCGTACGCGGCAGGTTCTCGATGCCGATGACGCGGTAATCGATGCCGATAACGACCTTGGCCAGCCAGAGCATGATGCGCGCCCAGCCGGAAATGATGCGATAGCGCGCCAGCGGCGGCAGCGGAAACGTGGCGAGAGCGACGATCGCGTAAGGCGGCGTGATGACGATCTGGGCAAGTGTGAAGACGAGCGAACGCAGGAAAATCATAAAGGCGTAAATCGTGAATCGTGAATCGGAAATCGAAAAGGCGGTATCACGCGGCGGGCTTCCGTCACGATTCACCATTCACGATTCACGTGCAAAGCGCCTGCGCCGCCGCGGCGAGGTCCGGGTAGATCGACGTCGCCTCCGGCAGGTTGCCCGCGGCGCGCGTCCTCTCTCCCTTGCCGGTCAGCACCAGGATCGGCTGCGCCTTCACCGCGGCTGCGGCCTGCAGGTCGTGCAGGCTGTCGCCGACGGCGGGGACGCGCTCGAGCGCGACGTTGAAGCGCTCGCCGATGGCGAGGAACATGCCCGGGCTGGGCTTGCGGCAGGGCGAGCCGGACCCGGGAATATCGGGGCAGTAGAACACCGCCTCGATGCGTCCGCCGGCCTGGTTGACCGCCTTGTGCATCTTGGCGTGGATCGCGTTGAGCGTCTCCATGTCGAGCAGCCCGCGGCCGACCCCGGACTGGTTGGTGGCGACGACGACGCGCCAGCCCGACTGCGTCAGCTTCGCGATCGCCTCCAGGCTTCCCGGGATCGGCCGCCACTCGTCCGGATGCCTGATGTACTCGTCGCTGTCGTAGTTGATGACGCCGTCGCGATCGAGGATGACCAGCTTCATGCGGCGAGCTTGGAGATGTCGGCGACGCGATTCATCGCATCACGCAGATCCGTGAGCAGCGCGAGCCGGTTCTTGCGCAATGAATCTTGCTCGACCATGACCATGACTGAGTCGAAGAACGCGTCTACCGGCGCCTTCAATACCGCGAATGTCTTGAGATAGCCGGTGTAGTCGCCGCGCTCGAACAGCTGATTCGCGCTTGCGGAGGTCCTTTCCAGCGCATCGAAAAGTGAGAGCTCCGCGGGCTCCTTCAATTCCTTTCGGTCGGCGTTGACGTACGACTCGCCCCTGGCTGCCGCCTGTTTCAGTATGTTTGCCACCCGCTTGTTGGCGGAAGCGAGACTTTCGGCTTCGGGCAGCGCCTGGAACGCCTTGACCGCGTCCAATTGTCGCGGCACGTGACTGAGCTGGTCGAAACCCCTGCTGAGGACCGCTTCGATCTGAAGCGTCGAGTAGCCGAGCTCCTTCAGGTAGCCTGAGAGGCGCTCGAATACGAAAATCTCGAGATCAGTGTGCGCGTCACCGATCTTGCGGTCGTAGCCCGCAAACGCAGCGTTGACCGACTCGTGTAAGGAAAGCGGGAGCTGATGCTCGACGACAATCCTGATCACCCCGAGGGCGGCACGGCGCAGGCCGAATGGATCCTTGTCCCCGGTCGGTTGCTGACCGATGCCGAACAGCCCGGCGAGCGTGTCGAGCTTGTCGGCAAGCGCGACCGCGCATGCCACCGGACCTTGCGGCAGAGAATCTCCGGCGAACCGCGGGCGATAGTGCTGCTCGATCGCGTCGGAGACTTCTTTCGGCTCACCGTCGCCAAGCGCGTAATAGCGACCCATGACTCCCTGCAGCTCGGGAAACTCGCCGACCATGCCGGTAAGCAGATCGGCTTTGGAGAGCCAGGCGGCGCGCCCAGCGAGCGCCGCATCGGCCTTCAGCTCGCGGGCAATCCGGCCGGCGAGCAGCTGGACGCGCTCCACGCGTTCGAGCTGGCTCCCGAGCCTGTTGTGATAGACGACCTTGGCGAGCTGCGGCACGCGTGTCTCGAGCCGTTGCTTGCGATCCTGCTCGAAGAAGAAGCGCGCGTCCTCGAACCGCGGCCGCACCACGCGCTGATTGCCTTCGACTATATTTTTCGGATCCTTCAGATCCATGTTGCTGACGATGAGGAATCGGTTGGTCAGCTTGCCGGCCGCATTGAACAATGGGAAATACTTCTGGTTGGCGCGCATGGTGAGGATCAGGCATTCCTGCGGCACGGCGAGATACTCTTGCTCGAACTCACCGACGTAGACAGTCGGATATTCGACTAGAGAAGTTACTTCGTCCACCAAGGCATCATTTAATCCAATAAGCTCTTCGGCGTGTGTCAGGGAGGGCTCTGAAGAGAACTTCAGCTTGAGATCGACGGCCTTCCTGGTCAATTGACGTTCGATTTCCTGCCTGCGTTTATCAAAGGAAGCGATGACCTTGCCGTGCGCGGCGAGCGCTTCCTCGTAGGCATCGGCCGTTGCGATTGTGATGTCCTTGACGCCCTGGAAGCGGTGGCCATGCGTGACGCGCCCCGCTCGTAGGCCAAGGACCGAAACATCCACTACTTTGTCTCCGTGCAGGACGACAAGGCCGTGTGCCGGGCGCACGAATTTCTGGTCGGTGCCATCGGCCAATTGATAAGTCATTACCTTGGGAATTGGCAATTTGGCAATGGCTTCTTCCAACGCGGCTTGTAGTCCGGAAGACAGCGAGAGTCCAGAAATTGCCTGCTCGAAAAAAACATAGCCCTCGCGTTCCTGGAGGCGCTCTTTGATCTGATTGCCGAAACTCCCGGGAGGAAAGCCTTCTTTCTCAAGACGTTTAAGTAAGGCTGGTGTAGGGCCGTCGGTATCGTAGGCGATTTTCACCGGCATCAGTTTTTTCGTTTCGGCGCGATCCGGCGCACGCGCCAATACGTGCGAGATCTTTACCGCAAGACGGCGCGGCGTTGCGAAGAATGTCGATGTGGCACGTGAATCGAGCAATCCTTGGTCACCGAGACTCAACTGAATTTGTGACGCAAAGGCTCCACCCAGTCTGGCAAGTGCCCTGGGCGGCAGTTCCTCGGTGAACAGCTCGACCAGCAACGACGCCTTCATGCCGCTGCCTTGCTGGTCCGGCACATCGGGAAGCCAAGCCGCTCGCGCGATTCGTAGTAGCTCTGCGCCACGGCCTTGGCCAGGTTGCGGATGCGGCCGATATAGGCGGCGCGCTCCGTGACCGAGATCGCGCCGCGCGCATCGAGCAGGTTGAAGGTATGCGCAGCCTTGAGCACCTTTTCGTAGGCGGGCAATGCAAGCTGCGCTTCCATCAGGCGTTTCGCGTCGGCCTCGTAGTCGCTGAAGTGATCGAACAGCATCTTCGCATTCGACTGATCGAAGTTGTAGGCCGACTGCTCGACCTCGTTCTGGTGGTAGACGTCGCGGTAGGTCACGCCCGGCGTCCACACCAGATCGAACACGTTCTCCACGTTCTGCAGGACCATCGCGAGGCGCTCGATGCCGTAGGTGATCTCGCCGGTGATCGGCTTGCAGTCGATGCCGCCGACCTGCTGGAAGTAGGTGAACTGCGTCACTTCCATGCCGTTCAGCCAGACTTCCCACCCGAGACCCCAGGCGCCGAGCGTGGGATTCTCCCAGTCGTCCTCGACGAAACGGATGTCGTGCTCCTGCGGGTTGATGCCCAGTTCGTTCAGCGAGCCGATATACAGATCGAGTATGTCGAGCGGCGAGGGTTTGAGCACTACCTGGTACTGGTAGTAGTGCTGCAGGCGGTTTGGATTCTCGCCGTAGCGCCCGTCCTTGGGCCGGCGCGAAGGCTGCACATACGCTGCCCTCCAGGGTTCCGGACCGATCGCGCGCAGGAAGGTCGCGGTGTGCGAGGTGCCGGCGCCCATCTCCATGTCGTACGGCTGCAGCAGCACGCAGCCCCGCCCGGCCCAGTAGCTCTGCAGCTTGAGGATCAGTTCCTGGAAAGTGAGCATGGGCGCGGCAGATTTTACCGGCTTTCCCTCGCCAGACCAACGGCGCGGCGCCGGTGATGCGCGAGCGCCGCGAGTAACGCGAGCAACGCGAGGCAGGCGAGCACGATCGGAGTGTTGCCGAAACGCACGTAGGGTGAGGCGCCGGCATGGCCTCGCACTTCGCCTTGAAGCGCGCCTTCGGTGAACTGCGGCAGCCTCGCGACCACCTTGCCGCGCGGATCGATGATCGCCGTGACGCCGGTGTTGGTCGCGCGCAGCATGAAGCGCCCGGTCTCGATGGCGCGCATGCGCGAGATCTGCAGGTGCTGCGCCGGCGCGAGCGAATCGCCGAACCAGGCGATGTTGGAGAGGTTGACGAGCAGGGTCGCCTGCGGCAATTGGCGGACGATCTCCTCGCCGAAGGTATCCTCGAAGCAGATGTCGGGTGCGACCCACTGGCCGGACAGGGCGAGCGGCCGGGGATTCTGCGGCCCGGAGGTAAAATCCGACAACGGGATCGAGAGCGTCTTCACGATCCAGCCGAAGCCGGGCGGCACGAATTCGCCAAATGGAACCAGATGCAACTTGTCGTAGCGCTGCGTCGGCGAGACGCCGATGCTGACGACGCTGTTGAAGTAACGGCCGCCTTGGTCGCGGACCGGAACGCCGATGACGAGGTCGGCGCGCCGCTCGCGCGCCAGTTGCGCGATGTCGTTCAGGTAATGCGCATCGACCGCATCGAGGAACCGCGGAATGGCGGTCTCCGGCAGCACGATCAATTGCGCGCTGCTGCCGGCGATCAACCGCCTGTAAGTCGCCAGCGTCGCCGTGTAGCGCTCGGCCTGGAACTTCAGCTCCTGGGGGATGTTACCCTGCAGCAGCGCCACGCGGAAAGGCTCGCCTCGGGGCGAAGTCCAGGAGATCTGCTGCAGCAGAGCGCCGAGCCCGAGCGCAAGCAGGAGCGCCGCGACGCTCGCGATGCGGACCCGCCCCGAGCCGGAAAATACGAGATTCAGGAGACCGGAGCAGAGCGCGGTCGCGAACGAGACGCCGAACACTCCCAGGACGGGGGCGAAGCCGGCGAGCGGCGTGTCGGTCTGCGTGTAGCCGACGGCGAGCCAGGGGAAGCCGGTGAGCAGCCAGCCGCGCAGCCATTCCGAAAGTGTCCACAGCGACGCGAACGCGAACAGCGCCGCGACGCCGCGCTCCGGCCGCAGGCGCACGAAGCACCAGCCGGCCGCGGCGGGATAGAGCGCCAGGACGACACAGAAGAGCAGCGTCGCGACCGCGGCGAGCGGTGCGGGCATGAGGCCGTAGTCATGCAGGCTGACGTAGACCCACGACACTCCGGTCCCGAACAGTCCTGCGCCGAAGGCGAATCCGGTCCGCAAGCCGTCGCGCGGGGACGGTGCGCGCCGCCACAGCGCGAGCAGGCCGGCGAGGGTCAGAAACGGCAGCGGGATTGCCCCGATCGGGGCAAAGCCGGCGACCGTCAGCGCGCCGGCAAGAAGCGCGGCGAGGGTCGCTGTGCGCTGCGAGGTGAAGACCGCCTTCAAACCCTGCCCGGCAATCGCTGCACCTGCAGCACGTGCAGCCGCCGGCTGTCGGCGCGCAACACCTGGAAGCGCAGGTCCCCGATGGTGATCGCTTCGCCGCGCTTCGGCAAGCGCCCGAAACGGTCGAGGACGAGGCCGCCCAGCGTGTCGAAATCGGCGTCGGAGAAGTCGGTGCCGAAAATCTTGTTGAAGTCGGCGATCTCGGTCTGCGCCTTGACGCGATAGTGGCCGCTGCTCTCGCGCACGATGTTGTCCACGGACTCGTCGAAGTCGTATTCGTCCTCGATGTCGCCGACGATCTGCTCGAGCACGTCCTCGATGGTCACCAGGCCCGCCGCGCCGCCGTATTCGTCCACGACCACCGCCATGTGGTTGCGGTTGGCGCGGAACTCGCGCAGCAGCACATTGAGGCGCTTCGATTCGGGAACGAACACCGCCGGGCGCAGCATGTCGCGCACGTTGAACTCCTCCTCGCCGGCGTAGTAGCGCAGCAGGTCCTTGGCGAGCAGGATGCCGATGACGTCATCGCGGTCCTTGTCGATCACCGGGAAGCGCGAGTGCGCGGTGGCGATGACGGTCGGAATGAACTTGTCGGGGGTCTCGTTGATGTCGATCACGTCCATCTGCGCGCGCGGCACCATGATGTCGCGCACCTGCATCTCCGAGACCTGCAGCACGCCTTCGATCATCGACAGCGCATCGCTGTCGAGGAGGTTTTTCTCGAAAGCCGAGTGCAGCAGCGTCACCAGCTGCTCGCGGTCCTCGGGCTCGTGCATGAGCAGCGCGGACAGCCGCTCGAGAAGCGAAGGTTTGTCAGGTTCATTCATGCGACATTGTGAATCGTAAATCGGGAATCGTGGATCGTGGGTTCGCGGCGCAGCGATGCCCCGCCGATTTACGATTCACGATTCCCGATTTACCCGGTAGGGATCAGGATAACCGAGTTTGGCCAGAAGCTTCTTTTCCAGCGCTTCCATGCGCGCCGCATCGCGCGGCTTGTCGTGGTCGTGGCCCTGCAGGTGCAGGGCGCCGTGCACCGTCAGGTGGGCGAAATGCGCTTCCGGCGTTTTTCCCTGCGCCCGCGCTTCGCGCCGGATCACCGGCGCGCACAGGACGATATCCCCGCACAGCGTCTTCCGTTCGGCCCCATAGGGAAAGCTCAGCACGTTGGTGGCATGATCGCGGCCGCGGTAGTTTCGGTTCAGCCGCCGCGCTTCGGCTGCGCCGACGATGCGCACCGTCACTGCGGCCGGCTGCGACAGAGCCGCCAGCAGCCAGCGGCGGACCTGCGCGGCCTTCGGAACTTGCGCGCCGCGCGCGGCGATTTGCAGCGCGAGCGCAAGCGGCTTTGCCGGCGCGCGCGGCCGGGGCGCGGGCGACTTCGAGGCCGCATGGGCAGACCTGCGGGCCTTCATCGCCCCTCGCTCCCGTCGCGATGACGTTCGTAGGCATCGACGATGAGTTGTACCAGAGGGTGGCGCACCACGTCGTCGCTTTTGAAGGGGCTGAAGGCGATGCCGCGCACCCCGTCGAGAATCTTCTGCGCGGCCACGAGGCCGCTTTTCTGCCCGCGCGCGAGGTCGATCTGGGTGATATCGCCGGTCACCACCGCCTTGGAGCCGAAGCCGATGCGCGTGAGGAACATCTTCATCTGCTCGGGCGTGGCGTTCTGCGCCTCGTCGAGGATCACGAACGAATGGTTCAGGGTGCGGCCGCGCATGTAGGCGAGCGGCGCGAGCTCGATCGCGCCGCGCTCGAACAGTTTCTGCACCCTGTCGAAGCCGAGCAGGTCGTAGAGCGCGTCGTAGAGCGGCCGCAGGTAAGGATCGACTTTCTGCGCCAGGTCCCCGGGCAGGAAGCCGAGGCGCTCCCCCGCCTCCACCGCCGGCCGCACCAGCACGATGCGCTTGACTGCGTCGCGCTCCAGCGCATCCACGGCACAGGCCACCGCGAGGTAGGTCTTGCCGGTGCCTGCCGGACCGATGGCGAAGGTGATGTCGTGCTCGATGATGTCGTGGATGTACTGGCGCTGTCGCGGCGTGCGCCCGCGCAGGTCCGCCCGGCGGGTGAGCAGTGGCAGGTCCTCCTTCGCTTCGGCGCCGCCGCTCGAGCGGAATTCGACCAGCCCGAGCTGGATGTCGTCAATGGTGAGGCCGCGCTTGGCATCGTCGTAGAATTTTTGCAGCGCTTCGGCGGCGCGCGCCGCCTGTTTCCCCCGCAGGGTGAAGCGCTCGCCACGGCGCGCGATCGAGACGTCGAGCGCGGTCTCGATCTGCCTCAGGTTCTCGTCCAGCGCGCCGCAGAGATTGGCAAGGCGCTGGTTGTCGACCGGGGACAGGACCAGCTCGAGGGGCCTGGGTTTCAAGGGGCTGGAAACCGGAACACGACTGGGAGGTTCCTGGGCATCCGCGGTCAGGCGGACAAGCTCGCCCGAGCGGCGCTCCGGACTTCGCCGCGCAGTGAATGCGCGAGCGCCGCGGTAATGGTCACATCGACGCAGCGGCCGGTCAGATGCGCATCACCGGGGAAATTGACCATGTGGTTGTTCCCGGTGCGGCCCGCCAGTTCGCCGGCGTTCTTGCGTGATGCGCCCTCGACCAGAATTCGCTGGCGCGTTCCGACCATGCGCTCGCTGAGTTTCCGCGCTTGCGCATCGATCCGCGCCTGCAGCCGCGCCAGCCGCGCGAGTTTCGCTTCCTGCGGAGTATCGTCGTGCAGCTCGGCCGCGGGCGTACCGGGACGGCGGCTGTAGGTGAACGAGAAAGAGTCGTCGAAGCCGACGTCATCGATGAGATTCAGGGTGGCTTCGAAATCCTGCTCGGTCTCGCCGGGGAAGCCGACGATGAAATCCGAAGTGATGCCGATGTCCGGCCGGACCGCGCGCAGCCGCCGCACGATCGAATTGTATTCGAGCACCGTGTAGCCGCGCTTCATCGCTGCGAGAACCCGGTCGGAGCCCGACTGCACCGGCAGGTGCACGTGCGGTGCCAGCTTGTCGAGCTTCCCATGCGCGTCGATCAGGCGCTGCGTGAATTCTTTCGGGTGCGAAGTGGTGTAGCGGATACGCTCGATGCCGGGAATCTCGGCGACGTACTCGAGCAGCAGGGCGAAATCGGCGGACTCGGGGTCGCCTTTGCCGAGGTCACGCCCGCCTTCGGCGAGGTCACCGTCCGCCATCTTCCCGCGCCACGCGTTGACGTTCTGGCCGAGCAGCGTCACTTCCCTGACTCCCTGACCGGCGAGGTCCGCGACCTCGGTCAGCACGTCGTCGAATGCGCGCGACACTTCCTCGCCGCGGGTATAGGGGACGACGCAGAAGCTGCAGTACTTGCTGCAGCCTTCCATGATCGAGACGAAGGCGCACGGGCCTTCGACCCGCGCCGGCGGCAGATGGTCGAATTTCTCGACCTCGGGAAAGGAGATGTCCACCTGCGGCCTGCCGCTTGCGCGCCGCGCTTCGAGCAGCGCCGGCAGCCGGTGCAGCGTCTGCGGGCCGAACACGAGGTCGACATAGGGCGCGCGCGCCACGATCGCCGCGCCTTCCTGGCTCGCAACGCAGCCGCCGACACCGATGAGCAGGCCGGGCCTGTCGTGCTTCAGGTGCTTCACCCGGCCGAGATCGTGAAACACCTTTTCCTGCGCCTTCTCGCGCACCGAGCAGGTGTTGAACAGGATCAGGTCCGCGTCCTCGGGGCGGTCGGTCGTCTCGAAGCCTTCCGCGGCGTGCAACACGTCCGCCATCTTCGCCGAGTCGTACTCGTTCATCTGGCAGCCGAAGGTGCGGACGTAGAGCTTCTGCGCCATGCTAGCGGCCGTTCGCCTGTTTCTTCGGTTGCGCCAGTTCCTGCGGCGTCAGCAGCCAGACGCGGAAAATCTGTCCGTTCCTGTCCAGGACGTAATCGGCCCAGGCGCCTGCGCGCGGCATCGCGGCGGGCACAATGACGAGATTTTTCTGCTCGCGGATAGTGGCGCCCGGCGCGAGCATCATCGGGTTGCCGTCCACCGTGACCGCCATCTCCTGGACGTGCCGGAGGTAGCCGCGCCTGGCGTCCTGGGGAATCGGCCGCGTCTGGGCGTGAGCGGCGGCCGCAAGCAGCACCGACAGGAGGAGGGCAAGCAAGGCGCGGCGTGAGGTCATCGTTGCTTGCGAAGCAAGAAAATGGTGGCGAATCAGGGACTCGAACCCCGGACCTGCGGATTATGATTCCGTCGCTCTAACCAGCTGAGCTAATTCGCCACAGAAAGCCGCGAATTATCCTTTCCCATCCAATAGTTGTCAAGGAACAGCCCTCGCGGCGGGTCCCCATGCCGAGGGGCGTAGCGCAAGTGCAGAATACTTCCCTTTGGCGCGTTCCGGGCAGCCCCGGGGGCGGTGGCTTCGGTACGGAAAGATTCCTGACGGTCTGCGTCGCCTGCGCCGAGCAGGTCGGCAGGCACAAGACTTCAGTGCCGCAGGACGTCGATGCCGGCCGCGATCCGGAGACCAATGCGCTGGTCATCGCGGTGATCGAGCTGCGGCGCATCGTCGGCGTGCCCACGCCGCGCGACCGTGTTCGCGCCGGTCAAGCCGCCCGACCACGGCATCGCCGCGAAAAAGTTTACATTCGCGCTCATGCCGTCCGCGGTTGATCCGCGTCTTCGCGGGTACAATCCGCCGATGCAAGTCGATGTCGCCATCGTCGGTGCCGGGCTGGTCGGCGCAAGTCTCGCCGCGGCGCTCGCCGACAGCGGCCTGAAACTCGCCCTGATCGAGCGCGCACCGCCTGCGGCGCCGGGTGCGGACTGGGACTCGCGCGTCTATGCGCTCTCGCCCGCGAGCGTTGCGTTCCTCGAAGAAATCGGCGCCTGGCGGCGCCTGGACGCGGCGCGGGTGACGCCGATCCACGAGATGCGCATCTACGGCGACGACGGCCGCTCGCGGCTCGATTTTTCCGCCTACGAATCGGGAGTGCTGGAGCTGGCGGCGACGGTCGAGTCGGGCCGGTTGCAGCACGCGCTGTGGCAGGGGCTCGAGACGCAGCGCAACCTCGTGTTGCTTTGCCCTGCCGTGCCGTCGCAGCTGCATGACGGCAAAAGCGGAGTCGAAATCCGCCTCGAGAACGGCGGATCGGTCACGGCGAAGCTCGCCGTCGGCGCCGACGGCGCGAATTCATGGCTGCGGCACGCGGCCGGCTTCGAGGTCTCGGCAGAGCGCTACGGGCAGAGCGGCGTCGTCGCCAATTTCGCCTGCGCGCGTCCCCACCGGAACATCGCGTATCAATGGTTCCGCAGTGACGGCGTGCTCGCGTACCTGCCGTTGCCGCAGCAGCGCATCTCGATCGTATGGTCCACGCCCGAGTCGCACGCCCGGGAGCTGATCGCGCTTTCTCCCGCGGCGCTCTGCGCGCGGGTGGCCGCTGCGGCCGGCGGGACGCTGGGCGAGCTCGAGCCGGTCACGCCGGCGGCCGCGTTTCCGCTCAGCCGGCTGTCGGCGACGCGCAGGGTCCGGCCCCGCTTCGCCCTGGTCGGCGACGCCGCGCACGTCGTGCATCCGCTCGCCGGCCAGGGCGTGAATCTCGGATTCGGCGATGCGTGCGCGCTTGCCCGGCTGCTGCTCGGGAACCGCGTCGCAGACCCCGGCGATTATTTGCTGCTGCGGCGCTTTGAGCGCGTCCGCGCCGAGGATATACTGGCGCTGCGCTGGATCACCGACGGGCTGGTTCGCCTGTTCGGCTCGAGCCATCCGGTCGCGGCCCGCGCGCGCAACTTCGGATTGAACCTGACCAACTCGATGCCGGTCATAAAGACATTGCTCGCGCGCCGCGCGATCGGCGCCGGCCGCGGGCACCATCACAAGGAATCCTCATGAGTTTTCGGCTGCTCGTCCTGTTTCTCGCGGCAACGCTCTCGGCGGCGGCGTTCGCCGACGAGGCATCGGTAAAGCGGGCCGTCGAGGCGCGCTTCGGCAACATCAAGGTGGACAGCGTGGCGAAGACGCCGTACTTCGGTCTGTACGAAGTGGTAATCGGCGAGAAATTGATCTACACGGACGACAAGGTCAACTACATCGTCGACGGCAGCATCGTGGACGCCAGGACGCGGCAGGACCTGACCGAGGTACGGATGCAGAAACTCTCGGCGATCAAGTTCGAGGACCTGCCGCTGGATTCCGCCATCAAGACGGTACGCGGCACCGGCAAGCGCGTATTCGCCACTTTCGAGGATCCGAACTGCCCTTACTGCAAGCGCCTGTGGAACGACATGGCAAAGCTCGACAACGTGACCATCTACACGTTCCTCTACCCGATCCTGTCGCTCGACTCGGTGAGCAAGGCAAAGGCGATCTGGTGCGCAAAGGACAGAAGTCGGGCCTGGGTCGACCACATGCTCAATGGATCCGTGCAGGCCTCGGCCGCTGAAGAATGCGAAAACCCGATCGAAAAAAATCTTGCGCTCGGCAGGAAACTTCGCGTAACCGGGACCCCGACCATGTTCTTCACCAACGGCCAGCGCCTGGTCGGTGCCCGCCCCGAGGAGCTTGCGAAGCTGATCGGCGAATCAACGAAATAATCGCTACGGCGGGGACGGCGGCGCATCGCCCCCGGCCGCCACTGCGGCAGGTACGTACCCGGCCGGTACATACCCTTTCGGCAACAGCACCCACATTCTGCCCGGTTGCCGCATGCGGCCGGCGAGAGTCCCGGCCTCGGCGCCGAATCCCCAGAAGAAATCCGCCCGCACCGGGCCGCGAATCGCGCCACCGGTATCCTGCGCCAGCACCAGGCGCGACAGCGGCATGTCGGTCGCCGGCCAGGTGGTGGCGATAAATACCGGCGCGCCGAGCGGTGCGTAACGCGGATCGACCGCGATCGAGCGCTCCGGGGTGAGCGGCAGGCCCAGCGCGCCGATCGGCCCGTTGCCGGAGTCGCGGATAGGTGCCTCGCGGAAAAAGACATAGCTGGGATTCTGGTTGAGCAGATCGCCGAGCCGTTGCGGGTTCGCCATCGCCCAGGCCCCGATCGCGTGCATCGACGCCTCGCCCGGCTTCAGCTCGCCGCGCTCGACGAGATAGCGCCCGATCGACTGGTAGGGGTAGCCGTTCTGGTCGGCGTAGCCGATGCGCAGCACCTCGCCGGTATCGAGCCGCACGCGTCCCGAACCCTGGATCTGCAGGAAAAACGCCGCGACCGGATCGTCGACCCACACGATCTCCTTTCCCGCCACCGGAGCGGCGCCGCGCTCGATCTCGGCGCGCGAGTAATACGGCACCACCTTCTTGCCGTCCAGGCGTCCGCGCAGACGCAGGTTGCGCAGCTCCGGGTTGACGGCCCCAAGGTCGATGGTGAGCAGATCGTCCGGCGGCGCGTAAAGCGGATAAAGATAGGGCGCGGCCTTGACGCGGCTGCCGCGCAGCAGCGGCTCGTAGTAGCCGGTGACGAGCCCCTCCGGCGAACCATCGGGGTTGGCGAGACGCCAGGGAACGAAATGATCTTCGAAGAAGCGCCGCGCCGATTCGTCTCCCGGCGCGCGCAGCTTCGCCGCCTTTGCGCACACGCCGCTCCAGGGGGTGCGCCAGCGCAGCGCCTGGCAGGATGCAAGCAGCGCGTTCCAGGCCGCGGCCTGCTCGCCTTGATTCCAGTCGGGCAATGCGGCGAAGTCGACCGCCTCGAGCGCGTTCACCTGCGGCGGCACCGCAGCCGGGGCCGGGCACGCCGTGCAGGCCGAGCAGGCGGACAGCGGCAGACAGGAGGCGGGAAATCGGGGCCCCGGCTCGATGGCGCAGGCGGCGACCAATCCGAGCGCGAAAAGCGGCAAGCGGCGCAATTGCCTTATCATGCGGCGAGACTCGTACTGCGAAAGTGCAACAACGTGCAATCGGGATGGTGGGTCTTCGTGCTGGAGGCCGGGGTCGCGCTCGGATTGCTGGTGTTCATCGTCTGGTGGACGCTGCCGAAGAAGCCGAAGCGGGAAAAATCCGCCCGCGACTAGCGCATTTCTTGAAATGCGGCCCGCGCTCAATGCAGCACGCGCGGCACCGAAAGCGCGAATTCCGGAATCGGCGCATCGAATTGGGTGCCGTCGTCGGCCACCATCTGGTAGCTGCCGCGCATGGTGCCGACCGGCGTGGCGATTGCGGTGCCGCTGGTGTATTCGAAGGATTCGCCGGGCTTGAGCAGCGGCTGCGCGCCGATCACGCCCAGCCCCCGCACTTCCTGCATCTGGTTGCGGGCATCGGTGATGATCCAGTGGCGGGAGATGAGCTGCGCTGGGACGGTGCCGGTGTTGCGGATGGTGATGGTGTAGGCGAATACGAAGCGGTCGCTGGTCTCGTCCGACTGTTCCGGAACGTACTGAGTCTGGGACGAAACCGTGATCTCGTATTTTTTTCCTGCAGCCATGCAGCTATTCCACACGAAATCCGCGGCACTGACAAGGGCGACCGCCGCCGATTCAAGCGGTTTTCCGCGATTCCAAGTAAAATTTCAGCGATGGCTGCGCGCACCTTCCGCATTGCTCCGAGCATCCTGTCGGCCGACTTCGCGCGGCTCGGCGAAGAGGTCACGGCGGTGATCGCCGCCGGCGCCGACATGATCCACTTCGACGTGATGGACAACCATTACGTGCCGAACCTGACCGTGGGGCCGCTGGTGTGCGGGGCGATTCGTCCGCTCACGCAGGCGCTGATCGATGTGCACCTGATGGTGAAGCCGGTGGACCGCATCATTCCGGACTTCGCCCGCGCCGGGGCCAACATCATCAGCTTCCATCCCGAGGCAAGCGCGCACATCGACCGCACCGTCGGGCTGATCCACGAATCCGGCTGCAAGGCGGGCCTGGTGTTCAATCCGGCGACGCCGCTCGATTATCTCGATCACGTGCTGTACAAGCTCGATCTGGTGCTCATCATGTCGGTCAATCCCGGATTCGGCGGGCAGCAGTTCATCCCGCATGCGCTCGACAAGCTGCGCCTGGTGCGCAGGCGCATAGACGACGCATTTCAGACTACGGGGCGCGCCGTTATGCTGGAGGTGGACGGCGGCGTGAAAACCGAGAACATTGCCGCCATCGCGCGCGCCGGGGCCGATACCTTCGTCGCCGGCTCGGCGATCTTCGGCTCGAAGGACTACCGGGCGACGATTGCGCAGATGCGCGACGCGCTCGAGTCCGTCGGCTAGCCCGCGCGCCTTGCGGAGCTTCGCTGCGACCGCGACATGAGCGCGCTCATCGAGCGGATTCGGGGCATCGTCGGCCCGGCCGGGCTGATCACCGCTGCGCAGGAGGCCGCTCCGTACGCGATCGACTGGCGCAGGCGCTACGTGGGCAAGCCGCTCGCGGTGGTGAAACCGGCCGCAACCGACGAAGTCGCGCAAGTGGTGCGCGCCTGCGCCGAAACGCGCACCGCGATCGTGCCGCAGGGCGGCAACACCGGCCTGTGCGGCGCGGCGGTGCCGGACGCGAGCGGCACCCAGATCGTCCTGAATCTCTCGCGCATGAACCGCATTCGCGCCATCGACGCGCGCAACAACACCATGACCGTGGAAGCCGGCTGCGTTCTCGCCGGCCTGCAGCAGGCGGCGGCAGCCGCGGACCGGCTGTTTCCGCTGAGTCTTGCCGCCGAAGGCAGTTGCGAGATCGGCGGCAACCTTTCCACCAATGCCGGCGGCACCGCGGTGCTGCGTTACGGCAATGCGCGCGAGCTGGTGCTCGGACTGGAAGTCGTGCTGCCTTCGGGCGAAGTGTGGGACGGTCTGCGCGGCCTGCGCAAGGACAACACCGGCTACGACCTGAAACAGCTTTTCATCGGCGCCGAAGGCACGCTCGGCGTGATCACCGCGGCGGTGCTGAAGCTCTTTCCCCTGCCCAGGACGCACGCGACCGCCGTGGCGGCGCTGGAGAGTCCCGAAAAGGCGCTGGCCCTGCTGGAGCTTGCGCAGGCGCGGTGCGGCGAGCGGCTCACCGGGTTCGAGCTGTTCTCGGATTACTGCCTCGATCTGGTGCTGAAGCATTTCGCGCAAACCGCCGCGCCGTTTCCTCGCCGCCATGCGCATTACGTCCTGGTGGAGCTCTCCGACACGCAATCGGGCGAGGGCGCCAGGGCGATGGCCGAAACCATGCTCGAAAGCGCGCTCGAAGCGGGGCTGATCCTCGATGCCGCGCTCGCCCAGAGCGAAGCGCAGTCGCGGGCGTTCTGGATGCTGCGCGAGGCCATCTCCGAGGCGCAGGGCCGCGAGGGCCCGAATATCAAGCACGACGTCTCGATACCGATCTCGCGCATCGCGGATTTCATCGCCGCGACCGGCGCCGGGCTTGCCCGCGCTTATCCGGGCATCCGCATGGTCACCTTCGGGCATCTGGGCGACGGCAACCTGCATTACAACGTGTCGCCGCCGCCCGCCGTCGCGGCCGATGCCTTCATGCGCGAGCTCGCCGCGGTCAACCGCATCGTCCACGACAGCGTCGCGCGCTTCGGCGGCTCGATCAGCGCCGAGCACGGGCTGGGGCAGTTGAAGCGCGAGGAGATCAGGCGCTACAAATCGCCGCTCGAGCTGGAGCTGATGCGCGCAATAAAGCGCACGCTCGATCCGCTCGGCATCATGAATCCGGGCAAGGTTCTCTGACGTTTCGTAACGGGCCGCGGAACGATCGCTGGACAGCGCGCGCCGGGCTGTTATAAAGTGATGCTTCTCCAACGAGTCGCACACCAATTCAGTCGTGCCCCACGAGAACACTGAGAAGCGGATGCAATGGCGTAGCTGGCGCTGGTGGCGCCGCTGACCGCCGTTGTCCGCGCGCCGCGTTTCGCACCAGCGGCGCGCACCTGCAGCACCTCAGAATGTTTTCGTGGAGCAGTCAATGACTGAAGAGAATTTCAAGCGGCTCGCCGCCCAGGGCTTCAACCGCGTTCCCGTAGTCGCCGAGATCTTCGCCGATCTCGACACGCCGCTTTCCATCTATCTCAAGCTCGCCAACCGCCCGAACACCTATCTGCTCGAATCGGTCGTGGGCGGGGAGCGCTTCGGGCGCTATTCGTTTGTCGGTCTGCCGGCGCAAACGTTGCTGCGCGCGCGCGGAAACCGCGTCGAAGTGGTGCGCGATGGCGCCGTGGCGGAAACCTTCGACGGCAACCCGCTCGATTTCCTCGACGCCTACCAGCGCCGGTTTCGCGTCGCTCCGCTGCCCGGTCTGCCGCGTTTCAGCGGCGGGCTCGCCGGCTATTTCGGCTACGACGTGGTGCGTTACATCGAGCCCAGGCTCGCCGCGACACGCAAGCCCGACCCGCTGCAGACGCCGGACATCCTCCTGCTGCAAACGGAAGAGCTGGTCGTCATCGACAATCTCAAAGGCAAGATCTCGCTGATCGTCCACGCCGATCCGGCGGAGGCGGGCGCGTACGCGCGCGCCCGGGAGAGGTTGCGCGAATTGCGGCTCGAGCTGCGCCGGCCGGTCACCCTGCCGTTGCAGCACGCCAGCGCGCCGACGCAGGCGCAAACCGATTTCCCCAAGCCGGACTACCTCGCCGCCGTCGCGCGCGCCAAACGCTATATCTTCGACGGCGACATGATGCAGGTGCAGATCGGCCAGCGCATCGCCAAGCCGTTCACGGATTCGCCGCTGGCGCTGTACCGGGCATTGCGCTCGATCAATCCGTCGCCCTACATGTACTTCTACCATTTCGGCGATTTCCACGTCGTCGGCGCTTCGCCGGAAATCCTCGTGCGGCAGGAGCGCGGCGAAAACAGCACGACGGTCACGATCCGCCCCCTGGCCGGGACGCGGCCGCGCGGCGCGACTCCGGAGCAGGACCGCGCCCTGGCGGAAGAGCTGCTGGCCGACCCCAAGGAAATCGCCGAGCATGTGATGCTCATCGATCTCGCGCGCAACGACATCGGACGCATCGCCGAGATCGGCTCCGTCAGAGTGCCGGACAAAATGATCATCGAGCGCTATTCGCACGTGATGCACATCGTTTCCAACGTCGAGGGGCGGCTCAAGCCCGGCATGACGGCGCTGGATGTGCTGCGCGCCACGTTTCCGGCGGGCACGCTGACCGGCGCGCCCAAGGTGCGCGCCATGGAGATCATCGACGAGCTGGAGCCGAACAAGCGCGGCATCTACGGCGGCGCCGTCGGCTATCTAAGCTACCAGGGCGACATGGACCTGGCGATCGCCATCCGCACCGGCATCGTCAAGGACGGCATGCTCTACGCCCAGGCCGCCGCGGGAATCGTCGCCGATTCGATTGCGGAGAACGAATGGCTGGAAACGGAGAGCAAGGCGCGTGCCCTGCTGCGCGCCGCCGAGCAGGTCCAGGCCGGTCTGGACGAGGAGGACTGAGCGTGCTGCTGATGATCGACAACTACGACAGCTTTACCTACAACCTCGTCCAGTATCTCGGCGAACTCGGCGCCGGTGTGAAAGTGGTGCGCAACGACGAGATCACGCTGGAGGAAGCCGCCGCGCTCGCGCCCGCGCATATCGTCATTTCCCCGGGGCCTTGTTCGCCCGGCGAGGCGGGCATTTCGGTGCCGCTGATCCGCGCTTTCGGCGGCAAGGTGCCGATCCTCGGCGTCTGCCTCGGGCACCAGGCGATCGGCCAGGCCTACGGCGGCAAGGTCGTGCACGCGCACACGCTGATGCACGGCAAGACCTCGCCCATCGCGCATGCCGGGCAGGGCGTGTTCGCTGGTTTGCCCAGCCCTTTCATTGCCACGCGCTATCATTCGCTGGCAATCGAACGCGCGAGCCTCCCGGATTGCCTGGAGGTGACCGCCTGGACTGCGGACGGCGAGATCATGGGCGTGCGCCACCGTGAATTTCCGGTCGAGGGCGTGCAGTTCCACCCCGAGTCCTTCCTCACCGAGCACGGCCACGCCCTTTTGAAGAATTTCCTGCAACAGGAGGCCGCATGAGTTTTACCCCCCAGGAGGCGCTGACGCGGGTCATCGAGCACCGCGAGATCTTCCACGACGAAATGCTCGACCTGATGCGCCAGATCATGAGCGGCCGGATGTCGCCGGTGATGATCGCGGCGATCACCATCGGCCTGCGGGTGAAAAAAGAGACCATCGGCGAGATCACCGCCGCCGCCCAGGTGATGCGCGAGCTCGCCACCCGCGTCACGGTGAAGGACCCGGAGAATCTCGTCGACATCGTCGGCACCGGCGGCGACGGCGCCCACACCTTCAACATTTCCACCGCGGCGATGTTCGTCTGCGCCGCGGCCGGCGCGCGCGTGGCCAAGCACGGCAACCGCGCCGTGTCGTCGCAATCGGGCAGCGCCGACGTGCTCGAGGCGCTTGGGGCCGACATCAACCTGAAGCCCGAGCAGGTGGGACGCTGCATCGACGAGGTCGGCGTCGGCTTCATGTTCGCGCCCCACCACCATGCGGCGATGAAGCACGCCGCCCCGGTGCGGCGCGAGCTCGGCGTGCGCACCATTTTCAACATCCTCGGTCCTCTCACCAATCCGGCCGGCGCGCCGACGCAGGTGATGGGCGTGTTTCACCCCGACCTGGTGGGCATCCAGGTGCGCGTGCTGCAGCGGCTGGGCGCGCGCCGCGCGCTGACCGTCTACGGCCTCGAGGGGCTGGACGAAATCTCCATCAGCGGCCAGACCATGATCGGCGAGCTGAAGGACGGCAGGATCGATGAATACCTGTTCCATCCCGAGAAGGTCGGACTGCCGGTGCACGATCCCCGCGCGCTGCGGGTGGCCAGCGTCGAGGAGTCGCGCGCCATGGTGATCGCGGCGCTGGAGGACCAGGCCGGCGCGCCGCGCGACATCGTCGCGCTCAACGCCGGCGCTGCGATCTACGTCTCGGGCAAGGCGCCGACCTTCGGGGACGGCGTCGAGCGGGCCTTCGGGATCATCAAGAGCGGCGCCGCGCGCGCCAAGCTCGACCAGTTCGTGAAGCACACCCAGCTTCTCGGCCGTGGCTGACATTCTCGAAAAAATTCTCGCCGCCAAGGCGGAGGAAATCGCGCAGGCAAAGCAGCGCCGCGATCCGGCCGCGGTGAGACGTGAAGCGGAGGCGGCGGAAAAGCCGCGCGACTTTACCGGCGCCCTGCGGGCCAAGATCGCGGCCGGGCTGCCGGCGGTGATCGCCGAGATCAAGAAGGCGAGCCCGAGCCGGGGCCTGTTGCGCGAAGCGTTCGATCCGGCGGCGATCGCGCGGTCCTATGCGCGGCACGGCGCCGCCTGCCTGTCAGTGCTCACTGACGAGCGGTTTTTCCAGGGCCGCGCCGAACATCTCGCCGCCGCGCGCTCGGCCTGCGCGTTGCCGGCGCTGCGCAAGGATTTCATCATCGAGCCCTATCAGGTGTACCAGTCGCGCACCCTGGGCGCCGACTGCATCCTGCTGATCGTCGCCGCGCTCGAAACGCCGCAGATGCGCGAGCTGGAAGCGGTCGCGGCCGGCCTCGGCATGGCGGTGCTGGCCGAGGTGCACGATCGCGCCGAACTCGACGCGGCGCTGGAGCTCGCCACGCCGCTCATCGGCATCAACAACCGCAACCTGCGCACCTTCGCGACCTCGCTCGATACGACGCTCGGCCTGCTTCCCCATGTGCCAGCGGCGCGGCTGGTCGTCACCGAGAGCGGGATTGTCGCCCCGGAGCATGTGGCAGCGATGCGACAACAGGGGGTCCATGCCTTCCTGGTGGGAGAGGCTTTCATGCGCGTTGACGACCCTGGAGCGGAGCTGAAGCGCATGTTTACAACAAATTGATTTATAAGCACTTTTATTTCATCGGTTCCTATTGTTGTAAAAATGCAACAAGACCTTGTCGATTAAGAGAAAAAATTCACTCTTTTGCTTGAGAACGGGGGGGTTGATGGGCAGAATTGCAACAACTCTCGAAAAGAGGGTAAAGCGGACGGCGCAGGCCGGCTGTCTGAAAGTGAAAGTCAATCAAAGAGGAGAACCATTCGATGAACAAGAAATTGATGGCAGTCGCCGTCGCCGGCGCGCTTGCGGCTCCCGCAATCGCTCTGGCCGATACGGCCAACGTCCAGATTTACGGACGCGCCAACCTGGGCGTGGACCAGTACAGCGCCACGGGTGCTACCGCGGCCAACGGCGCGGGCGACTGGAAGTCGCGCACACGCGTCTTCGACAACTCGTCGCGTCTCGGCGTTACCGGCAGTGAAGATCTGGGTGGCGGCCTCAAGGCCGTTTTCCTGATGGAGTCGGGCGTCAACATCGATACCGGCGGCACAAACGGCCAAAGCGGCGCCGCTAACCCGTCTTCCGGCACCCTGAGCTCGCGTATCGGCCATGTCGGCCTGGCGAGCAGCAGCGCGGGCCAGATCACCTTCGGCCGCAGCAACGTGTGGTGGGCAAATTACGGGCTGGAGCAGACCGCCGCCAACTACGTCAACACCGGCATTCCGTTCTTCAGCGGCTCCTTCGGCCGCGGCATGAGCGTGGGTGTGGCCCGCCAGAGCAACTTGGTGCAGTACACCAGCCCGACGATGAGCGGCGTCACCGCGATCGTGAGCTACGGCACGAACTCGGAAGCTGCAGCGGCCGCCGCAAACACCGGCGCCAATCTCGTCGGTCTCACGGTGCAAGGCCAGCATGGCCCGGCCGGCTGGGGATTCGACTATACGAAGAACACCGGCGCGGCGGGGGCAACGACTTCTGCGGCTTCCAACACCGGGCTGAAGCTTCGCGGCGGCTGGATGTACGCACCGGGTGGCCAGATCTCCCTGATCTACGTGAAAACCACGGTTGACTCCCCGTCGGGGATCAATCTGCAGGGGGCGCCGAGTGGCGCGACTGCGACCGCCGGTTCGTACAACACCGTGGTGGAAGGCACGGCGACGAGCCTGTCGCAGACCGCGATTGGCGTCAACTGGGAGCACGTGGTCGGCAACGTCCAGTTGCTCGCCCAGGTGGGTAAGGTCGCCAAGATCTCCGGCTGCCAGGTTTCCGCCAATTGCGACGACACCACCGCGACTGCGTACATGTTCGGCGCCCGCCTGCTGATGTCGAAGCGCACTGCGGCCTACGCCACTTATAACGCAATCACCAACGGCACCAACTACAACATGGACTACACCGGCGGTTCGTATACTTCGGCGAGCGGTAACGGCGTGGCAGGCCTGCCCTCGGGCAGCGTCGGCGCCGACCCGAAGATCATTGCTGTCGGCATCATCCACAACTTCTGATCGGTGCCCATCGGTTAGTCGTTGAGTCGTATCGAACGGGCGCCTTCGGGCGCCCGTTTTTTTTGCCCGCCGTCCGCAACCCGGCCGGCAGGCGTAACATCGAAACCGTGCTTCCGGATTTACGGTATTGAGCGAAAGCCGCGCCATGCAGGACATCGACCGCGCCATCATCGAATTCGACAAGGTCGTGCGCACGCTCTCGGGCGCGGCGCAGGCTGCCCGCGCCATGCCGCGCGCGGAGGATCATCCGCCGCTCCTGAGCGACGCCGAGCGGCGCCATGCGGCGGCGCTGATGCGCGTCAATCACTGCGGCGAAGTCTGCGCGCAGGCGCTGTATCAGGGCCAGGCGCTGGCCTCTTCCGACAGCCGGATCAAGGCGGCGCTGGAACGCGCGGCGCGCGAAGAAGCCGACCACCTCGCCTGGAGCGCGCAGCGGATCCGCGAGCTCGGCGGCCGCCCGAGCCTGCTCGACCCGCTCTGGTATGCCGGCTCGCTCGCGCTCGGCTTTCTCGCCGGCAAGCTCGGCGACGACTGGAACCTCGGCTTTCTCGCCGAGACCGAGAGGCAGGTCGAGCGGCACCTGCAAGGCCACCTCGATCGCCTGAGCCCGCGGGACGCGGCAACCCGCGCGGTCATCGAGACGATGCAGCGCGAAGAGGTCGGGCACGCCCGCACCGCCCAGGCACTGGGCGCGCGCGAGCTGCCGGAGTGCGTGAAGCGCGGCATGGCGCTGAGCGCCGGCGTCATGACCGGATCGACTTACTGGATCTGAAGCATCGCGCGGAATTTCGAGGGCTTTGATCGGCGCCCACGCCGCAGGACGCCGGATTGCCGACAGGCCGTTCTTCGGCCCGGGAATAAGCAAGGTATTGAAGTTGTTTACCGGGCGCGGTTATCGATTTTCCCAAAGGAGGCAATCATGACAAACGCTGCCAGGTTCCTTGCCGTGGCTGCAGCTGTTGTTGCGTTCGGCGGTTGCGCCATCGATCCCGGGATCAGGCCTTTCTGGACGCTGCACGATGCCGATTTTCGGCAGCTGAAGCCGGGAATGGCAAAAGCCGAAGTGCAAAACATTGTCGGCAAGCCGCACTGGACGTTCAATTTTCCCCGCCTGGAGGAAGAAGTGTGGGAGTACAGCTATCTGGACTATCAGACGCGCATGAAGGCGCTGGCGCACTTCGATACCCGGGGGATCTTGAAGTACCACACCCAGTCTTTCGACCAGGACTATTACAGCAGCCCGGACAATTAGCCGCTGCGGCGAGCGAAGCGGATCTCCGCCGGGATTCAGTCGGCTACGATCTCGTAGTCGTGCGTGATCGCGGCGGTTTTGCCGAGCATGATCGTAGCCGAGCAGTACTTGTTGTGCGAAAGCTTGATGGCGTTCTCGACCATCGACGGCTTCAGGCCCCTGCCGCGCACGATGAAATGCATGTGGATTTTGGTAAACACCTTGGGGTCGGTCTCGGCGCGCTCGGAAACCAGCCGCACTTCGCAGCCGGAGACAGGCTGCCCGCTTTTTCTGAGGATCAGCACCACGTCGTAGGCGGTGCAGCCGCCGGTGCCCGCGAGCACGGTCTCCATCGGCCGCGGACCGAGGTTGTGCCCGCCGCCGTCGACGGCGCCGTCCATGACGAAAGCATGACCGCTGCCGGTCTCGGCGACGAAACTCATGCCGTCGCCGCCGGTCCACTTTACTTTGCATTCCATGATGTGCTCTCCTTCAGCCGGATTCTAGCCGACCCCGGAGAATCTCTGCCATTGTGCTGCGCAGCAAAGTAAACCCGCTTGAGATACTGACCGGGTGCCGGGCGGGGCGGAATCGGGGATTCGAAGTTATCTATTTGATTTAATTAAATAAGTTGTTTATTTTTTAAGTTAATTAATTTTGATCATGTTCAGATTAAATAATTTGTACTGCAATGCACCAAAAACTTCTTGCAATGCACAAACGATGCTTTCATAATGCAACTGTAGCGAGTGTTCAATTGAATGCAGGCGGAACGCTCCAAGATTTGTCTCCTCCACCCTCCTCCTTTGGTGGAATTTAGCGCAACCCTTCGGGGTTGCGCTTTTTTTTGCCGTTTTCGGCGGATGCTTCCGTGTCTCAGTCAAGATGTTTGACATCGGGCTACTTCTTCAATAAAATCACGCCCTTTCGTCCGAACGAGCGCAGCAGCATCTGCTCATGAAAACCTTTTCCGCGAAACCGCACGAAGTCAAGCGCGACTGGTATCTCGTCGATGCCAGCGGCAAGGTGCTGGGACGGCTCGCCGCCGAGATCGCGCGCCGCCTGCGCGGCAAGCACAAACCGGAGTTCACCCCGCATGTGGACACCGGCGATTACATCGTCGTGGTCAACGCCGGCAAGGTGCGCGTCACCGGGAACAAGGAAAAAGGCAAAAAGTACTATCGCCACAGCACCTACCCCGGCGGCGTCTACGAAACCAGCTTCGGCAAGATGCAGGCGCGCTTTCCGACGCGGGCGCTCGAGATCGCGGTAAAAGGCATGCTGCCCAAAGGGCCGCTCGGTTACGCCATGTTCAAGAAACTGAAGGTGTACGCGCAGGGCGAGCATCCGCATACGGCGCAGCAACCCAAGGCTCTGGAGGTCAAGGCATGATCGGCGACTACTACTACGGCACCGGGCGGCGCAAAAGTTCCGTCGCGCGCGTGTTCATCAAGTCCGGCAAGGGCAACTTTATCGTCAACGACCGTCCCGCGAACGTGTACTTCGCGCGGGAGACGGGGCAGATGGTGGCGCGCCAGCCGCTGGCGCTCACCAATCATCTCACCAGCTTCGACGTCAAGATCAATGTTTCCGGCGGCGGCGAGTCCGGGCAGGCCGGCGCTGTGCGCCACGGCCTGACTCGCGCGCTGATCGAGTTCGATCCCGCGCTCAAGCCCGTTCTCAGCAAGGCGGGGCTGGTTACCCGCGATGCCCGCGAGGTGGAGCGGAAGAAAGTCGGCCTGCACAAGGCGCGGCGGCGCAAACAGTTTTCCAAGCGCTGATTGTTTTCAGCGTGGCGCCAAAGAGCCGCCTTTCGGGCGGCTTTTTTGTTTTCGGCATAATCTTGGCGGGTCCGCGGCCGCCCCTCGACGCAGGAGTTCGTTTTGCGAGGAAGGATGTCGCGCATCATGCGGCGTGATTTTGTGCACAACCCAAGACGCGCAAGACCGGCCTGCGTGGAAGAGGCCCGGATTGCTGGCAAGTTTGGCTGGTAAACTGAGAAATGAATATGATCAAGGTCGGTATCGTCGGCGGGACCGGTTATACGGGAATCGAATTGCTGCGCATCCTCGCGCAGCACCCGCAAGCCGAGCTCGCCGTGATCACCTCGCGCAAGGAAGCCGGCGTGCCGGTCGCCGAGTTCTTCCCGAGCCTGCGCGGCGCGGTGGCGCTCGCGTTTTCCGACCCGGCGAAGGCGGATCTCGTCCGCTGCGATGTCGTGTTCTTTGCCACACCCAACGCCGTGGCGATGGGCCAGGCCGAAGCTCTAGTCGGCGCCGGCGTGCGCGTCGTCGACATCTCCGCCGATTTTCGCATCCGCGACGTCGCCGAATGGGAGAAGTGGTACAAGGTGAGGCACGCCGCGCCCGATCTGATCGCGCAGGCGGTCTATGGGCTTCCGGAAACCCATCGCGAGGAAATTCGAAAAGCGCGCCTGGTCGCCAATCCAGGCTGCTATCCGACGGCGGTGCAGCTCGGCTTTCTGCCGCTCATGCGAAGCGGCGCGGTCGATCTCGAGCACCTCATCGCCGACGCAAAATCGGGCGTGAGCGGCGCCGGGAAAAAAGCCGAGGAGCATCTCCTGTTCTCGGAGGCATCGGACAATTTCAAGGCCTACGGCATCGCCGGCCACCGGCACTGGCCCGAGATCCGCCAGGAACTCGACGGGATCGCAGGAACAAGAGTCGGACTTACGTTCGTGCCGCACCTGACGCCGATGATCCGCGGCATTCATGCGACGTTGTACGCACGGATCGGCAAGGACATCGACTTCCAGCGGCTGTATGAGGAGCGCTACCGCAGCGAGCCGTTCGTCGACGTGCTGCCGCCGGGCAGCCAGCCCGACACCCGCTCGGTGCGCGCAGCCAACATCTGCCGCATCTCCGTGCACCGTCCGCACGGGGGCGACATGCTGGTGGTGATCGCGGTCATCGACAATCTGGTGAAGGGCGCCTCCGGGCAGGCGGTGCAGAACATGAACATCATGTTCGGTCTCGACGAAACCCTGGGTCTCGGGCATCTGGCCATCGTGCCGTAGCCGCACCGCCGAAGGGACTGCATGCCTAACCTGCTCAAACGCATCCGCCAGCGCTTCGGCATCTCGGCGCCGAAGATGACGGTGACAACGCACGTCGCCTGGTACTGGCGCTGGCTGGGCACGCTGGTGCTGCTGTCGTTGTCGTTCGCTCTGGCTGCCTGGATGTACGACGCCGGGCGGCGCTTCGCCGGGTTCGACCGCGGCGAGATCGAGGAGGAGCTCGCGAGGCTGCGCGAGTCGTCGGCGACGCTCAAAGACGAGATGTTGCGCGTGCGTTCGATCGCCGACGCCAGCGAGTCGCGCCTGAAGATCGAGCAAACGGCGCAGGCGCAACTCGCCGCGCAAGTCAAGGCGCTCGAAGACGAAAACGGCCGTCTGAAAGAGGACCTCGCGTTCTTCGAGAGTCTCGTACCGAGCGAGCGGCGGGGCGACAAGGTGAACATCCATCGCTTCAAGGTCGAACGCGACGCGCTTCCCGGCGAGTACCGTTACCGGCTGATGGTGACGCAGGGGGGCCGTAACCGCGTGTTCCAAGGCTCGCTGCAACTGGTGGTGGAAGTACAGCAGGATGGCAAGGATGGTACAATTATTATTCCTGGGCCATCCGAAACAGACAGCGCCGCTTTCAAGCTCAACTTCAAGTATTTCCACAGGATTGAGGGCACGTTCCTGGTTCCTGCAGGAGCCAAGGTTCGGGCAGTTCAGGCACGCATCCTGGAGAACGGATCGAGCGAAGCGCGCGCCAGCCAGAATGTCAATTTGTCCTGAGAGGAGTCGCCATGTTCCGCAAACAGACGAACAAACCGCAGAACCGCATCGACAGCCTGATCGGCGTCGGCACCAAGATCGAAGGCAACGTCAGCTTCAGCGGCGGCCTTCGCGTCGACGGCGAGATCATCGGCAACGTCACGTCCGTTTCCGACCAGCCTTCGACGCTGGTGGTGAGCGAGCAGGCCCGCATCGACGGGGAGATCAAGGTATCGCACCTGGTGGTCAACGGCGCGATCAACGGGCCGGTGATTATCGAGGAGTTCCTCGAACTCCAATCGCGCTCGAAGGTCAGCGGAGACATACATTACAACACCCTTGAAATGCATCTGGGCGCGATCGTGGAAGGCCGGCTCGTGCACCGCTCCAGCGAAGCGAAGGAAGCAAAGAGTGTCGAGTTGAAGCTCGCGGCGAGCAAGCCGGGAGTCTAGTGCAACGACATGGAAGCGGCCCGACCCTTCCCCGGGCCGGCTTGAATATCGGGCATCGGAACCCCAGCTAAGACCCTACAGGCGAGGGGGTTGATCCTGCTCGGCGCTAGTCCGATAATGAGGAAGTTCAATGGCAGGAGTTAACGCATGAACGCAATGACGGAAATGCCCGCGGCGCTGATCTTCACCGACAGTGCCGCGAACAAGGTCAGGCAACTGATCGACGAGGAAGGCAACACCGAGCTCAAGCTGCGGGTGTTCGTCACCGGCGGCGGCTGCTCGGGGTTCCAGTATGGGTTCACGTTCGATGAGGTCAAGAACGACGATGACACCGCGATGGAGAAAAACGGCGTCACGCTGCTCATCGACCCGATGAGCTACCAATACCTCGCCGGTGCCGAGATCGATTACAGCGAGGGTCTCGAGGGTGCGCAATTCGTGATCAAGAATCCGAATGCGACGAGCACTTGCGGCTGCGGGTCGTCCTTCTCGGCCTAGGCATTTGGAGAATCGCTGCGACGGGGGCTTCGGCCCCCGTTTGCATTTCAAGCGGGGTAAATCGCGCCCAGCACCCGCGTTCCGCGCGCGCCGGTGACGGCGGGAAGATTGCCGGTTTCGTTTTTCAGCGCGCGCTGCGCCAGCCATGCGAATGCCATGGCCTCCACCCAGTCGGGCGGGACGCCGAGCCGATCCGTCGAATCGATGCGGCAACCGGGCAGCGCCCGCTGCAGGCGTCGGACAAGATCGGTGTTGTGGGCGCCGCCGCCGCACACGCAGGCCTCCTCCACGCCGGAGCAGTATCGGGCGATCGCGTCGCCGATCGTGCGCGCGGTCAGCTCCGCCAAGGTGGCCTGAACGTCCTCGATGCTGTGGTGCGCGACACCGAATGCGTGCAGCCATTCGATATTGAAGTGATCGCGGCCGGTGCTCTTGGGCGGCGGGCGCCGGAAGTAGGTATCGGCGTACATGGCTTCCAGTAATGCCTCGACAGGCCGGCCTGTTGCGGCAAACGCGCCGTCTCGATCGAAGTCGCGCCCGATTTTCTCGCGCACCCACGCGTCGAGCAGCAGATTGCCGGGTCCGGTATCGAAGCCGCCGACCGGCCCGCCGGGCGGGAGATCGGTGAGGTTGGCGATGCCGCCGATGTTGATCACCACGCGATGCCGTTTCGAATCGCGGAAACAGGCCGCGTGAAATGCCGGCACCAGGGGCGCGCCCTGGCCGTCTGCCGCGATGTCGCGGCTGCGGAAGTCGGCGACGACAGCGATTCCGGTGCGCTCCGCGAGCAGCGCCGGGTTGCCCAGTTGCAGCGTGTAGCCCGCGGCGGGCCGGTGCCTGACCGTCTGGCCGTGGCAGCCGACGGCGCGTATTGATGCCGCCGGGACATTGGACTTCTCGATCAGGCGATTCACCGCTTCCGCGTACAACTCAGCGAGCTCGGCCCCGAGCAGTGCAGCACGATTGAGTTCATCGTCGCCCGTTGAGTGCAAGGCGAGCAGCGCCGATTTCAGTTCATCCGGGTAGGGCAGGAACTCGGTTTCCAGCAGCACAGGTGATCGGGTGAGGTCGACGAGCGCCGCATCGACGCCGTCGAGGCTCGTACCGGACATCAGTCCGATATAGAGCTCGGACGAGGCAGGGCCCGTGGAACCGCTCACTCGAGCAGCGCGAGATCCGTGTTTTTCAGAAAATCGAGATCCGCCGCGAGCGGCCCGACCGCTTGCCTGAACGCAGCAAGCTGCTGCGGGGGAACAGGCTGCCCGGCCGGGAAGGCGATAGTGAGCGGATTGCGGTACTGATTATTGACGCGGAATTCGTAATGCAAGTGCGGGCCGGTCGCCCATCCGGTCTGGCCGACATAGCCGATGACGTCGCCTTGCGCGACGCGCGTGCCCCTGCGGATGCCGTGCGCGAAGCGGCTCAGATGCGCGTAATAGGTGCTGTAGCCGCCACGGTGCCTGAGCACGATGACGTAGCCGTAGCCGTTCTCCTGGCCCGCGAATTCGACCATGCCGTCGCCTGTGGCCTTGACCCGCGTGCCGATCGGGGCGGCGTAATCGATGCCCTTGTGGGCGCGCCACTGGTGGAAGATGGGATGGCGGCGCATGCCGAACCCGGACGTGATGCGCGAAAATTCGAGCGGCGAGCGCAGGAACGCCTTGCGCAGGCTCTTGCCTTCGGGAGTGTAATAGCCGCCTTTGCCGTCCGCGTCCTGAAACCATACTGCGCGATAAGCCTGCTTCTGATTGACGAACTCGGCCGCGAGCACCTGCCCCGACTTGATCGTCCGGCCGTCATGGTAAAACGCCTCGTACACCACGGCAAAACGGTCGCCGCGGCGCAGATCGCGGCGGAAATCGACATCGCCGGCAAAAATGTCGGCGATCTGGACGGCGATGTTGTCCGGGACTCCCGCCGCGTCGGTCGCGCCGAACAACGAATTCCTGATCTCGCCCGATTTCATCTCGATCCGCCGCGCGAGATCGGCTTGTTGCTCCGAGGAAGAGAAACCATCGCCGCTACGGTCGATCGAGAGCAGTGTGTCGCGGCCGGAGAGGAACCACAGCGATTGCACCTTGCCGTCTTCGCCGGTTTTTGCTTCCACCGTGGTCCCCGGGTGCAGCAGCCGGAACGGCCGCGCCGCCTGCGGCGAGCGCAGCAGCCTGTCGGCTTCAGCGTCGTCCACGCCGAGGCGATCGAGCAGCGCCGCCAGCGTGTCGCCGTGCTGAAACCGGTCTTCCTGGAAAAAGGCGTCGTCGCGCGCATCGCTCGGACGGGCGCCGGACAACGACAGCGCCTTGACCACGGTCTGGGTGGCGACCGGCTCCGGCACGTCCTGAACGGTAGCGAAAGCCGCGACCATGCCGAAAAGCGGCGCGGCCACGGCGACCGCCACCCATGGCGAGCGCCATCTTCCTTGTCGCGCTACAATTCGCACTTTGTCGTTGAGCACGTTTTCCCTGCGGGCTGACGCTGCGAAGTCTATCAAACAACAGCGGATTCAGCCACCTGACTCCCGATGGCGGACATTGACCGGCAACTGTCGATCATCAAGCGCGGCTGCGACGAACTGATTGTCGAGGCCGAGCTGCGCGACAAGCTCAAGGCCGCGCGGCCGCTGCGGGTGAAGCTCGGCATGGACCCGACCGCGCCCGATCTGCATCTGGGCCACACGGTGGTCATCAACAAGCTGCGCCAGTTCCAGGAGTTGGGGCATCACATCCAGTTCCTGATCGGCGATTTCACCGGCATGATCGGCGATCCGAGCGGCAAGAACGCCACGCGGCCGCCGTTGTCGCGCGAGAGGATCCTGGAGAACGCACGTACCTATCAGGAGCAGGTGTTCAAGATCCTGGATGCCAACAAGACCGAAATCCTGTTCAACTCCAGGTGGTCCGACGAGCTCGGTGCCGCCGGCATGATCCGGCTCGCCGCGACCTGGACCGTGGCGCGGATGCTCGAGCGCGACGACTTCGGCAAGCGCTACGCCGCCCGCCAGCCGATAGCGATCCATGAATTCCTCTATCCGCTCATGCAGGGCTACGACTCGGTGGCGATGAAGTCCGACGTCGAGCTGGGCGGCACCGACCAGAAGTTCAACCTGCTGGTGGGGCGCGAGCTGCAGAAGCACTTCGGCCAGCCGCCGCAGTGCATCCTCACCATGCCGCTGCTCGAAGGCACCGACGGCGTCAACAAGATGTCGAAATCGCTCGGCAACTACGTCGGCATCAGCGAGCCGCCGGAGACCATCTTCGGCAAGCTGATGTCGATTTCCGACGATCTGATGTGGCGCTACGTCGAGTTGCTGTCGTTCGAGTCGCTGGAAACGCTGGCGAAGTGGAAGAAAGATGTCGTCGAGGGCCGCAATCCGCGCGACATCAAGGTGCTGTTCGCGCGCGAGATCGTGACGCGCTTTCACAGCGCCGGGGACGCCGAACGCGCGCAGGCCGACTTCGAGGCGCGCTTCCGCCAGGGAGCGCAGCCGGAGGACATGCCCGAGGTGACGCTGGCCGCCGGCAGCAAGCCGATGGCGATCGCGCAAGTGCTGAAGGCCTGCGGCCTGACCGCGAGCACTTCGGAGGCGCTGCGCATGATCGAGCAGGGCGGCATCCGCATCGACGGCGAGAAGCTGTCGGACAAGGCGCTGCAGCTTGCCCCCGGCAAGACCGTGGTGCTCCAGGTCGGCAAGCGGAAATTCGCGCGGGTGACGCTGACCTGAGACACGCAAATTCAAAGCGGCCTTGATCCAGGTCAACCTCGCCTGCAGGCCGCGCCCCAACATGAACGTGTCCATGAAGTTCGGGAGAATCCTGTGGGTCGTGTCGATTGCTTTGCACTGCTTGTGGTGGCGGTGATCGGCGCCGCGCCGGCGGCGCATGCCGCCGACGCCGAGCGCGGCAGATTGCTCTACGAAGGGCGTTGCAACGTTTGCCATGACACCGGCGTGCACCTGCGCGCCTCCCGCAAGGCGCAGACCTTCGAGGGTATTCGCGAGCAGGTCGTGCGCTGGAACAACGAGCTTGGCGGCGCCTGGCGGCGGGAAGATATCGACGACGTCACGCTGTACCTGAACAGCCGCTACTATTTCTACCGCTGTCCGGAAAGCCTCTGCGGCGCGGGGCAGGCGCAGGCATCGCAGCAACAGCGGTAGCGCGTATTGCCCCGACGGGATCGGACTAGGCCGGCATCGCCCGCTTCAAGATCCCGGCGCAATCGCTGCTCGCCGGCAGCGTTCCGAACACGCGGCCCCAGTCGCCGTCGAGCCGCGAGGCGCAAAAAGCCTCGGCCGCTGTTCCCTGGGAGTGCCGCGCCATCAGGCTCGCTTCCAGCGCCACGGCCAGCATCTCGACGATGCGTCGCGCGTGCTGCTCGATCGCGTCGAAATCTTTCAACTGGTGCGCGATGCGTTCGGCAAGCGTCTTGAACCGCTCGCCGGCGCTTGCGATCTCTCCGAGCAGCGCCTCGACGCTCCGCGGCTCGCGCTGCATCGAGCGCAGCACATCGAGGCAGATGACGTTGCCCGAGCCTTCCCAGATGCCGTTGACGGGCGCCTCGCGGTATAGCCGCGCCAGCGGCGCTTCCTCGACGTAGCCGTTGCCGCCCAGGCATTCCATCGCCTCGACGGCGAGAGCGGGATTGCGCTTGCACAGCCAGTACTTCGCGATCGGCGTCATCAATCGCACCAGCAGCGATTCGCGCTCCTCGCTTCCCGCGAGGTCGAAGGCGCGCGCGAGACGGAACGCGAGCAGCGTCGCGGCTTCGGTCTCGAGCGCGAGGTCGGCGAGCACGTTCTGCATCAGCGGGTGTTCGGCGAGGTGTTTGCCGAAAGCGTTGCGGTGCGCGGCGTGGTGCAGCGCCTGCGCGAGCCCCGCGCGCATCATGCCTGCCGAAGCGATGACGATGTCGAAGCGCGTCAGATGCGTCATCTCGATCAGCGTGGCGATGCCGCGGCCCTCGGCGCCGACGAGGCGGGCGCGGGTGCCGTGGTACTCGATCTCCGCGGAGGCATTGGAGCGGTTGCCGCACTTGTCCTTCAGGCGCTGGATGAAGAACGGGTTGCGCGCGCCGTCGGCAAGCGAGCGCGGCACGAAGAAGCAGCTGATGCCCGCATCGGTGCGGGCGAGGGTGAAAAAGCCGTCGCTCATCGGCGCCGAGCAGAACCACTTTTGCCCGTCGAGCTCGTATTCGCCGCCGCCGAGCGGCTGCGCGCGCGTCGAGTTGGTACGCAGGTCCGAGCCGCCCTGGCGCTCGGTCATCGCCATGCCGATGGTGACCGCGCGCTTTTGCGACAGCGGCAGCGGCCGCGGGTCGTAGTCGCAGGCGAGGAGCCTCGGCTCCCACTCGGCGGCCAGTCGTGAGTCGTTGCGCAGCACGTGCGCGGCGGCAAAGGACATCGTCACCGGGCAGGCGACGCCGTTCTCGCCCTGGTTCCAGAGATAAAAAAGTGCGGCGCGCGCGACCCAGGCGCCTCGCCTCTTCTCGGTCCAGGCGAGCGAATGCAGCCCGGCGCCGAAGGCGAGCGACATCAGCTCGTGATAGGCGGGATGGTATTCGACGGTGTCGATGCGGTTGCCGAAACGATCGTGGGTCTTCAACTCCGGCACGAACCTGTTGGCCTGCTGCGCGAGCGTCTGCATGCGCTCGCTGCCGACCAGCTCGCCCATCGCCTGCGCGCGCCCGGCGATCCAGCCGCCGCCTTCGCGCTGCACCGCGTCGACGAGGACGCGGTCCTGCGACCAGGCGTTGTAGCCGACCAGCGGCGGCGGCTGGTTCGCTGCGGCATCAAATTCCGGTGACGGATCCTGACGCATATCAAGGCTGCTTCTTCAGTCCGATCAACCGCATGATGCGCGCGAGCTCCACATCCTCCTCCGCGATTCCGGCCCGTTCCGTCCTGTCGACGGCGGTGGCCATCATCTTTTTCGCGCCCGCATGCGTGAGGCGCTTCGACTCGGCGACGTACATGGCTTCACCTTTCCAGTCACAACCCGGATTTTTTGCGGTCCGTCGTCAGTGGGGCGCGCTGCCCCAGAGCTGCTTGAGGCGCGCGTCGCGGCCGCAGCCGGTGCGGTAGAACTTGTAGCGTACCGGATTCTTGATGTAGAAGTCCTGGTGATAGTCTTCCGCAGGGTAGAACTCGGTCGCCGGCACGATCAGCGTGACGATGTCCCCCTTGAACGGCTTCGATCTCACGAGCGCAGCTTTCGATGCTTCCGCGAGGCGCTCTTGCTCCTCCGTGTGGTAGAAGATGGCGCTGCGGTACTGGCTGCCGATGTCGCAGAACTGCCGGTCGGGCGTGGTCGGGTCGATGTTCTTCCAGAACACTTCGAGCAGCTTTGCGTAGCTTACCTTTTTCGGATCGTACACGACCTGCACCACTTCGGCGTGGCCGGTGGTGCCGGAGGACACCTCCCTATAAGTCGGATCCTTCCTGGTGCCGCCCATGTAGCCCGAGGTAGTGGAGATCACGCCGGACAGGGCGTCATACGGCGGCTCCATGCACCAGAAGCAGCCGCCGGCAAAAGTGGCTTTTTCGTACCGGCCGGCCGGTTGGGCGAGGCCGGGGGGCGTGGCGAAGACGAGAACGCACGCCATCAGGATACGCGCGAGGCTCATGATCGTTTTCTCCGAGGGGCCGCGCAGGACCGGGGTTGGCCGCGGGCCGGATTCCGGATACTGTAATGCAATCGGGCATGACCGCAAACACCTATCACCGATTCACGCGCGACAGGAGACAACCCCGTGGCTGCACAGACGACCGCACCGGCAGGCAAGGAGATCGCCACTCTGGCGGGAGGATGTTTCTGGTGCCTCGAAGCCGTCTACGATGGCCTGAACGGCGTCGAGTCGGTCGAATCCGGCTACATGGGCGGGCGGACGGCGAACCCGTCCTACGAGGACGTTTGCGGGGGCGATACCGGCCATGCCGAGGTGGTGCAGATCACCTTCGATCCCGGGGTGGTTTCCTTCCGCGAAATCCTTGAAGTGTTCTTCGTCATTCACGACCCGACCACGCCCAACCGCCAGGGAAACGACGCCGGCACGCAGTACCGCTCGGCGATCTTCCATCACTCGCCCGCGCAGAAGGCGACCGCCGAACGGGTGATCGCGACCCTGGGCGCGGCGAAGATCTACGACGAACCCATCGTCACCGAGGTCGCGCCGGCTTCGACGTTCTACATGGCCGAGGGCTACCACCAGGAATACTACCGCCGCAATCCCAATCAGTCCTATTGCGCTTATGTGGTAAGGCCCAAGGTCGCCAAATTCCGCAAGCACTTCCTCGACAGGCTGAAGCAGTAACCCTGCGCCCTGTCCGGTCGCCGCGCGGCTTGCCGACTCCCTCAGCCGACAGTCGATTGCGCCCTGTAATGCGCAAGGGGCTTTCTGTAATACGTCGGTAACATTGCTCTTCTAACATGGGCCGCGTTTCCTTCCTAAACCAGGAGTCGTCCTATGCGCATCGCACGCTTGCTCAAGCATCAATTCGTCACCGTTTCGGCGATCGCCCTGGGTCTGGCGAGCCAGGCGGTCCTGTCGGCCGAAATCACCGGCGCCGGCGCCACGTTCCCGTACCCGATCTACGCCAAGTGGGCGGACGCCTACAAATCGAGGACCGGGGTCGGACTGAATTACCAGTCGATCGGTTCCGGCGGCGGGATCAAGCAGATCCGCGCCAAGACAGTCGATTTCGGCGCCTCCGACATGCCGCTCAAGGCCGAAGATCTGGACAAAGATGGGTTGATGCAGTTCCCGACCGTAATGGGCGGGGTGGTGCTGGTGGTCAACCTCAGCGGCGTTCAGCCGGGCGCAATGAAACTCACCGGCCAGGTGGTCGCCGACATTTACCTGGGAAAAATTACCAAGTGGAACGACGCGCAGATCGCCGCCGCGAACCCGGGCCTGACGTTGCCCAACCAGGAGATCACCGTCGTGCACCGCTCCGACGGTTCGGGCACGACCTTCATCTTCACCAATTACCTAGCCAAGGTGAGCCCGGAGTGGAAGCAGAAGGTCGGCAACGACGTATCGGTATCCTGGCCCGCGGCCTCCGACGCAGGCGGCAAGGGTAACGAGGGTGTCGCCTCGTTCGTGCAACGGATCAAGGGTGCCATCGGCTACGTCGAGTATGCCTACGCCAAGCAGAACAAGATGACCTACACCTTGCTGCAGAACCGTGAAGGCCGATTCGTCGAGCCCAACGACAAGACTTTCCAGGCTGCCGCCGCCGGTGCGGACTGGCAGCACGCGCCGGGGTTCTACGAGATCCTCACCGATGAGCCGGGCGCGACCAGCTGGCCCATCACCGGCGCGACCTTCATCCTGTTCCACAAGACCCAGGGCAATCCGGAAAAAGCGAAGGAAGTGCTGAAATTTTTCGACTGGGCGTATGAGAACGGCGACGCGATGGCGCTGGAGCTTGTCTATATCCCGATGCCCGACGCGGTGGTCAAGCTGATACATTCGGCCTGGAAGACCCAGGTGAAGGACGTTTCAGGCAAGCCGGTCTGGTAGCGCGTGAGACACGCGATCGGTCCGGAATCGCTAGAATGAGCGCTGTCGCAAATACCCTGGAAGGGCTGACGAACAGCCGCTCCGATTTGTCCACAGTGTCTAAAGCGATTCCGGACGCGAGTCTCAGGAAACAGTACTGGCTTGACCTGCTGTTCCGTCATGCCACGCGTTTTTTTGCATTTCTGGTGCTGGCGCTGCTGCTCGGGATCCTGGTTTCGCTTGTCATCGGGAGCCTGCCCGCTATCCGGACTTTCGGTCCCGGGTTCCTGACCAGTACGAAGTGGAATCCGGTTACCGAGGAATTCGGCGCGCTGGTGCCGATCGTGGGCACGCTGGTCACCTCGTTGATAGCGCTTCTCATCGGCATCCCCGTGAGCTTCGGGATCGCCCTGTTCCTGACCGAGCTGTCTCCGGCCTGGCTGCGGCGGCCCTTGGGCACGGCAATCGAGCTTCTTGCGGCGATTCCCAGCATCATCTACGGCATGTGGGGTTTGTTCGTCTTTTCCCCCGTCTTCGCCGACTACGTGCAACCCGGCCTCACGGGCACGCTGGGCGCCATCCCGGTCGTGGGTCGGCTGTTCCAGAGCCCGCCCATGGGGATCGGCATGCTGACGGCGGGGATCATTCTCGCGATCATGGTGATTCCGTTCATCGCGTCGGTGATGCGCGACGTGTTCGAGGTCGTCCCGGCGGTATTGAAGGAGTCTGCTTACGCGCTCGGCTCGACCACCTGGGAAGTGGTCTGGAATGTCGTCCTGCCTTACACCAAGGTCGGAGTCATGGGCGGGGTGATGCTGGGTCTCGGCCGGGCGCTCGGCGAGACCATGGCGGTCACGTTCGTCATCGGAAACGCGCATAAACTCAGCTCCTCGGTCATGGCGCCTGGCAGCAGCATCGCTTCCACGCTTGCCAACGAGTTCACCGAGGCGGTCGGCGACCTGTATACCTCGGCGCTGATCGAGCTTGGTCTGATCCTGTTCCTGATCACCTTCGTCGTGCTGGCGCTGTCCAAACTGCTTCTGCTGCGGCTGGCGCGGAACGAAGGACAGAAAACCTGAATCCTCGGGCGCCTCATGGATCTCTACGCCCGTCGGTTGTTCGTCAACCGCTTCAATCTCGTCGTGTCGCTGTTTGCAATGCTGTTCGGGTTGTTCTGGCTGGGATGGATTCTCTACACGCTGTTCGCCGCCGGCCTGGGTGCGGTCGGCCCCGAGCTGTTCCTGCAGATGACGCCGCCGCCGGGCAACTCGGGCGGCCTCCTGAACGCGATCGCCGGCAGCCTCCTGATGAGCGCCGCGGGGGCGGCGCTCGGCACGCCGATCGGCATCATGGCGGGGATCTATCTTGCTGAATTCGGCGGCCGCGGCTGGCTCGCGCCGGTGACCCGCTTCATCAACGATATCCTGTTGTCGGCGCCCTCGATCATAATCGGGCTGTTCATCTATGCGGCGTATGTCGTGCGCGTCGGCCACTTTTCCGCCTGGGCCGGGACTTTCGCGCTGGCGGTTATCGTGATCCCGGTGGTGATCCGCACCACCGAAAACATGCTGCGCCTCGTGCCGGACAGCCTGCGCGAGGCGGCGGCGGCGCTGGGCGCGCCGCAGTGGAAGGTGATCGCGCTGGTGACGGTGCGCGCCGCCAAGGCCGGCATCGTTACCGGCGTTCTGCTGGCGATAGCGCGCATCAGCGGCGAGACGGCGCCGCTGCTGTTCACGGCTCTCAATAATCAGTTCTGGTCGGCCGACATGAACCGGCCCATGGCGAACCTCCCGGTGGTCATTTTCCAGTTCGCCATGAGCCCTTACGACGACTGGCAAAAGCTTGCCTGGGCAGGGGCGTTGCTGATCACGCTCGGGGTGCTTGCCCTTAACATCCTCGCGCGCGTATTCTTCCGCAACAAGACGCCGGTCTACTGATCATGAATGCCGCCGTACTGCAGCCGTCCTCCGAGACAGCCGCGCAGAAAATCCAGGTGAAGAACCTGAACTTTTATTACGGCCGGTTCCACGCGCTCAAAAACGTCAATCTCGAGGTTCCCGAGCGCAAGGTCACGGCGTTCATCGGGCCTTCGGGCTGCGGCAAATCGACGCTGCTTCGCACGTTCAACCGGATGTACGCGCTGTACCCGAACCAGGAGGCGCGCGGGGAGATCCTGCTCGACGGGCAAAACATCCTGTCGCCCGGCCAGGACCTGAACCGCTTGCGCGCCAAGGTCGGTATGGTGTTCCAGAAACCGACGCCCTTCCCGATGTCGATCCACGACAACATCGCCTTCGGCGTGAAGTTGTACGAGAGGCCCCCGGCACGCGAGATGGACGAGCGCATCGAGTGGGCGTTGCGCAAGGCGGCGCTGTGGGACGAGGTGAAGGACAAAGTGAAGCAAAGCGGCACCAGCCTCTCCGGCGGCCAGCAGCAACGCCTGTGCATCGCACGCGCGATCGCGGTCAAGCCGGAGGTGCTGCTGCTCGACGAGCCGGCGTCGGCGCTCGATCCCATCTCCACCGCGCGCATCGAGGAGCTGGTGCACGAGCTGAAAAGCGAGTACACCATCGTCATCGTGACCCACAACATGCAGCAGGCGGCGCGCGTTTCCGATTACACTGCGTACATGTACCTCGGCGAGCTGGTGGAGTTCGGCGTGACCGACGAGCTGTTCATCAAGCCGAAGAGAAAAGAGACCGAGGATTACATCACGGGGCGGTTTGGCTGAACGGAGGTTGCACCATGGGTAGCGAACATCTTTCCAAGCAGTTCGATGCCGATCTGGAGACGCTGCGCTCTGCCGTGCTGCAGATGGGCGGCCTGGTGGAGTCGCAGATCCGCGGCGCGATCGCGGCCTTTTCGAGCGGCAGCCAGGACCTGATCGACCAGGTGATCTCGAGCGAGCCGCGCGTCAACGGTTTCGAAATCAATATCGACAACGAGTGCAGCCACATCATCGTCAAGCGGCAGCCGGCGGCGAGCGACCTGCGGCTGATCATGGCGATCAGCAAGACGGTGACCGACCTCGAGCGCATCGGCGACGAAGCGGAGAAGATCGCGCGCATGTCGAAGCAGATCCACGAGCACGGGCGGGCACAGGTGCAGGGCTTCGCCAATATCCGCCATGCGGCCGACATCGCGCTTTCGATGCTGCGGCAGGCGCTCGATGCGTTTGCGCGCCTGGATACGGCCGCGGCGGCCGGCGTCATCCACGAAGACCTCGCCATCGACAGCGAATTTCGCTCGATCCTGCGGCAGTTGATCACCTTCATGATGGAGGACCCGCGCACGATCTCGACCGCGCTCGAGATCGTCTGGGTCGCCAAGGCGGTGGAGCGCATCGGCGACCACGCCAAGAATATCGCCGAGTACGTCATCTACATCGTCAAGGGCACCGACGTTCGCCACACGACGTTCGAGCATATCGAACGCGAGGCGCTCGGCGAGGGCGCCGGCCAGGCCTGATTGCCGTACGGCGCCTCATGATCACGGCGGATTGAATTCATGGGCGGCGCGATCCTCGTAGTCGAAGACGAGCCGGCGATCCAGGAACTGATCGCCGTCAACCTCGAGCACGCCGGGCATCAGGTGTTGCGGGCGGGAAACGTTCCGGAGGCGGAGGCGCTGATCCGGAATGCGCTGCCGGATCTGGTGCTGCTCGACTGGATGCTCCCCGGGCGGCCCGGCGCCGCCTTTGCGCGCGAACTGCGTACCGATCAGCGCACCAAGGACATCCCGATCATCATGCTCACCGCCCGTGCCCAGGAGCAGGACAAGATCGCCGGGCTCGATGCCGGCGCCGACGACTACGTGACCAAGCCGTTTTCTCCGCGCGAGCTGCTGGCGCGGATCAAGGCAGTGATGCGGCGGCGCGCGCCGCAGCTTACCGACGACGCCGTGGAGATCGCGGGCCTGAAGCTCGATCCCGCTTCGCACCGCGTCAGCGGCGGCGGCAAGGGCATCGATCTCGGACCGACCGAATTCCGCCTGCTGCATTTTTTCATGACCCATCTCGAGCGCGTCTACAGCCGCGCGCAACTGCTCGACGAAGTGTGGGGCGACCACGTGTTCGTCGAGGAGCGCACGGTCGACGTGCATATCCGCCGGCTGCGGCAGGCGCTTGAACCGACCGGGCACGACCGCCTGGTCGAAACGGTGAGGGGAAGCGGCTATTGTTTCCGGCGCAGCCGGACCTAGGCGTTACGGACAAAGCCGTTCCCGCACTGCTCCCCGCCCGCCGACGTTCGTCGATCCGGCCTTCATGTCGGGCGCTGGCGACAGGGCGCTGCTGATCCGCAGGTCCCGGACTCGATCCTGGGGTCCGATTTCGGCGCGCATTGTCATCGCCTTGTCACGCCGCCGCGCCAGATTACCTGCCGTGAAATTCGACGTCCTGGCGCTATTTGACCGCGTCACCCGGTTCGTCTTCGGAATCATGCTGGCCGTCATTACCGTGGGCATCATGATCGGGGTCGCGCGCCTGTTTCTCAACCTGGGAGATCTGCTGATGAACGAGGACATCACCCGGCATTACGTGCGCATCGTGTCCGAGGTGCTGACCCTGTTCATCCTGATCGAACTGTCGCGCTCGCTCACCGATTATTTCAGCGAACACCGCCTGCGCATGACCTTCATCGTCGACGCGGGCATCGTCTTCGTTCTGCGCGAGGTGATGATCAAGCTTTTCGAACACGAGATTTCCGCCGCGGACATCTATGCCCTGAGCATGCTGCTGTTCGTCCTGGGCAGCCTGCGCATCGCCTCGGTGCTGGTGTTCCAGCGGGAAAAACGAATGCACGACCTCATCGCCCCCGATCGACACGAATAATCGATTGGCCGCCATATCGGCTGTCATCACCGTTTAACACGATGCGCTCAGGATCGCGTTGCCAATGCGTGCTCTTGACCCGAGACTGGAGGGAAGTCCATGACAACCGAACTGGATGAGTTGGTATTGCGCGCCGCCAATGACCGGTCCATCGACGATGCCGACTTGGACCGTGTGATTATCTCCGTGATCGAAAGGACCCGCCGTTACTGGGCGACGGATGCCGACAAGTATCTGGCGCCCGATGCGGTGATCGGCGTCGGTGTGGGTTACGCCGCTCTCACCCGGGACGGCCGGGCGGTGTACGAGGAAAACGGCAGGCGATATCGCGACCTCATGACGGTGACGCAGGCGGAGGAACTGGCGCGCAAGGAACCGACGCGGGACTGGCGCATTCACCTCGTGGCGCAGCTGGAGAACCGCCATTACCGCCGCGAAGGCGACCGGCGGTGGGTGCTTTACGAGCGCGGCTACGGCATGTCCTGAGCGCGACGGCGCGAACCGTTTCCTGATCGCCCGTGCCACGTCCACCCGGCGGCGTAAGCAACGATCCCGGGCTAATCGTCTCGCGAAAGCGCCCGCACCTCGAATCGCACTCCAAGCGAGCGCCACTCGTCCGATTCGGCCTCCAGCGCCGCTTCCGTCAGCGGATGCTCCTCCAGCCAGGCGCGCGGCAGTGCCACCTGGAAGCCGCCCTTCGTCGCCTTGCAGACGAGGCCCGGCAGCGCAATGTCTCTGCGGCTGCGGCAGAACAGCGCCGACAGCCTCAGGGCAAATATCAACCCCCAATCAGCGCTTTGTTCAGGCAGGCCTTCGAGCTTCGCCAGTTTGCCGCGATGGGCGAGGACCAGGCGCGACAGACGCGACTGTTCCCATTGCGAGAAACCCGGCATGTCGGCTTGCGCCAGAATGTATGCGGAGTGCTTGTGATAGCCGGCATGGGCGATCGAGATGCCGATCTCATGCAGGTTTGCGGCCCAGCGCAGGATCGCCGTGTCGGTTTCGGACGGTTCGCCGTCCAATCCGGCGTAGCTGCTCTGTGCCAGCCGCTCGACCCTTTCCGCCTGCGTCGCATCCACCTGGTAGCGTCGCATGAACTGGCGCACCGTCGCTTCACGCATGTCGTGATGGCGCACGCGCCCCAGCAGGTCGAACAGCACGCCTTGCCGCAGCGCGCCGTCCGAAACATCGAGCTGTTCGATGCCGAATTCGGCCAGCACCGCCGACATGATCGCCAGCCCCCCGGGAATGATGGCGATACGGTCATCGCGCAGTCCCGGCAGCTTGAGTTTCTCCGCGTCCCCCGCCTTGATGAACTGGGACCGCAGCTTGTCGAGCGCGGCGGCGGAAATGCCCTGTTCGCACAGACCGGATTCCTTGAGAATCGCGGCAAGCGACCTCGCGGTACCCGAGGACGCCACCGCCTGCTTCCAACCGCGGCGGAGATAGGCCTCGACGATGCGCTGCAGCTCGTTCGCGGCCGCCAGCTCGGCGCGCTTGAAACAGGATTTTTCCAGACGGCCTCCGGGGAAGAACTTGAGGCTGTAGCTCACGCACCCCATGGAAATGCTTTCCATGAGCTCCGGGTCGAGGCCGGTGCCGATGACGAATTCGGTCGAGCCGCCGCCGATATCGATCACCAGGCGGCGCTCCGGGGAGGGCGCCAGCGCGTGCGCCACGCCGAGATAGATCAGCCGCGCCTCTTCGCGCCCGAAAATCACCTCGATCGGAAATCCGAGCGTGGCCTGGGCTTCGGCGAGGAACGGCTCGGCGTTTTTCGCCACCCGCAGCGCACTGGTGCCGACCGCGCGCACCGCCGCGCGGGGAAGGCCGCGCAGCCGCTCGCTGAACCGTCCCAGGGCTTCGAGCGCCCGCAATTTCGTCGTCCGGTCGATGCGCCGGTCGCGGGTCAGGCCGGCGCCGAGGCGCACCTGCTCGCGCAAGCTGTCGAGCAGATAGACCTGATCGTCCACCACCCGGGCGATCTGCAGGTGGAAGCTGTTGGATCCGAGATCTACGGCGGCGAGGATTTCCTGCTTCACGACGGCAAAATGAGTGCATGACCGGGGGCGACAGGACGCCACGCGCGACGGTCCCGGCCCGATCCCGGCGACCCGCCCGCAGCAGCTGCCTCCCCCGGGGGCGTCAAAAGGAGCCGCACCATGGTCCCGCAGGGCTGTGCGGGCATTCCGTCCACCGCGCGCGCACCGATAGGTTTCGAGACTACCGCTGTCATGTGACAGCACCGTGAATGAAACAATACTGTAATAATAACTTCTTAAGCTTGTTCTCTCCATGCTCCAGGACACACGCATGCCGCCGCACCAGATTCAGCCGCACTTTGTCGCGCGCGAGCTCGGGGTCCTTGCGTTCAACCGTCGCGTGCTCGCCCAGGCCGAGGATCGCCGCGTGCCGATGCTGGAGCGGCTGCGGTTCCTGTGCATCGTTTCCAGCAATCTCGACGAGTTCTTCGAGACCCGCGTCGCCGAGCTGAAGGAGCGGATCAAGCTGGGCAACGAAATCGGCGGCCCCGGCGTTCCGTCCGCCGCCGAGATCTTCTCCGCGGTGAGCGCGCGCACACACGCGCTGGTGGCCGACAAGTACCGTTTGCTGAACGACGAGATACTCCCGGCGCTGGCCGACGAGGGGGTGCGCTTTCTCTCGGAACAGGATTGGACGCGGGAGCAGCGCGCCTGGCTGCACGACTACTTTCTGCGGGAAATGATGCCGTTGCTGACGCCGATCGGGCTCGACCCGGCGCACCCCTTTCCGCGCGTCCTCAACAAAAGCCTGAATTTCGCCGTGCAGCTCGAGGGCCGCGACGCCTTCGGGCGCAATTCGGGCACGGCGATCGTCCAGGCTCCGCGCCTGCTGCCGCGGGTGATCCAGTTGCCGGGCGCCATCGCCGGAAAAGGCTATCACTTCGTGCTGCTTGCTTCGGCCCTTCAGGCTTTCGTCCAGGCGCTGTTCCAGGGCATGACGGTGCTCGGCTCATATCCGTTCCGGGTCACCCGGAACAGCGATTTGTTTCTCGACGAGGAGGAGATCAAGGATCTGCGCACTGCGCTGCAAGGCGAGCTGCCGCAGCGCCACTTCGGCGACTCGGTGAGACTGGAGATTTCCGAAAACATGCCGCCGGAAATGGAGCAGTTCCTGCTGCAGCAGTTCGAGTTGTCGCGGGACGACCTGTACCGCGTCAACGGTCCCGTCAACCTGGCGCGGTTGATGCAGATTCCGGATCTGGTCGAGCGACGCGGACTCAAGTTCGCGCCGTTCGTCCCCGGCATCCCCCGGATTCTCGAGAAGGCCCCCAATCTGTTTCGCGTCATTCGCAAAGGCGACGTTCTCCTGCACCATCCTTTCGAGTCGTTCAATCCGGTGGTCGATTTCCTGGAGCAGTCGGTCAAGGATCCGAATGTCGTCGCCATCAAGCAGACGGTATACCGGACAAGCACCGATTCGGTGCTGATGAAGTACCTGATCGACGCCGCCAAGCGGGGCAAGGAAGTGACCGTGGTGGTGGAGCTGCTGGCGCGGTTCGAGGAGGAAGCGAACCTCAACTGGGCCGCCAAGCTGGAGGAAGTCGGCGCGCACGTCGTCTATGGCGTGGTCGGGTACAAGACCCACGCCAAGATGTTGCTCGTCGTGCGCCGTGAAGACGGCCGCTTGCGGCGCTATGTTCATCTGTCAACCGGCAACTATCACCCGCGCACGGCAAAGCTATACACCGATTTCGGTCTGTTCACCGCGAACGAGCAGATTTGCGAGGACGTCAACGAGGTGTTCAAGCAGCTCACCGGGCTGGGGCGGGCCCGGCCGCTGCATCACATCTGGATTTCCCCCTTCACGCTGCACGAGCGGATTCTTGCCGCCATCAAGCGCGAAGCCGCTCATGCGAGGGCCGGCAAGCCCGCGCATATCATCGCCAAGATGAACGCGCTGATCGAGCCCCGGGTGATCGAAGCGCTCTACCGCGCCTCGCAGTCCGGGGTGAAGATCGACCTGATCGTTCGCGGCGTGTGCGCGCTGAGGCCGGGCATTCCCGGGCTGTCGGAAAACATCCGCGTGCGTTCGGTGATCGGCCGGTTTCTCGAGCACTCGCGGATATTCTATTTCCTGAACGGCGGAAACGCAGACGTCCATCTCGCCAGCGCCGACTGGATGGGGCGCAACTTCTTCGGCCGCATCGAGCTGTGCTTCCCGGTTCTCGACCGCAAGCTCAAGCAGCGCGTCATCAAGGAAGGCCTCAAGCCCTATCTCGCGGACAACAGCCAGGCTTGGGAAATGGACGCCGACGGCGACTATCACCTGAAGAAATCCCGCGGCCTGCCCCGCTCGGCCCAGGAACAATTGCTGGCAATGCTTGCAGCGGCGAAGTAGGGCCTTGGAAAATCAAAACGAGCCCGGCGCGCCTGCCCCGCAGCAAACGGGGCCGCGGACTTTCGTGGGATAATCCGGTCCGTGTTTGCGTCCGGCGCGTTGGCATGAACGACCTCCTGATTCGATCCGCGCTCGCCGTTTTCGGCATCGGTTTTCCGGCGCTGGCAGTCGGGATGCTGGTGACGCCGGCGTGGGGATGGGCACTGTTTTCCCTCGGTCTCCTGGTCCTGCTCGTCCATCATCTCCGGCATCTGTATCTGCTGCGCCGATGGGCTTCGCGTCCCCTGGCCGAGCCGGTGCCGGAAGGAAGCGGAACATGGGAGGAGATTTTCACGCTGCTGCATCGGCGGCAGCGTGCGGAAATCAGGCGGCGGCGGCAGCTTGCCCGCGTGCTGGCCCGCTCCCGGCAGGCGGGACGCGCGCTTCCCTACGGCATGGCGATACTCGACCGGGAATACCGGATCGTCTGGTGCAACGACTCGTCCGAAGCGCATTTCGGCATCAGCGCCGAGGCCGACATCGGCCAGCCGATCGTCAACCTGGTGCGCCAGCCGGAGTTTATCGAATACGTCGCCTCCCGGGATTTTTCCAGGCCGCTGCAGCTGAAGACCATGCACGCCGACGGTCTGGTGCTGTCGATACAGTTCGTGCCCTACGTCGAATCCCAGTTGCTGCTGCTGTCGCGCGATATCACCCAGGGAACCAGGCTCGAGACGATGCGGCGCGATTTCGTCGCCAATGTCTCGCACGAGCTGCGCACGCCGCTCACGGTGCTGGTGGGGTTTCTCGAAACGGTGCGCGAGCTCAAGCTCGATCCGCAGCGCTCGCGCGACTATCTGAACCTCATGGCGGAGCAGGGCAGGCGCATGCAGCGCATCATCGACGACCTGCTTGCGCTGTCCACGCTCGAGTCCGCGCCCGAGCCGCCGCACGACGAGCGCATCGCCGTCGGCGCGTTGCTCGAGCGCCTGCGCGCGGAAGCCGGCGCGCTCTCCGCCGGACGCCACCGCGTGGTGCTCGATGCGGATACGGGATTCGATCTGCTCGGGGCGGAATCGGAGATCGCCAGCGCTTTCGGTAATCTTACGAGCAACGCCATTCGCTACACGCCGCCGGGGGGCGAAGTGCGTCTTGTCTGGCGCGCATCACCGCAGGGCGCCGAATTTGCCGTCGAGGACACCGGTCCCGGCATCGAGCCGGAGCACATCCCGCGGCTCACCGAGCGCTTCTACCGCGTCGACCGCGGACGCTCGCGCGAGACCGGCGGCACCGGCCTCGGCCTGGCGATCGCCAAGCACGCACTCGCACGGCACCAGGCCACGCTCGAGATCGAGAGCGAAATCGGCAAGGGCAGCCGCTTCAGCGCGAAATTCCCGGCGCGCCGCGTGGTGCCGGCGCCGGCCAGGCTTGCGAGCGGCGCCGCGGCCTGAGGCCGCCGCTCGGCTGCCGGGCCATTCGAGAGTTTTGCCCCCTGCTCTCGGGTATTAAAAAAAGCTGAGGTCAGGTTTCCGGCGTTTCGCCGGCGTCTTTGGGTTGCGTCGATTCGGGCAGGTCCGCCGCGCCTTCCGGACTGCCGCCCTCGGCGACATTCTTTCCGGCGATCTTGCGCAGCCGTTTTTCTTCCTGCTTCTGTTTCTTCCTCAAATCTCTCTGGCGTTTCTCGAACTGGTAGTTTGGTTTTGCCAAGGTATTACCTCCGATCGCGGTGAGTGCGGACTGGACGACGGATTGAAGCTCGGGCAAGTCCGGTGACGTTAAAGCGCGTCAAGTCCGCGGCGCCGCCGATTCTGCGGCCGCTTGCGTTCGCGTCTGACGCTTCTGACACAGATCAGTAGCGGTCGCCGCCCCCACGGCCGCTCCGACCGCCGCCAAAGCCGCCGCGACCGCCGCCGCCGCTACGGCCTTCCTGCGGACGGGCCTCATTCACCGTCATGGCGCGTCCGTCGATCTCCTTGCTGTTGAGCGCGGCGATCGCGGCCTGCGCCTCCTGGTCGGTGCTCATCTCGACGAATCCGAAGCCCTTGGAGCGTCCGGTATCGCGGTCGGTGATGATCTGCGCCGACACGACCGCGCCGTGCGCGGCGAACATCTGTTCCAGGTCGTTCTTGCTGGTGTTGTAGCTCAGATTGCCAACGTAAAGTTTTTTGCCCAATTGAAACGCTCCAATATGTGGACTCGAAGAGAACTGCAACCCGCACAATAGCAAGGGGCGCGACCGCGGTCGAATTATTTTTCGGCCCGGGAAAATCAGGGTCGATTATCCCCCCGCGCCCGGAAAAAAAGGACCGGGCGCTGGAGGGAGAGTCCGGCCTTGCCATGAGGGGCTCTCCGACCCCGGCATATCCGGGCCCTGTGCAGCCCCGTTGAGGTAATACAGGAAACCTACGTACATATTCTAGCCGTCCGAGGGCGCCCTTGATCCCGGCGTAGCGGCGAGCCTGGCGTGCTGCCTGCCCAGCAGCAGTCCGAGGACGAGCCACAGGATCGTGCCCGGAATCGCGGCGGCGGCCAAGCCGGCGAGGCTCAGCCCCAGCCCTTTCAGCGCCGCGTAGACCCAGCCGCTGGCGGCGTCGCCGCCGCGGAATACCACCGTGTCGATGAAGTTCTTCGACTTGTATTTCGCCTCGCGCCCGAGCACCGTGAACAGCATCTCGCGCGCCGGCCGGGCGATGGCGTAGTCGGCGGCGCGGCGCAGTATCTGGAACGCGATCAGCACCGCGAGCACCGGAGCGAGCCCGATCGCGGCGAAGCCGATGAGCCCGAGCGCCGGCAAAAGCGCCAGCGCAGCGCCCACGCCGAGCTTCTCCACCAGCTTCGCGACGACGAAGAGCTGGCCGAGCAGGGTGAGCACGTTGACCGCGAGGTCCACATGCGCGAACAGCGCGGTGCGCTGCGCCGAGTCCGCATACTCGGCGGCCACGAGGCGCGCGAGTTCGAAGTAGGCAAACCCGAACAGCACCGTGTAGAGCAGCACGTAGGCGACGACGCCGAGCAGGTAGGGCGAGCGCGCGATCCCGGCCACGCCCGACCAGGTCGTGCCGCCGATCTGCTCCGACGCGGCCGCAGCCGCGCCGGCAGATGCCCCGGCAGCCGCCTCGACAGAAGCGGCGCGCGCCCAGCGCAGCAGCGCGTGGATGCACGCAAGCGCGAGAGCGAGAAACCCGCAGGACACGAGCAGCAGGTTGGCGGTGCCGAGCGGCGCGGCGAGCGAGGCGGTGAGCGTCGGCCCGACAAGCGCGCCGCAACTGCCGCCCGCGGCGACGACGCCGAACAGCCGCTGCGCCTGCTCCGGGCGGAAGAGGTCGGTCATGAAGCTCCAGAACATCGACACCACGAACAGGTTGAACACGCTCACCCAGATGAAAAAGCCGCGCGCGACCGCGGGCGGCGCAATGCCGCTTGCAAACAGCGCGTAGAAGACGAGGACGTTGGCGATGAAGAACAGATACGTCCATGGCACCAGCCGCCGGCGCGGCAGCCGCGCCGCGGCGAAGCCGAACAGCGGCACCGCGGCGAGCATGGCGATGAACGTCGCCGAGAACAGCCAGGGCAGGTTCTCGACGCCGCCCTGCACGCCCATCTCGTCGCGCAACGGACGCAGGATGTAGTAGCCGCAGAGCACGCAGAAAAAACAGGCGAACGACCACAGCGAGGCGGCGACTTCGCCTGCCTCGATCCGGGTGATGCGGTTGAGCGCTGCATGCGCGAAGCTTGCGCGTCGACCCGAAGTCGCGAGGCTCATGCGCGCAATCGTACCAAACACTCCGCGCCGCCGAGCGGATAGAATCGCGGCGTCGCCAATCGCAGGAAACAATGTGGCCGCCATCATTGATTACGAACACGGCATCAGCAGCGTCGACTCGGGCTTGATCCGGCCGCAGCAGACCGCCATCCACTTCATCGTCGAGAGCGGGCGCGTCGCCGTCATCGACGCCGGCACCAACGACTCGGTGCCCGTCGTGATCGAGGCGCTGCGCGACAAGGGGCTCGCCCCCGAGGACGTCGACTACCTCATCCTCACCCACATCCATCTCGACCACGCCGGCGGCGCGGGGCTGCTGATGACGCGACTGCCGAATGCGCGGCTCACGGTGCACCCGCGCGGCGTGCGCCACATGATCGATCCGGCAAAGCTGATCGAGGGCACCATCGTCGTGTACGGGGAGGAAGCGGCGCGGCGCTTCTACGGCAACATCCTGCCGGTGCCGAAGGCGCGCATCGTCGAGACGCCGCACGAAACCTCGATCCGCCTCGCCGGGCGCGAGTTCGCGTTCTACGATACGCCGGGGCACGCACGGCACCAGGTCTGCGTGCGCGATTCGAAATCGGGACAAATCTTCGCCGGCGACACCTTCGGCCTGTCCTACCGCGAGATCGACATGGACGGCAGGCAATTCGTGTTCCCCACGACGAGCCCGGTGCAGTGGGATCCGGAGGCTCATCACCGTTCGGTCGATCTGATGCTGGGCTTCAAGCCCGCGGCGATTTACGTGACGCATTACAGCCAGGTGCGCGACGTGCCGCGGCTCGGCGCCGACCTGCACCGTTTGATCGACGCGCACCGCGAGCTTGCGCTCAAGGAGAAAGACGCCGGCCCCGAGCGCCACCAGCGGCTCAAGGTGGGCGTGACGCGGCTCGTGCTCGGCGAGGCCGGGCGCTACGGCTGGCGCCTGCCGCGGGAGAAAATCCTGGAAGTGTTCGGCATGGACATCGATCTCAATGCGCTCGGCCTGGCCGCGTGGCTGAATGCGCTCGCGTAAGAGGATGGGTCAAAAGCGGGTAAAAATTCTCATTTTTCCTGGCATCGGTCTTGCTCATAGACCGGTGTGGTGATTTTGGTGACGGGCATCGGGATCAAGACCGACAACTAATCGTCGTTGATGTCGTGCTACCGACACCGGTCACTTCAACTGAAAGGAAAAGGAGAACTACCATGACCATGCGTAAAGTTGTGACTTGTGCCTCAATCGCGGCGATTCTGTTTTCCCCCGCGGCCTTTTGTGGCCAGCCGAACCTGGTTCAGGGCGAAAAACTCGACAGCGGGCTCGGCGACCTGTCGTCCGGCTACGCGGCGACCGAATTCCAGCGGTCAGCGGTGGCAAGCGGCTACGCCGTCCTGGGAGAAAAACTCGACAGCGGGCTAGGCGACCTGTCGTCCGGCTACGCGGCGACCGAGTTCCAGCGGTCAGCGGTGGCGAGCGGCTACGCCGTCCTGGGAGAAAAACTCGACAGCGGACTCGGCAACCTGTCGCCCAGCTACGCGGCGACCGAATTCCAGCGGTCAGGGGTGGCAACCGGCTATCACGTTCTGGGGGAAAAGCTGGACAGCGGTCTGGGCGAACTGGCGCTTCAGCAACGGACCGAGATCGTCGCCAGCCGCGAGCCGTCCTACTGACCATTTCGCGGATCAGCGCCGCCGCGAGTGTCGGCCCCGGCTTACTTGCAATGCCGCCGGGGAACCGGCACTCGCGCGTGTGCGGCGATCCAGTTTTGAAGCGCTCGGTTGTATCTTGACTAGGGCGCCAGCCGCTCGATTTTCCAGTCGCCGGATTCGCGGCGGTAGCACAGGCGATCGTGCAGGCGATCCTGGCGGCCCTGCCAGAACTCGAACCACTCCGGAATGACGCGATAGCCGCCCCAGTGCGGCGGGCGCGGCGGATCGTTGCGATGGGTCTTCGCCGCCGCCTCCAATTTCGTTTCCAGCACGCCGCGGTCCGCGACCGGCTCGCTCTGCGGCGAGACGATGGCCGAGAGCCGGCTGCCCAAGGGGCGGCCGGCGAAGTACGCATCCGATTCCGCCGCCGACACGCGCTCGACGCGGCCTTCGATCCGCACCTGGCGCTCCAGCTCCTCCCAGCAGAACAACAGCATCGCCAGCGGGTTTTCCGCAAGCTCGCGCCCTTTGCGGCTGTTGTAGTTCGTATAGAAGACAAAGCCGCTTGAATCGAACCCCTTCAAGAGCACCGCGCGCGCCGAGGGGCGGCCGGAGCGGGTCGCGGTCGCGAGCGTCATCGCGTTGGGCAGCGCGACTCCGGACTTCAGCGCCTCGTCGAACCACTTGCCGAACTGCGTCAAAGGATCCCGCGCCAGGTCCTTTTCGCCAAGGCCGGCGCGCATGTACTCCTGACGCAATGCGGCGAGATCCATGGGCGGATTCTACCGGCTGGACGCGGGAGCGCGGCGCCCGGAGTAGTAGCCGCCCGCTCCGAGGAGCACCGCGGTGGCCCAGAACACCGGTGCCATCCCGAGCGCCGCGCCGAGCGCGCCGAACAGCAGCGGCATGCCGGTCTGGCTCATGTTGACGAGCATGATGCGGATGCCCACGGCCTCGCCCACGCGCCCCTCCGGCGCGGTGGTGTGCAGCAGCGACATCACCATCGGCTGCGAGCAGCCCAGTCCCAGGCCGAGGAGAAAGGCGAGTCCCATGAGCAGTGTCGCGTCGTGGAGCAGCGGGAACAGGAAAAAAGTCGCGCCCGAGGCGATCAGCGACCCGGTAAGCAGCGGCCAGGCAGTGACCCGGCGCGACAGGGCCGGCAGGGCGACGCGGATCGCAAACGTGGCGGCGGAGAACGATCCCAGGATGAGCCCGATCCTCGAAGCCGAGAGCCCGATGCGCGAGCCGTAGATCGGTATGGCGAAGGCGAACATGTCCCAGGCCATCGACAGCAGGCCGCTGACGATGAACACGCGGCGCAGCTTGGCCTCGCGCAGAAGGCCGACGATGCCGCGGTTCGCATGGTCGGCGACGCGCGGCGCCGGAGGACGCGGGAAACGCGGCTTGCCGAGCGCGAGCAGCACCAGCGGGGCGAGGGGAAACGCGGCGAGGACCAGGAACGTCGGCATGAATCCGGCGAGATCGATGGCGAATCCCGCCAGCATCGGCCCGGTGAACCCGGAGACCGAGAACCCGAGCGCAAGCAGGCTGAAATTCATGGCGCGGTCTTCGGACTTGCCCATGTAGCCGATGATGTTCTGCGCCGAGATGTGATACAGCATGAAGCTGGTGCCGATCAGGGTGCTGGTGAAATAGAGCGCCGTCAGGCCCGGCCACAGCCACGGAACCAGCGTGCTTGCAGCAAGCGCGACCGTCCCCGCGAGCATCGGGCGGCGCACGCCGATGCGATCGGTGAGCCGGCCGACCGTCACCGCGAACAGCATCGGCAGGAGCGCGTAGAGCGCCATCAGTACGCCGACGGTGAAGGGCGATGCGTGCAGGCTGATCGCGTACAGCGCCACCGCCACGCGCGAGCCTGCGAAGGCGACGTGGTTCAGCACCGAGACGAGGATCAGGAGATGGAGGTTGCGCACGCCAGGTTTCCCCGCGCCGGACCGCGGGCAGATGCCGAGGGAAAGAAATTCTTCCTGGGGAGCATTTTACGCGATTGTTGACTCGCCCCGGCCTGCCTGTCGGATGGGCGCGGCGGACGCAGCGAAATCGGCTGCTGCACCCGGCGCGAAGCAGTTGGCCCGGAGGCGTTACGTGGCCATGACCGCCGGATGCAACGACTGCCGCACCGCCATGGCAGATTACAGCGATGCGAAATAGTCCCGCATCCGGCGGCGCGTCGCCGCGTCCGGCAGCGGGTCCGACGCGGCGCCGAGGTTGTCGGCGATGTGTTTCGGATTTCGCGTTCCCGGGATGACGCAGGTCACCGCCGGGTGCCCGAGGATCCATTTCAGGAAGAACTGCGCCCAACTGGCGCAGCCGATGTGCTTCGCCCAGTCGGGCAGCGGCTTGCCCCTCACCTGCCCGAACATCGCGCCTTCGGCGAACGGCCGGTTGACAATCACCGCCGTGCGGCTGTCGGCGGCGACGCGCAGCAGGCGCCGCTCGGCCGCGGGCTCGGCGAGCGAGTAGTTGACCTGCACGAAATCGATGTCGCCCGGCTCGAGGATCCTTTCCAGATCGGCGTGGGCCCCGGCATGGTAATGCGTGACGCCGAGGTAACGGATGCGGCCGGATTTCTTCCAGTCGCGCAGCGTCGCCAAGTGCGTCTGCGCATCGACGAGATTATGCACCTGCATCAGGTCGAGGCGCTCGACGCGCAGTTTTCTCATCGAGTCCTCCATCTGGCGGATGCCCGCCTGCCTGCCGCTGGTCCAGACCTTGGTGGCGACAAACAATTTCGCCTGCACGCCGAGCTCGGCGGCGAGCTGCCCGGTCACCGATTCGGATGAGCCGTACATCGGCGAACTGTCGACGAGGCGCCCGCCCAGCTCGATGAAGACCTTGAGCGTCTCTCTCGCCTGCGCCATTTCTTTTGCATCACCGGCGACGTTGAACACCTGCCAGGTGCCCAGCCCGACCGCGGGAATTTCTTCTCCTGTTTTCGGGACGCGCCGCGCGAGCAGGCTGTTTGCTGCGGAAGATCCGTGGGGCATGAACAGGGCTCCAACCGCGCCGGCGCCGGCTCGCAGGAAATTGCGCCGCGCGGGATTCATGTGCATTCTTGAGGGGAACCTGATCGCCCATGTTAGCATCCCTCGGGGCGCCCGCGTCGAGAGCGGTTTTCCCCGCCGTCGGTTCTGCTCCTATAATGGCGCGGTCATTCAATTTTTCCCCGCGAATTTTTTACAAGCTCGAGGTGAGGTGAGCGCATGCGCGTGGCGGCGCACCGCGAAGATTCTGCTTGAACAGGCCGTTGTCATCCCTTCCGCCGGCGGGCGATGTTGCCCGGACGGGCCGGACATGAAGTCCCGGTTCGCGCAGGGCGCCGCCGCGGTTCTCGCGGCGGTGGTGCTGTGGGGCGCGCAGTTCCCGATCGCCAAGGATGCCTTCGCGATAGTCGATCCGTTCCACGTCACCGCGATCCGCTACGGCATCGGCACGGTCCTCCTCATGCTGCTGCTCGCGTGGCGCGAAGGGGGTTCGGCGCTGCGCTATTACGGCAAGTTCGGGCCGGCGATGCTGTTCGGATTCATCGGCATGTGCTGCTCGCCGGTGCTGGTGTTTTTCGGCATCTCGCTCTCGCGTCCCGAGCACGCCGTCATTATCGTCGCGTTGCAGCCCTCGATGACCGCGCTTGCGGACTGGGCGGTGCGCGGCAGGCGACCGTCGAATTTCACCCTCGCCTGTGTCGCGGTCGCCTTCGTCGGCGTGCTCACGGTGGTGACCAAAGGCAATCCGGCGCTGATGTTCGGCCAGGGCGAGCTCGCCGGCGATCTGCTGGTGCTCCTCGGCTCAACCTGCTGGATCGCCTACACCATGGCCATGGAAAGCTTCAGAGGCTGGTCGGCGCTGCGCTTCACCGTCTTGACGCTCATTCCCGGTACGCTCGGCACCTTCGCCGTCACCGCGGCTCTCGTGGCCACGGGCAAAATCAGCGTGCCGGGTGCGGCGGCGCTCGCATCCATCGGCTGGGAGCTTGTCTACCTGACGCTCGGCGGCATCGTGATAGGGATGGTGTGCTGGAACGCCGGCAATCAGATCATCGGCGCGCTCAACACCATGCTGCTGGTGAATCTGATGCCGGTTGTGACCTTCGGCTTCCGGTTTGCGCAAGGCGCGCGCTTCGAGGCGATCGAGCTCGCCGGCGCGGCTCTCGTGATAGGCTCTCTTATGGCGAACAACCTCTACCTGCGCTGGATGACGGCGCGACTGCATGCGAGGCAATGAAATGAAATCGTACTGGATCCGCTCGGAGCCCGGGAAAACGACGATCGAGCTGCGCGACATCCCCGTGCCCGAGCCGAAAGCGGGCGAGCTGCTGGTGCGCATTCGCGCTGCCGGGCTCAACCGCGGCGAGCTCCTCGCCGGCTACGGCCTGCATGCCAAGGCAGCCACCGCGAAGCCCGCCGGGGTCGAGTGCGCGGGCGAAGTCGCGAAGCTCGGCGCCGGAGTCGGCGGGCTCAAGACCGGCGACCGCGTCATGGGGCGCTGCGGCGGCGCATTTTCCGAGTACGGGATCATGGACGCGCGCGAAGCGATCGTGGTTCCACCAAAGCTTTCCTGGGAGGAGGCCGCGTGCATTCCGCTGGTGTTCATGGTGGTGCACGACATGCTGATCGCCCAGGGCAAGCTCAAGGCCGGCGAATGGCTGCTCGTCACCGGCGTGTCCTCGGGCGTGGGCGTGGCGGCGCTGCAAACGGCAAAGGCGCTGGGCGCGAAAGTAATCGGCACTTCCGGCTCGGCCGATAAGCTGGAAAAACTGAAAGCGCTCGGCCTCGACATCGGCATCCGCACGCGCGCGGCCGACTTCTGCGAGGAGGTGATGCGGGCGACCGGCGGCCGCGGCGCCGATCTCATCGTCAACAATGTCGGCGGCTCGGTGTTCGCCGAGTGCATTCGCGCCCTCGCCTTCGAGGGCAGGCTGGCGACGGTCGGCTACCTGGACGGCGTGATGAAAGCTGAAATGGACATCGACGCGTTGCACTCGAAACGCCTGAAGCTCTTCGGCGTCTCGAACAAGCTGCGCAACGCCGAGCAGCGCGCGGCGACCGTGCGCGGCTTCACCGCCGACATCCTGCCGCTGATCGCCGACGGCCGCATCCGGCCGGTGATCGATCGCGTGTTCGCGTTCGCCGAGCTCCCCGCGGCGAAAGCCTGCATGGAGTCCGACACGCACCTCGGGAAGATCGCGGTTCGCATGGACTAGCGCGGGGCTCCTCCCGTGGGCACCGGGAAGGAGGTCAGTTCGCCTGGATGTTCGCTTCCTTGACCACCCGGCCCCAGGTCTCGTATTCGCGCTGAATGTACTTCGCCAGCTCCTCGGGCGTCGAGGGGCTCGGCTCCTCGCCGTGGCCGAGAAGCTGGTCGTGGGTTTCCGGCGTATTGAGCGTCCTGACGATTTCGCGATTCAGCCGCTCGATGATCTCCTTCGGAGTTTTTGCCGGCGCGACGAACGCATACCAGTTGGTGGCTTCGTAGCCCGGGTACCCCGATTCGGCGATCGTGGGCACCTCGGGGAAGGACGCCGAGCGCTTCGCGCCGGTGGTGGCGAGCGCGCGGATCCTGCCCGACTTGACGGGCCCGACTGCGGAAGGCGCGGAGGCGAACAGCGACGGGATCTGTCCGCCGAGCAGGTCGCTCATCGCCGGCCCGCCGCCCTTGTAGGGCACGTGCGTCAAATTGGTTTTCGCCGTCAGCTTGAAGAGCTCGCCGGCAAGATGCCCGGCGCCGCCGATGCCCGAAGTTCCGTAGGGCATGCCCCCTGGCCTGCTGTTGGCGAGCTTTACGTACTCCGCCAGCGTGGTCGCCGGCAGCGAGGGGTTCACGACGAGGACATTGGCGAACACTACCGCCATCGAGATCGGCGCGAGGTCGCGCAGCGGGTTGTACGGCAGCTTCGAATTGAGATGCGGCGCGACGGCGAGCGAGCCGACGTTGCCGAGCAGGATGGTGTAGCCGTCGGGATTGGCTTTGGCGACGAAATCGGCGGCGATGTTGCCGCCGGCGCCGGCGCGGTTTTCGACCACGACATTCTGGCCGAGATACTCGCCGAGCTTCTTCGCGATGGTGCGGGCGGTGATGTCGGTGCCGCCACCCGGCGCGAAGCCGACCACCATCGTCACGGGTTTGCCTGGAAATGCGCCTTGCGCCGCCGCGCTCCCGCTCATGGCAAGCGCGATGGTGGCGACAATGATTTTCTTCATGGCTTTCCTCCTTTGCGTTGTATTGTTTCCCCCTCCTCGACGAGCAGGGGAAGTGCGCGTTCTATTTTCCCTGGAACACCGGCTTTCTTTTCTCCATGAATGCGCGCCGGCCTTCGGCGTAGTCCTGGCTCTCGAAGCATTGCTTCACCAGCGCCGTGCAGCCGGCCGCGTCGAACTCCGCCGGACGTTTGAGCAGCTCACGGATGATGCGCTTGCTGGCCCGGATCGTGAGCGGGGCGTTGACCGCGATCATGGCGCAATAATCCAGCGCCAGCGATTCCAGCCCGGCCGCCGGGGCGACACGGTGCACCAGGCCCATCGCCTTCGCTTCGTCGGCGCTGAACTGCCTCCCGGTGATCAGCATCTCGCGTGTATGGGCCGCGCCGATCGTATCCACCATGTTCTTCGCCGAGGAGGCGCGGTAGCCGAGCCCGATCTTCGCGGCCGGCACGCCGAATTTCGCATCTTCGGCCGCGAGGCGAAGATCGCAGGTGAGCGAAATATTGACGCCCGCGCCGAGGCAGTAGCCGCGGATCGTGGCGATGATCACCTTGTCGGAATTCTGCAGGCGTTCCTGCGCGCCCTCCGCGATCTGCTCGTAATATTGCACGTCCTGGCTGCTCGAGCGCTGCTTCTCGTACTGCGAGATGTCGGCGCCGGAGACGAACGCCTTGTCGCCGGCGCCCGCAAGAACGATGACGCGGATCGCCGGATCCTGCTCGAAGCGATCGAGCACTTTCGGAATCGCCTCCCACATGTCGATGGAGACGGCGTTGCGCTTTGCAAGGTTGTTGAAAGTGAGCCAGCCGACCGGGCCCTGCTTTTCCGCAATGAGGCGCTCAGTCAGGCTGCCGGCCGGGAATGCCGGCTGTTTCGGGATCGCTTGCAGTTCTTCTTTGGTCATGATCTCGGTTATAAGGGGGAGAAACGCAATTGTAAGCGGCCGGGCCGACTGGCGATATCCCCCTCGGAGAGAGAACGGGGTATCGCCCGGCCTAGTAAGGTCTCGCCCCGAACAGGTACGGGTGCAGGACCAGCAGCACGAAATACAGCGCCAGCCCGGCCAGGATTCTCCACCCTCCGATTTCACCGGGCCTGAACCGGTTCCTGCCCTCGACGATCGCCCAGAACGGCACGTTGGAGGTGACCGCGGCGAAGCGCGTCCAGTCCTCGCCGAGCGTGTCCGCCTTGCGCGCGTCGATGAGCGCCGTGCCCGGGAGCGCGAGCAGCAGAAATCCGCCGAAGAAAATCAGCGAAGCCGCGTCGCCGCGCGCGAGGATGTGCGCCGCCGCCCACAGCGACAGACCCCACATCACCGGGTGGCGCGTGACGCGCAGGATGCCGCGCGGCTCGTCCATGGTTTTCAGCGCGCCCCCCTGGCGCACCGCCGATGGATTGCGCGACAGCAGCCCGCAGGCTGCAAACACCAGCGCTATCGGCATGATCCAGAGCGGCCACAGCTTCAGTCCCGGCACCTGCCACAGCGGCTCGAACGGCGCCCGGTAGAACGCCCAGATCATCCAGCCGATGGTGACGAACGAGACCAGCGCGTACGCGCCGAGGTACGCGCCCTCGCCGATCGCCTCGACCAGCGTCTCGCGCAGCGGCGTGCTGGAGACGTAATGCGTGGCGAGGAAAACCAGCGTGGCGAGCGCGAGGTGCGGGATCGGTTCCATGTCTTGATTGTGCTTGGTTGGCCGTGGGCAGCGGCTCAGGCGCGAGCGAGCGCCGCCTTGACCCGCTCGGGCGAGAGCGGCGCGTGCCGCAGCCGCACACCGGTGGCATCGAAGAACGCGTTGGCCACCGCCGCCGGGATGCATCGAATGGTCGGTTCGCCCGCGCCGGTGGGCGCGAGTTCGGGATGGTCGATGAGCGCGACCTCGATCGACTCCGGCGCGTCGCGCATCTCCACGATCGGATAGCTCAACCAGTCGACGCTGGTCACGCTGTTGCGGTCGAAGCGCACTTCCTCGAACAGCGTGCGCGAGAGTCCGTGCACCACGTTGCCCTCGATGGTATAGCGCAGCCCTTCCGGGTTGATGATGAGGCCGCAGTCGTGCGCCACGGTGAATTTCCTGCCCCAGATCCGGCCGCTGCCGGGATCGACCTCGATCTCGGCTACCACCGCGACGATCGTGCCGCCGCGCTGCGCGTAAGCGATGCCGCGCCCGGTGAGCACCTCGCCGGTACGCTCGCGCGGCGCAGTCCGCGCCTGCCAGCCGGCTTTCTCGGCCGCCGCCCTGATGACGGCGGCATCGCGCGGCGCAGTGACGTATTTCAACCGGAACGCCACCGGGTCCTCGCCCGTGGCGGCGGCGAGCTCGTCGATGAACTGCTCGCTGCCGAAATGGACATCCGGCCCGACCGGGTCGCGCAAATGCGACGTGCGCAACGGGGAGCAGCGCTCAACGAGGGGCGCTATGACTTCCCACGCCAGCCGCTTGTTGTCGAAGCCGTAGCTCTCGGCCGGCGTGCCGAATCCGAGATTGGGCTTGGGCGGCATCCCGAGTTCCATGCCGGCGAGGCTGTCGCGCGGATCGGATTCGTTGGTGGCGATGTTGGCGCGCGAGAAGCCTTTGGATACGAACTCGTAGCCGATCACCTTGCCGGTGGCATCGAGCGCGGCGCGGGCGCGGTGCACGCTCGCCGGGCCTTTCGGGTCCCAGGCGATGCCGTCGCGGCGCATCCCCTGGACGCGCACGGGTTTGCCGGTCAGTCTGGAAAGCAATGCCGCGTCGATGGCAGCGTCGCCGGCATCGTTGCGGCCGTACGAGCCCGGGCCCGGAACCCAGATGACGTGGACCTGTCCCGGCGGCATGTCGAGAATCTTCGCCACGCCCAATTGCGAAAAGTGAGGCTTCTGCGAGCCGGTCCAGACAGTGGCTCTGTCCTTTCGCGCATCGGCGACGGCGCACGCCGGGCCCATGCTCGCGTGCGACTGGAACGGCCACTCGTACTCGGCTTCGACGACGCGCGCGGCGGTCTTGAAGACACCGTCCACGTCGCCTTTCTTCACCGGCTCCTCGCGCTTGAGCACGCTCGCGGCGCGGATGTGATCGTGCAGCTTTTCCATCGGCGGGAACGGGTCCTTCGCTGCCGACCATTGCACCTTCAGCATCTGCGCTGCGCGCACCGCGTCCCACTCCCTGGGGGCGACCACGGCGAGGAAATTCTTTTCGTGGATAACGCGCGCGCCGCGAATCGAGCGGACCGAGCTCTCGTCCACGCGCTCGGCGATGCACGCCGCGCGCGGCGGGCGCAGAACGCGCGCGTGCAGCATCCCGGGCAGCGAGATGTCGGTGACGTAATCGGCGGTGCGGAAAACCTTGCCGGCCACGTCGCGGCGGCGGAACGATTTGCCGACCACCTTGTATTCGGAGGGCGACTTGGGCTTGGCCTTGCCCTTGACGTCCATCGCGTTGCCCACCTGCTTGTTCCACTCGAGCTTCGAGTTGAAGTATCGAAGGCCGATCAGCTCGCCATAGGTGGCGCGCCTCGCCGGGTCGCCGGCAACCGCTACCACGCCGTCGCTGACGCCGAGCTGCTCGGCCGCAACGCCGAGGCGCTGCGAGGCGCGCTCGAGGAGGATGCGGCGAGCCTCGGCGGCGGCGTTGCGCAGGGGCCTTGCGCCCCTCTGAATGCCGGTACTGCCCGAGGCGCCGCCCTGGTTGCAGGAAGTCGCAGTGTCGCCCATATAAACGCTGACGCGCTCGCAAGCGACGTCGAGTTCGTCGGCCACGATCTGCGCGATCGCGACCTCGAGCGACTGACCCATGTCCATCTTGCCGAAAAAGGCCGACACACTGCCGTCGGGCAGCACCGCGACCCAGGAATCGAGCTCCTCGGGAACCAGCGGCGGCTTGCCGGCGGCTGCGCCTTGCGCGAGCGCTTCGGAGGCGAGCCCGGGCATCGAGGCGCTGACAACCAGCGCGCCCGAGGCCTTGAGGAATTCGCGGCGGGAAAGAGAAAGATCGATGTGCGTGCTCACGGCTCCCCCTATGCCATCTGCTGCTGGGCACGCTTGATGGCGCGCAGGATCGAAACATGCGTGCCGCAGCGGCATTTCAGCCCGGCGAGCGCCTCGCGGATCTGCGCATCGGTCGCCTTGGGAGTCTTCTTCAGGAACGCCGCGGCGGTCATCACCCAGCCGTTGATGCAGTAGCCGCATTGCGGCACCTGCTCCTCGACGAAGGCGGCCTGCAGCGGATGCGGCTTCTCCGGCGTGCCCAGGCCCTGGAGGGTGGTGATGCGGTTGCCCCTGGCGGCCGATAGCGGCAGCACGCAGGAGCGCACCGGCTCGCCGTTCAAGTGCACGGTGCAGGCGCCGCACTGCGCCAGGCCGCAGCCGAAATGCGGATTTTTCATCTTCAGATCGTCGCGCAGCGCGTACAGCAGCGGCATGCCCGGATCGGCATTGACCGACACCGTCTTGCCGTCAACGGTAAATTTGATCGTTGCCATGAAGCCTCCCTGGGGTGATGTGCGGCCACGTGCGTGCGTGGCGCTGGATGTTGTGAAACCAGTTTAGCCCCCCGAACTGGACCGTGCAAGGCGATTGCGGCCGACACCGCGAGCAGGTCGATGCGGTGTTGATTCGGCACGCGGGATGCCGACGGGACTGCGTGCCGCGGAGTGCCGGCAGCAGGAGCCGGCCCTCGCGTACTCCGTGGCGATGCTCCCGCGACGGATGCGCGGGAGCAGGCGCCTCAGGCGGCGCGCGACTGCAGGGCGCGGATGCGCTCTTCGAGCGGAGGATGGCTGGAAAAGAGCGCCGTCCAGCCGGGCGCATCGTTGATGCCCGAAGCCGCGAGCGACTTCGGCAACTCGCCCGCCTGCAGATTGCCCAGGCGCGTGAGAGCGCCGATCATGGGGCGCGGCGAGCCGAGATACTGCGCCGAACCGGCGTCGGCGCGGAACTCCCGCCGGCGCGAAAACCACATGACGATCATCGAGGCGAGAATGCTGAACACGATCTGGCACACGATCACCGTGATGTAGTACCCCGGCCCGATCCCGCGCTCGGTGCGAAACACCACCCGGTCCACGGCGTAGCCGACGACGCGCGCGAGGAACACGACGAAGGTGTTGACTACGCCCTGGATGATGGTGAGCGTGACCATGTCGCCGTTGGCGACGTGCGCGATTTCATGGCCCAGCACCGCCTCGATCTCCTCCCGGCTCATCGATTCGAGCAGCCCCGTGGAGACGGCGACGAGCGCCGAATTTCTGAATGCGCCGGTGGCGAAGGCATTCGGCGCACCCTCGTAGACCGCCACTTCCGGCATGCCGATGCCGGCCTTGTCGGCGAGGCGCCGCACCGTGTCGACCAGCCACTGCTCGTGCGCCCCTTCCGGAGCGTCGATCACGCGCGCGCCGGTGGACCATTTCGCCATGAGCTTGGAGATCAGCAGCGAGAAGATCGAGCCGGAGAAACCGACGATCAGCGAGAAGACCAGCAGCATGCGGACGTTGAGCCCGCTCCCCGTCAGGAACTGGTCGACTCCCAGGGCGTTCAGGATGACCGAGAGCAACAGCACCACGGCGAGGTTGGTGGCGAGGAAGAGAAAGATGCGTTTCATGGTTTCAGTCTCGGTGCAAAAGAAGATAGCGGGAAGGTGGGGTCGGAATCGGAAAAAAACAGGCGCCGCTTCCGGCGATGCGATCCGGCGCACGATTTTAACTTGTCCGGACGTGCAGTCGAAACCGGGTCCGGCTTCGACTGCGGGTGCACGCTGCGTGCGTGGCGCCATAAATGCAAAAAGGCGGGAATTCCCGCCTTTTTGCCGGTGAAGCAACAGCCCGCCGTCAAGCGGGCCGTGAAGCGCTTCAGCTCTTCGGTTCGGCCTTCTTCTTGGCTTTGCTCGCGCTCTTCTTTTTGCTCGTGCTGGCCTTGGCTGTCTTCTTCTTGGTGCTGGATTTTTTTGCATCCGCGCCGGCGGGCTTCGCCGGGGCAGCCGCCGGTGCCGATTGGGCCGGAGCGGCCGTCGGGGCTTGTGCAACAGCGTTCAGGGTCGTGCCGGCGAAAGCGGCTGCAATCAGTACTGCGATCAGCTTTTTCATGGGTATTCCTTTTCCTTTTCAATGGGTAAGAAGTATCTGCCTGCATAGATACTGTGCATATAACGCCCCGGCCCTCGCCGGGTTGACACGAATAGCGGGCCGTTCGGCTCCAGCCCATTGTTCTCAGGAAGGATTTTTTCGTGGACTTGGGACCTGCCGTGCCGGCCGGGCTGTCTGCGACCGGCGCCGGAAAACCCCACGGCCCCGGCACAGCGGCCCTAGAATGATGCCACCCAGGGGAATCCCTACCCATGAAAATCGGCATCGTCGGCGCGGGCAAGGTCGGTACCGGGCTCGCTATCGGCCTTGCCCGCGCCGGTCATGAAGTCGTCGCTGTCGCAAGCCGCAGCGCGGCCTCGGCGCAGGCGTTGGCGCAACGCGTTGCCGGCTGCCGTGTTGCCACGCCGCAGCAGGTCGCGGATGCCGCCGATCTCGTTTTCCTCACCGTCGCAGACGACGCTATCCAGCCGGTCGCCTCGAGCATCCGCTGGCGCAAAGGCGGCGCAGTGGTTCATTGCAGCGGCGCAGCCGACCTCGATGTGCTGAAGAAGGCGTCCGATGACGGTGCGCTCGCAGGCGGCTTTCACCCGCTGCACATGTTTGCGCAGCCGGGCGAGTCGGTCGACTCGCTCGCCGGCGCGGCGATCGCGCTCGCCGGCCCCGAGGGGCTGATGGAAAAGCTGGAGGCGCTCGCGCGCTCGCTCGGCGCGCGGCCCTTGCGGCTGCCGCCCGGCAGCCGCGCGCTGTATCACGCTTCGGCGAATTTCGTCGGGGCTTTCGTCATCGCGCTGATCGAGGAGACGGTGAAGCTGTGGCGCTGCCTGGGCGTCGCGGAAGCAGACGCGATCGCCGCGCTCCTGCCGCTGCTGCGCGGCACGGTCGACAATGTCGAGAAGCTCGGCACTGCAGGCGGCCTGGGAAGCGCGGTCGCGCGCGGCGACGTCGGCACCATCCGCAAGCACCTCGCGGCGCTCGCCGAGCAGGCGCCCGAATCGCTCGATCTCTATCGGCTCCTCAGCCTGCGCACGCTTCCGCTCGCGATCGCCAAGGGCAGCCTGAAGCCCGCCGTGGCGAAGGAAATCGAGGCGCTGCTGTCGCAGCGTCTGCCGTGAGAGGACGGTTTCCCCGGCGCGCTCGAGCATCCGGAACGGAGCTAGAGTATCTTGGGTTGCGTGCGCGGCCCCGCATCCCCGGCGCCACGCTCGAGGAACTCGAGCAGTTTCGCAAGCTGGCTCGAAGCCTGCCTGCGCACCGCTTCGACGTCGCAGTCGCTCCAGTCGTAAAAGCCTTTTCCCGCCGCCAGTCCCGTCTGGCCGCGCGTCACCATCGCCTGCAGCATCGGGCTCGGTACGCCGTTGTGGAACAGGCGCGGCACGATCGAGCGCTGCGCATCGGCGTGGATCTTCAGGCCGCTGAGGTCCTTCTGCTGGATCAGGCCGTTCAGGCACATGCGCGGCGCGAGCATGCGGCGCGCGGCGCGGTCGATGTCCGCGGCCGAGGCGACGCCCGCTTCGATCAGGTAGTAGGCCTCGTGCAGGATCGCGTGCTGCAGGCGGTTGACGAGGTAGCCGACGATCGGCTTGTACAGCACTACCGGTTCCTTGCCGGTGCGCCGCAGCGCCTCGGCGACGCGATCCACTTCGGCGGGCGGCGTCGCGATTCCCGCCATCACCTCGACCACGGGCGTCGCGTCGGCCGGCATGAAGTAATGCAGGCCGAGAAAGCGCTCCGGCCGTTTCAGGGTACGCGCGAGCTCGACCAGATCGAGCCCGGAAGTGCCGGTTGCAATCAACGGCGCATCGCCCGGATAGGCCGCCTCGATTTCCGCGTACACCGCCTGCTTGGCGCGCACGTCCTCGGGCACGAACTCGATCACCAGGTCGGGCGGCTGCTGCGGCAGGCGTTCGACCGCGGCGGTGTTCGCCGGCAGCCCGGTCAACTTGCCGGCGCGGCTGCTCTTTACGATGGTGGTGAAGCCGGAGTCGGCGAAAGTTTTCGCCACGCCGCCGCCCATGACGCCATAGCCGTAGATCAGGACCGTGCGGACTTCTTGGTTCATCGGGCAGCCTCGAGTCGTCTATGCACTCCAATCATGCGTCCAGCGCCGCGATCCTGAGTTCCACGGCGAGCTTGTTCAGGCTCGCGAACAATGGTGCCGGCATCGGAATGCCGAGCCGCGAGCGTTCCTCGAATTTTGCACGGCTCTGCTCGCCCGGCAGCCAGATGCGCTCGACGCCCGGCATCCGCCTCGAGGCCCGGATATCGCGGATGACCTTGTCCGTGCGGCGCTTGAACTCGGCGACTTCGCCGAACGCGGCGAGCGAGATCGCAACGATCGCGTGGCCGGTGTTGGTGGCCGTCGTGTCGTCGGCGTTGAAATCGATGGTCTGGCTTCCCGTGGCCGCGCCGTTCAGCGTTCCCGCGAGCAGACCGATCAGGAGTGCAAGGCCGTAGCCCTTGTAGCCGCCGATCGGCACGAGCAGACCTTCGGCGGCGCGCTTCGGGTCGGTGAGCGGTTTGCCGTAGTGGTCGATCATCCAGCCCTCGGGCATGGTCTCGCCGCGCTGCGCGGCGGTCTTCACCTTGCCGTAGGCGGCGACCGAGGTCGCCATGTCGAGCACCACCGGATTTTCCTCGAGCGCGGGTACCGCCACTGCGATCGGGTTGGTGGAGAGCAGCAGTTCGATTCCGCCCCAGGGCGCCATGTGGTTGGCGTTGCCCACCGCGAGGTACAACCCGATCATGTCGTGCTCGAGCGGCATCGCCGCGTACAGCGACGCCGGCCCCGCGTGATTGCTGTGATTGACGCCTACCCAGGCGGCGCCAGCACTCTTCGCTTTTTCGATCGCGGTGCGCGCGGCGAAGCTCATCACCACGTGGCCCATGCCGTTGTCGCCGTCGACCAGCGCCATGCCCGCGGCTTCGCGGGCAATCCGGACCGTGGGATTCGGGTTGACTCCGCCGGCCCGGATTCGCCGCACATACTGCGGCAGGCGGAATACGCCGTGGGCGTCGGCGCCCAGCAGGTCGGCCCGAACCATCAGTTCCGCGCAGGTGGTGGCGTCCCGGGCGCGCAGCCCCGCGGCGGCAAACGCCTCCTTGACGAAGGCGCGCAGCCGCCCGGCGGGAAGGCGCGGTGCGGTGGCAACCGGCTTTGCAGACATCGCGATCAGCCGACGTACACCGGCGCCGGCTGGCTGAAGTACGCATCCATCAGGTGATAGACAAGGGCCCAGTTCTTCGAGCGCGTGCTGGTGTGGGCGATGCCGGGCATGAGCTTGAATTCCTTGTCGGGATTCGGCAGCCTGGCGAAAAAGTTGGCGATGTCCTGGAACGAGGCGATACCGTCGTACTGCCCGCGCATGATGAGCGTGGGTACGGTGATCTTCTCCGGGTCCACGACCGGAAGATTGGCCGACATGTCCAGGTAGGTCCCGGTCGGCACCTCGGTCTGGATGGCGAGCACGGCGTCGGCGAATGCTTCCACGATGGTCTGGTCGCTGGTGTCGGGATGGTCGCGCGTGAAGATGCTGCGGATCATTGCGCGGTCGATCGGTCGCCGGTTGCTCGCGCGGTACTGCGCCAGGCGTTCCCTGCGCTTGGCGAGCGTCGGGCTGCCTTCGCCGGTGTAGACGAGCGCATCGAGGGCAAGCCGCGCAACGCGCTCCGGATGGCGCTGCGCGAACAGCCCGGCGCGCAGCGCGCCGGAGGAGGCGCCGTAGACGAGAAGCTTCTGCCCGCCGGTCTGCTTCATGATGGTTTCAGACGCTGCGGCGAGATCGTCCGCGCCGCAGGCGACGTCGGAATTCACCGCACGCCATTTGTCCGAGCGGCCGTAGCCTTCGCAGTCCACGCACCAGGTGTCGTAGCCGTAGCGCGCGAACGTGTCCATCGTCGAGGCTTCCGGCCGCCCCGGAATCTGCAGATCGAACACCGGCGTCGAGGGCACCGACGAGCCGTGCACGAACAGCACGGTTCCGCGCCGCGGTCCCGCCGCCGACGCGTCGCGTGCCCGTTTGCGCCACAGGAACAGCTTCACTTCGCCTGCGTCGGTGCGCTTCGCCGTCCAGTGCTCGGTTCCGAGCACCTCCGCTGTTGCGCCGGATTGCGGCGAGGTCTTCTGCGCGCGTGCATCTTCGGCAGGCAGCGACGCGGCAGCGAGCGTCGCCGCGGCGGCGGCAAGGAAGTCGCGGCGCGAGCCGGATAAGGAAATTGCTTCCGAATGTTCCTGATTCATGGCGTAGTCTCCAAAAGAAAAACGGCGGATTGTCTCCGCCGCAGGTTTGTTCGTTGCGCGATGCACGGCGCCCGGGCGGGGTGGAGGGGCTCCACCCCGTCCATGGCTTGCGTTCGATCGCGCAGACGCAAAGCCGCACGCCGGCGGCGTGCCGGCGTTTACGCGGACCTCACTTCGGGACTTTGACCAGGGTCACGGTATTGACCAGGCTGTTGGCCAGCATGAAGTCGCCGTCGCGCGTGACCGAGGTGTTGCGCACGATATTGCCGCCGCCGGGGATCGGCCAGCTCTGGAATTTCCCGGTCTTCGGGTCGAAGCGCACGACGGTATTCGGAGTCGAATTGGACTCGCTGTACCAGACGATGTCGTGGATCACCGAGATGCCGTAGGGCTCGGATTTCGGCCCGCTCGGAGACAGCCATTCGGTCGCCTTGCCGGTCGCGGGATCGAGCCTGCCGAGATAGCCGCGCACGTTGTCGGTGTACCAGACGATGTCGTCGCTGGTGAGCGCGATGCGCCGTGGCCGCGCTCCCGGATCCGGCAACGGGTACTCGCGCACTGCCAGCGTCTTCGGGTCGAGGCTGCCGATCTTGTTGGTGCCGAACTCGGCGATGTACACGGTGCCTTTGGAATTCACCACCATGCCGTAGGGGCGCGACTTCGGCGTCGGCATCGTGAGCAGCTTGATCTCGCCCGTCTTCGGGTCGAGCCGCCCGATGCGATTGGAGTTCTGCAGGGTAAACCACAGGATCCCGGCCTGGTCGAAGACCAGCGTATGCGGATCTTTCGCCTCCGGGTCCGGCATCCTGTACTCGGTGTCCTCGCCCGTCTTCGGGTTGAGCTTGCCGACCAGCGCCCCGGTGTTTCCCGTGTACCAGATGTTCCCGTCCTTGTCCTCCATCAGGCCGTGCGGCCCGGAGTGGGCCGTCTTGAGGTGATACTGCTTGATCTTGCCGGTCTTCGGATCGACGCGGCCGAGCACATTGGCCATCTGGCCGGTGTACCAGAGCGAACCGTCGGACGCCGCCAGCGGATCGTGCGGCCGCGACCCGGGCGTGGGCGCCGGCCAGATCTTCATCGACACTTTCACCGGCCCCTTGATCACCTTGGCCGCAGGCTTGCCTTTTTCCGGGTAAGTCTTGATCAGATAATTCGTCATTGCCGCAAGCTGGTCCTTCGGAACCGGCGCGCCCTGATTGACCATCATGCGCATGACCGTGTGCCAGCCCTTGGCGGTGTAGCCGGAGCCGACGCGCGCGGACAGCGGGTGGCAGCTGTTGCAGGTGGCCTCGACCAATGCCTTGCCGTCCGTCGCGCTCTTCGCGCCCGAGGCGGGAAGCGCGGCGCACAGCAAAGCGACGGCCGTTACAGACGCAAGCGATTTTCCTGACATGATTCCTCCTGATTGAAGTGGAAGCGGCTTGTTCTTGTTTTGCGCAAGTTACTGCGAATTCCGGACGAAGTCCAGCGGGTTTCCGGCCCGCCGCATGCTGCGACGCGCAAGCTAGCGAAAGAGCATATAGTTGCGTAAATGCCGGCACGCTGCGCGTGCGGCTTTACGTCGGCGCGATGGAGCGGCCGCAAAGGCATCAAATCACGGGTCGCTCATATTCCGGGGCCGCTCATCGCGCAGCGCGGCGTTGGAGACGACCCTTGCACTGGCGCAAATCACTGCTCGTACCGTGCATGCTGTGGGCTGCTCTGGCCCTGGCCGGGAACGCGCCCGTCATCCTGCTCACGGTCAACGGCGCGATCGGGCCGGCCACGGCGGATTACGTGCATCGCGGCCTCGAGCGCGCCGCGCGGGAGGAAGCGCAGCTCGTGGTCGTGAAAATGGACACTCCCGGCGGGCTGGATATCTCGATGCGGGCGATCATCAAGGACATTCTCGCCTCGCCCGTTCCCGTGGCGACGTTCGTCGCGCCCAAGGGCGCCCGGGCGGCGAGCGCCGGAACCTACATCCTCTACGCGAGCCACATCGCCGCGATGTCGCCCGCGACCAACCTGGGCGCGGCGACGCCGGTCGCGATCGGCGGGCCCTCGGCGGGCGGCGAGGGCGAGGGCAAGGCCGACGGAAAGTCGGGAAAGAAGACGGACGCCGCCGACACGTCGAACACGATGACGCGCAAGCAGGTCAACGACGCCGCGGCGTACATCCGCGGACTCGCACAGATGCGCGGCCGCAACGCCGACTGGGCGGAGAAGGCGGTGCGCCAGGCGGTCAGCCTGTCGGCGAACGACGCGCTGAAAGATCGCGTCGTCGATCTCGTCGCCGACGACGTGCCGCAGTTGCTCGAGCGGCTCGACGGCCGCAAGATCGAAGTGCAGGGGGGCGAGCGCGTGCTGCACACGGCCAACGTCGCCGCGACGGCGCTCGAGGCCGACTGGCGCACCCGGTTTCTTTCCGTGATCACCGATCCGAGCTTCGCCTACATGCTCATTCTTGCGGGCATCTATGCGCTCGCCTTCGAGTTCTACAATCCGGGTCTGGTGTTCCCGGGCGTGGCCGGCGCGATCTGCGTGCTCACGGCGCTGTACGCGTTCCACATGCTGCCGGTGAATTACGCCGGGCTCGCGCTCATGCTGCTCGGCATCGCTTTCGGCATCGGTGAGCTGTTTTTTCCGGCCTACGGCTCGCTCGGCGTCGGCGGAGTGATCGCCTTCGTGATCGGCTCGGTGATCCTCATCGACACCGACATCCCCGGCTACGGCGTCCCGATTGCGCTGGTGCTCGGGATCGCGGCGGCGAGCGCAGCGTTCCTGTTCTTCATGGTCGGCATGGCGGTCAAGGCGCGCAGGCGGCCGGTCGTAAGCGGTCGCGAGGAAATGGTCGGCAGCCCGGGTGAAGTGCTCGAGGACTGCGAGCGCGAAGGCTGGGCGCGGGTCCACGGCGAGACCTGGCGCATTCGCGGCGCGACCCCGCTCAAGGCGGGACAGCGCGTGCGCGTCGCCTCGATGGACGGCCTGTTGCTCGACGTGGTTCCGGAATCCAGAGACGGAGGTTAATCATGGCTTTCAATTTCGGTCTGGGCGTAATTGTTCTCGTCGTCATCCTGATCGCGTGGTCGCTCAGGATCCTGCGCGAGTACGAGCGCGGCGTGGTGTTTCAGCTCGGGCGCTTCTGGGCGGTGAAGGGGCCGGGATTGTTCATCCTCATCCCGGTGATCCAGCAGATGGTGAAAATGGATCTGCGCACCGTGGTGCTCGACGTTCCGCCGCAGGACGTGATCACGCGCGACAACGTCTCGGTGAAAGTGAACGCCGTGGTGTATTTCCGCGTCGTCGATCCGCAGAAAGCGGTGATCCAGGTGGCGGACTTTCTCAACGCCACGAACCTTCTGGCGCAGACGACGCTGCGGGCGGTGCTCGGCAAACACGAACTCGACCAGCTGCTCGCCGAACGCGAGCAGCTCAACCTCGACATTCAGAAAACGCTGGACGCCCAGACCGAGACCTGGGGCATCAAGGTGTCGAACGTCGAGATCAAGGACGTTGACCTGAACGAGACGATGGTGCGCGCGATCGCGCGCCAGGCCGAGGCCGAGCGCGAGCGCCGCGCCAAGGTCATCCACGCCGAAGGCGAGCTGCAGGCTTCGGAGAAGCTGCTCGCCGCGGCGAAGATCCTGTCGCAGCAGGCCGAGGCAATGCAGCTGCGTTACCTGCAGACCCTGACCAACATCGCCGGCGACAAGTCCTCGACCATCGTCTTTCCGGTGCCGATGGATCTGATCACGCCGCTGCTCGAGGCGATGAAGAAGCACGGCTGAACGCGCAACACGAAAAAACCCGGCCGCCTTGCGGCCAAGCGGGGCATCGGCCGCCGCTCGCGCACCTTGTGCACCTCGACGACGAAGCGCCCGTGCGTGCCGCGTTATCATGTTCCGGGCGCTGACATGGGCGCTCGACGATCGACCGGGGGTCCGATGAATGCAGCAGACAAACTGAAACCCGGACTCGAGGGCACGGCCGAGCTTCTCGTGGCCGAGGAGCACACCGCGCCGCGGGTGGGCAGCGGCCGCGTGCACGTGCTCGCGACGCCGGTGATGATCAACGTCATCGAGGCCGCCGCGCTCGCTGCGATCGAGCACCTGCTGCCCGAAGGCCATCAATCTCTCGGCACGCGGCTCGATGTGCGCCACTTCGCGGCGACGCCCGTGGGCATGCGCATCCACGCGCACGTGGAGGTGGTGAAAGTCGACGGCCGCACGATCGTGTTCCGCGTCTCGGTGCGCGACGAGAAGGAGCCGATCGGCGACGGCACGCACGAGCGCATGATCGTCAACGTCGCGCGCTTCGACGTGCGCGTGCAGGACAAGGTCGCCATGGTGCGCGGCCGGGCCTGACCCGCGCCCAGGCGCCAGGCGTCCGTGAATCTTGCCGACCTGATCCAGACCTGGGGCTACGGCGCGGTATTCGCCGGCGCGCTGCTCGAGGGCGAGACGCTGCTCCTGCTCGGAGGCTTTGCCGCTCATCGCGGACACCTCAACCTGCCGCTGGTGATCGGCGTCGCGGTCCTCGGCAGCTTCATCGGCGACCAGTTCTATTTCCAGCTCGGGCGGCGCGGCGGCGCGCGGCTGCTGGCGCGCTTTCCGCGGCTCGCGCCGGGGGCGGCGCGGGTCCACGCGCTGCTCGAGCGCCATCACCTGCCGATCATCCTGTCGCTGCGGTTTCTGTACGGCCTGCGCACCGTCGGGCCGATCGCGATCGGCATGAGCGAGGTGCCCTTCGCGCGCTTTTTCTTCCTCGACCTGGCCGGCGCAATCGTATGGGCGACCGCCGTCACGCTCGCCGGGTACGCCTTCGGGCACGCCTTCGAGCTGGTTCTGGGCGACCTCAGGCGCTACGAGGAGATTCTCATTGCGGCGCTGGTGATGGCCGGCGCGGCGATATGGTGGTGGCGCCGCCGGACGGAAAAAACGGCGCGTACCTCGAGCTGATATGACCGTGCAGCCCACAGCCTGCGCTATTCTTTCCTGCCCCGCATGACGACGGTGTGGGCGCCAAGTCCGTGGGCGACGCGCCGCGTGTCCGGGCTCACGCTGCCGGCAAAGTAATCGAGACGACTGATCACCTCCACGTTCAACCCCGCCGCGCGCAGCATCGCGACGTAGTCGTCCTCGACGACCGCGCCGACCACGCATTCGGCCCAGAGCTTAGGGTCGGCGCGAGATTTCTCCGAGATCGGCTTGGCAAGCGAGATATCCGAGATCTGCAGTCGCCCGCCCGGCTTGAGCAGGCGCGCGATCTCGGCGAAGGCGCGCGGCTTGTCCGGCACCAGATTGAGCACGCCGTTGCTGGTGACCACGTCGACCGAGGCGTCCGGGAGCGGAACCTCCTCCGCGTTGCCATCGATAGGCTCGACGTTTTCCGCGCGCATCGCCGCGATGTTCCGGCGCAGCTTGGCGAGCATCGCCGGAGTCATGTCGAGTCCGTAGACCTTGCCGCGCGGGCCGGTCAGAGTGCTCGCGATCAGCGAGTCGGTACCGGACCCGGAGCCGACATCGAGAATCACGTCACCTTCGCGGATCGCGCCAGTTGCGAACGGATACCCGACTCCGGCGAACGATTCCACCGCGCTGGCCGGGATCAGGTCGAGTTGCCTGCCCGGGTAGCCCACGAACAGGCAGGCGAGGCGGCCCGTCGGGAAGTGAAAGGTCTTCTCCGGGTGCGCGGCCACCTCCGTGTACATGTCCGCGACGGCCTTGAAGATGAATTCCTTCTTGTCGCTGAAGACTGCGACCATGGTATCTCCCCCTGATAATTGCCCCGTTTATTGTTGGACGTCGGTGAGGGCGTTCGCCCTCCCGCCGGAGCGCTTGTTACTTGGTTGTTACAAGCTATTCAGCAGCTTCGTGATGCGGTCGCTGATGTCCGGGGATGTCTCCCCCTTGCCCAGCCCGCCGAGCTTTTCCTTGAGCCGCCGCTCGAACTCGAAGCGCGAGAAGCAACTCTTGCAGGTGTGCAGGTGGTGCTGCATTGCATCGCGCCTGTCGTCGGGCAGTTCCTGGTCGATGAACTCGAAGAGTTGATCCAGCGCCTGCTTGCAGTCGATTTCGTGTTTTGTCATGACATACTGTCCTTCTTCGCGCGCGCCGCCTGCCGCGCAGTTGCCGGACGGGGCGTATCCGCCCTGGCGTCCTCATGCTCGTGCCGCGCAGGCGGTGCGGCCGAAAGCCCGATGTCTCTTGCCTGCTGCCAGAGAATCTTCTGCAGCGCGCCGCGCGCGCGCGCCAGGCGCGAGCGCACCGTGCCCACCGGCACGGCCAGCGTCGTGGCAATCTCACTGTAGCTGAACTCCTCCAGATCGGAGAGGATCACCACGATCCGGTAGTGCTCCGGAAGCGTCGCGAGCGCACGATCGAGATCGTCGCGCAGAATCTTGTCGAGAAACTCCTGCTCCGGGTTGCTGAACCAGAGCAGGAACGGTTGATGCATCTGCTCGAAAATGGAGAACTGCACTTCCCCTTCCTCCGGCTCCTCGCACCCGAACGACTCGAATTGCGGCCGCGCGCCGCGGCGGCGGCATTCGTCGAGAAATGTGTTGTGCAGGATCTTGAAGATCCAGCCGCGGAACGCCGCTTCGTGTTCGAGGGTGTCCAGCGCCCGCCAGGCCCGTGCGACCGTCTCGGCCACGAGGTCCTCCGCGTCGGCGTCGTTTCGCGTCAGGCGACGGGCTACGCCGTGCATCCGGCCGAGAAGATCAATAACCTGATTCTCAAAGGTTTTCTTGGATATCGCCATACGCCCCCTCTTTACAGAGACGCAGCAGTCCGTGATTCGGTTCCAGGCACTTGCCGCATGCGTTCACCGCTCGGCGCAGGTGGCCGTGCGCGCGCGCATCGGCCTGGAACGGTTTCGCGGGCACATGCGTCCTGGGCGATGAAGGTGTGGTCAATTCGATGCGCCACTCAGCAGGACAAAGGAGATCTCTATCATGTTTGCTGCTATCGCAGTCGGCCGCCACAAGAATACCGCGCTTGCCCACCACCATGGTGCCCGATCCAACGCCGTCGCGAAGGACGGTGCGCTCACCGAGGGGCAGATCGCCGGCAGTCTGTCGCTCGGCCGTCGGCAGCCGCTCGCGATCGTCGCGCAGTGTGGCCTCATGGTGCGGGTGCGTTCCGGTTCGCTGTGGATCACCCAGCACAAGGACCGTGCGGATCGCATTATCGGTGCCGGCGAGCGCTTTGTCGCGGACCGCGCCGGAACGCTCGTCATTTCGGCGCTCAGGACGGCCGAGTTGAGCATCGAGTGGCCGTCTCCCGAATTCGGGCGGCCTTCGCCGCGCCTCGCACCGGCGGCGGTCGCCGCCTGACCCGACCGGACACGCCGCGCGCAAGCGGCGAATGCGCTGGAACCTTTTCGGACACGTACGCGTCTTGGGTGATGAAGGCGCTCTCGAACCGGAGCGCGACAGGATTTCAATCAAGGAAGGAATATTTAGTCATGGCCATCACGGCAGATTTCGTAAAACGCGTGGACGTCGTCGCGCTCGAGCAGAAAGTGAAGGCGATGTACCGCGACGTCGCGCTCGATCCGAACGGCGAGTTCCACTTCGAGATGGGGCGGGTGCTTGCCGAGCGGCTCGGCTACGCTCCGGCCGACCTCGATGCGATTCCGGGCGAGGCGATCGACTCGTTCGCCGGCGTGGGCTATTACTTCGATCTGGCGGCGCTCGAGCCCGGTGAGAAGGTCGTCGACTTCGGCAGCGGCTCCGGGATGGACAGCTTCATCGCTGCGCTCAAGGTCGGGCCGGCCGGTGCCGTGATCGGCGTCGATATGACCGACGAGCAGCTCGCTAAAGCCGAGCGGCTGCGCGCCGCGGCCGGATTCGGGAACGTCAGCTATCGCAAGGGCCATATCGAGTCGACCGGGCTGCCGACTGGCGGTTGCGACGCGGTCATCAGCAACGGCGTGATCAACCTCGCGCCCGAAAAGGAGAAGGTGTTCCTTGAGGTTGCGCGCATCCTGAGGCCGGGCGGCCGGCTCGCGCTTGCCGACATCGTCACCGGGGTCCAGCTGCCGCAGGGCATCACGTGCGACGCGACGCTGTGGGCCGCTTGCATCGGCGGCGCGATGCAGGTCGATGACTACGTGGCGGCGATCGAGTCCGCCGGCCTCCGCGTGACGGAGGTGAAGGACAATCCGGAGTACCGGTTCATCTCGACCAATGCCCAGGGCGCGACGCGGAAGTATGGCGTGAAGAGCGTTTCGATCCGGGCGGTCAAGAAGTAGTCAGGCTGCCATGTTCAGGGCTCCATGGCAGCGTGTCAGATCATTGAGCCAAAGAACCGGTAAAGGAAAACAAATGAATAGTTTGCGAATGGCCCTGTTATCTGCAGCGCTCATGTTGGGTAACTCTTTCGCGCCGGTCGTCTCGGCGCAACAGCCCGGCGCCCAGAAATCCCTTTACGACCGGTTGGGCGGCCTGAAAGGCATCACGGTCGTCGTCGATGACTTCATCAACCGGCTCGTGGCGAATAAGCAGTTGAACAGGAATCCCGCCATTAACGCCGGCCGGAAAAGCTCTCCGGCGCCTTACCTTAAGTTCCAGGTATCTCAGATGGTCTGTGGGGTGACCGGTGGGCCATGCAAGTACACCGGAAAGGCGATGAAGGAATCCCACGCTCATTTGAACATCAGCGAGAAAGAGTGGGGCGTGATGGCCAGGGAGTTCAAGAAATCCCTGGACAAATTCAAGGTCCCCGCGGCTGAGCAGAAGGAGCTGTTTGATATCGTCGGCACCACGAAAGCCGACATCGTCGTCAGGAAGTAGGAGTGCCAGCCTAAAACTACGCGGTGCACCGGACGCGCGGCACAGACCGCGCGCAAGGCGCTTCCAGAAGCCACGAAGAACATTCCAGGCAGTTCAACTTCAAAGGAGGAACCAGACCATGTCAAAACAGCAACTCAAGTATCTTTTCACCGTCACTCACTATAAGAGCGACCCGGACCGGGTCGCCACGCCTTTCGTGCTCGCCAACAACGCGCTCGCGGCCGGCGCGGACGTGCTGCTTTGGCTCACCGCCGAGGGCGCAAGCCTCGGCAGGCGCGGCGCCGCCGACGGGCTCATCCCGAAGAGTTTTCCGCCGGTTGCCGAGCTGCTCAAGATCTTCACCGAGAACGGCGGCCGGGTCGGCGTGTGCCCGCCCTGCGGCAAGACACACGGCGTGACCGACGAGAATATCCTTCCGAACGCCGAGTGGATGGGCGCCTCGGCGCTGCTCGCCGCGGCCCAGGAGCGGCAAGCGTTCTCATTCTGAGGAGCGCTGCGCGGCCCGCTGCGCCGCGCCCGCTCCAGCGAGGTAATCGTCGTAGCTGCCGCGGAAATCCACCACCGTTGCCGCTCCGCCCGAGGCGCCGGGCCGGAGCTCGATGATGCGCGCGGCGAGCGACGAGACGATCTCGCGGTCAGGCCCGCCCGGCCAGTCTGCCGGTGGTGCGCTCTCTTTGCAGGAAATCACCGGGCTTCAGTATCGCGAGCCCGTAGAAAGACGTTCCCAAGAGATCGGCGAAATCGCGCCGGTCGAGCGTCAGCAGCACTTCCGCCCACGCCGAAGCCGTGAACAGGATCGGCCGGTCGCGCGCCGGCGCAAACACCACGGGCCACTCGAAGGTCAGCACGTCCGGAACTGTATCGAGTTTCGTTCGGAGCTGCGTCCAGTTGTCTGATGCGCCGGCGGGAAGCGCCGACAGGTTCGCTTCGACTTCGGCTAGTACGTAACTGCTCGTGAGCAGGCTCCAGCCCTGCGCGGAAGCAGCGTCGATGACCGCTCGCTATGCCCCGGCTGAACTGCCGCATGCGGCGAGCAGCACGCTCGAATCCAGAAAAACATTCACGACCCGCTGCGGTACGCGGCGAGATCGCGCTCATCCTCCTTGATCCAGGCTTCGATTTCCGCGGGTGTAAAGCTGCGCGGCGCCGGCAAAGGGCGCCCCTCCTCGCGCAGGCTCGCCGCAAGGGACAGCAGCAATCGCCGCCGCTCCTCGGCACTGAGGCGCCGCGCGGCAGACTCGATTTCCAGAAAATTGCCCATGGCCGCAAGACTACACCTCGAACGCGCTCCAGACAATGTTCGACATCGGTACCGCCGGCCGGGCGAAGGTGTCGAAGCAGAATCTCGTGGACTTACGACAGGGGGCGCCGCGGCGGCAGGCGCGCCGCCTCCGCCACTCGTTAAGCGGCAGCCAGCGCCGCGCTTGCGCCCGCGAGCGTTTCCCTGAATTCCCGTGGCGATGCCATCTCCTACTCGCCGTACATCTCGGTGATCAGGCGACGCAGCAGCATCGCGGTCGCGGGCTCCAGCTCGTCCAGCCGCCGCCCGAGCCTCTCCTTGGTGATCGTGCGGATCTGATCCACCGCGATCTCGGCCTTGCGACCCGCGCAAACCGTCTGCACCCGGCTTCGCCAGCGCGGATGAAGCTTCGTTGTCAGCGGGCACACCACCACGGTATCGAGAAACCGGTTCATGTCGTCCCGGCTCACCACCACGACCGGCCGGGTCTTGGCGATCTCGCGGCCGCGCGCGGGGTCGAGGTCGGCGAGATACACGCCGTAGCGCCCGACCGGGCGCTTCACCACTTTTCCCCGGGCTCGATCCCGTCCGCCATCGTCGCGTCGAGATCGCTCCAGTCCTCCTTCTCGCGCGCCGTCTCCCGATACGTTTCCTCCCAGGTCAGGCGCTTGTCCTTCTTCCCGCGCAGCAGAAGCCCCTCTTCCCGGGCCTCCAGGACCAGAGCGTCCTTGATTTCATAGCGCTCCAGCACGGCCTTGGGCAGCCGCACGCCGCGCGAGTTTCCGATCCGGACGACCTTCAATTCGACCTTCGCCGGGCTCTTCCGGGGTGTGGGGAGGGAATCGCGTTTCATGTAATTACTGTACTTACATCGAAGCGCATTGTCAATGCGACGTCAAGCGGCAGCCAGCGCCGCGCCCGCTCCAGCGAGGTAATCCTCGTAGCTGCCGCGGAAATCCGCCACCGTTGCCGCTCCGCCCGAGGCGCCGGGCCGGAGCTCGATGATGCGCGTGGCGAGCGAGGCGACGAACTCGCGGTCGTGCGAGACGAAGACGAGCGTGCCGGTGTACTTGTCGAGCGCGGTGTTGAGCGACTCGATGGATTCCATGTCGAGGTGGTTGGTCGGCTCATCGAGCAGCATCACGTTCGGCATCTGCAGCACCAGCTTGGCGATCATCATGCGCTGCCCCTCGCCGCCCGAGATCACCTTGAGCGACTTCTTCTGCTCGTCGCCGGAGAACAGCAGCTGCCCCAGGGTCGCGCGCACGATCTGGTCGTCCTGCCGCATTTCATCACCAGGATCCTTGCGGCGCCAGCGGCCGAGCCACTCGGCCAGCATCTCGTCGCCCTTGAATTCGTCCGCCGGATCCTGCGGCCAGTAGCCGAGGCGCGCCTTCTCCGCCCACTTGATGCTGCCTGAGTCCCGCGGCAGGCCGCCGGCGGCCGCGCCGTCCACGAGGCAGCGCAGCAGCGTGGTCTTGCCGATGCCGTTGGGCCCGATGATCGCCACCTTCTCGCCGGCCTCGATCGACAGGTCGAGCTTCTCGAAGAGAAGCCTGCCCGTCCCGTAGCCCATCGCCAGCCCCTTCGCTTCGACGGCGAGCCGGTGCAGCGCCTCTTTCGGGTCGACGATGAAGCGGATGAACGGGTACTGCCGGCTGGAGGGCTTCACGTCCTCCACCTTGAGTTTCTCGATCTGCTTCATGCGCGACGTCGCCTGGCGCGCCTTGGCCTTGTGCGCGCGGAAGCGCCGCACGAATTCCTCGAGGTCGGAGATGCGGTCCTTGGCGCGCGCGTTGGCGTTCTGCTGCTGCTGTTTCGCCAGCGTGGACGCTTCCATGTAGTCGTCGTAGTTGCCCGGGTAGACCTTGATGCCGCCGTAGTCGACGTCCGCCATGTGGGTGCAGACGGCGGAGAGGAAGTGCCGGTCGTGCGAGATGATGACCATGGTGCTCGTCTTCTGGTTGAGCACGTCCTCCAGCCAGCGGATGCTGTTGATGTCGAGGTTGTTGGTCGGCTCATCGAGCAAGAGGATGTCCGGGTCGCCGAAGAGCGCCTGCGCGAGCAGCACGCGCAGCTTCCAGCCCGGCGCCACCGCGCTCATCGGCCCGTCATGCTGCGAGGTCGGCACGCCGAGGCCGAGCAGCAGCTCGCCCGCGCGCGCCTCGGCCGTGTAGCCGCCGTACTCCGCGTACTTCGCCTCGAGCTCCGCCGCGTGCAGGAACTCCTCGTCGCCGGATTCGGGGTCGGCGTAGATCGCGTCGCGCTCCTGCATCGCCTTCCACATCCCGGCGTGGCCCATCAGCACCACGTCGAGCACGCGCTCGTCTTCGTACGCGAACTGGTCCTGGCGCAGCCTGCCCACCCGCTCGTTGGCGTCGATCGCCACCGACCCCGCCGAGGGCTCGAGCTCGCCGCCCAGGATCTTCATGAACGTGGACTTGCCGCAGCCGTTGGCGCCGATCAGGCCATAGCGGTTTCCGCCGCCGAACTTGACGGAGACGTCGGAGAACAGGGGCCTGGCCCCGAACTGCATGGCAATGCCGGAGGCGACGATCACTTGAGGGGTTCCAGAAACAAAAAAGCCGGCCTCAGCCAGCTTGGATTGGGACTAAAGCGAGGGCGGATTATAGCAGCCTCGCCGGCCGCTGCTTCCGATCACGGACGCCGCGCCGAACGGGCGGGCGAAGCCCGCTTGCGAAGGTCGGTCTCGAATGGTTGGTTCGGCGTCGTCTCTCCGCACTCAAAGTTCTGGGCCACGACCACGACTCGTGTGCCACAAGGCGAGCACTTCGACCGTGCCACCTCGAATCCGGTAGTAAAGAAAGTGGTGAATGCGACTCAGATGAAACCGACGTACACCAGCTGGTATCTATGGCGCGGGCACCAATCCCCGGCTGAGACTGAAGAAGTTCACACGCCTCTTTCACCTCGAGCTTTATGGCGCCGGGTGCGAGGGGGCGATTCAACTCCCACCACTCCGCCGCCCGTTGAATATGGCGTTCGGCGCGACGGGTTAGCCGAAGGCCGAATTCTGCCGTCAAGGCCGGGGGCCAGGGAGCTTCTCGAGGACTTCTTCCAAGGACACCGTTTCCCCGCGATCGGCCTCTTCGATTGACAGAAGGAGTTCCGCTTCCTCCTCCGGCGATAGGCGGAAGGTTTCTTCCGCCTCACGCGCAAGTACGGTCACGACGGCCCCTTCGTCCAAGGGGAGGCCCTCGACAACCACCTTGCCTTCGATGACTTTTCCGGTGGTAACTCTCATAGGCACAATGCTACTCCGCTCCGCGACACTGTGCTGATGACGCCGAACTTCGCGGAGACGTCCGAGAAAAGGGGCCTGGCCCCGAACTGCATGGCGATGCCGGAGGCGACGATCACGAGGGTTCCAGAAACAAAAAAGCCGGCCTCAGCCAGCTTGGATTTGGACTAAAGCGAGGGCGGATTGCAGCGGCGTCGCCGCCACCGCGGCATCCGCAACGGCCTCGCCTATCGGTTCTCGCGCCTCGTCCACGCGACGATCTGCCCGGTCTCAAGCAGATCGAAGAGCCGTCCCGCGGGTTTCGTCTTGAGGAACCCTTCGAGCGCGCCGAACCATATCTCCACGCGTCGCGCCGTAGGAAGCCGCTGCGGAACGCGGGAGATCACCACCTGCGCGCGATAGTCGGCGGGCAGATCCTCGAACTCGGTGTCGTGGGTGAGGAACACGAGTTCTTCCGCCATCAGCCGTTGCCGGATGGCCGAGTCCGGAATCCCGCGTTGCCCGAGGACAATGATGTGCTCGGCGTCGTGCCCGGCTTCACGGAGCCGGTGGTAGAGGGGAAGCGGGAAGTTCTCGTCGAGCAATACCTTCACGCGGCCTTCACCGCGGGAGGCAGGTGCGCCGCCACGTGGGCGGCATAGCGCAGCGCGGTCAGAACCTGTTCGTGGGTCAGGCGGTAATCGCGTTCCACATCCGCGTAGCTCTCACCGGCCCCAAGCGCCGCGACCACCGTGGCGACGTCCATGCGGGTGCCGGCGATGCATGGCTTTCCGAACCGCACCCCCGCGTCCACCGAAACTCCCGGGAAGACTTCCATCGTTCACCTCCTTGGCGCCCTGTTCTCCGGTGAATCATACGCACTCCGCGCTGGACGCGGAAGCGCCTCACCGCCCGGCCGGGCTCCGCCAGCCTGGATCGGGACTAAGCGCGGGGGCGAATTACAGCGGCCTCGCCCAATTGCTCGCGCAGGCGCGCCACGGCCGCGGGCTCGCCGCGCACGCGCAGGAACGCGCCCTCGGCATCGGCGTGCTCCTCCAGCACCGTGCAGGTGGCGAAGATCTGCCCGCGCAGGTTCTGCGCCGACCAGGGAAGGAAGAGCTCGGCCTCGACCAGGCGCCGCTCGAAGAACGCGACGATCGCCTCGCGCAGCCGGGCGACGTCGCCCTCCCGCTTCGCGCTCATCACGACGCAGCCGGGGTAGCGCGCGCAGAGCGCCGCTTCGCGTTCGGCCTGGACTGCGGCGTCGCCGGCGCGGTCGATCTTGTTGAAGACGAGCAGCCGCGGCACGTCCCGCGCGCCGATCTCGTCGAGCACTTCATCGGTCACCGCGAGCTGGCGCTCGAACCCGGCATCGCTCGCATCGACCACGTGGACGAGGAGCGACGCCTCGAGCGCCTCGTCGAGCGTCGACTTGAACGAGGCGACCAGCCCGTGCGGCAGGTTCTTGATGAAGCCGACCGTGTCGCTCACCAGCACGCGCGGGACGGTCTCGGGGTAGAGCGCCCGCACCGTGGTGTCGAGCGTCGCGAAGAGCTTGTCCGCGACCAGCGCCTCGCTCCCGGTGAGCGCGCGCATCAGGGTGGACTTGCCCGCATTCGTGTAGCCGACGAGCGCCACGCGGGCGAGGCCCTCGCGCTCGCTCCGCCGCTCGCGCTGCGTCCTGCGCTCGAGGCCCATGCCGTCGAGCTCCTGCTGCAGCTCGGCGATGCGGTCGCGGATCTTGCGCCGGTCGAGCTCGCCGTGCGACTCGCCGCCGCTGCGGCCGCCGGTGCCGCTGCGCCCCCGGTCCTTCGGCCCGGCCTCCTTGGCGGCTTCGCGCAGGCGCGGCGCCATGTAGCCGAGGCGCGCGATCTCGACCTGCGCGCGCGCGAAGCGCGAGCTCGCGTGGCGGTGAAAGATTTCGAGGATGACCATGGTGCGGTCCATCACCTCGCAGCCGACCTCCTTCTCCAGGTTGTGCGCCTGCGAGGGGGAGATCTCGTGGTCGATGAGGATGACGTCGGCGGCGTCCTGCTCGCGCATGAGGCGCAGTTCCTCGCGCTTGCCGGTTCCGAAGTACGCCGTCGAGTCGAACCCGGCGCGCTTCTGCGTGAACGTGCCGACGACCTCGAACCCCAGCGTCTTCGCGAGCTGGCGCAACTCGGTCAGCGACGCCTCGAACTCGGCGTCGCTCACGCTTGAGAGCTGCACCGCCGCCACGATGGCGCGCGTCGGCTTCTGGTCGTCTATCAATTGGAACCGATCGCCACGGTCCCCGCGGAGGGCTCAAGCTCCCCGCGGAGGATCTTCATGAAAGTGGACTTGCCGCAGCCGTTGGCGCCGATCAGGCCATGGCGGTTTCCGCCGCCGAACTTCACGGAAGCGTCCGAGAAAAGGGGCTTGGCCCCGAACTGCATGGCGATGTTGGAGGCGACGATCACTGGAGTTCCAGAAACAAAAAAAGCCGGCTTCAACCAGCTTGGAGGGGTCTAATTGCGAGGGCAGATTATAGCAGTGTCGCCCCTGTAACGGCTTCTCCCTCGATCTCCCGTACCGCTCTACTTCCGATCCAATACAGCGTCCAAGCAGCGTCGCGCTTCGTCAATTGCAGCCGCATGCGCCTTTTCTACGCTTTGAAATGTGCCTGGCACCGTTCCCTGGACTACTGCTCGATAGGAGTTGTTAGGTTCAATTCTCCACGCTGAATATGAACCGACGAAGGGACCAGTTGACGGGCCACTTGCGTGCGGAAAGATCGTATGCCCTCGATGATCATCTCGAAATTCGCTCATACGTCTCTCCTACGAGGATATTTCTCCCACTTTCATTCATTGCAAATAAAATCGAGCCGTCCGCTCTCTACAGCCGTCATCTCCGCCGAGTGGATCTCAATGGAACAATTGAAATTTTGGAAAGCTGCGCCATGCTCGAACACTAGAATGAAAGGATCGAAGTCGTGTTGACGATGATGCTTCAGTTTTTTCACCCAATATTTCACCAACCTTCGGTCATCATCGACGTTGGGACCGGAGTGGGACAAAGGTTGCACGTCTCGAAGGGCATCGTCAAATGTTCGCAGGTGATGCCCACTAATGAACGAGGGCATATTGAAGTTCCCCATAGCAGGTACAGGCTCAGGAATCGGCGGCGGTTTTGGCTCTCTGACAGACTCCGGGACCTCGTCTGGTGTCCATACTTGTACATCGTCTGGAACACGAATCTCAATATCAATATCTGTCGCAACGGATTGGCCTGAATTGACAATAGTCAGGCGAACCTCAACCGCTCTCCGTAAGAAATCCTTATGGATCCACGTGGCCCGCGAATACTTTTCATACGCCTTGAAGAACTTCTCCAACTCCGCGTTATATCTGTCGACGTCAGACTTGGACGGAGGAAACATCAACATCGAGCGTTGTCGCAAGGAAGGCGTGTACTCAAGCCTCGAGTTCTCCGATCGCAAATTTTCCATTGACTTGCGAACAAATACATCAGCTGGATCCAACGGTGGCGACTGAGGCTTAGCGAGCTCAAGCCTGCTGCGGCCATCAGGAAATACCAATGAAAGCAGCGGCCTTCTCGCCTCTTCCTCTGCGACTTTTCGCCTCAGATCACGCAATTCTTGGTCCCGGGGATCAATCTCCGCGGGAAGTCTGAGGTCGTCCAGCAACACCACCGGTTCCAAGTGGTGATAGCGCAACTTCAAATGTAGCGGACCATCCGCCGTCGCAACTTTCAATGGTATTCCGAAACTTTCGACGTAAGCCAAAGCCGTAGCAATCAGCCAATCGTCAATAACTAACTCCGACAGATTGTATTTGGTGAAATCTGCGGGGATCGGATCTCGTTCGTGGAACACCAAACGGACATTTGGTCTGATTTCTGCCTCCGAACTCGACTTGAAACAATCGGAGACCCATCGCGATGCGTCAGCCGCGCGTCGCCGAATACTTTCACTGCGATGCTCTATTCGAACCTTCTCAAGTTCACGTAGGAACGTTGGGCAAACTATAAGATCAACACCGAGTGAAGCTGGTACGCCACACAGTTCTTGCCAACTAATTTGGTCGCAGCGCTTGAAATGCAATGCTACGTTGGCGTCAAGCAATATAGCTATTCGACCTGTCGACATGGCACCCCACTAAGCCAGGCCGTAGACTGAACGAACCATTTGCACGGGATTTGATGCCTCGGCATCGAAAGATGAATACGGATTCAGGAACATCATGGGATCAGTGTGATGGAATATGGTCCCGCCCGGAAAGACGACTAGCGCAACTATTTTCGACATCAAATGCGGCCGCACCTTACAGATAGCCCTAAACGCAATAGCCGCTAGGCTCGGATCCGGAAGATAGTACGAGTACACGGCTATCAGACCGGGAATATCCGAAGGAAGTTGACTGGCAGCTTCAAGCACGCCATATCTGAGAATTCGTCGCAACTTCGCAGTAGGAGAAATTTCAAATCCGGATACTGAGCCGTACTCACCCCCACCTTTGAGTGCCATTCGGACGCGGCCCAGACCTCCGAGCGAGTTCCACTCATAGCTATTGGAATCTACGGCTCGTTGCAAACCGATAGCGATCTCCTGCTCGAACTCCGCAAGCAGTTGCTCATTGATATCAGAAAACTCATCATCGAGTCGGAGTTCAGACAGACGCGGATTCAGTTCAATTTGCGTCACGTTTTCTCCGTCATCACGCGTCGCAGAGGACATCATTAGTCGATTAAACAGTGCTTGTTCCCAAATCTCCCACCGCTCATCGCCTAGTCGTTTGCACTCCACAGCAAAACTTCCGCTCGCATTCTCGCAAATTAGATCCGCTTGCTTTGACTTTCCTTCCAGAGGAAAGCGCACTTTCGCACCCCACCGCGCAATTGCGGATGCCAGCGTTAATTCGAAGTATGTCGATGCGTGCTTTGGCCCTTTTAGCTCACTAAGTTTTCGCTCAAAACCTTCAACCTCTCGGAGCAATTCAAAAATCCGCCCAGTCGACACGATGAATAGTGCCATTCGATACCCTTGACCATCAATTAGCCTCCTCGCCAGTTCGTGATTCCCATCTGCCGATAGCGCCTCATGGAGCCACCGCGACGTGAAGAACGGGCGGATCAATTCAACGCAGCGCTCGATCTCGCTGGGTGGGTACGGAAGCTTGTAGTTAGCTTCGCGCCACCAACCATCACACCACCAGTCCAACCCCTCCTCAGCTGGAGTATCGCCTACAGGCAATGACGTATCGGGGGTGCTCACGCGTTAGCGGTCGTTTCCGCGGCGAACAACGATGTTGCGCTTCGAACACAAAACCCTTCCGACCTCAATCGAACTTCCCAAACGTCCTCCGCCTGATCCTCCGCAATTGATTTACGCCAATTCAGCATTAGGAAACGCCCCATCGTTCCTCGCGCGAGATCTAGAGCACGCTCCTCTTGATGAAGAAAGAACACCATCTGCAATGCCATCGATCTGTACTCATGAATTCGAAGCAATGCTTGCGCGAAACGCACGAATGACCGAAACGTCGTTTGATCCATTTCTTGGGCGGGGTCGTCCAGAACTATCAGTGAGCGCTGAAATCTACCGAATGTGAGATAGCGGACAACAAACCATGCCATTCCCAAAATATGCCGTTCCGCTTGATTGAAAAGATAGCGCGCAGGAGTGTCGGGGCGCTCGTTCATTCCGACTATGACCTTTCCTTGGGTTTTTAGTAGAAATTCGGCTTTCGCTGCCAGGTTCCAACGTCCAGATGTCAATGCGGCCGCCACCTCCCACCAAAGCTTCTGAAGCGTCTCAGGTAGATGCGCAGCCACAATCTGATCGCACCCGTCCTTGAGTGCACTACTGATCTTTTTCCATCGCTCAGGTAACGGCCACAAACGCTCCGCCTCCAAGTCCAGAGTTAATGCCTGCTCCGCGAGTTTTTGGGCAGAGTCGGAAATTCTTTCCTTGCCAAGAGCATCCGGAACATCCGGCAAAGTTTGAGCATCTCTCACCCTTCGCTTCAATTCCGTTCGACTTTCTAGGTTACTCAAACATGCTCTCAACGTATCGCTTCCCAAGAATGGAATGAGCAACTTCTCCAGTTCTCTCTGGCGATCATCGCCAATCGGAGAAAGTCCAAGCGAAGCCAACCGATTTTCGAGCAGTTTGAGTTGCTCGGACAAACTTTTCTCATCTCCCTCAAGGTCGGTAAGTCGCCTTTCTGTATCCGCTTGTATATTTGCGACTACTTTTTCTATTCCTCCGCTTTTGCTGTGATCATCTCCACATGTTGGGCAGATATTTGGATGGACTTGGGACCAAACGCCGAGAAAACCATCTTTGAGCTGGCGAAGGTGCGCCGCTCTCTTACGCTCAAATTCGTTGCTCTGCCGAACAACTTTCAGCTTTTCTCGACCAGCGGTAATGTCTCGTCCAAGAGCTAATTGTTCATCGTTTATTTTCGAACCGCCAGGACTGGAATTTCTAGCCAGCCATTCGGCCCATATGTCTAGGTCTCGTTCCACTCCAACCAATTGAGCCCGAAGTGCGTCTATTGACGATCTCGCTCGTGTAACTAGGACGCCTGTCTCGACCAAGATTCCGTTTCTTACGTCTAGCCAATCTTCAAGGGGTGATTGGACAAGCGTTACCTCACCAACCAAAACCCCCTTCGCCATA
>JBARMB010000106.1:0-2297 GCA_049802235.1 Burkholderiales bacterium | reverse complement strand
GTCCGCGGTCGCCGTATTCCGGCCGCTGCCGGCGTTGATGACGTCGAGCATGACCGCCGGATCGAGCCCCGCCTTGGTGCCCAGCACCAGCGCCTCGGACGTGATGGTGATGGCGGTGGCGGACAGCAGGTTGTTGCAGAGCTTCATGGTCTGGCCGAGGCCGGGCGTCTCGCCGACCCAGAACACCTTGCCGATGACGCTGAGGATGGGCGTCAGTTCATCGGCCAGTTGCTTCGGACCCGACACCATGACCGCAAGCGTGCCCTTCTCGGCGCCGGCCGGGCCGCCGCTGACCGGTGCATCGACGGCGACGATGCCCTTCTCGTCGAGACCTGCAGCGACCTCGTTCGCGACACGCGGGCCGGTTGTGGAAAGGTCGATGAAGATCTTGATCCTGCTGCCGGCGATGAGCCCCTCCTTGGCGGAGAGCGCCACGGACTTGACGATATCCGGGGTCGGAAGACTGACCAGCACGATCTCGGCCTGCGAGGCGACGTCGGCGGGCGAATGGGCGGCGCCCGCGCCCTGCTCGGCCGCCCGCTGCAGCGCGCGCGCGTCGGCGTCATAAACGACGACCTTGCGGCCCGCCGCGACCAGCCGCCGTGCCATGTGGCTGCCCATGCGGCCGACGCCGACAAATCCGAGAGTTTTGTCTGCCATGTTTCCGTCCCTGGATCGAATGCCGCGACTTGGAATTCATTGCGCGACTTGGAATGTAGTGCGTTTTGAACGAGGCGAGCGCCCCTGTCGCAGGCTGAGTTGATCAGGGGAATCGGGTGAAAAATTCAAGCTGCAATTAGACTTGCCAGGTAGTCGTCATCCCAAGCTGCGACTTTGCGGCGGAGGCGAATGGAATCTTTGCTGGTCGCTCTTCGGATCAGGTTGAGGGCCATGTGCTTGATGGTGGTGAAGTTGGCGGGTGCGTGATCGGTGCGGACGCGGCATTCGTCGTCGCGGAAAATCATATCCAGAACCCAATGAAGGCCGTTCTCGATCATCCAATGGGCTCGGATCGCCGGCCCGAGTTGGGCGGCCGTCCAGAGCAACGAGGTGATATAGAAGCGCGTCTCGCGCTCGATGGTGTAGGCGCCCGGGCCTGGGCCGGGGATTTCGCGCTGGCTCTCGACCATGACGACGCCTTGCAATCCCGGCCATTGGTGGCGTTTCTGCAGCCAAGCCACGTCGTGGATCACCGTATAGGTTCTCGTCTCGATGCGGCCGTGGTCAGCATCGACAGTCTTATGCTGCGTGATCTTGGTGTCCTTGAAGCCGTTTTCCTTCTGCTCGGCCGCGAACAACTCGACATCCTCGCGCAGCGAACCCTGGTTGCCTTTGAGGGCAAGGACGTAATCGGCCTTCTTGTCGAGGACTTTCTGGGCGATATCGCGCTGGCAGCCCATAGCGTCGATGGTGATGACGGCGCCTTCGATCTCCAGCATATCGAGAAGCGCCGGGATGGCGACGATCTCGTTGGATTTATCCGCCACTTTGACCTGGCCGAGCACAAGACGCTGGCGCGCCGCGAAAGCGGACACCATGTGGATCGCCGCCTTTCCTCGTCTCTTGTGGAAGGAACGGCGCACTGTCTTGCCGTCGATGGCGATCACATCCGCCGATACGCCGGTCACCTTGGCAACCCAGGCGACGAAGCGACGCTGGAATTCCGCAGCGTCGAGCACCGCGAAAATGTCGCCGAGTTGGTCGTGCGACGGCGTCCCGTTCTTGAACGGCAGGAACCGGCGAAGAAGCTCGATCTTCTGCTTGCCGAACCGCGCGATATCGACGAAGCCCTCCGCTCCCGCAAGCACTGCGAGCAGACACAACAAAAAGACCTCTTGAAGCGGATAGATGACCTTGCCGGGCTGCCGCGGATCCGGGAACCCTGCAAAACACCCCTGAAAGACAAGCGCTTCGCTCTGCGCCCCTAACCCCACCCCCGCTTCCATCGCGTCCTCGTCAAATCGAATCAGAGGATCACGACAGATTCAGCACTTTAGTCGTTTGTCACGAACTTCTTCACCCGATTACCCTGTCGCATGGCCGAAGGGGCCTTGCTCCGTCACTCCAATTCCGCGAGAAATGCCCATGGTTTATGTCGACGACGCCATCTGGAACTGGCAGGGGCTCAAATGGTGCCACCTGCTGGCGGATGATATCGAGGAACTGCACCGTTTCGCGGCGCGGCTGGGCATAAACCGTGCTTCCTATCAGGGGCCGCCGAAGACCACCGCGCCCCATTACGACATTACCGGCTTCGAGCGTTCCCGCGCGCTGGCGCTGGGTGCGAAGCCCTGCAG